>DGLA01000002.1 GCA_002387205.1 Stutzerimonas stutzeri | reverse complement strand
GCGATCCTGCTGAGCATGCTGGTGGTCACCGGTATCGGCTGGGCGATGGGGCTGGTCGAGTACAACGGCCTGGTATCGATGCCTCCGAGCCTGGCGCCAACCTGGTTGGCGATGGACATCGCCGGTGCACTGAATGTCGCGATGGTCAGCGTGATCCTCGCGTTTCTCTTCGTGAACATGTTCGACACGGCGGGCACGCTGATGGGCGTTGCGCACCGGGCTCATCTGGTAGACGAGGACGGCAAGATCCAGAACCTGTCCCGCGCGCTGAAAGCGGATAGCACATCCAGCGTCGTCGGTGCCTTTGTCGGCTGTCCGCCGGTGACCAGCTACGTGGAAAGTGCCTCGGGCGTGGCCGCGGGCGGCCGCACCGGGCTGACCGCGGTGACCGTCGGCGTGCTGTTTCTGATCGCGATGTTTTTCGCCCCGCTGGCTGGCATGATTCCCGCCTATGCCACCGCAGGCGCGCTGATCTATGTGGCGATGCTGATGATGAGCGGCATGGCGCATATCGACTGGAAGGACCACACCGACACCATCCCGGCGATCGTGACCGTGGTGATGATGCCGCTGACGTTCTCCATCGCCAACGGCATCGCCCTGGGCTTCCTGACCTACGCGACGCTGAAGCTGCTCACCGGGCAACGCGACAAGGTCTCGATCAGCCTGTATGTGTTGTGCGTGATATTCGTCGCCAAGTTCGCCTTTCTCTGAGCGAGGCGCGCATCACCGCCCCGTCGCGCCGCGGCGGGGCTTTTCTGTTTCTCGGGAGGGTGTGATGAGTCTGGAAACCTGGTTGTTGTATGCGAGCGCGGCGCTGGTGGTGATCCTGATCCCCGGACCGCTGTCGCTGCTGATGATCAGCAACAGCCTGAACCATGGGGTTCGCCGCTCGTGGCCGGCGTTTCTCGGCGGGGTGACGGCATCCATTCTCCTGCTCAGCGCCTCGGCACTGGGGCTTGGCGCCATCCTGCTGGCCTCGGAGCGGCTTTTCAGCACGTTCAAGCTGGTCGGTGCGCTGTACCTGTTCTACCTCGCCTGGCAGAGCTGGCAAGAGGCACGTCGCGCACCGGTTGCGCGCGAGGTCGATGGCCCAGCGTCAGCGCCGCGGTTCGGGCGCCTGTTCGGGCAAGCCTTTCTGCTCGGCGGCAGCAATCCAAAGGACATCCTCTTCTTCGCCGCCTTTCTGCCGCAGTTTCTCAATGCGGAACAGCCGTTGCTGCCGCAGCTGCTGATCATGGTCGCCACCTGGGCGGTGCTCGACCTGTGTTGCAAGCTGGCCTATGGGCTGGGCGCGCAGGGCGCGGCGCGTTACCTGCGCACCGGGAAGGGGCATGTGTGGTTCAACCGGACGAGCGCGGCACTGTTCGGGGGCGCAGGAGCGGTTTCGTTGATGAGCCGGTAGCGCTCTGAAGCCAGGCAGCAAGGCAGCAAGGCTGAGGCATTAGGCCGTATCACGAACCTTCTCCTACACTAACGAACCCCAAAAAAAACCCGCCAGGTAGGCGGGCCGGGGGACTCAGGGGAGTCAAGGTTTCACGCATGGGAGCGGTACAGCCGCATCACTTAAGACTGCGGCGGGGTGCAATCAGCTACCTCTATAAGTCGAGTAGCTATACGGCGAAATCAGCAACGGCACGTGGTAATGATCCTGCTCGGCACTGATGCCGAAGCGCAGCACCACAACATCCAGAAAGGCCGGTTCGGGAAGCGCAATGCCGCGCCCGCGGTAGTAGTCGCCGGCAGCGAACTGCAATTGATACACGCCAGAACGATAGTCGTCACTTTCCAGCAGAGGCGAGTCGCAACGGCCATCGCTATTGGTCCGACTCGTCTTAACCAGCTCGAGGCGTTCGCCTTCGACACGATAGAGTTCGATGCGGATGTCGCTGCCTGGGCAACCGTGGGCAGCATCCAGTACATGAGTTGTCAAACGTCCCATAGATTCCAGCACCAGCGATCAATCGCCAATGCCCGCCTCCTCTTGGTGATGGATGGTGGAGATGGATCGAGCATAGCATCCCGACAAAATAAACAAAGACAGTTTTTGACAAAATTGTACACAGTTTATAGATCACCATTTTGGCCCGCTTCCTGCTGGCTGGTGTTAGCTAGAAGTGCCTGACTTGCAGGCCAGCGAGACAAACCATGAGGGAAGAGGCGCCGCACCCGGATCATGACCAATAGATTATCGGGTTTTTTAATTTACAAACCGCAAAACCTTTTGTATACAATTGAGCCATGACAGTCGCCAACACTTCATAGCGGCGACCCGCGGATCAGACAAGGAATAACAACAGTGAGCGCAGACTACCCTCGCGACCTTATCGGCTACGCCGAAAATCCACCCCATCCGCAATGGCCGGGCAACGCCCGTATCGCCCTGTCCTTCGTGCTCAACTACGAGGAAGGCGGTGAGCGTTGCGTCCTGCATGGCGACAAGGAATCCGAAGCCTTCCTCTCCGAGATGGTGTCAGCCCAGCCCCTGCAGGGCGTGCGCAACATGAGCATGGAGTCGCTCTACGAATACGGCAGCCGTGCCGGGGTATGGCGGCTGCTCAAGCTGTTCCGCAAATTCGATATACCGCTGACGATTTTCGCCGTGGCGATGGCCGCGCAGCGCCATCCGGAGGTCATCAAGGCGATGGTCGCCGACGGCCACGAGATCTGTAGCCATGGCTATCGCTGGATCGACTACCAGTACATGGACGAGGCGCAAGAGCGCGAACATATGCTCGAAGCCATCCGCATCCTCACCGACATCACTGGTGAGCGTCCGCTGGGTTGGTACACCGGCCGCACCGGGCCGAACACTCGCCGGCTGGTGCGCGAGGAAGGCGGCTTCCTTTATGACTCGGATACCTATGACGACGACCTCCCCTATTGGGACCCGGAATCGACGCCGGACAAGCCGCATCTGGTGATCCCCTACACGCTGGACACCAATGACATGCGCTTCACCCAGGTGCAGGGCTTCAACAAGGGTGACGACTTCTTCGAATACCTGAAGGACGCCTTCGACGTGTTATATGCCGAAGGCTGTGAGGGCGCGCCGAAAATGCTGTCCATTGGCATGCACTGTCGTCTGCTGGGTCGCCCCGCTCGCCTGGCCGCGCTGCAGCGCTTTATCGAGTACGCCAAGGGTCACGAGCAGGTGTGGTTTGCCCGCCGTGTCGACATTGCCCGCCACTGGCACTCGACCCATCCGCTTATTCAGGACCGCAGCCAATGACCCCGTTCAAGACGATCAAACCGTCCACACTCGACCGAGACACCTTTATCTCGACTTTCGCTGATGTCTACGAGCATTCGCCGTGGGTAGCCGACACTGTTTATCAGGCCGGCGTAGACGAGACGCTGGATTACGTGGAGGTGATGCACGAGCGCATGTCCCAGGCCATGTTGTCGGCCCATCCCGACACCCAGTTGGCCCTGATCAACGCTCACCCGGACCTCGCCGGCAAGGCTGCCGTGCGCGGGGAACTGACCGCATCAAGCACCGCCGAACAGGCCGGCGCCGGCATCCATGAATGCACCTCGGAAGAGTTCACACGCTTTACCGAACTGAACGACGCCTACAAGGCCAAGTTCGGCTTCATCTTCATCATGGCGGTCAAGGGCAGCAACCGGCACCAGATCCTCGCCGCGTTCGAGGAGCGCATGCACAACTCGCAGGATCAGGAGTTCGCTCGGGCCTTGGCTGAAATCAACAAGATCGCCCTGTTCCGTCTGCAGGCGATGTAAGCAAGCACCATCAGACGACACGAAGAGAAGAACAACGTATGAAAAGCTACGCCGTACCTTTCGAAAAATACGTCAACCTGGCCGACGCCCGTCTGGGCACCAAGGCCATCTCCGTCACCGACGACTGGTTCGCCGACGTCAACCGGCTGTTCCAGCCGACGCCGGCCGTATGGAAGGAGGGCGTGTTCGATGACAACGGCAAGTGGATGGACGGCTGGGAATCGCGCCGCAAGCGCTTCGAAGGCTACGACCACGCGGTCATTCGCCTCGGCGTGCCCGGCTCGATCAAGGGCGTCGACATCGACACCAGCTTCTTCACCGGCAATTTCCCGCCCTCCGCCTCGCTGGAAGCCTGCTTCCTCGCCGAAGGCGACCCGGACGACAGCACCCAGTGGACCGAAATCCTGCCGGCCGTCGAACTCAAGGGCAACAGCCACCACTACCACGAGATCGCGTTCGACAAGCCGGTCAGCCACCTGCGCTTCAATATCTACCCGGATGGTGGTGTTGCCCGTCTGCGCGTGCACGGCATCCCGTACCGCGACTGGAGCAGCGTCGGCGACAACGAGCAGGTCGACCTGGCGGCGGCGCTGAATGGCGGCCGCGCGCTGGCCTGTTCCGACGAGCATTTCGGTCGCATGAGCAACATTCTCAACCCGAACCGCGGCGAAAACATGGGCGACGGCTGGGAAACCGCCCGCCGCCGCACGCCGGGTAACGACTGGGTCATCGTCGCGCTGGGCACTCCCGGAGAGATCGAGCGCATCGTCGTCGACACCCTGCACTTCAAAGGCAACTACCCGGATAGCTGCTCGATCCAGGCGGCTTACGTTAAAGGCGGCACCGACAGCCAGATCGAAACCCAGAGCCTGTTCTGGCGCGAGCTGCTACCGAGCCAGAAGCTGCAGATGCACGCCGAACACGAGTTTAGCGAGCAGATCGCCAAGCTTGGCCCGATCACCCACGTGCGCCTGAACATCTTCCCGGACGGAGGCGTTAGCCGTCTGCGGTTGTTCGGCAAGGCAGTGAAGTAAAAGAAATCCTGTAGGAGCGAGCGTGCTCGCACCTACGCAAACACCAGACAGAGCAGTCCCTATGCGCACACTCACGATCGAACCGTTGACCAAGGAAGCCTTCGCCCCCTTCGGTGATGTCATCGAAACCGAAGGCAGCGACTATTTCATGATCAACAACGGTTCCACCCGCCGCTATCACAAGCTGGCGACGGTAGAGACCGCGCAACCGGACGACAGGGCCATCATCAGCATCTTCGCCGCCGACGCGCTGGAGATGCCGCTGGTCATTCGCATGCTCGAACGACATCCGCAGGGCAGCCAGGCGTTCATTCCGCTGCTCGGCAACCCCTTTCTGGTCGTGGTCGCGCCACTTGGCGATGCACCTGTACCGGGTCATGTCCGCGCCTTTCGCAGCAACGGCAGGCAGGGCGTCAATTACCACCGCGGCGTCTGGCACCACCCGGTGCTGACGATCGAAAAGCGGGATGAATTCCTGGTGGTCGATCGCAGCGGTTCTGGCAACAACTGCGACGAGCATTTTTTCACCGAGGACGAGCTGCTTCTCCTCGACCCCCACCGGGACTCCAAGTAAGCGACCGACCGATCAACGAGGCCATCGCCGACGCGGCTGCCGTGCTCAGCCGATACCGCCATGCGTGCTGCTGACAAGCCGGACACTTGCGACGAGTCGAATAAGAAGAAACAGCGGTTGGCGTGCCAGCCGTGCAAGAGGTAACTATCGTGGAAGCACATCTAACCGAATGGCTGAACCTTACTATTCGCTGGATTCACATGATCGTCGGCATCGCCTGGATCGGTGCCTCGTTCTATTTCGTCTGGCTGGAAAACAACCTCAACCGCGCCAACCCACGTGATGGTCTCTCGGGCGATCTCTGGGCGATTCACGGCGGCGGCATCTACCACCTGGAGAAGTACAAGCTCGCCCCACCCCGAATGCCGGAGAACCTGCACTGGTTCAAGTGGGAGGCCTATACCACCTGGCTGTCGGGCGTGGCCCTGCTGATGGTGGTCTACTACCTGAACCCTACCCTCTATCTGATCGCACCCGGCAGCGACCTGACCCCGGCCACGGCCATTGCCATCGGTTTCGGCTCGCTGATCGTGGGCTGGTTCGTCTATGACCTGCTTTGTGATTCCCCGCTAGGCAAGAAACCCGCACTGCTCGGCCTGATCCTCTTCGTCCTGGTGATTTTCGCCGCCTGGGCCTATTCACAGGTGTTCAGCGGACGCGCGGCTTATATCCACACCGGCGCGCTGATCGGCACCATCATGGTCGGCAACGTGTTCCGCATCATCATGCCGGCACAGCGTGCGCTGGTCGCCGCCATCGAGCAGAACCGCACACCGGATCCGTTGCTGCCCGCCAAGGGCCTGCTGCGTTCGCGCCACAACAACTATTTCACCCTGCCGGTGCTGTTCATCATGATCAGCAACCACTTCCCGAGCACCTATGGCAGTCAGTACAACTGGGCGATCCTGGCCGGCATATCGGTGCTGGCCGTGCTGGTACGCCACTACTTCAACACCCGGCATGACAGCAACCGCTTCGCCTGGGCGCTGCCGGCCGCGGCGGTCGGGATGATCTGCCTGGCCTTCGTCACCGCGCCGAACCGCCAGGGTGGTGTTCCCAACGCCGTGCCGACAAGCCCTCGCGAGCAGAGCATTGAGGCGCAACAGGCCGCTGCAGCAGCGCCGGCCGAGCAAGCCGGCAACAGCGAGTTCGCCAAGGTCCATCGGGTCATCAACGAACGCTGCACCGTTTGCCACGCCGCGCAGCCGAGCAGCCCGCTGTTCAGCGCAGCGCCGGCGGGCGTGATGTTCGACACGCCCGAGCAGATCCGCCAGCAGGCCGCGAAGATTCATGCGCAAGCCGTGGCAAGCCACATCATGCCGCTGGGCAACATGACCAACATGACACAGGAGGAGCGCGACCTGCTCGGCGCCTGGATCGACAAGGGCGCGCCGATCGAGTGATCGCGCCCACCAGCCGCGCTCCCGGGCGCGGTTTTTTTCACCTGTTCGACGTTCAAGTCTCGCAGCACGAGGCGAGGCGTCAGCTCAACCCGAGAAAACCCAGCGGACGGCAACAGCCGGACCCCGAACACCCTATACCCGGCCCCGCACGTTCAGCGGGGTCACCGCGCCCTCCAATAACAAAAGCGTCCGAGGTGTTTTGCATGAACGATGTGACCGAGCGGGGAAACCGCCCCAGCGGAGAAGCGACTGCCCTTGCTGCAGATGCTGCTGGTGAGCGTTCAGCACGTGCTGCTGATGTACGGCGGCGCGGTGGTCGTACCGCTGATCGTGGGTCAGGCCGCCGGGCTGTCGCGTGAGGAAATCGCCTTACTGAAAGATCTTGCAGGAAGCCGACATCTGACCGTCGCAACCAACTGCTGGTGGCGGTGAGCATTGGCCTGGGCATGGTGCCGGTGGTGCGGCCCGAGTTTTTCGCCAACCTGCCGCACTGGATGGAGCCCATTACCCATAGCGGCATCGCGGTGGCGACGCTCAGCGCGGTGACGCTCAACCTGCTGTTCAATGTACTGGGTGGCCCGGAACGCCACGCACTGACGGGTGCTGCGCACCACTGACGCCCGCCCGACCGGAGCCTGCCACATGCGGGCTCCCTGCACTCCGGCGTTCTTTCCGATGCTCGACAAGCCACGCGCCCCCGTTAAAATGCGGCGCCCGCCTGCCGAACCGAGAAGGACTGACCCATGATCGAAGCCACCTGGATCGCCTTCGCCTTCGCGCTCGGGCTCGCCTCGCGCGCGATCGGCCTGCCGCCGCTGATCGGCTATCTGGGTGCCGGCTTCGCCCTGGCGGCCTTTGGCGACCGCATTGGCGTTGGCCCACGGGACAGCGAAATCCTCGCCCACCTTGCCCATCTCGGCGTGCTGCTGTTGCTCTTCACCGTCGGGCTCAAGCTCAAGCTGAGCAACCTGGTGCGGCGCGAAGTGATCGGCGGCAGCCTGCTGCACTTCGGTATTTCCAGCCTGATCGTGCTGCCGGCGATCTTCTTCTTTCTCGATATCAGTTGGCGCGACAGCCTGCTGCTGGCGGTCGCCCTGTCATTTTCCAGCACCGTGCTGGCGGCCAAGGTGCTCGAAGGCAAGCGCGAATTGCGCGCCTTCCATGGCCGCGTCGCGATCGGCGTGCTCATCATCCAGGACCTGATTGCCCTGGTGGTGATGAGCATCGCCAGCGGCAAGGTGCCCTCCGCCTGGGCCTTGCTGGTGTTCGGCTTGCCGCTGCTTCGCCCGTTGCTGTTCCGCCTGCTCGACTACAGCGGTCACGAGGAACTCATGGTGCTGCTCGGCCTGATGCTGGCGCTGGTCGCGGGCGGCCTGGGCTTCGAATATGTGGGCCTTAGCTCGGAACTGGGCGCGCTGGCGTTCGGCGCGATGCTGGCCAAGCACAAGCGCGCGACCGAGCTATCCAACTCGCTGTGGGCGATCAAGGAAGTGTTTCTGGTCGGCTTCTTCCTGCAGATCGGCATCGGCGGTCTGCCGGACATGGATGCGATGCTCTTCGCGGGGGCCGTGGCCTTGCTGCTACCGCTCAAGGGGGCACTGTTCTTCTTCTTGTTCCTGCTGTTCCGCCTGCGTGCGCGTAGTGCCTTTCTCAGCGCCTCGAGCCTGACCAATCACAGCGAATTCGGGCTCATCGTCGCCAGCGTGGTGTTACCGCAATGGCTGACGCCTTTGGCTATCACAGTGGCCTTGTCCTTTGTCATTTCCGCGCAGCTCAATCGCGTCTCGCATCCGCTTTATGATCGCCTCGCCAGGCGCCTGATTCCGCTGGAGCGCAACACACGCCACCCAGACGAACAACCGGTGTCTCTTGGCGACGCACAGATCCTGATCATGGGCATGGGCCGCACTGGGCGCGCCGCCTACGATCACCTGCAGGCCCAGGGATGGCGTTTGATCAGTCTCGACTCCGACCCGGTAACGGTAGAAAAGAGCTCCGAGAGAGGCCGCCACGTACTGTTCGCCGACGCTGAGGATCAGATGTTCTGGGAGAGCCTGGAAATGAACAAGGTCGAGGCAGTGATCCTCGCGATGAATGATCCCGAAGCGAAGATCATTTCCACGCGCAAGCTGCGCGGCAAAGGTTTCGAAGGGCTGATCGTCTCCCACGCGATGTACGAAGACATTGCCCAGCAGATTGAGGAGGCCGGCGCAGATCGCACCTACCTGACCATGAGCGAAGCCGGCGCCGGCCTGGCCGAGAACGTTTCCCGCGAATTGCAAGCCAACCGCTGACCGGTAACCGTTGGGGCGCCATGCCTGGCGGGCTCTCAAGGCTGGCCCATCTTAATTGTGCACAATTTTTTAATTTCCTGTTTTATCTCCTGTCCACAGGTTGCTATAGTCGAGCGCATCCTGACCGAGCGAACAGCTTTTTTCGGCCAGTGATAGAGGTCCGTGCAGCCTCGAAAGCCCATGACCGAACAATAACGAATGGCAGGCTTGACTCATGACCGCAACCGAACCCAGGAGCGGTGACGCTCCCAATCAGGACCTGATCTACCAGCTGGAAGATCGCCCCGGTCCGCTCCCCGCCACCTTCGCCGCGATCCAGCATGTGCTGGCCAGTTTCGTCGGCGTGATCACGCCGACCCTGATCATCGGCAGCGTGCTGGGCCTGGGCGAGCATGTGCCCTATCTGGTCAGCATGGCGCTGTTCGTCTCCGGCATCGGAACCTTCATCCAGGCCAGGCGCGTCGGCCCGATCGGCGCCGGCATGCTCTGCCTGCAGGGCACCAGCTTCGGCTTTCTCAGCGTGGTGCTGGCGGCCGGCTTCATCGTCAAGAACCGCGGCGGCACCCCGGAAGACATCCTCGCGACGCTCTTCGGTGTGAGCTTCTGCGCGGCATTCGTCGAGATCGTCGTCAGCCGCTGCATCGACCGGCTGCGCCGGATCATCACACCCGTGGTCACCGGTACCATCATCAGCCTGATGGGCCTGTCGCTGATCAAGGTCTCGATGACTGACATCGCTGGCGGTTACGGCGCCGAAGACCCCGGCGCCCTGCCCAACCTCGCACTGGCCGGTCTGGTGCTCGGCACCATCATCGTGCTCAACCGTTTCGGCATTCCGCTGCTGCGGCTGTCCGCTGTGATCGTCGCGCTGGTGGTGGGCTACGCCGCCGCCTGGATGATGGGCATGGTGGATTTTTCCAGCCTCGCCACGCTACCGGCACTGAGCGTGCCGCAGCCATTCAAGTTCGGCTTCGCCTTTGACTGGATGGCATTCATCCCGATCGCGGTGATCTTCCTGATCACGCCGCTGGAAACGGCGGGCGACCTGACCGCAAACTCGATGATTTCGCGTCAGCCGGTCAAGGGCCCGCTGTACCTCAAGCGGATCAAGGGCGGCATCCTGGGCGACGGCTGCAGCTCGCTGCTGGCCGCCACCTTCAACAGCCTGCCGATGACTACCTTCAGCCAGAACAACGGCGTGATCCAGCTCACCGGCGTGGCTAGCCGTCACGTCGGCCTCTATATCGCCGGCATTCTGATCCTGCTGGCGCTGTTTCCGGTCGTTGGCGGCGTGCTGCAACTGATGCCCAAGCCGGTGCTCGGCGGCGCGACCTTGATCATGTTCGGCACGGTTGCCATCGCCGGCATCAAGATACTCGCCGAAGCCGGGCTCAACCGCCGCAACATGCTTATCGTCGCCATCTCGCTGGGCCTGGGGCTGGGCGTGGCAGCCGTACCGGATGTACTCAACCACCTGCCCGAGGTGCTGAAGAACATCTTCGGTTCACCCATCACCATCGGTGCCTTCAGCGCGATCCTGCTCAACTTCTTCCTGCCCCGCGAGCCGGAAGAAATGGATGATTACGATCCAGACAACCTGATCGAGGACTCAGTCGGCACCAACACCCTGGCGGTGAATATCCCCGACTACACGAAGGTCCATCCGAAAGCCACCACACGCGATCCTTCCGCTCAGCTGACGCCTACAGGCTGATCGCACCGCGCCCGGCCTGCACGAGCCGGGCGCGACACCTGCATTCATCACAACAACAAAACCAAAGGGTATCAACATGACCTTCAAGCGCGCTCCACTGTCGCTGGCGCTGGCCGGCTGCCTGCTGTCCGCCCCCGCCTTTGCCGATGGCATGCTCCACTGGCAGAACAACAGCCTCAGCTACCTCTATGGCAAAGATTTCAAGGTCGACGCCGGCGAGATCCAGCAGACCGTGACCTTCGAACATGCCAGCGGCTGGAGTTGGGGCGACATGTTCCTGTTCGTCGACAGCAAGTGGTACAACGGCTTGTCCGGCGAAGAAGGTCACACCTACTACGGTGAGTTCAGCCCGCGCCTGTCGTTCGGCAAACTGAGCGGCCAGGACCTCGCCTTCGGCCCAATCAAGGACGTGCTGCTGGCAGCCACCTACGAGCGCGGCGAAAGCAGCGCCGGCCGACCCAATCAGACCTATCTGCTCGGCCCCGCCGTTGACCTCGACGTGCCCGGTTTCGATCGTCTGGCCATTAACCTCTACTACCGCAAACCCGACGGCACCACACGTCGTGCCTCCGGCCAGTGGCAGGTCACGCCGACCTGGGCTATGACCTTCCCGGTTGGCAAGTCCGACATTCTGTTTGACGGCTTCATCGACTGGGTGGTCAACGATGCCGGCTCGGAGCGCAGCGGTGACTTCATGTCGAAGAACCTGCACATCAACCCACAGATCAAGTACGACCTGGGCAAGGCACTGGACGGCGAGTCAGGCAGGCTCTATGTCGGTATCGAATACGACTACTGGTCTGACAAGTACGGCATAGAAGACGGTGGGTTTGTCAGCGATCTGGTCGGCGGCACCAACCAGAACACCGCCAGCCTGCTTGTCAAAGCGCACTTCTAACCGACTGCCGCAAGGGCATGGACAGAAAAAAGCAGCCGAAATGCTGCTTTTTTGGTCACGTTTTTTCATGTCGCCATGACGTGACGAAGGACCTTTCCATCACGCTCAGATCGGAGCCCGTGGTGGCAAGGGAAGACGGTCGAATAACCGAATCGCGACCGCCATGCCGCAGCACAGCGCGCCCCTAAACGGCAGGCGCGCTCGCCGCTCAGGTTAAAGCTTGAAGCTGCCCATCTGCCGGCTGAGATCATCGGCCAGGCGACTCAGCTCATGACAATCTTCCCGACAGCCCTGCACATCACTCGCCGTCGCCTGGGCCAGGTCGGCGATGCCCTGCACGTTACGGGTGATCTCCTCGGTCACGCTGCTCTGCTCTTCAGTCGCTGCGGCCACCTGAGTGTTCATGTCGCTGATGGCTTCGACCTGCTCGGTGATTGCGCCGAGCGACTGGCCGGTGCGCTGACTGGCCTCTACTCCAGTGCCCGTCGCAGCCTGCCCTGCGTGCATGGAGTTGACCGCGTTTTCAGCACCGCTCTTGAGCCCCTGGATCATGTTCTGAATTTCATCCGTGGATGCCTGAGTCCGGCTGGCCAGGGTGCGTACCTCGTCAGCGACCACTGCAAAGCCGCGACCCATCTCTCCGGCGCGTGCAGCCTCGATAGCCGCGTTCAGCGCCAGCAGATTGGTCTGTTCGGAAATGCTGCGGATCACTGCCAGCACCTTGTCGATGGAAGCGACCTGCTGTGCCAGATCGGTGACCGATTCGGCGGCGTGACCGATCTCGCCAGACATTTTCTCGATGTGCGCAATCGAATCACTGACCACCTTGCGCGCTTCCATCGCCTCGCTGCGGGCACCCTGCGAGGCCTGTGCGGCATTGCTGGCATTGCGTGCGATTTCCTGCACGGTGAGGCCCATTTCGTGCACGGCGGTCGCGACCATGTCAGTCATCTCATGCTGGCGGCCTGCGCGCGTCGCAGTGTTGTCGACCACCTGCGCCACCTGCCCGACAGCGGTCCTCAGTTGCTGACTGGTGTTCAGCACATCGCCGATCAACCCGCGCAAACTGCCAATGAAGCGGTTGAAGCCGCGCGCCAGGTCACCCAATTCGTCAGCGCGGCTTTCATCCAGGCGGCGAGTCAGATCGCCACCGCCTCCGCCAATTTCAACGAGCGCCTGGGTGACCTGACGGATCGGTTTCACCAGCCCGCGCGCCAGCAGCACGACGAGGCCAAGAAAGAACTGGGCAATGCATGCGCCGATCAGACTGATGGTCCACAACGTGCGGCGCGCCTCGGCAAAGATTTCCGCTTCCGGCACTTCACTGACCAGTACCCAACCCAGGCTTTCCAACGGCTGAGCGATCGCCAGGAACGCCTCGCCGTCACGCTCGAATCTCACCGCGTCGGATGCGCCATTGAGGAGCTTCTGCGCGGCATCGCTGCCTGTCAGCGTGCCAAGCTCGACCTGGTCGTTATTCTCGGTTTTGGGGTGAACCTTGACACGGCCGTCACCGCTGATCAGGTAAACCTCCCCCCGCTCACCAAAGCGAAAATTGCTGATCAGCTCGGACATGCTCTCCAGGCTGAAGCCAAGCCCGGCGACGCCCAGGGTCCTGCCACCCGCCTCGATCCGCTGATTGATGAACAGGGTTGGCTGACGGGACGCTTTGTCGATGTCGATCTCGAATCGCCGTTTAATTCCGCTGTCGACCAGGCCGTAAAACCAACCGTCGCCGGCAGCTTTGCGGTTAAGTGTCCGCGAGAGTCCTGCCTCGGAGTAGTAGTTGCCACTATCGAGCACTGCTATCGAAGTCGTGAGCGCGTTTTGCTGAGCCTTTACACCGTCCAGGTAACGACCCATTGCCTCCGCTCGGTCTGCACTCTCACCTTCACGCAACCAATCCTGAACCAGCGTATTGTTGGCGATACCGGCCGTGGCAGTGATGGGCGCAGCGAGCGTACGCTCGATGTCGTTCCGAATCGCCGCAATGTTGGCTGGCAGTGCCTGGCCTACGAGGTAACGCTCAGCCAGTCGATTGACCGCTGATGAATAGACAACAATGACGATCAGGGTGCTGGTGAGCAGAGCTGCCCCCATGCTGACAATCAGCTGCCACTGAATACTACGTTGCATGAAAGGCATGTTCTCACTCGATCTAGTTTTAATGTATGCAGGAATTGACCAACTCTGGATACAAAGGGTGGAATTGACTCTTTACCTATCGGCATAACCAGCCATATCTTTACTTCACACCGATAGCAGGCTCAGGAACCTTCGACAAATCCATGACTGCCTTGAGACCGCCCGAAAGCCGGTGCTAGGATTCCGCGGCGGGCCACCAGGCTGGGTGGCCGTGAATTGAACAGGCCTTATGTCCAGTATCCGCGAGCGCAACAGAGAACTGATCCTTCGTGCAGCCAGCGAGGAGTTTGCCGAGAAGGGCTTCGCTGCCAGCAAGACCAGCGACATCGCCGATCGCGCGGGGCTGCCCAAGCCCAACGTGTACTACTACTTCAAGAGCAAGGAAAACCTGTATCGGGAGGTCCTCGACAGCATTGTCGAGCCGCTGCTGCAGGCTTCCGCTCCCTTTAACCAACCCGGCCAACCTGCCGATGTCCTGCGCGCATATATTCGTACCAAGATCCGCATCTCGCGCGAACATGCCTGCGCTTCGAAAGTATTCGCCAGTGAAATCATGCACGGCGCGCCTCACCTCCCCAGCGAACGCGCCGAGCAGCTCAATGCGCAAGCCAGCCATAATGTGGCCTGCATTCAGCGCTGGATCGATGAAGGATTGATGGCCCGCGTCGATCCAAACCATCTGCTGTTCAGCATCTGGGCAGCCACCCAGACCTATGCCGACTTCGATTGGCAGATTGCGGCCGTTACGGGAAAGCCCTGCCTTGACGACGCCGACTATGATGCCGCTGCGGACACCATCATCCGAATGGTGATCAAGGGGTGCGAGGTCAGGGAAACACTTGCACAGGGCTGATCCATTTATTGGCTGCCTCGACCGGAGGCTCTGCAGGCAACCGGCATATCTGATAACGTTTCGCCCCGCAAAGGTTCCGGACTGTAGCGTTTCACTGACAACGCTGTGCTGAGCACCGGCCTGGAAAAAGGAAATTCTTTTGACCGAATTGCGCAACAGCCTGTCGCGCCAACTGTTACGTATCGTCCTACTGTCGGCGCTGGCTGTTGGGCTGGTGCTGAGCTGCGCGCAGATCGTTTTCGATGCCTACAAGACCCGACAGCTGATCAATGCAGAAGCGCAGCGAATACTGCGCATGACCCGGGACCCTTCGACTCAAGCCATCTACAGCCTGGACCGGGAACTGGGCATGCAGGTCATGGAAGGTCTGTTTCAGCACGAGTCCATTCACCAGGCCTCGATCGGCCACCCAGGCGAAGAACCGCTCGCCGCCAAGTCGCGCCCATTGATGGCGTCCCCCTGGCGCTCGCTGACCGATCCGATACTGGGACGTGATCAGGCATTTTCCATTCCGCTGATTGGTCGTCCGCCTTACAACGAGCACTACGGCGACCTGCGCATCACCCTGGACACCTCCCCCTACGGCGAGGAACTCATTAGCAATTCGATCGTCATCTTCGTTGTCGGCATGCTGCGCGCCTTGACGCTGGGCCTGGTGCTTTATCTGATCTACCACTGGTTGCTGACCCGTCCGCTGACTAAGCTCATCGAGCACCTTTCCAGCATCAACCCCGACCGCCCCAGCGAGCACAAGCTGCCGATGCTGAAGGGCCACGAGCGGAACGAGCTGGGACTCTGGGTCGAAACCGCCAACGGACTGCTTTGCTCCATCGAGCGCAACATGCAGTTGCGCCATGCTGCCGAGAGCAACCTGGAGCGCATGACGCAGTACGACTTTCTTACCGGCCTGCCCAACCGCCTCCAGCTGCAACAGCAGCTGGATCACATCCTTAGCAGCGCTGGCCGCCTGCAGCGGCGGGTGGCGGTGCTTTGCCTGGGGTTGGACGATTTCAAGGGCGTCAACGAACAGTTCAGCTACCAGAACGGCGACCGCATGCTGATGGCGCTGGCGGAGCGGCTCCGTAACCAGAGCGGCCGGCTTGGTGCCCTGGCGCGCCTGGGCGGTGACCAGTTCGTCCTGGTGCTGTCAGGTTTCGAACAGCCATACGAAGCGGCGGAGCTGGCCCAGAAAGTGCTGGATGACCTGGAACAGCCCATCGTCCTCGACCAGCAGGACATCCGACTGCGCGCCACCATCGGCATCACCCTCTTTCCCGAGGACGGTGACAGCACCGAGAAGCTGCTGCAAAAAGCCGAGCAGACGATGACCCTGGCGAAAACCAGGGCCCGCAACCGTTATCAGTTCTACGTGGCCAGTATCGACAACGAGATGCGTGAGCGCCGGGAGCTGCAGAAGGATCTGGGCGGGGCGGTCAAACGCGGCGAGTTCCGCCTGGTCTATCAACCTCAGATCGATTACCGGCTCAAGCGCATCACCGGCGTCGAAGCCTTACTGCGTTGGTCGCACCCCAGCGGCAAGATGGTCCCGCCTGACGTGTTCATCCCGCTCGCCGAGCAGAACGGCAGCATCATTGCCATCGGTGAGTGGGTGCTGGACCAGGCCTGCCGGCAGCTGAGCGAATGGCATCAGCAAGGCTTCGATGGCCTGCGCATGGCGGTCAATCTATCGACCGTACAGTTGCATCACGCCGAGCTGCCGCTGGTGGTCAGCAACCTGCTCAGCGCCCATCGGCTGCCAGCGGAAACGCTCGAACTCGAGGTAACCGAAACAGGATTGATGGAGGATATTGCGGCTGCGACCCGAATCCTGCACAGCCTTCGTCGCTCAGGGGCGCTGATTGCCATCGATGACTTCGGCACCGGTTATTCCTCGCTCAGCTATCTGAAAAGCCTGCCGCTGGACAAGGTCAAGATCGACAAGAGCTTCGTTCGAGACATCGAAGCCGATGAGGGTGACGCGACCATCGTCCGCGCCATCATCCAGCTGGCCAAAAGCCTGGGCATGCTGGTCATCGCCGAAGGGGTGGAGACGGCCGAACAGGAGCGCTACCTGATCGAAGAAGGCTGCCATGAAGGCCAGGGCTACTATTACAGCAAGCCCGTCCCGGCGCCCGAATTGGCCGCCCTGCTGCGAAAATCCGTCCATTTGGGACACCGGGTCAGTTCAAAAACGTTGTAAACCCGCCCGTTCTTGCGCAGCCCGTTCGCTGCTTCCTCTCCTTCCGACGAGCCATACATGAAGCGCTTCGTATTGATCGACACCGCCGAGATCCCCGGTGGTGGTGCCCTTTGCCTGTTTAGCTACGGTGACGACTTCGTCATCAAGATTCAGGGTGGCAATGGCAACCAGCTGATGAACACCCGTATGCACGGCTCCGAAGACGCCCTCGCACAGATACCCTGCAGCCGCATCGCCCACCGTGCCCAACCGCGAGTCCTCATCGGTGGGCTCGGCATGGGGTTCACCCTGGCATCTGCGCTAAAACATCTGGGCAAGGACGCCGAGGTGCAGGTCGCGGAGTTGGTCCCCGGGGTGATCGAGTGGAACCGGGGGCCGTTGGGCAAAAAGGCCGGATTGCCGCTCGATGATCCAAGAACCTGCCTGCTCAATGACGATGTTGCCGACGTATTGCGACGCGAGCCACTGGGCTTCGACGCCATCATGCTCGATGTGGACAACGGACCGGAGGGGCTGACCCATAAGCGCAATAGCTGGCTTTACTCGCCGGCAGGCCTCGATAGCTGCGCTAAGGCCCTGCGCGCGAAGGGTGTGCTGGCCGTCTGGTCAGCCAGCGCTGACAGGGTCTTCTCACAGAAGTTGGCCCAGGCAGGATTTCTCGCCGAAGAGGTCGAGGTATTCGCCCACGGCAATCGCGGTACGCGACATACGATCTGGATAGCCGAGAAAACCGATCGCTAGGTCAGGCACGCCAAAATAGCTGTCCGCGGTTATGGGAACGGCTTCGCAGCGCACCGCTGCGTGCCCTGCTCATTCGATTTTTTTGCACAAAATGCAAATCTTTCGCATTATGCTCTGCATCCATTTGTCGCAGTCATGCTGCCGACCCGTTCATACCACCCTGCAAGCAAAGGAACCCGCCATGCTACGCACTCCCGTCTGGGCAACCGCCAGCCTTCTAGCTGTCGCCATATCACTCGCTGGTTGCGGCGAAGACAAAGCGCCGGCCGAAAAGGCCGCAGCTCCGCAAGCAACCACCACCCAGAGCGAGCCGGCAGCAAGCGCGCCAGCCACGGAAACGGTGAACAGCGAAGCCGCGCAGGCAGTGGTGAACCACTACGCGGATCTCGCGCATGCCGTATTCAGCGATGCGCACAGCGCCGCGCTGAAGTTGCAGGAAGCAATCGACCAATTGCTGGCCAACCCGACCGATGAAACGCTGCAAGCTGCCAAGGACGCCTGGCTCGCCGCCCGCGTTCCTTACATGCAGAGTGAAGTGTTCCGCTTCGGCAATCCCGTCGTTGATGACTGGGAGGGTCAGCTCAATGCCTGGCCGCTGGACGAAGGCATGATCGACTACGTGGAAGGTGACTACCAGCACGCACTGGGCAACCCGGGCGCCAACGCCAATATCATTGCCAACAAAGAGTTGCAGATCGGCGAAGACAAGATCGACGTCACCGAGATCACCGGCGAGAAGCTTGCCAGCCTGAACGAACTGGCCGGCTCCGAAGCCAACGTCGCCACCGGCTACCACGCGATCGAATTCCTGCTCTGGGGCCAGGATCTCAACGGCACCAACGCCGGCGCAGGCAACCGCCCGGTGAGCGACTTCATCGAAGGCGAGGGCTGCACCGGTGGCAACTGCGATCGGCGCCGCGCCTACCTGAAGGCAGCGACGGGGCTGCTGGTCAGCGATCTCGAAGAAATGGTCGGCGAGTGGAAGGACGGCGTAGCGGACAACTACCGCGCCAGCCTGGAACAGGAATCCGCCGAGAACGGTCTTCGCAAGATGTTCTTCGGCATGGGCAGCCTGTCGCTTGGCGAGCTGGCCGGAGAGCGCATGAAGGTTGCGCTGGAAGCCAACTCCCCCGAGGACGAGCACGATTGCTTCAGTGACAACACACACAATTCCCACTACTACAACGCCAAGGGCATCCGAAACGTCTATCTGGGCGAATACGAGCGCATCGATGGCACCACGCTGACCGGCCCAAGCCTGGCATCGCTGGTCGAAGGCACCGCACCCGAGATCAACAGCACCCTGAAAACCGATCTTGAAACCACCGAAGCCAAGCTGCGCGTCCTGGTTAACAGTGCAGAGAACGGCGAAGCGTTCGATCAGCTGATTGGCCCGGATAATAGCGAAGGCCAGGAAAAAGTCCGCGCCGCCATTGCCTCGCTGGTCCAGCAAACCGGTTCGATCGAAAAAGCAGCGGCTGCGCTGGGTATCAGCGACCTGAACCCCGACACCGCCGATCACGAGTTCTGATTCGATCGGTCCAGAGGGGCAGTGCAACGCTGCCACTTCGGCATTAGCACTGCTGGCGAGCTGCATACTGCACTCGCCAGCAGGCCGAGCCACTCAAATGCAAATTCCTCTTATTCAACCACTCGCAGCCTGCTAAGATTACCGCCGCTTTTCTGGCTCTGGACTACCGATGCGCCCGCTTTCCACACTTGTCCTTGCGCTGCTGGTATCGAGCCTGACGGCGTGCGATCAGCCATCGCCCCGCTTTGAACAGGCCGAGCCAGGCGAGGCACTGTCCGGTGGCAGCACGACGGTTATCAAGTCCGACCACAATGCCTTCTCGATGCCCTCTGCCAATCTGTCTCCCGTGAGGCGACTGGATTTCGCCGTTGGCAACAGTTTTTTCCGCAATCCTTGGGTGATCGCACCTTCTTCGACTACCGCGCGCGACGGACTCGGCCCGCTTTTCAACACCAATGCCTGCCAGAATTGCCATATCAAGGACGGTCGCGGTCACCCGGCCGAGGCCGCTCGAGGCAACGCCGTGTCAATGCTGGTGCGTCTGTCGGTTCCGGCGGGTGCGGAGCATGCCGAGGTGGTGAAACAACGAGGCATCGCACCAGAGCCCACCTACGGTGGCCAACTGCAGGACATGTCGATCCCCGGTGTGACCCCCGAAGGCAAGGTTCGCGTTGATTACAGCACGCACATCGAACGATTCGCCGACGGGTTCGAAGTCGAGCTTCGTAAACCGCAGCTGGCCATCACCGACCTGGGCTACGGCCCGATGCATCCCGATACGCAATTTTCGGTTCGTGTCGCACCTGCGATGATCGGTCTCGGTTTACTGGAAGCGATACCGGAAGCCGCGATACTTGCCAATGCAGATCCGGACGACCTCAACTCAAACGGCATTTCAGGGCGGCCGAACCGAGTGTTTGATCAGGTTTCCCGTGATACAAAGCTAGGCCGTTTCGGCTGGAAAGCCGGCCAGCCGAGTCTGAATCAGCAGAACGCCGATGCTTTTTTCAACGATATGGGCCTGACCACCAGCCTGCTGACCGGCAGCAGCTGTACGCAGGCCCAGACCGATTGCCTGGCGATGCCCCACGGCGGCGAGCCGGAAGTCAGCGACCACATCCTGTCGCTGGTGCTGTTCTATACACGCAACCTTGCAGTTCCGGCCAGGCGAAACGTTGAGGCGCCTCAGGTAGTGGCCGGCAAGACGCTGTTTCACCAGGCCGGCTGTCAGAGCTGCCACGTACCGACCTTCACCACTGGCGAAGCTGCCGAGCCGGAGCTCGCCAATCAGGTTATCCGTCCATACACCGACCTACTGCTGCACGACATGGGTGCAGGGCTTGCCGATAATCGTCCAGAATTCGAAGCCAGCGGCAGCGAATGGCGTACACCGCCTCTCTGGGGGCTCGGCATGACCGAAGCCGTCAGTGGTCACACTCAGTTCCTGCATGACGGGCGGGCGCGAAACCTGCTCGAAGCCATACTCTGGCACGGCGGTGAAGCAGAGCGAGCCAAACAAGTAGTGCTTGGCTTCGACCAGGACGAACGCAGCGCCTTGCTGGCCTTTCTCGAATCGCTCTAATGCCAGAGCTAACACTCAATTTGCCGCGTCCTGAGGAGCAACATGTCCCCCATCCGGATTTTTCGTACCGCCACCGCCACAGCTCTGGGTCTGATTCTTGTGGCCTGTGCGCCGTCCGATCCGTACGCAGAAACAAGCACGGCGCTTACCAACGAGGTGCTCCTGCCGGGTTATACCAACTGGGCCGAGGCGAGCCGTCGCATGGCTGCGAGCAGCATCGCCTTCTGTGCTGACAACGAGCAGCTGGACGACGCCCGCGAGGCCTACCTCCAGACCCAGCTCGCCTGGGCCGGATTGCACCCCCTGCTGGTGGGCCCGATGGGAGAAGGCAATCGAGCCTGGCAGGTTCAATTCTGGCCAGACAAGAAAAACCTTGTCGGCCGCCAGGTCACGGCGCTGCTCAAGCGCAAGCCGCACCTCACCCAGGCCGACCTGGAGAACGCCAGTGTGGTGCTGCAGGGGCTTTCCGCCTATGAATACGTGCTCTACGACAAGGCCGTCGACCTGAGCGACGGCCAGACCAAAGCGCGCTACTGTCCGCTGCTTGAGGCGATCGGCGAACACCAACAAAAGCTGTCGGCAGACATCCTTCAGGCGTGGCAAGCGCCAGAGGGCATGGCAGCTCAACTGAGCGAGTTTCCCAACGAGCGCTACGCCGATTCGGCCGAAGCGATCGCAGACTTGCTCCGGGTTCAGGTCACTGCATTGGATGGCCTGAAGAAAAAGCTCGGCGCACCTTTGGGTCGCCAGACCAAGGGCTTCCCGCAACCGTATCAGGCCGAAGCCTGGCGCAGCGACGCGACCCTCGCCAGCATCGACGCCGCGCTCGCCGGCGCGCAACGCCTATGGCTGGGCGCGGATGGCAATGGACTGAAAAGGCTAGTCCCTGCAGATCAGGCAGACCTGACCAAGCGCATCGACGTCGCCTATGAAACGGCACGCAAGCACCTTGTCGACATCATGCTGCCGTTCAGCGAGCTACTGGCCGACGAAGCCGGTCGAGCGCGCCTGGATGCGCTGTACAAAGACATCGATGTCTTGCATCGCCTGCACCAGGCCGAACTGGCCCGCGCGCTTGGCGTACAGATCGGCTTCAACGCCCATGATGGAGACTGACATGAAACGCCGCGCTTTCCTGGGTCTTGGCGGTGTGCTGATCGCCGCTTCTGCCGTTGGCGGCTGGACGCTGACGCATCAGGCCGACCAACCGCTGCTGCTATCGGCGCGCGACGACACTGATGGACGCCACTATGTCGTCGGCTACCGGCTCGATGGCAGTCAGGTATTCGCCACGCCGGTCGCCGAGCGCTGCCACGATTGCTATGCCCATCCTCACCTGCCCTTGGCGGTGTTCGTCGGCCGTCGACCAAGCCGTGAAAGCTACCTCATCGACAGCCGTGACGGTACCTTGCTCCAGGTACTGACGTCGCCCCCGGAACGCCATTTCTATGGACACGGTGTTTTCCATTCGAGCGGCGACCTGTTCTACACGACCGAAAACGACACCAGCGATGCCGGCCGCGGCGTCCTTGGCATCTACCGGGTCGAAGAGCGCCGGCTGGTGCGCAGCGGTGAACTTTCGACCCACGGCATCGGCCCGCACCAGCTGCTCTGGATGCCTGATGGCGAGACGTTGGTAATCGCCAACGGTGGCATCCGCACCGAAGCCGACAGCCGCGAGATGATGAACCTCGACGCCATGGAACCCAGCCTGGTGCTGCTGCATCGCGACGGTACGCTGATCAGCAAGGAGCAATTGCCCGAGCAGATGAACAGCGTTCGCCATCTGGCCGTCGCGACCGACGGCACCGTCGTGTCCGGGCAGCAGTACGAGGGCGACCCGATGGATCATGTGCCACTGCTGGCAATCAAGCGCCCTGATCAGCCCTTCCAGGCCTTTCCGCTGGGCGAGGCGCAGCGTCAGGCGATGAACCAGTACACAGCCAGCCTGGCCATCAATGATTCCCTTCGCCTGTTGGCGGTCACCGCGCCACGAGGCAACAAGCTATTCATCTGGAAGCTCGACACAGCCGAGCTTGTGGAGGAAATCCACTTGCCCGACTGCGCCGGTGTGGCGGCCGTGAGGGAAGGCTTCGTGGTGAGTTCCGGCCAAGGCCGCTGCCGCCTCGTCGACTGCCAGGGCAAGCGCGTCGTCAGCACGCCGCTGCAACTGCCCGCAGGTCTCTGGGACAACCACCTGCGGCTGGTCTGAAGACATTCAAGTATCGACACAGCGGGCCGAAACAGGGTCGTGCGAGCATTCATCAGCTGAAGGCTCGTTCACCTTGCCTGCGGTGCAAGCGCACCCTTTTCGATACGAGATTGATCCGATGCCCCTGAAAAAATCCCTGCGTGCACAACTGCTGGCACTGATTGGCGGCAGCTTGCTATTGATGCTGGTCATCGCTCTTGCCAGTTTTTCCCTTCTCTCCGATGGCATTTCCGACTACCAGAAACTGCTCAAGGGCCCCATCGAAGCCTCGCGCCTCATTGACCAGGCCAACCTGGAGTTCAAGGTGCAGGTTCAGGAGTGGAAAAACGTGCTGCTGCGCGGCAGGTCTCAGGAAAACCTGACCAGATACTGGCAGAGCTTCGAGGACCAGGAGCGCAAAGTCCAGGCGCTGCTGGGCACCCTGGTGCAAGCCAGCAGGCATGATCCTGAATTAGCGAAAAAGATCCAAAGCCTGCGGGATGAGCACCAGAGGTTGGGCAGCGCCTACCGCAGCGGACGAGATGCCTTCTTAGCAGCTGGAGGCGATCCCATCGCAGGCGATGCGGCCGTAAAGGGTATCGACCGCGCCACCAGCGAACAGCTCAGCGAGCTGGTGGAGCAGCTGCGCAGCTCTGCGCTGCAGGATTCGCAAACCATCGGTCTGGCCGCCGACCGGGCGGTGATTGCCGGTTCCCTGATCATGCTTGCGGCCGGCGGTCTTATCGCCCTGCTCAGCCTTTGGCTGGTGAACCGCAACCTGATCACCCCGATCCGTCACCTGATCGACCACATCGCCAAGCTCAGCCAGGGCGATTTTGCCCAGCGCATCGATGCGTCACGCGCAGACGAGCTGGGGCGCCTGGCGGTTGCCGCGAACATACTGAGGGATTTCCTGGCCGACACCTTTACCCGACTACAGCGCAGCACATCGGATCTGGACAGCGCCAGCGGTGAACTCAACGCCATCGCTGCGCTGATGGGACAAGGTACACGGGAGCAATTTTCGCGCACCGATCAGGTGGCAACCGCGATGCACGAAATGTCCGCCACTGCCCAGGAGGTAGCCCGACACGCCGCCGATGCCGCTCGCGCCGCCGACACTGCGGATCAGTCAGCTCAGCAAGGCGAAACCATGATGCGCTCGACCATCGAGACGATCACCCACATGCGCGGCGAAATCAGCAATACCGCTACCGTTATCCGTCGCCTGGAGTCTGATAGCGGCCGTATCGGCAAAGTTCTCGAAGTGATTCGCGGGATCGCCGACCAGACCAATCTGCTAGCCCTGAACGCGGCCATCGAAGCCGCTCGCGCCGGCGATGCGGGCCGAGGCTTCGCGGTAGTTGCCGACGAGGTGCGTACCCTGGCCAGACGTACCGCAGATTCTACTGCCGAGATCCATCAGATCATCGATACCGTGCAGACTGGCGCAGTGGATGCGGTACGTGCGATCGAAAATGGCCAGGTCCGCAGTGATCAGGGTGTCGAGCAAGTCACCGAGGCAGGCAGCATGCTGCAGCGGATCACTCTGGAGGTCGAAGCCATCAGGGACATGAACCGCCAAATCGCCACGGCTGCCGAGGAGCAGACTTCTGTCGCGGAGGACATCTCGCGCAATCTGACCGAAATCACAGCCATCGCCACCACCAACCAGGACAACGTTGAGCGCACGGAGCAAGCCAGTCGTAACCTGCATGAACTCTCGGCCCAACTCAGCGAGGTCACCCACCGTCTGGCGGGTTGACCGGCCGCTCTAACTGGATCTTTACTCGGCCATTACGGCGGGGCTTGGGTCACTCATATAGGGTCGGACAGTCTGGCTTGTAACGACCATGGATCGATACAAGCCAGTTCGAGGAAGCCAGATGGTCGCGGGGGCGGCATGCCAGGGGTAGAGAGGCCACAAGACAGGCTGGAGCTCAACCTTTCAGCTACGCCCCACCAGGCTTTGCGACAGGCCGTACATCAACAACAGCAGGTCATGGTCAGGCCGCATATCTGAAGTCGCGACTCGCGCGACTCGAGGTACGGGGCAATGATCACTGACGTCGCTTACGTCGCTACGCGCAACGAGCTGGGCGTCAGGCTCACTCCAGGCAGCAGCGCATAAGGAAGCGATGCCAAGTGCACCGATTAAGAATATTCCTCGAGCAACTTCAAGCTTCATTGCGCAAGTCCTTGATATTAGGTAGCTGAGAAAATCACCATAGATGACAAATCAGCCTGCCGCTCAGCCAGACGACCAAAGGTCGCTTTCCACCGACGCTCTTCGCTGGGAGAGACAGCGCACCACAATGCGGTCAGCAGGTGACAAGCGCGTGACGACAACGCTGACGAGCGAATTTCAATACGTGGCGAGCACAGGCCTGCCCGTAATGAGTCATGCCATGTACGGCTCGACCTTGTGCTCGCTCTTGCTGGAAGAGATGAACCGGCGAACAGTTTGGCGGTAGCTAACGGCTCAGGGCGATGCCGTAGCGTTCGGCTTCAATCAGACGACCCAGGCCAAGCGTTAAGCCAACCGAAGTTGCCAAGCGCATCCGCCCGAGCCTGCCGCGATGTTCGCGTTGAGGCTGTTCCGTCCGCACGAATGACTGACTTGGCGTAATTGGCAGCACTACCGACTATTCAGCGAGCTTGAAGGTGATAAAGCTCGCCCTGCCCTGCCGCAAGACACGCATGGAGACGGAGCGGTTCTTTGGTAGCTCCGCAGCAATCTGATCAAAGCCAGCAGGCGAATCAATGGCTTGATTGTTCAGGTGGGTGATTACATCGCCCGGGCGCAAACCTATCATCGCCGCGGGCCCACTCAAGACCTCGGTAATCACTACACCGCCAGTGAGGTCGAGATCGCGTTTCAGCTCTGGGCTCAATTCAGTGACTCTTACGCCAAGACGGTTGTTGTGCTTTTCAACGGGAGTTGTAACCTCGTCCCCCTCTTCGGGCATAGTCCCGAGGGTAACCGTCAGTTCCTGACGCTCGCCATCCCTCACGATACCCAGCCGCGCCTGGCTGTCAGGCTTTGCCGCTCCGATGAGATGTGGCAGGTCGGCAGACATGTCTACCTCCGCTCCGTTGATACTAAGGATGACATCCCCTACCCGCACTCCGGCTTTAGCGGCCGGGCCGCCGTCCATGATCTGTGCAACCAGGGCGCCTGCAGGCCGCTCGAGCCCGAACGATTCGGCCAGGTCACGGCTGACTTCCTGAATGACCACACCCAGCCAACCGCGGCTGACCTTGCCATCGAGGCGCAGCTGATCCGATACATCCATCGCCATATCGATGGGAATCGCAAACGACAAGCCCATGAATCCGCCCGAACGAGTGAATATCTGGGAATTGATGCCTATCACCTCGCCATCGAGGTTGAACAAGGGTCCACCTGAGTTACCGGGGTTTATCGCAACGTCCGTCTGTATGAACGGCACATAGCTCTCGTCCGGGAGACTGCGCCCTGTCGCACTGACGATGCCGGCGGTAACGGTATGATCGAAGCCGAATGGTGAGCCGATTGCCAGCACCCACTCCCCCACCTTGAGCTCACTTGATTTGCCGAGCTTCACGATAGGCAGCCCGTCGGCTTCAACTTTGAGCAGCGCCACGTCAGTGCGTGGGTCCGCCCCGACCAAACGGGCCACCAGCTCGCTGCGATCAGGTAGCCGCACCATGATCTCGTCGGCCCCGGCAACCACATGATTATTGGTCAATACATAGCCATCTGCAGAGATGATGAAGCCCGAGCCCAGAGACTGTGCCTCCCTCTGCCGGCCCTGGCCGGGCGCGCCGGGCATGTCCGGCATGCCATGCTCGAAGAATTCCCTGAGTATTGGCGGCAACTCTTGAAGATCTGGCATGCCTGAAGCACCGCCGTGCGCGGTCACCTTCTGCTTGACGCTGATATTGACGACTGCAGAAGAAGCACGTTCTACCAGAGGGCTGAAATCTGGTAACTGCGCCTGCACTGTTGCCACCCGCCCAAGCAGGAGCAATGACATGGCCAATGCCAGCCAGCGATTCATTCCTGCCCTCAAGATCCTTCTCCCTTCAACAGGCCGAGTGAAGCTGAAGTATTGGTCGGGAATACCCGCAGTACGACTGGTTGCAATGCGATGTCGTTTGCTTTCTGCCGGCTGAGATGGCGCACGAGGACCCATGAGCTCAGAAAGCCTGTGAGGCCGGCCAAAATCACATAGGGTTCTTCCGCCGACAGCTCGGAGGCAAACAAAGCCGAAATAAACAAGGCAACGAGGGGAAAAAGGTAAACAAGGAAAGCGCCGCGCAGCAATACATCTTCCTGGATGCCGATGACAACAGAATCCCCTACAGCCAGCTGCACAGACGACATGACGCGGACTGCGCCTACTCTTGGTGGCACGCCCAGCCTGTCCATCAAGCCCTGCCCGCAACCATTTCTGGCGGAACAGCCGGAGCAGGTGGTCTTGCGGTATGTTTCAACCCAAGCAGCCCCCGGTTCCAAGGCGACTACACGCCCTGGTTCTTCGATCATTGCGAAGCCTGACCGCTACCAGAGCGCATGGAAAGGGCGATCCGCTCGGCGGTTCCGAGAGGGATCTCACCCACTACCGTGACCATGACATCGCCCTCAGTAGTGGTAATCCGCTTGGACACCGCCACAGTTGGCCCCATCTGGCTTCGGGCGTCTTCGACAACGGCACCTCGCAGTGGCTCCAGAAATACCGAGAAACGCGCAAGTCCGTCCCCGTAGGAAAGCCAAGCGACCGATTCGTCCGAAGCCGGGCTAGGCCGAACGTCAGAGTCGAGTAGGCGGAAACCATCCGGAAGCCAATCCGAACGCCATTCAGAATTCTGGGCGTCACGCTTTTCGGCTACCGAAACGGGCTCGCAGCTTTCGCTGCCCTCGACATCGGCTGGCTGTATCGACTCGGGAGAGTAATGGGTGAACTGAAAACGCTCAAGCAATTGCCCGTTTTCGCTGAGCATCAAAGACTTAAGCGGTACAGCTGTTTCCTGGTCAAGATGCAACTCGAAACCATAACGGTGCTGATCCTTTGGCTGGACGGACAGCGCCATGGTCGGTCGGCCAGCGACACGCGATTCGCCAATGACCTTGAAGTCATACCATTGCGCTAACGATGCTGGATCCAGCGGTTCATGACCCCAAGGCTGAGCATCACGTACCTGGGACGCCAGTTCATCACTGGCACAAAGCGCACGCCCCTCTTCAAGGACAACCTCAGCTGCCGGACCATCCAACTGCAGCAGACGTTCACGAAGCCTGCCGTCCTGAACGAGCTGCCAGACCGCATGGCTGGAAAAACTGCCATTACGCTCATATACAAAGTTGCCTACATAACTCTGCTGCTTCTCGGCTTCGGTAAGACGTTCCATCCAGCTTTGAGCATCAACAGCAAAGGCCGGCATCGATAGCCAGCCTCCGAGTACCACACATAGCGGTATTACACGCATGTTTTTCCTTAACGATCTTCCATGCTGGCTGCGCGAGCATAGGGCAGCGCGCTTTCAGATCCACTGCCAAACGCAGCCTGCTGAGCATGCTGACGAACATACGCCGGAAGGCGCTGTTCATGCCACTCCTCAGCCGGGGCCTGTGACGCAGCAGGCTGAGCTTCCAGGGTACCAGCACCTTCGCTGTAACCAGCCAACACCGCCGGCCCTTGGTTGGCCTGAGGCACAGCGATAGCCGGTTGTGCAGCCTGCTGCGCAACCTGTGGACCAGCCACTTCGGTCTGATTGTATAAGCGAACACCGGCCAATACAGCCACGGTGACCGATGCTGCAACCGCCAGGCGGCCCAGATTGCGCCAACCGGCACGCTGTGGCTTGGCTGCGGTGATTGCAGGCTCGTCAGCCAAGGCTGCAGAAACAGCCGAAGCGATATCCAGCCGAGGCTCGATCAACTCCTTGTGCATGGCAGCACGAGCTATCTGGTAACGCGACCAAGTCGATCGCATTTCTGTTTCGCCGTCTGCGGCGAGCACACGACGTAATTCCAACTCGTCCGCTTCGTTATCCATCACCGCGGACAGCGATTCATGCAGGGCTTCACGACTCATGGCGGTTCCTCTCTTGGCTATCGCCGCTGTCTCAGGATTCATGCAACAAGGGTTGCAAGGCTTTATCAATGGCTTCTCGCGCTCGGAAGATCCGAGAGCGTACCGTACCCACAGGACACTGCATGACGTTCGCAATGTCTTCATAACTAAGACCATCAAATTCACGCAGTGTTAGAGCCGTACGTAAATCTTCTGGAAGCTGCTGAATGGTTCGATGGACCGTGTCTTCAATTTCATCCCTGAGCAGCGACCGCTCCGGCGATTCGATGTCTTTGAGGGCATGATCGCCTTCATAGAATTCGGCATCTTCAGAACTAACATCGCTATCCGGAGGCCGTCTCCCTCGGGCCACCAGGTGATTCTTCGCCGTATTGATGGCGATGCGGTACAGCCACGTATAAAACGCACTGTCTCCACGGAAATTAGCCAGCGCTCGGTAGGCTTTGATAAAGGCTTCTTGCGCCACATCCTGCGCTTCGTGCGAATCGTGTACGAAGCGGACGATCAAACCAAGAATCTTGTGCTGATACTTCAACACAAGTAGATCAAAAGCCCGTTTATCCCCCCGCTGCACTCGTTCGACCAGTTGCTGGTCCTGCTCCTGGGTTAGCATAAACACTCCTCCATGACCTGGAAGGCGTGTCGCTCTCGCCTACGAGCTGACCTGCCAGAATAGACCCGGGCTTTACACAAAAGTTCTCTCCCTCCTAGCAAGCTTTCCCGCAACACACCGATTGGTATTGGCAGGCAGCGCGGCAAAACCATCTTTTCCGCCAGCGCTTTCCTGGCAACCACCGAAGATCCGGGCCGCCCACGCCTTGATGGCCAGCCGGCCTGCATCCACAACTGTCTATAGAGAGAGACCTGCAAGAAAAGTTCCAAGGCATCAGCCATATAACAAAGAGGACGCTATTTTGCCGGGCTGCGCCCCCGATATACTAGCGCCGCCTCCAACGCGAGATCCGAAATGAGCCAACATCATCAATACGACGTATTAGTCATAGGTAGCGGCGCCGCCGGCTTGACGCTGGCGCTCAACCTACCGGCGGAGCTCCGCGTCGCCGTGCTGAGCAAAGGTGACCTGGCGAGCGGATCGACGTATTGGGCCCAAGGCGGTGTTGCAGCAGTTCTGGACACTACAGATACCGTAGAGTCGCATGTAGCCGACACGCTTGCTGCTGGAGGCGGGCTGTGCAAGGAAGAGGCCGTACGCTTTACAGTCGAGCGAAGCCGCGATGCTATCCAATGGCTTATCGATCAGGGCGTACCCTTCACACGTGACGAAGCTGATCGAGAACACGGAAGCTTCGAATACCATCTCACACGTGAAGGCGGGCACAGCCACCGCCGTATCATACATGCGGCCGACGCCACCGGAGCCGCGATATTCAATACCCTACTGGCGCGCACCCGAGACAAAAGCAATATCGACCTGCTGCAGCAGCGCGTCGCCGTCGATCTGATTACCGAACACAAGCTGGGCCTGCCGGGCAAACGCTGCCTCGGAGCCTACGTGCTGGACCGGGCAACTGGCGAAGTGGACACTTTTCAGGCGAAATTCGTCGTGCTGGCGACTGGTGGCGCCGCTAAGGTCTACCTCTACACCAGCAACCCGGACGGGGCTTGCGGTGACGGCATCGCTATTGCCTGGCGGGCCGGCTGCCGAGTCGGCAACCTAGAGTTCAACCAGTTCCATCCGACCTGCCTGTATCACCCCAACGCCAAAAGCTTCCTGATCACGGAGGCGCTGCGTGGCGAAGGCGCTCTGCTGAGGCTTCCCAACGGCGAACGGTTCATGCCTCGATTCGACGAGCGCGCAGAGCTGGCACCTCGCGACATCGTCGCGCGCGCGATCGACCATGAAATGAAGCGGCTCGGGGTCGACTGCGTGTATCTGGACATCAGCCACAAGCCTGCGGACTTCATAAAAGGTCACTTCCCGACGGTCTACCAGCGATGCCTGGAGTTCGGTATCGATATGACACGAGAACCGATCCCGGTAGTACCGGCCGCCCACTACACCTGCGGTGGTGTAGTCGTGGACCAGGCGGGACAGACTGACATCCCCGGTCTTTATGCCATCGGTGAAACCAGCTTCACCGGTCTGCACGGTGCCAACCGCATGGCCAGCAATTCCCTCCTGGAATGCTTTGTCTACGCTCAATCCGCGGCTCAGGACATCGTTGACAAGCTACCGGAGACGGCAGCCCTGCCCGACCTCCCAGCCTGGGATACCAGCCAGGTCACCGATTCCGACGAAGACGTGATCATTGCGCACAACTGGGATGAGCTTCGCCGCTTCATGTGGGACTACGTAGGCGTGGTGCGAACCAACAAGCGGCTAATGCGGGCGCAACACCGGATTCGCCTGCTACTTCGCGAAATAGACGAGTTCTATAGCAACTATCGAGTCACAAGAGACCTGATTGAGCTGAGGAACCTGGCGCTGGTGGCAGACCTGATGATCCGCTCAGCGATGCAACGTCAGGAATCACGGGGCCTCCACTACAATCTGGACTACCCCAATCAACTACCAGAAGCAGTCGATACGATCCTTACGCCACCCCTTTGAGGCACGTTTGGAAGGCTGAGCGTAGCAGCTTTTCTAACAACTCTCGAACACCTTTCTAACATCGAGTGCCCTCTGCTTGCCCTTGCATCCCCAGCGAGTCCGAGGGCGGCACGGGGGAATTTGGATGGTCTTCTATATTGAGATGGGGTCTCAGATTTTTCCCCCAGATTCTCAAGGCCATCGCCCCGACCAGCGAGACGACCCAAGGCGCAACCACCAGCAGCCAATAAGCAGCCTGTAGCTTGCCCATGTGAGTCTCCTACTGATTCAGTCAGGTATTGCAAAAAGAAGCCCCAAGACCCATTCAGGTCGAGGAGCTTTAAGCCGAATCCCAAAGAGACCCAGTGTCAGCCAGTTGTCGGCACGTTGAAGTCATTCGTAGGACGGCCCCAGGTTTACCCAGGGCTCATTCCTTTGGAGTGGAAGGGGGATGGTTATCACAACCACCTCCCGTCCTTTGGTGCCTCTCCCAGGCCCTTACGGCTGCGCTGAGAGGACCAGTTGCTTGACCATGGGCAGGGCCAGGGGGATCGTCTCCCACTCGGAACCACCCAGCTTCACTTCGACCATAGCGGTTGCCATCACATCCAGCACAGCGGAGACCTCAAGGTCCCAGCTCTGGGTCGAAGCGTTACGGCTCAGTTCGACCCGCCATACGTCGCCGTGTTTGTCTTCACGGAAGGACAGCAGGGCGAAAGCCTTGGGCACCAGAAAGAGGCCACGGTCTGGACCGCTGTAGACCTGAACACGGGTCCCCACCAACTCATCGATGTCCTCAAGGCCAGCCCGTTGAGCGGCACGGTTAAGCAACGGACGGAGGGCCACAGGGATCAGAACGCCGAACTCGGAGACATCACGGCCCCAGAAGGTGTCGAGGTTCATCGCCAGGAGGTCCAGCAGGTCCTCAGCCTGGGCAGCAGGGCTACCGCTGAGGGCTCCCACATATGCCTTGGCGACCGAAGGTTGACCCTCAAGGCTCTGGGCAATCTTACCGGCCAGGGTCAGCTCAAGGTCATCCAGCAGTTTCTCCCCGGTCTGCGCCATGCTGCGCTCAGTGAAGCCGAACTGTACGGTGTGGTCGAAGATGGCGACACGGGCCGATACCATCACGCCGACCTCTGGGGCCTCCATCGAGACCAAGGAGCCCGCCTTGATCTCCCCTTTATCCACGGTGCGACCGTCGTAGGTCTGCTGCGGATTGAAGGTGACGGAGCGGTCAGCCATTAGGGCGACCTGGGGGGCGGTCGGCTGAGAGCCGTATGGGCGAACCTCAGAGGGAAAGGCTGCGTCCATGTTCTCACGCCACTCCTGGCCGTTGAGGTGATCGCCGATGGCCTCATACATGACCTGGGCATAAACCAGCGGGTCCGTGGCGGCCATGTGTTCCGCTCGGATGTCCGAGGAGTGGAAGCTGACCTGGGTAGCGGTCGAGCCGTGGGCGGTAGTGATGCTCTGGGTGTAATGGCTGTTTGGTTTCTGGTACTGGAAAGGTTTCATATCGGTAACTCCTGAGTAAGTGTCGTGGTTTATCGGTTGTCGAGCCAGTTGCCGCTAATGACGCCTGGGCGGCTGCTGCTTGGGCCATTGGCTGCTCGGAGTCGCGCTCCATGCTCGCGGACCTCGCGGGCCTTACGCTCACGCTCTGCGACCTCTTGGGCGATCTCTTCGGCGGTCTTGACGCGGCAACGCTCGGCGTGAGCTTTAGCTTCAGCCTGTAGGCGCTCCCGCTCGGCCCGCTGCTGGTTCTGGTGGAGCCGGTAGACTCGGGACGCCTCAGGGGAGCCCTCAAGGCTCAGCCCAGCGGTAGCGAACGCCTCGGCTACCTTTACGATTGCCGGATGGTTCTGGCCTTCAGCCGCGACCAACAGAGGCAGGAGGACCAGCTCGGCATACTCGCGGGCCAGGGTTTGGCCGTGGATGCTTACGGTCTCGGGAGTTACGTTGCTAACGGTAATTTTCATTTGGGTAGGTCTCCTATCCCATAGAGCAAACCCCCAGTCCGCACGGCAGGCGCGACAAGACGCAAGGAGACGTAAACACGCCGACCCTGGGGGTTTGCTCTATGGATTCTTGATTTCAGTGTGTCGCCCGTTTGGCCAGAGCGGTCTGGCGTGGGATGGGCGTTTGGGGGACTTCAGGTGGCCAGCGAGCTGGCGTGCGGAACTGAAGGGCGTAGCGTTAGCTCGCTACTGGTGGCGCAGGTGAGCTTGTAAGGCTCCCAGGTGAGTCGCTGGAGCGGGTGCCAATGGCTGGCGGTTGTCGATAACGGATGATGAAACCTTAAAGACGAAACCCAGCGACTCCCTGGAGGCCCTACAGGCGCTCAAGGTGTGGCGTTAAGCGGCTGCTGGTCGTGCCCTCAGGTCGAAGCGGACAGGCAGCAGCATGGCCTCCTGGAACGTCATAGCGGCTCGCTCAAGGATGCCGTCCAGTTCTCCCATGGGGAGCCTGAGCGTTTCCTGGAGGTGGGCCTGAAAGGACGCCAGGGTGTGGTCTGTGTGGAGCCTGTAGGCGCTCCTGGCCGCATGGTAGACACGGCGGGCGCTTGGGGTTGCCAGGGCGTCGTTGAGTTGGTCACAGAGGGCCTGAGGGCACCCTGGGGCAGGGATCAGTCGATAGCGCATGTTCGTTGTTTCCTCTTTGGTAAGCCTTCAGCCGACCTCCACGACCCGGCATCACGACCCCAACGAAGGGACCGAGCGTGGTTCTGAAGGCTTGCCGAAAAGGCGTGATTAAGTGAGACCAGCAGTCAGGCGGTCGGGCCTGGAGTGGTCGAAGTGATGCGGTGGGTAGACTTTAGGACCTATGCAGGAAATGCACAGGTAGACATCTGCTCAGCTTTGAGCCGATCTTTCAGGAACGGAGAGAGGTACTGAGGTTTGCCCTTGAGGTTATCGGGATCATGGTCTGACAAGACCTGTCCCTAACTTGAAGACAACCAAAGGTCCTTAGAAACCTGAGAGAAAACCTAAAGTTAAAAGATTATTGAAAGAGTAATAACAAGATCATCTCTTAGAATCTTTAAGTAACAGCCACCCTTGTGTCTATGAACGAATCAGGGGCCACCACCTCCCTGAGACGACCGAGGAACACTCGGCTTAATTCATAGCTCACCCCGGCTCGACTACCGGGTCCACGGCTGGGTCCCTGTGCTGTAGTCAGCGGCGGGTCATTCCAGTGGAAACAAAAGGGTCACCCTGGTGAGCTGCTTTAAGAGCAACCGCAGGGAAGTCGAATGGGTGCCAGCGGACTGGCGGAAGGACTGAGCGGATCTTGAGGTTATTTTCTCTCGGATCATCGTCTGCCCTATTAGTGAGTGGTTTTGGAACCCCCGTGGCACTAAGGCTCCAGAGGAGGTCGCCAAAAAGGTTGACCTCTCTATTAGCTATCCAGCACAGGCGTATTCGCCGTGATATTTCGCTCGGAGCGCCTTCAGGTAGTGGACAGCGGCCCGGAGATTGTCAAGCAGGCCCTCATGCAGCTCCCCAGCGACCATAATGCAAGCCCGGTACTTCCCGGCTGGTGTCTTGGTGATGCCCTTCGGGAGTCCGCTGGGTTTACCGAGTCGCGCCCTTCGGTTGTGAGCGTTCTGCGTCATGGTGCATAGCCGAAGGTTTTCCACTTGGTTGTTCTGAGGGTTGCCGTCGATATGGTCCACCACCAGCTCAGCCGGGTCGATGCCGGTGTGCATATAGTAGATAACGCGGTGGGTCCGGTAGAACTGCTTGCCGAACTTCAGGCGGTAGTAACCATCGGTGCCAACGCTGATGACTGGTCCAAGTCTGCCCCAGCGACCTCGGGACGCCTTGATTCTGGAAAGCCCGGAGGGGCTGTTGGGGTCAATCGCGTAAACAGCCAGGAGGTCCGCCAAGGATGGCATCGGTGTGAATGGCATGGTCATGTTTGTTTCCTCATCTAACTTGAGGTCACGAAGTGTGTCCTCTCTATTAGTGAGTGGTTTTGGGCGGTGACGTGCTACAACATGCCGCTACGCAAAATCCCCAAGGCCAGGACACAGCGAGCCCCTCAGATTTCACGTAGGAGCGCCGATTGTGGCCCGCTCAGTTGCCCATGTGCCGCCATTGTCCCCGTGAACGATATGCAGATTTGCACATCGCCCTTAGTGCCGCCTCGCAGCCCGTCGCTACGCCAAATCTCCAAGGCCAGGACCCAGCGAGTCCTCCAGATTTCACGCAGGAGCGCCTATTAACGTGATTAGCCCGGTCTACATAATTTATATAGGCAGCCGGAGGCCATAACCTTACGTCTCTGCTTTAAACAGAGACCTGTAACATTAATCCAAGGACTCGGGAGAGCCTCAGCGAAGCTCGCCACGGGCCGTTCCATCAGTTCCTTGAGCATCCCCAGGATCGTAGAGTTTTGCTTCAGGAGGCCCGCCACAGCGTCATTCAGCGCCGCCAGCTCCCCGGCGAACTGCTGGCCGGTCTCCGTGGTTGACTCATTGACGTTGTAGGAGCCGGTCTTGCGGATCGACGGGAGGACTTCCTTGAAGACCCAATCACGAAACTGCTGGGACTGATGGGCATGGCCTCGGAGGAGCATCTTGTAAGTGGTGGACTCCGGGAACAACCAGGAGCGGGCCTGGATGTCGTGCCGCCCGTTTATCTCCAGGGACTTCCAGCCTTCCAGGTGGTTTAGTCGGAGGGCTTTGGTCTCTACAATCTGTATAGACCCAGCGGCTTCCAGTTCCTCATAGGTGGCCTGCCTGCTGGCCTGCTGGCTCGGGTTCTTCAGGCCAGCCGCTCGGGCGACCTGGGTGCCAGCAAGCTGGCGGTAGCGATGAACAGGAGGTCATGCTCGGGAGTCTCTTGTAAAATAAGAGACCCGAACCGAAGGGTCTGCGGAATCCCCATAGGCCACCAGCGTCACACACACAAGATTCCTGTGCGAGTGTCTGAAGATGCAGGCGGGTCTACTGTTCAAAGGTAGACGTAATGCCCCGGTCTCTACAGGCTGTATAGACCTCAGCTCAGCCTGTCACTGGGTCACACCAAAGGCCACCCCCAGCGCCTCCTTCATCTTGTCTACCCCAACCTGTTGCCCTCCTCCGTAGAGGTCGAAGGTGATCGACTGCGAGCTGTGCCCCAGGATCGCTTGGGCAATCACAGCCGAGACCCCATGAGCCTTCAGCAGCGAAGCAATGGAATGTCTCAGCGAGTGAAACGAGAGGTCCCTACCAGCTTCATACCCGACGACCGACTGGAGGGTGCCATTTAGAACCGCCGAGAATTGCCCTGTACCGACAGTGAACAGCCGCACAGGAGCAGCCTTTGAGTTGTCGGCAGACTCAAGTAAACCTGGCTGTGACTTGCTCTGGACAAACCCCAAGAAAGCCTCAAGGTCGAACCCAAGGGCACCGTCTACCAGCGGGACCACTCGGACCGAATGACGGTTCTTGATGTTCTTTCCGTCCCCCTCGTTGATGTCGATAACCCAGGCTTTGCCAACCTGCTTAACGTCACCACTGGTCAACTGGCGTAGCTCCTCAATGCGCGGCCCAGCGATAACCCCAAGGGATAGCGCCCATCGCTCCCAGGAGGCCGCTGGAAGGCCGTTCGCATAGGCCATGATCGACTGTATCTGGTCTGGAGAAAACGCCCTGCGCTTGCTCTGAGACGCCTTGCCGGTGATCTTCAAGCCCTTGTCATAAGTTCGCTCAAGGTGCCCCGTGTTGACTGCCCAAAGCAGGACAGTGGATAGGCGAGTCAGGAGCTTGTTAACCGTAGATGGCGCCCTGTCCTCCAGTAGCTTCTCCTTGAGCCCTACAAGGTCCGACCGGGTGTGAACCTTGATGTCCAAGCTCCCCAGGGCATCCCCCAGGACGCCGCAGGACGACTTTATGTCGCGCATGGTGCTGGACTGTAAGTTGCCTGCCTGCTCGGCCATGTAGAGCGCCGCCAGGGCCTCGAAAGTGAGTGGCTGGTGGACGGCTTGAGGTTGTCCCTGAGGTGGACTTACAGATAGGGAAACAGACGATGCGTTGGGACTATCAGATCCCATCTGGCTATCTATTTCATCTATCAGCCCTACCAGCTGCCTTGGGTCACCTCCCAGCCTCCTCTCAGCCGCCTGCATGATCTGCCTCGCCATGGATACGCCTTTGGCCTGAGGGACGGTCAGCGCGGCAGTCGATGCGATTCGCCCCAGGTCATCATTCAGGTCCGAGTAAGTCAGCCCCATGGCATCCAGCAGTTCCCACTCCGTAGGAGTCGCCAGGAGGTCCTCAGCGATGGACCGTAGGTGGTCGCGTAGCTCAGGCCATGTTGAGTCGGGATTGTCGAGGTGGAAGGCCCTGAGAGCCGTCTGGAGCTGCTTACTGGTGGTCATTGCGGTAGGTCGGTCGGTAGTGCGGAGCGAGACAGTACAGGATGCCACAGAGCCCTGAGGACGGACCCGAAGGTAATACACACCGGATCGGCGGTAGTGCCACGGTTTGGCGAGGGAAGTTTCTAACAGTTTTCTAACAGTAGCAGCTTCGTGTTGCTGGCTCATCGGCTGAAACCCTTGATTTCATTGGGTTTGAGCCTCATTGAGGGTGGTTCTATAGCAACTACAAGGTCAGCCGAGACCTGATTGAGCTGAGGAACCTGGCGCTGGTGGCCGACTTGATGATCTGTTCGGCCATGCAGCGAAAGGAAAGCCGGGGCCTGCACTACACGCTGGATTATCCGGAGCTGCTGCCCGAGGCGGTCGACACTATTCTGGTGCCGCCCACCTACGACGACTGAACTTCAACCTGACCCGCAGCTGACGATGAAGTTCTCGGGGCATCGAGCCGCGCGGGATGCAGATCCCTTGCGCAAACCGACAACCGGGCACGTTGAAGCGCAGTATGACCGCCAGCGGCAGCGCCAGGCTTTCCGGACGCAGCTGGATGGGCCGCCAATCACCACCCCGACTGAGCAGGGCCCAGCCCGCCTTATCGTGACGCAGCCCAACCCAGGACGAATCGCGCCGGAGCAGAATCCGGAGCGGCACCACCCAGGCGGCGTGAAGCAGGCAGACCGACAGGCCCAGAGACGCGAGCCAGGTCGGAACCGGCAACACCAATAAGGAAATGACCGCTGTCAGCCAAACAGATGCATAGCAGACCAACAGCGGATTCGACCTCTGCCACCTGCATTCGAAGCGCTGATCACTTGGGTTGGACACGGTCGAGAATCATACGCACGATGTATCGCAAATCCTCATCGTCCGGCTCGGCTCGCTCCATGAACCAGCCAAACATGTCCTGATCCTCGCAACTGAGCAATTTACGATAGCGCGCCTGGTCCTCGTCGCTCAGATGCGTATAGACCTCCTGCACGAAGGGCACCAGCAAGACATCGAGCTCGAGCATGCCGCGACGGCTCTGCCAGAACAGGCGATTAAGTTCCGATTGTTCGACCATGCAAATGCTCCCGACTAGAAGCGCCGGATTATAACGACTGCTGCGCCAGCCCGGGGACTGTTCGTGTCTCGACAGTGACACCTAGAGCACGCTGCGTTTTGGCGACGTCCTGCTATGATGCGCGCCCGGATTCTTTACGGCGACCCGACATGACAGACACTGGTTTTTTCTCCGTTTTGTCGCATGAAGGCGTCCTGGCCGTACGCGGCCCGGATGCGAGCAAGTTCCTGCAGGGACAGCTGACGTGCAATCTCAACTACCTGGATTCCGAACATTCCAGCCTCGGTGCTCGCTGCACGCCCAAGGGACGCATGCAGTCAAGCTTTCGCATCCTGCCGGAAGGCGATGGCTTCGTGCTGGCGATGGACCGGGAGCTGGTTGCAACGCAACTGGCCGATCTCTCGAGGTTCGCGGTTTTCTCGAAATCCAAACTCACCGACGAGAGCGCCGAGTGGGTGCGCTATGGCCTCAATGGCGGTGATGGAGTGCTGGTCACGCTCGGTCTGGATCTTGCGCAGACACCTGACATGGTAACGTCGGCACATGGATTGATAGCGGTACGCCTCTCGGACGGGCGGGCCGAACTCTGGGCGCGAACAGCAGTGGCTGACACCATCCATGCGAGGCTTGCGACCCAGCTACGCGAGGCTCCTCTTGATGCCTGGCTGCTGGCACAGATTCGTGCAGGAATCGGTCAGGTCGTTGGCGCCACCCGGGAGATGTTCATCCCGCAGATGATCAATCTGCAGGCCGTAGGTGGCGTCAGCTTCAAGAAAGGTTGCTACACAGGCCAGGAAATCGTCGCCCGCATGCAATACCTCGGCAAGCTCAAGCGTCGACTGCATCGCCTCGCCGCGACCGACAGCGACACCGACCTCCCTGCCCCGGGAATGGAACTGTTTTCACCCGTACATGGCTCCAGCGTGGGCGAGGTCGTACTTGCAGCCAAGGCTGACGGTGCGCTGGAGGTTCTGGCGGTATTGCAGGAAGACGCCGCCGCGGATGGTCGCATTTTCGTCGGCTCGCCTGATGGACTGCCACTGACGCTGCTTGATCTTCCATACAACCTGGACCCGGACAGGGAAATCCAGCGTTAGTCGCCGGCCCCACGTTCACATGAATCACAGAAAAGGAATGCCATGACCACCCTTGCCGATAAAGTCCAACGGGACCTGTTGCAGGCCATCGAGAATGACCAGCTGGTCCTGCCGACGCTACCGGAAGTTGCTTTGCGTGTACGTGAAGCCGCCGAGGATCCAGACGTCAGCATTCCCACGCTGGCAAAGGTGATCGGTAACGACACCGCGCTCACTGCGCGCATCATCAAGGTGGTCAACAGCCCATTGCTGCGCTCGAATCGGGAAATCAACGACCTGCAGATGGCAATCAGCCGCCTGGGAATTAATTACACATCAAACCTGGCGACAGGCCTGGCCATGGAACAGATGTTCCAGGCGACTACCGATGTGGTCGATCGCAAGATGCGTGAAGTATGGAACAAGAGCACCGAAGTTGCCGCGATTAGCTATGTACTATGCCGTAACTTTACCCGCCTCCCTCCAGATCAGGCGACTTTGGCCGGCCTCGTCCATCAGATCGGCGTTCTGCCAATCCTGACGTACGCCGAGGAACACAGCGCGTTGCTCGGCGACTCGATCAGCCTCAACCACGTCATCGACCGGATCCACCCGATAATCGGGGAAAAAATCCTCCGCGCCTGGGAATTCCCGGAGCCGATCGCGTCGGTACCTGGCCAATACCTGGACTTCTCCCGTGCCTCCGAGAAGGTCGATTACGTCGATATTGTCCAGGTGTCGACCCTGCAAAGCTACATCGGCACCTCCCACCCTTTCGCTCAACTGGACTGGAACCAGATCCCGGCCTTCGCAAGGCTGGGTATCGACCCAAGCACGCTGCAGCAGGAAGACGAAGACCTGTCGGCAGCCATGGATGCCGCGATGAGCATGCTGCAGTAAAGTTGGCACGGGCGCCCGGCGGCGCCTCTACCGACACTCCCGCTCCGTTGACCCGACCGTTTGCCGGTGTGCCAGGAACCGTTTTTTCGCGTTCCAGTCACAACATAGACGGCGTTCTTGCCGCATCTCGCTAGTGCAGCCAGTGGCCACGCCTCTGGCGACACAAAGCTTGCCAGGTAGACGGAGGAGACAATGATGACTTTTACAACCAAAGCCTTTTTCTCGGGCACGACAGCCCTGCTATTCAGCGTCGCGGCAAATTTTGCCCTGGCGGCCGACGGTGAAAACTTCGTTGACGAGGCATCAGCCAAGGGTATGGCGGAAATCGAAACCGCCAAGATGGCGCTCGATAAGGGCACCGCTGAAGACGTCAAAAGCTTCGCCCAGAAAATGATCGATGATCACACCAAGGCAAACCAGAAGCTGGCAGAACTGGCAGGGCAACATGAAGATCTGGAGATGTCAGACGAAGCGGCGCTGATGGACAAGGCCAAGGCCATGATCCTCAAGTTACGTGATGGGGAAAACTTCGACGAAGCCTATGCCAACAACCAGGTAGTGGCTCACGAGCAAACCATCGAGCTCTTCCGCGAGTATGCGAAAAATGGCGAAAACGCCGAACTCAAGCAGTTCGCCGAATCCACCCTGCCGACTCTCGAGCAACACCTCCAGCACGCCCAGGAGCTTGCATCGAAGCACGGCAGCAAGCAGTAATCACCCCTCAGGACGCCGCGCCGCGGCGTCTCTCTTTTACGGTTGCGCAGGTAATTGCCAGTCGATCGACCCCAGACCATGCTTGGCCAGGAACTGATTGGTGCGGCTGAAGTGCCCATTGCCGATGAATCCCCGATGTGCCGACAGCGGCGACGGATGCACAGACTTGAGCATCAGATGGCGGGTCGGATCGATCAGCTTGGCCTTGCTTTGTGCATGAGCCCCCCAGAGCATGAACACCACATTCGGGCGCTGCTCGCTTACCACTTCGATGATCCTATCGGTCAGTTGCTGCCAGCCCTTCTTTGCATGCGAGCCTGCGATTCCCTGCTCCACGGTCAACGAAGTGTTGAGCATCAATACGCCCTGATCAGCCCAGTGTTGGAGGTAACCATGTCGCGGAATCTCAAGATTCAAATCGCGCTTTAGCTCCTTGAAGACATTTTGCAGCGAGGGCGGCGGGGCCACTCCTGGCTGAACTGAGAAGCAGAGCCCATGCGCCTGTCCGAAGCCGTGGTAGGGATCCTGCCCCAGGATGACCACGCGCACCTGCGGCAGCGGTGTCGAATCCAGCGCATTGAAGATAAGGGGTCCCGGTGGATAGATGATCTTGCCGGCCGCCTTCTCAGCTCGCAAAAAAGCGCCCAGGTCCTTCATGTACGGTTTTTCGAACTCATCCTGCAGGGCTGCTTTCCAGCTCGCCTCGAGCTTGACGCGATGGTCCTGTGTCATTGGTGGATTCCTGCTTGGCGGAGCCGGCACCCTAAGGAATCACCTTTACCGAGTCAATTTGCCCGCTGACGGAAACCAAGGCGTGATGCCGTCAGCGCAACAGGCCTGCGCCTCTACGCTTGTGAAGGTGGGTACTACCAAGCTGTGATCCAGGTCTCGTTCTCCAGCCAATGGACGCGTGACGAAGCGTCGCAGGACGCGGTAAAAAGAGTTGCCAACCTAATAAATACAACAAGGATCTAGCGATGAAACGGACGACCCTCTTGGCTATGGGGCTGGGTTTCTGTATTGCCGCCCAGGCTGCCGACCCCATTACCCTCGGCCTCAACTATCCACGCACCGGTAGCTATAAGGAAGAAGGTCTCGCGCAGATGCGCGGCGCGCTGCTCGCCATCGAAGAGATCAATGCCAATGGCGGTGTGCTTGGCCGCCCTCTTCAACTATCAAGCCGCAACTCCGCCTCACGCCCGGAAAAGGCCATCGCCAACGTTGACAAACTCGCTGACGAAGGCGTCGCGATGCTGTTTGGCGGGGCGTCGAGCGCCGTCGCCATCGCCGCAGGCAAACGCGCAAGGGAGCGCGGCCTCTTGTATTTCGGCACGCTCACCTATTCAAACGACACGACAGGCAAGGACGGCCATAGGTACATGTTCCGAGAGTGCAATAACGCCTGGATGAGCGCCAGGGTCCTGGGTCAGTACCTAAACGAGCACCTGCCAAACAAGCGCTATTTCTATATCACATCCGACTACACCTGGGGCCATACCAGCGAGAGCTCGCTTCGCCAGGCAACCGGGACCGAGGACATCAACCGGCACCCCGGGCTCAAGACAGCATTTCCTGGTGCACGGTTGTCGGACTATCGCGAAGCCTTGAACAAAGCAGCGGCTAGCGATGCCGAAGTTCTGGTCCTGGTGCTTTTCGGCGATGACCTGGTGCGCGCCATGCGCATTGCCGATGAGCTGGGGCTGAACAAGAAGATGCAAGTGGCCGTGCCCAACCTGACCCAGAGCATGGTCGAAACCGCCGGCCCGGACATCATGCGCGGGGTACTGGGCACCGAGCCATGGACTTGGCGGGTGCCGGAGCTGGAAGGCTCGGTCGCCGGCCAGAAGTTCGTCGAGCGCTACGATGAACGCTACCAGACCCACCCGTCCAGCTCCGCAGCATCGGCCTACAGCATCGTCTACCAATGGGCAGACGCTGCGACCCGCGCCCGCAGCCTGAACAGCGAGCAAATCATTTCCGCACTGGAAGGCCACCGCTACAGCCTGCTTAAAGGGCCACAGGAATGGCGGGCTTTCGATCATCAGAACGTGCAGACCGTATATGCCGTCAGGGTCAAACCTCGTGAGGAGGTTCTCAGGGACCGCTTCAAGCAGGACTATTTCGAGATCGTTCACCGTCTTACCGGCGACCAGGCCGCTCCCTCCCAGGCCGACTGGCAGGCCGAACGCAAGGCAGCCAGCCAGGCGCTGGCGTTGCAATAATCAGAGGCCGGCGGCCTGGACGTCCTGGCCGCCTCGTCTACCGCGTCATTTACACAGCTGACACGCCCAGCCAAGCCCTCGTATATTTTCTTCACACGTTCCGACGCCATCTGGCGCAAGCGCATTACCAGAAGCGCTGCAACGCATCAGGTAATCGAGCGTCTGATCAGACAGACCGCGTGTATCCGATCCTGACGAGGAAACGACATGAGCTCCACAGCAGTTGAACCCTACAAGTCCGGGGTTTTTGATCTGACCCACAAGCTGACCGTGGAAAAGCACGGGCATACCGCACTGATCACAATCAATCATCCGCCCGCAAACACCTGGGATCGCGAGTCGCTGATTGGTCTCAAGCAAGTCATTGATCATCTGAACAGAGACGATGACGTGTATGCCCTGGTCATTACCGGACAGGGCGAGAAATTCTTCAGTGCCGGCGCTGACCTCAAGCTGTTCGCCGATGGCGACCGCAACCGTGCCCGGGAAATGGCAAGGCGTTTTGGCGAAGCGTTCGAGGCGTTGCGAACATTTCGTGGTGTTTCAGTCGCAGCCATCAACGGTTTCGCGCTGGGCGGCGGTCTGGAATGCGCCCTCGCCTGTGACATTCGCATCGCCGAGCAGCATGCACAGCTGGGGCTGCCCGAGGCCTCGGTAGGCCTGCTTCCTTGCGCAGGCGGTACCCAGGCATTGGCATGGCTGGTAGGCGAAGGCTGGGCCAAGCGCATGATCCTGTGTGGCGAACGCCTTACGGCCGACAGCGCACAGCGTATCGGCCTGGTCGAGCAGGTAGTGGAGCCTGGAGAATCGAGGGGCCACGCCCTGCTATTGGCATCACGGGTGGCGCGCCAGAGCCCGGTCGCGGTGCGCACCATCAAGCCGCTGATCGACGCCATGCACAATCGTGGACCCGCAACGATCGCTGCTGATGAAAGGGAAGCCTTTGTCAGCCTGTTTGAAGCCGATGACACCCTTGAAGGTGTGAATGCATTTCTCGAAAAACGCGAACCGAACTGGCGAAACCGGTAGGTGCGCGCTTGGGCCGCAAGATGGTCGTGCGGGTCAGCGCGAATAGCCACGGTTGCCGAAATTTCGGTCCCGCTGCACTCGGTAATCATGACGATCACGAATCAGCGGCGGACGGCTGAACCGGCGCGGGTCGTCTGGCTGCCAACGCTGCGGCCGGTCAAGATCCGGTCGCCCTCGGTCATCTCGCCGCTGTAGCCGATGAGTTTCGTTGCGCCGATCCTGATTCCAGCGGTGCCGATCGACACCCCGGTGTCGGTCGTAGTACTGGGGAGGTAGCTGCCCCTGATAGCGCGGCGGTAGATTCTGCGGATACTGGCGATGGTTGGAATAGGGGCTGCGCGGGTCGTACCGGTAGGACGGTCGGCTCTCGATGCGGTAACTTCCGCCGTTCGGCTGATAGACGTACACACCACCTCTGGAGTCGGCGTGCGCCTGGATGCCCAAGCCCAGGCCGAGCATGAGTATTAAGAGCCTTACCGTCATAAGCACCTCCATCGGCCGGTTCGTCATACGCGGCGGCCGGTCTCCATCAGACCACAGCCATTGGCTGCTGGCGCACCGACGGACAATCGGAACATTTCCATATATGTCAGAGAGAGGCGGCGTCAGGCAGCCGCAGCTTGTATGGCCGCTGCGGCTTCCCGATAATAGCCGGCTTTTAGCCTAGGGCTCATGCAGAGCGCCCACAGGAATTCACAATGACCGAACTCGCCCTGATCATGGTTAGCGCCATTCTGGTCAATAACTTCGTGCTGGTGCAGTTTCTAGGTCTCTGCCCGTTCATGGGTGTCTCGAAGAAAATCGAGACGGCTATCGGTCTCTCGCTGGCGACCACTTTCGTCCTGACCCTGGCTGCCATGTGCAGCTATCTGGTTCAGCAGTACGTGCTCAAACCGCTCGACCTGGAGTTCCTCCGGACCATCAGCTTCATCCTGGTCATTGCGGTGGTCGTGCAGTTCACGGAGATGGTGGTGAACAAGACCAGCCCGCTGCTCTACCGTGTACTGGGAATTTTCCTGCCCTTGATCACCACCAATTGCATCGTGCTGGGCGTCGCGCTGCTCAACGCCAACAAAACCGAATTCACTTTTCTCACCGCCACGGCGAACGGCTTTGCCGCTGGACTCGGCTTCTCGTTGGTACTGGTACTGTTCGCCGCCATGCGTGAGCGCATCGCGATTGCCGACGTACCGAGATCATTCCAGGGAGCCGCCATCGGCATGGTCACAGCCGGGTTGATGTCGCTGGCGTTCATGGGCTTTTCCGGCTTGATCAAGATATGAGCCCCGTTCTGATCGCCGTTCTCGCGTTGTTGGCGCTGTGCCTGGTGTGCGGCGCCATACTCGGCTTTGCCGCCGTGCGTTTTCGGGTTGAAGGCGATCCGATTGCCGAGCAGATCAACGCACTCCTGCCACAGACCCAGTGCGGCCAGTGCGGCTATCCGGGTTGCAAGCCCTACGCTGAGGCAATCGCCAGCGGCGACAAGATCAACAAGTGCCCCCCGGGTGGCGAATCGACAATCCAGGCGCTTGCCGACCTGCTCGATGTCGAGCCCGAACCGCTCGACGCCGTCGAAGGTGAAGTACCGCCGCGCGTTGCCTATATCCGCGAGGCCGAGTGCATCGGCTGCACCAAGTGCATCCAGGCGTGTCCGGTCGACGCCATCGTTGGAGCGGCGAAGCAGATGCACACCGTCATCGCCTCGGAGTGCACCGGCTGTGACCTCTGCGTCGAGCCCTGTCCAGTGGACTGCATCGACATGATTGAGGTGGGCAGCAATCTGCAGAGCTGGAAATGGGATCAACCGCTATCGCCCGGGCAGTTGATCGCGAGTGACCGGGAGCAGGCTGCATGACCGCCAGGACCAAATGGGACATTCACGGTGGCATTCATCCGCCTGAGCGCAAGGAGCTCTCCAACCGCATGCCGATCCAGCGCATGCCGCTACCGTCCCGGTTGATCGTACCGCTCACCCAGCACCTCGGCGCGCCCGCCGAGCCCTGTGTCACGGTCGGTGAAAAAGTATTCAAGGGCCAGAAGATCGCCGATGCCAGCGGCTATGTCAGTGCGCCTGTGCATGCGCCAACATCCGGAACCGTCAGCGCCATCGGCCCACAGCCCTATCCGCATGTATCAGGCATGCCTGGCGCCGCGATCGTCATTGACAGTGATGGACAGGATGCCTGGATCGAGCTGCAGCCTGCGGAGGATTATCGCCAACTGCCTGCAGCCGAACTGCTCGAACGCATCCGCCAGGCTGGCATCAGCGGCCTGGGTGGTGCCGGCTTCCCTACTTCCGTCAAGCTGGGCGTGCCGCCCGGCCAGAAGATCCATACGCTGATCATCAACGGCACCGAATGCGAGCCCTACATCACCGCCGACGACCTGCTGATGCGCGAAAAAGCCGTCGAGCTGGTGACCGGCATCGAGATCCTTGCCCACCTGATCCAGCCGGATCGGGTGCTTATCGGCATCGAAGACAACAAGCCCGAAGCAGTCGCGGCGATCGGTGCAGCGATAGGCGAGCGTCCGTTTCAAGTGCGGGTATTCCCGACCAAATACCCGTCGGGCGGCGAAAAGCAGCTGATCCAGATCCTGACCGGGGAAGAGGTGCCCAGCGGCGGGCTGCCGGCCGACATCGGCATGCTTTGCCAGAACGTCGGCACCTGCGTGGCGGTGCATGATGCTGTATTGCTCGGCAAGCCACTTATCTCACGCATCACCACCTTGACCGGAGAGGCGCTGGCGACGCCCATGAACATCGAGGCCCTGATCGGAACGCCGGTCGCCGAATTGCTCGCCTTTGCCGGTCTCGACAGCAGCAAGCTCAACCGCCTGATCATGGGCGGGCCGATGATGGGCTTCACTCTGCCTTCCATGGATGTGCCGCTGGTCAAGACGACCAACTGCCTGCTCGCCAGTACGCTGGCCGAACTCCCACCGCCGCCGCCCGCCCTGCCTTGCATACGCTGTGGCGAGTGCGCCGAAGCATGCCCTGCGAACCTCCTGCCGCAACAGCTGCACTTTTTTGCGCTCGGGCAGGAGCATGAGCAGCTCAAGGCCTACAACCTTTTCGACTGCATCGAATGCGGTGCCTGCGCTTATGTCTGCCCATCGAGCATTCCGCTGGTGCAGTACTACCGGGCCGCCAAGGGCGAGATTCGGACGCTGGAGCACAAGCAACAAAAGGCCGAGCACTCCAGGCAGCGCTTCGAGTTGCGCCAGGATCGCCTGCGCCGCGCCGAGGAGCAGAAGGAAGCCGAACGCGCCGCGCGGGCAGAGCGTGCCGCGCGGGCCAAGGCGGCACAGGCCGAGGTGAGCTCCGTCCCCAATCAGGACGATCCGGTTGCCCGTGTCCAGGCGCAGAAAGCGGGTCTTTCCGAAGAGCAGAAGAAACTCAAGATCGAAGCCAGCATGGCTCAGGTCGCACTGAAGAAAGCTGAAAAGCAACTTGCGGCCCATGCGACTCCGGAGCTGGAAGCCCAGGTAGCCCAGTTGCGTACCGCAGCTGCCAGTGCACAGAAGGCGCTGGAGCAGGCCAATGCCGCAGCGACAATCGCCGCACCCGCCGCGGGGGATGAGTCTGTAAAAAAAGCAAAGATCGAAGCCGCTATGCTGCGCGCGCAGATTCGCAAGCTGGACAAGCTCGAAGCGCGCGATGCCGACCAGGACGCCGAGCTGAGCCGCCTGCAGGTTCAGCTTTGCGAAGCGGAGAAAGTATTGGCGCCAGCGCCGGACGCCACGCCTGCGAGGTCGGCCAAGCCCGCCGTCGATGAAGCGGCAAAGAAAGCGAAGATCGAAGCGGCAATGCTGCGTGCCCAAGTTCTCAAACTTGAGAAGCTCCAAAACAGAGACGCCGAGCAGGAGTCGGAATTGAGCCACTTGCGCTCGCAGCTGGCCAAGGCTGAAACCTCGCTCGAGGCTATTGCGGACAAGCCGCCCATTACCCAGGGAACCGGGGAAGATGCGCTCAAGAAAGCCAAGATCGAGCTGGCGATGAAGCGCGCCGAGTTAAAGAAAGCCGAGAAGGCCGGCACTGAAGAGGCGCAGTTGAGCAAGCTGCGCGATGGCCTCGCCAGTGCCGAGCAAGCCCTTCATGAAGCCGAAGCACAGTCTGGCAAACCGGCACCGAACCTGGTGCGCACCGATAAGCGCCCCATTAGCGAAGAGACCCGCGCCCTCAAGACTGAAGTTGCCTTCGCCCGTGCCGACCTGCGCAAGCTGGAACGAGATGACACCAGCCAGGCCAGTGCCATCGAAAGCGCACGAGCGCGGTTGAGCGAAGCCGAACGCAAACTTCAGGACCATACCCAATCGTAACGAGCAGCGCCGTCTGCGCTGTTCTGAGTGATCGCGACCATCAGTTTTGTATCGCCTTCACTGCCGAGCACTAACCGGAGAGCCAATGGCCCTGCCCCGCATCACCTCACCGCACACCACAGGCAACAACCGCACCCAGCGGGTCATGCTGCTCGTGCTGGGCGCCACGCTGCCCGGCGTGCTTGCGCTCAGCTGGCTATACGGCGCCGGCACCCTCATCAACCTGATCTGGGCCAGCGCCGTGGCATTGGGTTGCGAGGCGCTTGTTCTGCGGCTGCGCCAGCGTCCTGTACAGTTTTTCCTGAAGGACGGCACCGCCCTGGTAACAGCCGTCCTGCTGGCACTGGCACTTCCGCCCTATTCGCCCTGGTGGCTGACGCTGATTGCGACCGCCAGCGCCATAGTGTTCGGCAAGCAACTTTACGGCGGCCTGGGCCAAAACCCGTTCAATCCGGCGATGATCGGCTATGTGGTGGTACTGGTCTCGTTTCCTGTCGAAATGACCACCTGGCCAGTGCCCCACGCGGTCGGCCTGGGCGCTGGGCTGCAACACATTCTGGGTGTCGTCTCGCTCCCGGATGGCTGGACGCAGGCCACCGCACTCGACGTGCTCAAGGTCAACAAGAGCCTGACCGTCGACGAACTCTGGGCCAATCCTGCCTTCGGACATTTCGGTGGTATCGGATCGGAAGTGGTGAACCTGGCCTTTCTGGCGGGTGGTTTGTTCCTGCTACACAAGCGACTGTTCAGCTGGCATGCGCCGGTCGGCATGCTCGCGGCGCTGGCCTTGATGAGCCTGCTGTTCTGGAACGGCTCAGGCTCCGACAGCCACGGCTCCCCACTGTTTCACCTGCTCAGCGGCGCGACCATGCTCGGTGCGTTCTTCATCGTCACCGACCCGGTCAGTGGCGCCACCAGCAATCGCGGTCGGCTGATCTTCGGCATTGGGGTCGGCATCCTTGTCTATGTGATCCGTGCCTGGGGTGGCTACCCGGATGGCGTTGCCTTCGCCGTGCTCCTGATGAACCTGTCGGCCCCCACCATCGATTACTACACCCGACCGCGCACCTACGGCCACCGCAAGGCCGAGCGCGGCTTCAAACTGGGCGAATGACATGATCCTGCGCGAACTCAGCCGCTCGATGTTCAAGAACAGCCTCGTCCTGGGACTGTTTGCGATTGTTACCGTTGGTGCCGTGACGCTGCTGCAGCAGGTCACCGCTGAACGCATCCAGGCTTCCGAGCGTGCCGCGCAGCTGCGCGCCTTGAACGAGATCTTGCCAAGGGACAGCTACGACAATCAATTACTCGACAACAGCGTGGAGGTGCAGGATCCGCTGCTCGGCACGCGGCAGCCAATGCCGGCCTATATCGCGAGCAAAAACGGCCAGCCAAACGCGGTGATACTTCAGGTCATTGCCCCGGATGGCTACAGCGGTGCCATCCATCTGCTGGTCGGGGTGGGGGTAACTGGCGAGATTGCCGGCGTACGAGTGGTCGCGCATCGTGAAACACCCGGTCTGGGCGACAAGATCGAGCTGGCGAAGAGCCCATGGATACGCAGCTTCGAAAACCGCTCCCTGAATGACCCGGAGCCATCCGGCTGGGCGGTCAGAAAGGACCGGGGAACGTTCGACCAGTTCGCCGGAGCCACCATCACGCCACGTGCCGTGGTCGGCGCGGTCCATCGTGCGCTGCAGTATTTCGAGGCGCACAAGCAGGAGCTGCTCACAGCGGATACCGCATCGATCACAGCCGAACAAGCGCTTGAAGAAAAGGTAGAGCCCGACGAGGTGACCACCCACTCACGGGCCGGTGCCGCTGCAACCCGAGACACATTGCAAACCTCCGATCCACTGGGGCAAGAAGGCCAGAAACCATGACCAATCCAAGCTACCGCGAGCTGAGCGTCAATGGCCTGTGGAAAAACAACCCCGCCTTGGTCCAGCTGCTCGGGCTGTGCCCGTTGCTCGGCGTGAGCAACTCGGCAGTAAATGCCTTGGGCCTCGGACTGGCCACAGCGCTGGTGCTGATCTGCTCGAACATCGCCGTGTCGCTGGTGCGGGGGGTGGTCAACACTGCCGTGCGCCTGCCGGCCTTCGTCATGATCATCGCCGCGCTGACCACTTGCATCGAACTGCTCATGCAGGCCTATACCTATGAGCTGTATCAGATACTTGGCATCTTCATCCCGCTGATCACCACCAACTGCGTGATCCTCGGCCGTGCCGACGGCTTTGCGGCCAAGCACAACCCCCTGATTGCCGGCTTCGATGGCTTGCTGATGGGGCTCGGCTTCGCCCTGGTGTTGCTTGCCCTGGGCGGCGTACGTGAACTGCTGGGCACCGGCGCGTTGTTTGCCAACATGCACCTGCTGTTTGGCCAGGCTGCCGCCAATTGGCAGCTCACCCTGGTCAGCGATTACAAGGGTTTTCTATTGGCGACCCTGCCGCCCGGCGCTTTTATCGTGCTGGGCCTGCTGATCGCACTAAAGAACCGTATCGACCAACAGCTTGCCGAGCGCGCCAAGGCGACGCAGCCGGACGAACCGGCACAGAGCCGGCGCGTACGTGTCACCGGGGTCATCGAATGAAGTCGCAAACTGCAGATTCCAATCAACAAGCAGGAGCGAAACCTAACCTGCGTGGGTGCTCCTCCCGATACCTGACCAAGGTGGGGGTGTACCCGTGAACGCCGCAAAACGACTGGAGATCTTCCGTCGCTTTCATGAAGACAACCCCGAGCCCAAAACCGAACTGGCCTACAGCACTCCGTTCGAGTTGCTCATCGCCGTGATCCTTTCAGCGCAGGCGACCGATGTGGGTGTCAACAAGGCCACGGCCAGGCTCTACCCGGTCGCGAACACTCCCGAAGCCATCTACGCCCTTGGTTACGACGGCCTGTGCAGCTACATCAAGACCATCGGCCTTTATCCGAGCAAAGCCAGGAACGTGCTCGAAACCTGCCGAATCCTGATCGAGAAACATGGAAGCCAGGTGCCGGACAATCGCGAGGCCCTCGAGGCGCTACCAGGCGTGGGTCGGAAAACTGCCAACGTCGTCCTCAATACTGCGTTTCGGCAGTTCACCATGGCCGTCGATACGCACATCTTTCGAGTTGCCAACCGCACCAAGATCGCACCCGGCAAGAACGTGATTGAGGTCGAGCGAAAGCTGGTTAAATTTGTCCCCAAGGACTATCTGCTCGACGCCCATCACTGGCTGATCCTGCATGGCCGCTACGTCTGCAAGGCGCGTAAACCGCAATGCGGAAGCTGTCGTATCGAGGATCTCTGTGAATACAAGCACAAGACCTCAGACGATTGAGCGTCCACCTGAAAAAGCTATCGCCTGATTGAAAAAATCTTTTTTACGGACCACGGGTTTGTCGCTATAAGGTGCGCCAATAGCGCGCCTCTGCCGTGGAGTAAGAACAAGTGTCCGAGAAAGAAGATATCCAGATAGAAGACGATTTCGTTGCCGATGATGAAGACGATACCACTGAGGCGCCGGTAGAGGTAGCCAAGACCAACCTGACCAAGCGCCGGATCATCGATAACCTGCTCGAAGAACGTCGACTGCAGAAACAACTGAACGAGTTCGACTTTGACCTGTGAACAAAAAGCCCCTTAACGGGGCTTTTTGTTCAGCTAAGAGCCTAGTCGCGCCGTGAAGGCGACAGGAGCTCGACCTTGTAGCCATCTGGATCTTCGATGAACGCCAGGATGCTGGTGCCGTGTTTCATCGGGCCCGGCTCACGGGTGATCTTACCGCCCCGGCTGCGAATGTCCTCGCAGGCCTTGTAGACATCCTCGACTTCCAATGCGATATGGCCGTAACCGTCGCCAAGATCGTAGGTTTCGACGCCCCAGTTATGGGTCAGCTCCAGCACGCTGTTATGCGCTTCGTCACCGTAGCCGACGAAGGCCAGCGTGAATTTTCCTTCCGGATAATCCTTGCTTCGCAGCAGGGTCATGCCCAGCACTTCGGTATAGAAGGCGATGGATCGGTCCATATCGCCGACTCGCAGCATGGTATGCAGCAGTCTCATGGTTTTCTCTCCTCATTCGACAAGGCGTGTTGCGGTGCAGAAAGCATAACCCCGGCTTGTGGCCGGGGTTAGTCAGGTGCGACAGGACAGTCAGGTCAGAACTGTGTGCGGCCCTTGTTCGCGGCAATGCGCATGCGCAGCGCGTTGAGCTTGATGAAGCCACCCGCGTCGGCTTGATCGTAGGCTCCCGCATCGTCTTCGAAGGTTGCGATGTTGGCATCGAACAGCGAGTCATCGGACTTGCGGCCAGTAACGATGACATTGCCCTTGTAGAGCTTCAGACGGACCACACCGTTTACATTGACCTGTGACGCGTCGATCATCTGCTGCAGCATGCTGCGCTCGGGGCTCCACCAGTAGCCGTTGTAGATCAGGCTGGCGTACTTGGGCATCAGCTCGTCTTTCAGGTGAGCGACTTCCCGGTCGAGGGTGATGGATTCGATGGCGCGGTGGCCCTTGAGCATGATGGTGCCGCCGGGGGTTTCGTAGCAGCCGCGAGACTTCATGCCTACGTAGCGGTTCTCGACGATGTCCAGTCGACCGATGCCGTTCTCGCCGCCGACCTTGTTCAGGTAGGTCAGGACTTCGGCCGGCGTCATGTCCTTGCCGTCGATGGCAACGATGTCGCCCTTGCGGTAGGTCAGCTCGATGTAGGTTGGAGTGTCCGGCGCGGTCTCGGGCGAGCGGGTCCAGCGCCACATGTCTTCTTCGTGCTCGGTCCAGGTGTCTTCCAACACGCCGCCTTCATACGAGATATGCAGCAGGTTGGCATCCATGGAATACGGCGACTTCTTCTTGCCGTGGCGCTCGATCGGGATCTCGTGGCTGGCGGCGTAGTCCATCAGCTTTTCACGCGAGAGCAGATCCCACTCGCGCCAGGGCGCGATTACCTTGACGCCGGGCTTGAGCGCGTAGGCGCCCAGCTCGAAACGGACCTGATCGTTGCCCTTGCCGGTAGCACCGTGGGAGATGGCGTCGGCGCCGGTCTCGTTGGCGATCTCGATCAGGCGCTTGGCGATCAGCGGACGGGCAATGGAGGTACCCAGCAGGTACTCGCCTTCGTAGACGGTGTTGGCACGGAACATGGGGAACACGAAATCGCGAACGAACTCTTCGCGCAGGTCGTCGATATAGATCTCTTTGACGCCCATGGCCTTGGCCTTGGCTCGGGCTGGCTCGACTTCCTCACCCTGACCGAGGTCAGCGGTAAAGGTCACCACTTCGCAGTTGTAGGTATCTTGCAGCCACTTGAGGATCACCGAGGTGTCCAGGCCACCGGAATACGCCAGGACCACCTTCTTTACGTCGGCCATTGCCATCCACTCCCGGGATTGTAAGGAAAGCGGCGATTCTACTGGTCATGGAGTCCCTTTTACAGGGGAACGAGACTCAAGGTGCTCAGGACGAGGGAACAGCTGCTTCCGCTGCAGCGGTGACGGCTGCCGGCGCCCGATCCAGACGGACAGTGACACGCCGGTTCCTGGCTCGATTGGCTTCGCTGTTATTGGCGACCAGCGGATAGCGCTCGCCATGGAAACGCAGCGTGATCTGCTCCTTGGGCACGCCATTGGCGATCAGGTAGGCCTCGACCGCCAGCGCACGACGGCGGGACAGGTCGCGGTTGGTCAGGCGGTTGCCGCTGTTGTCCGAGTGGCCATCGAGCTGGATTCGGTTGACACTCGGATCGGCCTTGAGAAATTGCAGGATGATATCGAGCCTGGCCTGCCCTGACCGGTCCAGAACAATGTCGCCCGCCGGAAAGCCGATCTGGGACTGACGGATCTGATCGAAGTTGACGGGCAGCAATTTTGCGTTGCAGGCACGGAAATCCTCATAGGCCTTGGCGAAACGTGCCGGGAGCAACCGGACTTCGAGCGCCTCGCCGCCGTGCAAGGTGCGATGGCGAACCAGCGGGCTACGACCTTCCAGCAGTCCCGCCAGTAGACGACCGGCCTGCAGTGCAGAACTGTTGAACGCAATGTCGTCCCTGGCAACCGACACCACCCCTAGATTGATATCGCTGCGTTGCGGCTGCCAGGGCGCGGCAGCCGCCAGCAGGGTGGCCGAGCCGCTGCCCAACCAGCGGTCAGGTGAGCGCAGCCGAAAGGTCGCCTGCTCGCCAGCGCGCCGGACAAACTCTCCCGCGCCGAATCCGGCGACCGGCTGGCTCAAACGGCACTCGAACTGATCCCCCTCAACCTGCCACAGCACGTTCTCCAGGCGTGTCTGGAAAGTGATGGCATTGGCCGGCGAGGCCAGAAGGCAAGCCATGATCAAGGGGCGCAGGCGCACTGGAGGCTCCACGGGCTGTGTGTACAAAGGGGTATCGGTGCGTCCGGCAGAAACTTGAACCACCGTCCAGTCAGCCCCGCCAATACCGGCAAGCGCCCCTGTCTCACCTTCGGCGATTTTTTCGCGCGTTTCCGGTAGCATTCCCGCACGTTTTACCGCCTGGAAATCTGCATGTCCGACCGACTGACACTACTGCGCCCCGACGATTGGCACATCCACCTGCGCGACGGCGCAGCGTTGCCGCATACCGTGGCGGACGCCGCACGCCAGTTCGCGCGCGCCATCATCATGCCGAACCTGGTGCCGCCAGTACGCAATGCCGCCGAGGCGGACAGCTATCGCCAGCGCATCCTCGCCGCCCGTCCGCACGGCAATGCGTTCGAGCCGCTGATGGTGCTCTACCTCACCGATGGCACGCAGCCCGACGATATTCGCGCCGCCAAGGCCAGCGGCTATGTGTTTGCCGCCAAGCTCTACCCGGCTGGCGCCACCACCAATTCGGCATCCGGCGTCACGCGCATCGAGAACATCTTTGGGGTACTGGAAACCATGGCAGAGGTTGGCCTGCCGCTGCTGGTCCATGGTGAGGTGACGCGTTCGGAAGTCGATATATTCGATCGTGAGAAGTACTTCATCGACGAACAGCTGAGCAAGATAACCGAGCGATTCCCGACGCTCAAAGTGGTGTTCGAGCACATCACTACGCGTGACGCGGTGCAGTTCGTCGAAACAGCGAGCGGCAACGTCGGTGCTACGATCACTGCCCATCACCTGCTCTACAACCGCAACCACATGCTGGTAGGCGGCATCCGCCCGCACTTTTTCTGTCTGCCTATCCTCAAGCGCAACGTGCATCAGGAAGCGCTGCTCGATGCAGCCACCAGCGGCAATCCAAAGTTCTTTCTCGGCACCGACTCGGCACCGCACGCCCAGCACGCCAAGGAAAACGCATGCGGTTGTGCCGGTTGCTATACCGCGTTCGCGGCCATAGAGCTCTATGCCGAAGCGTTCGAACAGCGTAACGCTCTGAACCGCCTCGAAGCCTTTGCCAGCCATTTCGGCGCCGACTTCTATGGCTTGCCGCGCAATACCGACACGATCTCCCTGGTGCGCGAGTCGTGGAGCGTCCCGGGCAGCCTGCCGTTTGGCGAACACAAGCTGGTGCCCTTGCGGGCCGGCGAGACCCTGCAATGGCGACTGGAGACAAGCGCATGAGTGACGAGCAGTTCGACGACGAACTCGAAGGAAACGTCCCAGGCAAGCCTCGGTCGGCCATGGCACGGCGCTTCCGTGGCTTCCTGCCGGTGGTGGTGGATGTAGAGTGCGGCGGCTTCAACTGTGCAACCGACGCCCTTCTGGAAATCGCCGCCGTGACCATCGGCATGGATGAACAGGGTCTGCTCTATCCCCAGGACACCCTTTTCTTTAGGGTCGAACCCTTCGCTGGTGCCAATATCGAAGCCGCCGCGCTGGAATTCACGGGCATCAAGCTCGACCACCCGCTACGCATGGCTGTTCCTGAATCCCAGGCGATGAACGAGATCATCCGCAGCGTGCGCAAGGCAGTCAAATCGGCCGGCTGCAAGCGCGCCATCCTTGTTGGCCACAACAGCAGTTTCGACCTCGGCTTTCTCAATGCCGCAATTGCGCGCTGCGATATCAAGCGCAACCCCTTCCACCCTTTTTCCAGTTTTGACACGGCGACCCTGGCCGGCCTCGCCTATGGCCAGACCGTTCTGGCCAAGGCCTGCCAGGCGGCGGGGATCGACTTCGATGGTCGCGAAGCACATTCGGCCCGCTATGACACCGAGAAGACAGCCGAGCTGTTCTGCGGAATCGTCAACCGCTGGCGAGAGATGGGCGGCTGGGAAGAGTTCGACGAATAGTTAAAAGACACGCAGTCTGGAGGCGAACGCCTTAGTCAGCACGGCGGGAATGCTGCAACAAGAAAAGCCGGGTGCCGGGCGCTCGTCCGACCCTCCGGCTTTTTTTGTTCAATGTCTGGCGTTACAACGGCTTGCCGCGATTACCGTGTTCGCTGACGAAGGCCTGCATGGCCTTGAGGTCGTTTGGCAGCACGGTGCAACGCTCAGGACGTTCGAACAGGTCGGCAAGGTGAGCCGGAAGCTCCAACGCCTTGCCAACACCCGCCTTTTCCACTGCCTCGGGGAATTTCACCGGGTGAGCGGTGCCCAGCGTTACCATGGGTGTCGCCAGGCTGCGGCGGCACTCACGGGCGGCATAAACGCCGATGGCCGTATGCGGATCCAGCAGTTCGCCGGTGGCCTCGAACACGTCGGCGATGGTCTTGCAGGTCTGCTCGTCGTCAACTGCCAGAGAGTCGAACAGTCTCCGCGCTTCGGTCCAGCGCTCTTCATCGACCGATAGCGTGCCACTGGCCTTGAACGCGCTCATGAGCTCGGCAACCGCAGCACCGTTGCGCCCGTGCAGGTCGAACAGCAGGCGCTCGAAGTTCGAGGAGACCATGATGTCCATGGACGGCGACAGTGACGGATGCAGAGTGTCCTTGTCGTAGCGGTTGCCACTCATGAAACGATGCAGGATGTCGTTGCGGTTGGTGGCGACTACCAGCTGGCTGACCGGCAGCCCCATGTTTCGCGCCAGGTAACCGGCGAAAATGTCGCCGAAGTTGCCGGTCGGCACCGAGAAGGCCACGGAGCGCGCCGGGCCACCGAGCTGGAGCGCGGCATGGAAGTAGTAAACGATCTGGGCCATGATTCGAGCCCAGTTGATCGAATTCACCGCCACCAGGCGAGTTCCCTTGAGGAAGCCCTGGTCAGCGAAGCTGTCCTTGACCATCTCCTGGCAGTCGTCGAAGTTCCCTTCGACGGCAATGTTGTGAATGTTATCGCCGAAGATGGTGGTCATCTGGCGGCGCTGGACTTCGGAAACCCGGTTGTGCGGATGAAGGATGAAAATGTCGACATTGTCGCAGCGCCGGCAGCCTTCGATGGCCGCCGAACCGGTATCACCCGAGGTCGCGCCGATGATGACGACCCGCTCCCCTCGCTTTGCCAGCACATAGTCAAGCAGTCGGCCAAGCAGTTGCAGGGCGAAGTCCTTGAACGCCAGGGTCGGCCCATGGAACAGCTCCAGCACCCACTCGTTCGCATCGAGCTGCCGCAGCGGGGCGACTGCGCTATGGGCGAAAACACCATAGGTGTCTTCCAGAATCTGCTTGAAATCGGCGTCCGGAATGCTGCCGGCAACAAAGGGCCGCATCACCCTGAAGGCCAGCTCGTGGTACGGCAGACCGGCCCAGGAGGCAATCTCCTCGACGGTGAAGCGCGGCAGGTTTTCCGGCACATAGAGGCCGCCATCGCTTGCCAGTCCGGCAAGCAGCACCTCTTCGAAGTTCAACGCGGGCGCCTGGCCCCGGGTACTGATGTAACGCATGATTAAAGCCTCAAAAAGCCGATACGGACAGTGGGGGTGGAGGCTGAACGAGTGATCCGTCAGCCTTCAGCCATGCGCCTCAAGCGAGTTGTTCGACACGGATCCGCACGACGTTGCCAACCACGTCGGCAAGCGCTTCTAGCGCGGCAATGGCATCGTCGATTCGCTGCTCAACCACGCGGTGCGTGACCAGGATTACCGGCACCAGCCCGTCCTGGACTTCAGCTTCCTTCTGCATGATCGACTCGATGTTGATGCCACGCTCGGAGAGGATCGTCGCCACCTGCGCCAGCACACCCGGATGGTCCTTGGCCTGGATGCGAAGGTAATAAGCGCTCTCGCAAGCGCTGATCGGCAGGATGGGATGGGCCGACAAGGAGTCGGGCTGGAACGCCAGATGAGGTACACGGTTGTTCGGATCAGTGGTCAGCGCCCTGGCGACATCGACCAGGTCCGCGACGACCGCCGAAGCGGTCGGCTCCATACCTGCACCGGCGCCGTAGTAGAGGGTCGAACCTACGGCATCCCCATTGACCATCACTGCGTTCATCACGCCGTTGACGTTGGCGATCAGACGGTCGGCCGGGATCAGCGTGGGATGCACCCGCAATTCGATACCCGACTCGGTGCTGCGCGCGACGCCCAGGTGTTTGATGCGATAGCCAAGGGCTTCGGCGTAGTTGACGTCAGCGGTCGTCAGCTGGGAGATGCCTTCGGTGTAGGCCTTGTCGAACTGCAACGGCACGCCGAAAGCGATGGAGGCAAGAATGGTCAGCTTGTGAGCCGCGTCGATACCCTCGACATCGAAGGTCGGATCAGCTTCGGCATAACCCAGTTCCTGCGCTTCCTTGAGCACGTCCTCGAAGGTACGGCCCTTTTCGCGCATCTCAGTGAGGATGAAGTTACCCGTGCCGTTGATGATGCCGGCCAGCCAGTTGATCTGGTTGCCAGCAAGCCCTTCGCGAATGGCCTTGATGACCGGAACACCACCGGCAACCGACGCCTCGAACGCAACGATGACGCCCTTCTCCCGCGCCTTGGCGAAGATTTCGTTTCCATGCACAGCGATCAGGGCCTTGTTCGCCGTCACGACGTGCTTGCCGTTTTCGATAGCCTTGACCACCAGCTCGCGGGCCAGGGTATACCCGCCGATCAGCTCGACCACAATGTCGATCTCGGGGTTGTTGGCCACCTCGAAGATGTCGGCGGTAATGGGGATGTCGCCGGTGTCGCACTTGGGGTTCGCATGACGAGCGGCAATCTGCGCAATCTCGATGCCGCGCCCGGCGCGACGGGCGATTTCAGCAGCGTTTCGCTTGAGCACGTTAAAGGTTCCGCCGCCGACGGTTCCAAGCCCACAGATGCCAACTTTCACCGGTTTCAAGCTGCACTCCCCATTGCCTGCGAACGACCGGACAAAGCGGCCGAACAAAAGAGTCGCACATTACGAAGCGCACGGGATTTAGTCAAATCCACTGGCCGGCCCAGCCCGCCCGGCAATCAGCGAGTCTTTCAGTCTGAGTTGCGACGCAAACCGAGCCGGTCGTGCCATTGCGCCAATGACTCATCCGGGTACTCGGCGAAGCAGCGGTCGTCGGGGCCGATCTGAGGCTCAACCCAGGAGGCCTTTGACCCCAGCATCAGGTGCGTCGACTCGGGAGGCCTGGGAAGCTCGGTGTCGATGGCAGATGCATGCGGATGTACGAGGTCCGGCCAGTTCGGATCCCATAACCAGAGTGCGCTTCCGCAGTGCTTGCAAAAATGCCGTTGCCCATCGCTAACCTTGCTGTTGCCATTTTCATCGTCAGGCATCCGCGCCCTGTATACGCCCAGGTGCTCGCGCCCTTCGATCTGCAGCGTACGGTAGTCACCGCCGAGATTGATGGCATATCCACCCCCACCCGCCGTCTTGCGACAGATGGAGCAATAACAACGCATGAATGGGTAGGGTTCGGCAGATTCCAGCGAGAATTGCACGGACTTGCAATGACAGGAACCTTCAAGCTTCATGTTCGCCACCTCCTCAAATGCTTATCTGATTTGAGTGCCGGGAGCCGAACAGTTCACCGGACCCAGGCCAGCCAAGGCCCGGGCAGCGTTCTAGTTGGCCTTGAGTGCCAGTTCCGCCAGCTGGGGCGCGGGCTGATAGCCAGGAATGACCTGACCATCGGCAAGCACGATGGCAGGCGTACCCTGTACGCCGATCAGCTGACCGAGCTCGTACTGTTCGGCGACCGGGTTGTCACAGCTGGCGGCCGGGACGTCTTCGCGCGCCTTGGCCTTGTTCATCGCCGCCTGGCGATCCTTGGCACACCAGACGCTTGCCAGGGTATTGGCGCCATGGCTGCCCATGCCCTGTCGGGGAAAGGCCATATAGCGGACCTCAACGCCCAGGCGGTTGAGTTCCGGCACTTCGCTGTGCAGCTTTTGGCAATAGCCGCAATCCGTATCGGTGAAAACGGTGATGTGAGTCTTGGGCTTGTCCGGTGCGAACACCACCATCTTGCTGGTGGGCACGGCGTCGATCGCATCAGCCACCGACCGGCTCTGTGCCTGCTCAGTCAGGTTCGTCGCCTGGCCGTCCTTGAACTGGAACATGTAGCCCTGGATCACGAACTGACCGTCGGCGCTGGCATACAACTGACGTCCGCCCTTGAGCTGCACCTGATAGACACCATCCATGGGGCTTTCGGCGATTGCTTCAATGGGCATGCCCGGCTGAATAGAATTGAGCGATTGACGAATCGCCTGTTCGGCATCTGCGGCCAGGACGACAGAGCTGGTGAGCCCAAGGGTCACGGCAGCGAGGATACGATTCACGCGCATGGGGTCTCCTGGCGACTTCGATCGAAGAGAAGGTCGCAGATTAGCACAGCCCCCCAATCACAGCGCACCTGGCCAGTTATCAGTCGTCGACTTTGTGGGCCGCCACGCAGCCAGACGCGGTGGCAGCCCCTATCACGCGCTCAACCGCGCGGGTGATGCCGTGCATGCATGTCCTGCAAGCGCGCGCGGGCGATGTGCGTATAGATCTGGGTTGTGGAAAGATCGCTGTGGCCCAGCAGCATCTGCACGGTGCGCAGGTCCGCCCCGTGGTTGAGCAAATGGGTAGCGAACGCATGACGCAACGTGTGCGGTGAAAGCGTGGATGCGATCCCGGCGACCCTGGCGTGCAGCTTGATTCGATGCCAGAAGGTTTGGCGGGTCATCTGGTCGCCGCGCTGACTGGGAAACACCACATCGCTGGCCTTTCCCTTTAGCAATTCATGGCGGGCGTCGCGCAGATAGCGTGCGAGCCAGTGCATGGCCTCCTCACCCAGCGGCACCAGCCGCTCCTTGTTGCCCTTGCCAAGAGTTCTCAATACGCCCTGACGCAGATTGATCTGCTCCAGGGTGAGACCTACCAGCTCGGTGACACGTAGCCCGCAGGCATAGAGCACCTCAAGCATCGCCCGGTCACGCAACCCAAGCGGATCGCCAGGATCCGGGGCAGCAAGCAACGCCTCCACGTCGGCTTCGGACAACGACTTGGGCAATGGCCGTCCGAGCCGTGGCATGTCGATACGCAGTGTCGGATCCGTGCTGATCGAGCCTTCGCGCAGAAGGAAACGGTAAAACCCACGAAGCCCCGATAGCAGCCGGGCCGAGGAGCGCGCCTTGTACTCGTTGGCCAGCCGCCAGGAAAGATAGTCAAGGATCACGTCGCGACCGGCGCTTTGCAGCTGAACGCCACGCTCGTCGAGCCAGCCATTGAACAATGCGAGATCGCTTCGATAGGCCTCGCGGGTGTTGTCCGACAAGCCCTTTTCGAGCCAGAGGGCGTCGAGAAAGCGATCGATAACAGGGTCGTCTAGGGGCGGCATGATTAGAGTGGGACACGAAAGGCAGGGCGGCAATCTTTTCATAGCCTGCTGCTGGCTGCCAGCTGCCGCCGCGCGAGCGGACCTGATTCGACCGCGCATTGTCGAACCCTTAGCCGAGCCTCTGACGAGATCCGGCCAGCCTGACATCCCCCCGCCTAGCCGCCTGTATTACTGGTAACCATGACCGAACAAGACATTCTGATTTCTCTTGGGGCGCTCGGCCTCGCCTCCCTCGCCAGTCAGTGGCTGGCATGGCGACTGCGGCTGCCTGCAATCCTGTTCCTGCTGTTGAGCGGCATTCTGGCCGGGCCGGTACTGGGCTGGCTGGACCCGACTCGCCTGTTCGGGACATTGCTGTTCCCTTTGGTTTCACTGGCAGTTGCCCTGATATTGTTCGAGGGCAGCCTGACCTTGCGGCTATCGGAACTGCCGGGCATTGGCAAGGTGGTGCGCCGGCTGATCGGCATCGGTGCCCTGACGACCTGGGCCATCATCACCCTGGCGGCACGGTGGCTGCTGGACTTTGACTGGGAGCTGGCACTGCTGTTCGGCAGCTTGACGCTCGTGACCGGCCCCACCGTGATCGTACCCATGCTGCGTGTGGTGCGCCCGAACGCGGTGGTGGCAAATATCCTGCGCTGGGAAGGCATCATCATCGACCCCATCGGCGCGCTGCTGGCAGTGGTGGTCTACAGCTTCATCATTACGCGCGGTACCGAGGCAGGCTGGACCCAGAGCCTGCTGACCTTTGGTGCGGTCCTGCTATGCGGAACCGTACTCGGCATAGCTGGCGGCTGGACGCTCGGCCAGTCCGTCAGGCGACACTGGCTACCAGGATACCTGCAGAATCTCGCCACCCTTGCCTGCGTGTTGGGCGTGTTCGTCGTGGCTAATACCTTGGTACACGAGTCCGGATTGCTGGCCGTCACGCTAATGGGCATGTGGCTTGCCAACATGAAGAACGTCGACGTGCGCGACATTCTTCATTTCAAGGAAAACCTGAGCATCCTCCTGATTTCCGGGCTGTTCATCCTGCTGGCTGCAAGGCTAGATTTGACCGCTCTCACAGCACTGGGTCCGTCCATACTCGTCATCCTGCTTATCGTGCAATTCGTCGCGCGGCCGCTCACGATCGCGCTTAGCACCTGGGGATCGCAATTGAACTGGCGGGAGCGCCTGTTGCTTGCCTGGATTGCCCCGAGAGGCATTGTGGCAGCCGCAGTATCGGCCATATTCGCGGTTCGCCTGGATGAAGCGGGCCACGAAAATGCCCTGTTGCTGGTCCCCATGACCTTTGCGGTAATCATCGGGACAGTCGTCCTGCAGAGCGCAACCGCGCGGCCGCTGGCGAGATTGCTCAAAGTGGCGGAGCCGGCCCCGAGCGGCTTTCTGATCATTGGCGCCAATGCCGTTGCACGCGCGGTCGGACGCGCCTTACAGGAACAGGGCGTGCGCGTGATGCTGACCGACTCCAACTGGGACAACATCCGGGCTGCGCGCATGGAGAACCTGCCCACCTACTATGGGAACCCGGCTTCGCAACATGCGGAACATCACCTTGATCTGGTCGGGCTGGGGCATCTGTTGGCGCTTTCGCCGGTGGGCGAGATGAATACCCTGGCGGCCATGCGTTTCCGTCATGAGTTCGGCGCGGAACGTCTGTTCAACCTGGCCAGCACGCAGGAAAACAAACGCAGCGACAAACATCGGCCCAGCGATGAGCACCGCGGTCGCCCTCTGGGCGCTCCGACGCTGACTTACTCGCAACTGGCCGGACGCCTGGCAAGGGGTGACCAGCTCAAGAGCAACACATTGACCGAAACCTTTGGCTGGCCTGAATATCAGGCTCTGCATGGATCAGGCATCATGCTGCTCTTCGCGCTCGACGGTCATCGCCACACGCACGTGTTCCACCCGGACGCGCGACTCAAACCTGAAGCAGGCTGGACACTCATTGCGCTGACGCAAGCTGAAGACAACGCAGACACAAACACCCCCGAACCTCACCATCCGCCTTTACCCTGAACGGGTTAGGGTAGACAAGCGCAGGAAGCATCGGGTAGGCAAGAATAAAAAAAGGGCCGGCCAGGCACTTGGGGAAGGCTTGAAGCGGACGGCCCTGAAAACCAAAAGGAGAGTTCGGAGCTAGCCTAAGCGCCATACGCAGCGCCGGCTATTGGTCAAAGCGGATCGCCGCCATAGCCGTTGCCTATTACCGATTGAAGGCGGCTTTCCCGGGATCCGGAAAGCCGGTAAGGTCCGGAGCGTCCTGTCTGGAGTATCCCCCATGCCCCTCGCCGCCCTGTCCGGCCCGCAATATCTGCGCGAAGGTTTGAAACTGATCCTCAGCCCTGGCTTGCGACTGTTTGTAATCCTGCCGCTGTCCGTGAACTTGCTGTTGTTCTGCGGCCTCATCTACCTGGCCGTGCGCCAATTCGAAGGCTGGGTCGAGGCCTTCATGCCAAGCCTCCCGGAATGGCTGATGTTTCTCGAATACCTGATCTGGCCATTGTTCGTGATACTGGTGGTCTTGATGGTTTTTTTCACCTTCACCATGCTCGCCAACATCATCGCCGCTCCGTTCAACGGGTTTCTGGCCGAAAAGGTGGAAACGGTTGCTCGCGGAGTTGATAGCGCTCCGCCATTCAGCTGGGGCGAACTGTTGGCCATGCTTCCTCGCACCATAGGCCGAGAAGCGCGCAAGCTGGCCTATTTCGCACCCCGTGCCCTGGCGCTGCTGATTCTCTCGTTCATCCCGGTAGTCAATCTGGTCGCAGCACCGCTGTGGTTGCTATTCGGCGTCTGGATGATGGCGGTGCAGTACATCGATTATCCAGCGGACAACAACAAGATGAGCTGGGGCGAGATGATGGTCTGGCTGCGCCAGCGCCGATGGAAAAGCCTGAGCCTCGGCGCGGTAACCTACGCCGCCCTGCTGATTCCCTTCCTCAACCTGCTGATCATGCCAGCAGCCGTGGCAGCTGCGACATTGTTCTGGGTGCGCGAGGGCGGCAAGTCGACGATGCCAGCAGTGGTCGATTCGTGAACTGCGCAACAAGCCGGTGTCTAGATCTGAACACTTCCGATCAGGAGATACTCGATGGCGCTTTCCGCACTCGCAATCAACTGTACCCTCAATGCATCACCTGCAGAATCGTCCTGCAGCCTGCTGCTGACCCAGGCTCAGCATGAACTGGAGAAGCTCGGTGTAACCTGTGAACAGATCCGTGCGGTAGATTACAACATCAAGCCGGGCGTGACGTCGGATGAGGGCGACGGCGATGACTGGCCGATGATCCGGTCGAAAATCCTCGCCGCGGACATTCTGCTGCTTGGCACGCCCATCTGGCTGGGCCACCCGGCGAGCGTCTGCCAGCGAGTGCTGGAGCGCCTCGATGCCTTCATCGGTGAGGTCGACGATCAGCAACGGATGGTTTCCTACGGGCGGGTGGCCTGCGTCGCGGTAGTCGGAAATGAAGACGGCGCGCATCACGTGGTGGCGGACCTCTATCAGGGCCTCAGCGATGTGGGGTTCACCATCCCGGCCAACGGCTGCACCTATTGGGTAGGCCCGGCCATGGGCTCGACGGACTACAAGGACGTCCACGACCCTGGCGAGAAAATCAGCAAGACCAATGCGATGCTGGCGCGCAACGCTGTGCACTTGGCCACGCTGCTCAAGCAGTCCGGCTATCCGGGAGCGTCGCAGTAGCGCTGGCCACGGGCGGTGAAGCCATCGTAGATGGCCTCACCGCTACCGAACCGATATCTCAGGCCAGCGTTTTCAGCGATTCACGGCTGAACGGCAGGATCTCCTGCATGCGTCCGTCCCTCACCTTCAACGCCCAGTCCGGGTCGCAGATCAATGCGCGCCCTACCGCAACCAGATCGAATTCCTGCTTGTTCAAGCGCTCCAGCAGCCCTTGGATGTTAGCCGGCTGCGCTACCTTGTCGGTCTTGACCATGAACTGCAGAAATTCGCCATCGAGGCCCACACTGCCAACTGTGATGGTCGGCTTGCCGGTCAGCCTGCGGGTCCAGCCGGCGAGGTTCAGGTCGGAGCCTTCGAATTCCGGCTCCCAGAACCGCCGCGTTGAACAATGGAAGATATCCACGCCCGCGGCCGACAGCGGCTCGAGGAATTCGCCGAGCCCTTCCGGCGTGGTGACCAGGCGCGCCGTATAGTCCTGCTGCTTCCACTGGGAGAAGCGGAAAATGATCGGGAAATCCGGACCTACCGCCGCCCGCACCGCCTGGACCAACTCGATGGCGAAGCGGGAGCGATTGGCCAGGTTGCCGCCATACTCGTCAGTACGCTGGTTGCTGCCTTCCCAGAAGAACTGATCGATCAGGTAACCGTGCGCCCCGTGAATCTCGACACCATCCATGCCGATGGCCCGGGCATCTTTGGCGGCCTGGGCGAACGCAGCGATCACATCCTGAATATCCTGTCTGGTCATGCCATGCACGACGACCTGGCCATCCTTGAGTTTCTCCATCGGACCGTAACCCGGCACCTCCGGCTCCGGCTCGGTGCCCTTGCGACGCACATTCCCCACGTGCCATAGCTGCGGCACGATCTTGCCACCCGCCTGGTGCACAGCCTCGACCACCGCTTTCCATCCGGCCAGCGGCGCTTCGCCATAAAAACGCGGCACCTGAGGATAACCATTGGAGGCCTGATGACCGACCGTGGTCCCTTCGGTGATGATCAGGCCCACACCCGAAGCCGCGCGGCGGCGGTAATACTCGACGACCTCTGCGGTGGGTACGCCGTTCGGCGAGAAGGAACGGGTCATCGGTGCCATCACGATGCGGGTCGGCAGTTGCAAGCTGCCGAGCTGGAAAGGCTGGAAAAGGGCATTCGCCGCTTCTGTCATTGCTGTCTCCTTGTGGACATGAAAAAAAGCGACCGGTCGTCTAGCGATCGCTGAAAAAAGCTCAGCGATGCGTCAGCAGACGCTCAAGCTGGGTCAGGAATATGTTCAATGGCGCAACGCTGCGGCCCACCTTCATGCGCAACAAGGCGCCTTCCCAGGCGTTGCCGATGAACTCAGCCAGCGCCAGGCAGTCGGTGCCTGCGTCGACCTCACCGGCCGCTCGCGCTTGCTCAAGGCAGTCAGCCAGCAGCTGGACCGAACGCAACAGAATCGCCTCGACCTGCTGACCGATGGGTCGCGAAAGCTCGGCCATCTCGAAGCTCAAACTGCCGATAAAACAATGGTGTTCGGGGCGCTCCTGCCGCGCGAAATGAGCGACGAGTTCGGTGTAGTAGCTCAGGACCCGTGCACGAGGGCTCAGTGCAGACTCGAACAGCGCTGCCTGATAACGCTCGAGCCGCGGCTGATAGAGATGCTCCAGCGCCTGCAAGGCAAAGTCTTCCTTGCTGGCGAAGTAATGGTAGAAGGAGCCTTTGGGAATCCCGGCAGCCTGGACAATTTCCAGTACTCCTGTGCCGTGGTAACCACGACGGGTCATGACCTGGGCCCCTTTGGCGAGGATCAGGTCACGCTTGTCATTGCGGGCTTGGTTGTTCATGACGCCGAGGATATGACCGGTCGTCTAGACCGAACACCATCATCCATGTCGTTTATTGCAGCGCCGCGTCCGGCACGATGGTGCTGGGAAATGTAGCGGCAGCAGACGCCATGGGAGCGGCGCGCTCAGCCGAGCGCGCTTTCGATCGCCTGGATCAACAGGGGATCATCCGGTGCCGTGCGCGGAGAAAAGCGCGCCAGCACGCGTCCATCCCTGTCCACCAGAAACTTCTCGAAGTTCCAGCTGATGTCGCCGGGGAAATCGGCGCCCTCGCCCGCCAACAGCCGGTACAAGGGGTGACGCTGCGGGCCGTTGACTTCCAGCTTGCTGCTGATTGGAAAGGTGATGCCGTAGTTTTCATTGCAGAACTGCAAGATGTCGGCGTCACTGCCCGGTTCCTGCGCAGCGAACTGGTTGCAGGGAATGCCCAGCACGCCGAAGCCTCGGTCCCTGTAACGCTCATGCAGAGCCTGCAGGCCGGCATACTGAGGCGTCAGGCCGCACTCGGAGGCCACATTCACCACCAGCGTCAGCTGAGATTTCAACGGCGCAAGGGGAAGTTCCTGTCCCTCCGGGCCGGGCAGGACCAACTCGTGAAACGCGCTCATCTCTATTTCTCCAGAGGGTAAAAAAGCGCTTCGGCATCAACCCGAAGCGCTTCCATGTCCCGTTCGAACGAGCGGGCTTTGACAGGCACACCTGTCAGTGGTGATGACCACCTTCGCCGTGCACGTGGCCATGCGCGATCTCTTCGTCACTGGCCTCACGCACATCAACGATCTTCACCTCGAAGTTCAAGCGCTGGCCGGCGAGGGGATGATTGCCATCAACGATCACATCATCACCCTCGACATCACGGATCGTAACGATCTGCATGCCACCATCAGGACCGGACGCATGAAATTGCATGCCTACTTCGAGCTCGTCCACGCCTTCGAACATGGCGCGATTGAGCGTGGCGACAAGTTCCGGGCTGTATTCACCGTAGGCGTCCTGCGGCTCGATCGATACCTTCACCTCGTCACCGCCCTGCTTTCCCTCGAGCGCCTTTTCCAGACCGGAGATGATATTTCCGGAACCGTGCAAATAGACCAGCGGCGCGCCGCCGGCCGAGCTGTCGATCACCTCACCGGCGTCGTTGGTGAGGGTGTAGTCGATTGACACAGCCTTGTTAGCGGCAATCTGCATGAGTCAAAACCTTTGCTGGGGAATGTGATGCCAAAGTTTAACCGCGCGTTGCGATGAATGCGAACCGGCCCGCAGTTTAGGAGACCATCGGCAGCTGACGGAAGCGGCCGATCCCTGCTGAGGGCGGTAACGAATACAACCTTTGGAGAGCATCGCCCGGGGCTCAGGTATGCCAGAATCCACGCCTGTAAATGTAGGCGACCTATATCAACAATTATTCGCATCCAAGGAGCACCGATGTCCGCTCGAAACATCCTGGTGATTAACTGCGGCAGCTCGTCGATCAAGTTCGCGCTGGTCAACGAAGCCCAAGCAACCTTTCCCCTGCAGGGCCTCGCCGAGCGTCTCGGCAGTCCGGAAGCCGTGCTGCACTGGCAGCTGGGGGACACCAAGCAGAGCCTGAACATCCCAGGTGCCGATCACCGTGCCGCGCTGGAGAAACTGCTGCCGGTAGCCCAGGAAACGGCCGGCGGCAAATTGGATGGTATCGGACACCGTGTGGTCCATGGTGGCGAACACTTCACCGGTTCCAGCCTGATCAACGAAGAGGTGCTCAAGGCCATTCGTGACAGCGCCCAACTGGCGCCACTGCACAATCCGGCCAACCTGGTCGGCATCGACGCGGCCATGGCCCTGTTTCCAGGGCTGCCGCAGGTCAGCGTATTCGATACCGCGTTCCACCAGACCATGCCCGAACATGCGTTCCGTTACGCGGTGCCGGAATTCCTCTACAAGGAACACAGCGTTCGCCGCTACGGCTTCCATGGCACCAGCCACAACTACGTCAGCAAGCGTGCCGCGGAGATGACCAGCCTACCGGTCGATGACAGCTGCTGGCTGACCGCTCACCTCGGCAATGGCTGCTCCACCTGCGCAATCGTCAATGGCGAAAGCCGCGACACCAGCATGGGTCTGACCCCCCTTGAAGGCCTGGTGATGGGCACCCGCAGCGGTGATGTCGACCCCAATCTGCACAGCTACCTGAACCGCACCCTGGGCTGGAGCCTCGAGCAGATAGACCGCATGCTCAATCACGACAGCGGATTGAAGGGCCTGTCCGGCCTGTCCAACGACCTGCGCACCCTGCACGAAGCCCGCGTTGCGGGTCACGCCGGCGCACAGCTGGCCCTGGAGGTATTCTGCTACCGCCTGGCCAAGTCCCTGGCGAGCATGGCCTGCGCCTTGCCCAGGCTCGACGGACTGATCTTCACCGGCGGCATCGGTGAAAACTCCGTCGCCGTCCGCAGCCGTACGCTGGAGCATCTGAAGCTGTTCAACTTCAAGCTGGACGAACAGGCCAACGAACGCTGCATCCGTGGCGTCGGAGGCGAAATCCAGGCAGCCGGCAGCCCGCGCGTCCTGGTGGTTCCGACGAATGAAGAGCGCCAGATTGCACTGGATACACTGGCGCTGCTGGACGCCTGACCGCCCCTGCAGGCGCCAGCGCCTGCAGCGCAACCCGGCGGCTCAGCGCCGTCGGGTATCGCCTAGCTGGCACAGCCATGCCCACCATGCCGCTCGACAGGAGATCCCCAATGCACACACTCTTTCTCGCCCCCTGCGGTTTTGGTGGCGGCCTCAACTCTATCAGTCTCGGACTCATCCGCGCCCTTGAACGCGCCGGCCTCCGAGTTGGATTCTTCAAGCCCATCGCCCAGCCCTTCCCACTTGACCAGGGGCAGGAGCGCTCTCGGCTGTTGGTCGAAAGCACACTGAACATCGCTTCGCCCGAACCGCTGACGCTCGAACAAGTGGAGCGTCAACTGGCCGATGGCGAGCTCGATCTGCTGCTCGAAGACGTGGTAAGTAGATATCAGGAGGTGGCTACGGGAAAGGACGTGGTCATCGTCGAAGGCATGGTCCCGACCCGCGAGTTCAACCATACCTCTCGAATCAACACCCAGCTGGCGAAAAGCCTGGATGCCGAAGTCATCCTGATCTCGGCCCAGGGCAACGATACCCTCAAGCGCATGGCCGAGCGCATCGAAATCCAGGCGCAGCTGTTCGGCGGCGCCAGGGACCCGAAGGTGCTCGGCGTTATCCTGAACAAGATCAAGAGTGAAGATGGGGTACCTGCCTTCACCGAACGCCTCAAGGAACACCTGCCGCTGCTGGGCACCCAGGAGTTCCAGCTGCTTGGCGCGATCCCCTTCGCCGAAGAGCTGAACGCCCTGCGCACCCGCGACATCGCTGACTTGCTGGGGGCCAAGGTACTGCACGCTGGCGAAGCCGAGCAGCGCCGCGTCGGCAAGATCGTCCTCTGTGCACGCGCGGTCCCCAACACCGTCCAGCTATTGCAGCCAGGCGTGCTGGTGGTCACACCAGGCGACCGGGATGACATCATCCTTGCGGCCAGCCTGGCCTCACTCAACGGCGTCAAGCTCGCCGGCTTGCTATTGTGCAGCGATTTCGCGCCAGACCCGCGGATTCTCGACCTGTGCAAGGCGGCGCTGGATGGCGGTCTGCCGGTCATGACAGTGCAAACCGGCTCTTACGACACGGCGACAAACCTTTTCGGGCTGAACAAGGAAACCCCGGCAGACGACATCGAGCGCGCTACCCAGGTGACCGATTTCATCGCCAAGCACCTGCAGCCCGAGCTGCTGCACACCCGCCTCAGCGTGCCGCGCAGCGAGCTGCGCCTGTCTCCCCCGGCCTTCCGCTACCAGCTGGTCAAGCGTGCACAACAGGCCAACAAGCGCATCGTCCTGCCTGAAGGCAATGAGCCACGCACCATCCGCGCCGCCGCGATCTGCCAGGAACGCGGGATCGCCCGTTGCGTGCTGTTGGCCAAGCCGGAGGAAGTGCAGGCCGTCGCGCGCGAGCAGGGCATCGTCCTGCCAGCCAGCCTGGAAATCCTCGATCCGGAAACGATCATCAACCACTACGTCGAGCCCATGTGCGAAATGCGCAAGGCCAAGGGCCTGACCCCGGACGATGCGCGCGAGCAACTGAAAGACACCGTGGTGCTCGGCACCATGATGCTGGCGCTCGATGAAGTCGACGGACTGGTGTCCGGTGCCGTGCACACCACCGCCAACACCATTCGCCCGGCCTTGCAGCTGATCAAGACAGCCCCAGGCTATAGCCTGGTGTCCTCGGTGTTCTTCATGCTGCTGCCAGACCAGGTGCTGGTTTACGGCGACTGTGCGGTCAACCCGAACCCGAGCGCGACCGAGCTGGCTGAGATCGCCCTGCAGAGCGCCGAATCGGCCGTTGCCCTTGGCGTGACGCCACGCGTGGCAATGATCAGCTACTCGACCGGCACCTCCGGCAGTGGCGCCGAGGTCGAGAAAGTGGCCGAAGCAACGCGCATCGCCCAGGAGCGCGCGCCTAACCTGCCTATCGACGGGCCGCTGCAATACGACGCGGCCTCGGTCGCCAGCGTCGGCAAGCAGAAGGCGCCGAACAGCCGGGTCGCCGGCCAGGCGACGGTGTTCATCTTCCCCGACCTGAACACCGGCAATACCACCTACAAGGCGGTGCAACGAAGTGCCAATGTCATCAGCGTCGGGCCGATGCTTCAGGGCCTGCGCAAGCCGGTCAACGATCTGTCCCGTGGCGCCCTGGTCGACGACATCGTCTTCACTATCGCCCTGACCGCACTGCAGGCCGACAGCCAGAAGGCCTGATCGCAACACCTGCCCGTTCCGGCCTTCGAGCCGGAACGGGCTCCCAAACGAAGGCCATCGTTTGCTTGCAGTTCGGCGCGCAATCGTTACTCTTGCGCGAGATTTGCAGTAAGAACGAGACCCTAATGCTGAGTTTCCTGCCCGCCCCGCTCCGCGGCGTCCCTGCCGGCCTGTTCCTGGCGCTCAATACCCTGTTCTGGTGCTGGCCGCTGTTCGCGCTATCGCTCCTTAAATTGCTGCTCCCCATCCCGCGTATCCAGCGCGCACTGCGCTTCGGCATGCACTGGATCGCCGAGTCCTGGATGGGCGTCAACAGTTTCTGGATGGATCTGGTCAGGCGCACCGAATGGGACGTGCAGGGCCTGGACAAGGTCGATATGGACCACTCCTACCTGGTGACCAGCAATCACCAGAGCTGGGCCGACATCCTGATGCTGCAGTACCAGCTGAACCGCCGCATGCCGATTCTGAAATTCTTTCTCAAGCGTGAGCTGATCTGGGTGCCGGTGATTGGCCTGTGCTGGTGGGCGCTGGAGTTCCCGTTCATGAAGCGCTTCAGCAAGGAATACCTGACCCGCTATCCGGAAAAGCGCGGCGAGGACCTGGCAACCACCCGCAAGGCTTGTGAGCGTTACCGGACCAACCCGGTCTCGGTTTTTAATTTTCTCGAAGGCACGCGCTTCACCGAAGACAAACATACGGAGCAGGCTTCACCCTACCGCTACCTGCTGAAGCCGAGGGCAGGTGGCATTGCGTTCGTGATCGATGCCATGGGCGAACAGCTGACGGCGCTGATAAACATCACCATTCACTACCCGGGCGGCAATCCGAGCTTCTGGGACCTGCTCTGCGGGCGCATCGGCCAGGTCGTGATGCGCATCGAGTCGATGCCGATCCCAACAGAATTCCTGAATCGCAGCTATGACCAGGATGAACGCTATCGGCTGAGCTTTCAGGAATGGGTCAACGAGCTATGGGCCGACAAGGACCTGCAGCTCGAAGCGTTGCACCGCGAGTTTCCAGGACGTTGAGCAAGCCGGCGCCGAGGCCTCGACGCCTACTTCCCCTTGTGATCCCGCGCCAGCTGTACCCAGTCGACCTCCCGAGGAAACGCCAAGGCATCCTCGACTGCAAGGCCTGGCGCCACGAGGAAACCCTGCATCACCTGGCAATCGTGGGCAATCAGCCAGTCGCGCTGGGCAAGCGTTTCCACCCCTTCGGCAATTACCTCCAGACCAAGGTTGCGCCCCAGATCGATAATCGTACTGACCACCGCAGCGTCACGTGGCGAGTCCAGCATGTTCGAGATGAACAACCGATCAATTTTCAGCGTGTCGAGTTCGAAATGACGCAGATAGGCCAGTGACGAGTAACCCGTACCGAAGTCATCCACCGCCACCTTCACCCCAAGTTCGCGCAATTGACGAAGCTTCTCGCAGCTCTGCTCCAGGTCCTGCATGAGTGCGCCTTCGGTCACCTCGAGTTCGAGCTGACGGGGGTCAAGCTGATATTCATCGAGCAACCGGCGCAGCTCCTCGAGCAATCCGGCACGCCCGAACTGCACCGGGCTGACATTGAAACTCAGGATCAGCTTGTCACCGAAGCGCTCGCGCCAGTCGCGGCACTGCGCCAGACCCTCGCGCAGCGCCCACTCACCGACGCGGTCGATCAGACGCGTCTCCTCGAGTAAAGGAATGAACACGTTGGGTTCCACGGCCCCGCGCCCAGCGAAATCCCAGCGCAACAGCGCCTCGAAACCACGCAGCTTGCCGGTTTCCAGCACCACCTGTGGCTGGTAGGCCAGCGCAAAGCCATTGCGCTCGATGGTGCTACGCAGATTCTCTTCCATCATCAGCCGCGCATGGGCACGACCGTTCATTTCGCTGGAAAAGAAACGGTACTGCTGCCGGCCTTCACGCTTGGCTTCGTACATGGCCATATCCGCCGAGCGCAGCAGCTCCTCGACGCTTTGACCGCAATCGGGGAAATGTGCGATGCCAATGCTTGCGCCGAGGGTGACTTCGGTGCCGTCAACCGTATGCCGAACGGAAATAAGCTCGATGAGTTTTTCAGCCACCTTCGCGGCGTCTTCAGGATGATCGAGCGAATCCAGCAAAGCGGTGAACTCATCGCCGCCCATCCGCGCAATGATGTCGTAGGGCCGCATGCAGGTTTCCAGCACCCGCGCCACACGACAGAGAATTTCGTCGCCGGCGTCATGCCCCAGCGAATCGTTGATGCGCTTGAAACCATCGAGATCGATGTAAAGGATCGCCATGCGCTTGCCATTGCGGTCCACCCTCGCCAAGGCCGAGTCCAGCGCCTGGTGGAAACCACGGCGGTTGAGCAGGCCGGTCAGCGAGTCGGTGACGGCCTGCGTCTCCAGCTGAACGTGCAGGTTGCGTACCACCGACATGTCGAGTGCGATCACCACCATCGAACGCTGTTGGCGGGGTAACGGAGAGGACGACAAGGCGACCGGCAGGGTGGTGCCGCGAGCGGTATGCAGCTGCGCCTCGTGCAAGCGGTAGGTCTCGCCACTACGCCAATGCTTGTAGAAGTCGGTGTCGCGCCAGGCGTCAGGCATTTGCGGCGAGGCCAGATGATCGACCAGCGCGGTGCCCTGCAATGTATCCACGCTGGTGTGCAGCATCTGGGCAATGGCCGGGTTGGCAAAGTTGATGAGCCCGTCCTCTCCCACCACGAGGATGCCTTCGGCTGCATTGCTCAGAACCGAGGCATTGAATGCCCTCGCGCTGTCCAGTTGCTGACTCAACAACTGCAGGTCTCGGCGATTATGTTCGTGGCTCAGCAACGTCTCGATCTTGTGTCGGAGCACCTGTGGATCGAAAGGCTTGAGGATGAAATCCACCGCGCCGGTCGCATAGCCGCGCAGCACCGACTCGCGGGTATGGGCGATGGCGGACACAAAGATGATCGGGGTGTAGCGCGTATGCGGGTTGCCTCGCATCAGCCGCGCCACCTCGAAGCCGTCCATACCCGGCATCTGCACATCAAGCAGCACCAGTTCCACATCCAGATCAAGCAAGGCCTGGAGCGCCGCCTCCCCGGAATTGACCGTGTGAACCTGCCAGTCACCATCGCCGAGCAGTGCCTCCATCGCGACCAGATTGGCTTCACGATCATCCACCACCAGCAACCTGCGGGTACGGGCCTGCGACTTGGCTTGCACCCTTCCCATCACCAGGTGCCCCGGCGCGGTGAGTTATTGACTCTGACTTCGGTTGTGCCGACCACGTCAGCCCGGTATGAACGATGCGTCACGCGTTTCTCCTTCATGAGCCGTTGTGAGGGCCTTGTGCATCCCCCAACCAGCGGCGCAACAACTCGACCAGCGCGGCCATGTCGATCGGCTTGACGAGCACCTCGTCGGCGCCTGCGGCGATACCCTCATCGCGCAAGGCCAGGTCGGCACCCTTCGTCATGGCCACGATAGGTACCTGACAACCATAGTCGTTTCTCAGCTGGCGGATCAGTGCAGGGCCGTCATTATCGACCAGCGCCAGATCCACCAGGGCCAGATCGAAGGCATCTTCGTCGAAACGCTCGAGCGCCTCGACCCTGCTCGTGGCGGGCACCGTCTGCAACCCCTGCTCGTCAAGCATGGCGCTGATGGCGTAGATCGACCGCACATCACGGTCCGCCAGCAATACTCGCCGCCCCAGCAATGGGTGCCCCAAATCGTTCGAGTCCAGTTCCGCAGGCTTGCCTGCCCCTGGTTTCAATGCATCTTCCATATGCTCCAGTCCTTCTTTTTTTGACAACACAACCGACGAATAGCGCCGAAGCCGCTCCACATTCTTCTCCGAGAGCGGTTCCCGGCTGTTCAGCACAACACGTACATCCTTGAGCGGGCGCAGACGATCCAGCGCATCCAGCAGATCCAGCCCGTCTTCATCAGGCAGATCGAAATCGATAACCAGCGCCCGGAACGGATGCTCGGCATAGGCCAGTCGCGCTTCTTCGCTACGCGCACAAGCGCTGACCCGATAACCGAGCCGTTCGAATCGCTCGCGCAGTTGCAACCGCCGTTCAGGATCCGTTTCCACCAGTAGCAGACGCACCGGATTGACCTGCGGCTCGGACAGCTCCAGGAACAGACGCTCCAGCTCTCCCTGCGCCACCGGCTTGAGCAGATAGCGGGCACCATCGTCCGACCAACCGTGCGGCTGCGGAACACAGGAGATGATGTATACCGGCATGCTCTGGTGACGCGAATCAGCCCGCAGCATGCGATAGACCTGCCAGCCGCTGATGTCCGGCAGCAGGATATCGAGGATCAGCGCCGCGAAACGCTCTTGCTCCAGCGCGTCGATACCCTCCTGGCCGGTGCCGCAAATGACGCTGTTGAACCCATGTGACTGGCCGACCTCCGCAACCACCGAGGCAAAGTCGGGGTCGTCTTCGACAATCAGAAGGCTACGGCCTTGACCACGTTGTTGGGCGGGCCGCAGCGTTCTGACCTCGGTGGTTGCTGCGGGCTTGAGAGGCAGCTCAATGGTGAAGCACGATCCCTCTCCCGGCGTACTCCGGAGCGTAATGCCGCCACCGAGTACCTCGGCCAGCTGCCTCGCTATGGCAAGACCCAAGCCGGTTCCGCCGTATTGCCGGCTGATGGAGCCGTCGATCTGCTGGAATGCCTGGAAGATGCGCTCATGTTGGTCTTCGGCAATGCCGATGCCCGTGTCGGTGACCTGGATCAGAAGCCTGTTCTCGTCAGGCTGACCGCTCTCCTGACGCACGATATGGATATCGACCGAACCGCGCTCGGTGAACTTCAAGGCATTGGTAACGAGATTGCGAAGAATCTGCTGGATCCGGGCGCGGTCACTGATGACTGCCACAGGGACATCCGGATCGATACGGCTGCTCAACACCAGCCGTTTCTCCTCGGCCATGGGTTGCAAACTCACCGTCAGTTCCGCCAGCAGCTCGGCGAGGTTGACCGGCTCCGCCTTTATCTGCATGTGTCCTGCCTCGATCTTGGCCAGATCGAGTACATCGTTGATCAGCTGCAACAGATCGTGTCCCGCCCGGTGGATGATATCGGCGTGACGAACCTGCTTTTCGCTGAGGTTGCTGCCTGCGTTCTGCCTCAGCTGGTCGCTAAGGATCAGGATGCTGTTCAGTGGCGTGCGCAACTCGTGGGACATATTGGCGAGGAATTCGGATTTGTACCGGTTGGCTATCACCAACTCGTTGGCCTGGTCACGCAGCCGGCGTTCAGCAGCCTTGCGATGGCCGATGTCAGTCACAACGGCCTGTACCAGTTGCTCTTCGCCGCTGCGCAAGGGCGAAAGCCCTACCTCGACAGGCAACAGGCGACCATCCCTATGACGACCGAACAGCTCGCGGTTATCACCCAGACGGCGGGCTTCAGGCGCCTGGATGAACTGATGGCGAACCTCCATGTAGGTCTTGCGCATCGACTCGGGAATCAGCAACTCGACCGGCTGCCCCACGAGCTCCTGCCGGCTGTAACCAAACAGCAGCTCGGTTTGCCGGTTGACCATGACGATGCGGCCGTCGTGGTCGAACAGCAAAAACGCATTGGGAGAAGCCTCCACCACGTTGCGAAAACGTTCCTCGTCACGTTTGCGCTGCTGCAGATCGACCAGATTGATCAGGTGATGAAGACCATCGTCACGCTTGAAACTGGTCAGGCTCAGGGAAACGGGAATAGCCGTACCGTCTTCACGCAAGGCCTGGTTTTCCTGCTGATGGTCGTCAAGCGCCTGGTCCTGGGCACGGACATCCAGCGCACCCGGTACATAGCGGCTCAATCGCTCTCCGGCCAATAGCCCGGCGGTGCTGCCGAGCAAGGTCGCGGCGCTCTGATTCGCCAGCTCGATACGACCCTGCGCATTGCACAGCAAAGTTGCGACCGGCAGCTGCTCCACCAGTTGACGGAAACGGGCCTCACGCTCTTGCAGCTGAGCCCCGAGAAGCTGGCTGCTGCGCAGGGCTCGCTCGCGCAAATACAGATAGCCGCCGATCAGCAAAGCGAACAGCATCGCCGCGGTCAATGCGGCCGCCAGGCTGAAAGCGCGGCCGGAGCTGCTCAGAATGGCTTCATATTCCGGTGTGCTGGCCACTTCGAGTTGCCAGCTGCGACCGTACATGTAGAGATTGCGGGTACGATGGAAAGCCGCATCGCTGCTTACCGGTGCGCGCCCCATCAACAGGGGTTCGTCGGGTGCGGCCGCATCGAAAAGCTGCAGCTGGAAAAGTTTGCTGCGCGAACCGAGCACACCATCCATGAGATCGGTCAGACGAAACGCGCCATGCAGAGTCCCTGCAAACGCGGCCTGGCGCTCCTCGAGCGTGGTAATAGGTGCGCCGACGCGGTACAGCGGCAAATACAGAAGGATGCCGACCTGTACATTGCGCTCGGTTTCCTGCTTTAGGCGCAAAGGCCCGGTCAACATTGGCGTCCCTATGTTGCGCGCTGCGACAATGGCTTCCCGGCGGGTTTCCTCGCTGAACATGTCGAAGCCCAGCACGCGCCGATTACGCCAGTCCAGCGGATGGATAAAATCGACAATCAGGTACTCATCACGCGTACCGGGCGGGTACATGCGGAAATCGCGCCGACCCTCCTTAATACGCTTCAAGACCGAGGGAAGGTTAGCCTGACGCGCATAGCGGGACAGGCTAAGCGCCTGAATACCTGGGTAGAAATCCTGCAGCTGGAGCTGGTCGGACGCCCGGTTCCAGTCGTCCAGGGTGACGGTGTCACTGCCGACAAACAGCCCGGCCAGGCCACGCATGACCATTTCATAGGCGCGCATGCGTTCACGGAGCGTGTTCTCGATATCGTTGACGGCAAGATTGAACCGCTGCGCCTGCTCTGCGCGAATCCGCAATTCCTGAACATGCCATTGCCAGCCGACCCATCCCCCGAGCCCGGCCATCAGGGCCAAGGTCACCACCAATGGCAGCCAAGGCTTGCGGGAATGGAGAGCGGAACGATCGTCCATTCGACCTCCTCAGTGCCACTACATGGCTTGCTGTCACGAGCTTCAGAGTCACGGATCGCGAAGAGGTTCAATCGGCAGGAAAAAAGGGTATTAAACTGGCGCCATCAATATGGCGCGGCGAGTTCGTAGAGCGAAATCGCCAGCCCATACGTCATTGACGGTTACTGCAAGGGACGCAGATTGATCTCCACACGACGGTTCTGGGCCTTTCCCGCAGCCGTGCTGTTGCTGGCAATTGGCTGGCTGGAGCCTGCCCCATAGGCGGATATGCGGGAAGGCGTCACGCCGTTGCCTTCAAGGTAGGCCGCGACACTGCGGGCGCGGCGATTGGACAGATCCTGGTTGAGCTGCTGGGAACCGGTGCTGTCGGTATGACCAACGATGTCGATGCCGTTCTTGTTGAACTCCTTGAAGACCTGCACCAGCGAATTGAGGGTTGGGTAGAAGCTGCTGGAAATGTCTGCAGAATTGCTGGCAAAGGTGATGTTGCCCGGCATGATCAGGGTCAGGTTATTGCCGTCGCGCTGCACCTGAACACCGGTGCCCTGCAACGTCTGGCGCAGTTTGGCTTCCTGCGTATCAACGTAATAGCCGTAGCCGCCTCCGGCCGCACCACCCACCGCAGCGCCGATCAGCGCACCCTTGGCCCGGTCCTTCTTGCTTGAGGTGGCCGCGCCTATCACCGCGCCGCTGACCGCACCAATGCCGCCGTAGATGCCAGCCTTACCGGCTTCGCGTTCGCCGGTGTAAGGGTTGTTGGTACAGCCGGCCAACAGAACGATAGTGGCGGTGAATGCAGTCAGGGTACTGAGCTTTTTCATGGTTACTTCCTTCATCTCCGGGACGTCAACCCGACACCAACAATCGGCACGGGTCGAAATGCGCCGCTAGGTTAACACCCCGCCTGCGTCAGAACCGGAACGCGCCGACGAACTCAGGACTGATCCCCGTACCGATTTTCCCTGGCATCCAGCCGGACCACTGCGCTAGGTCGATGAGATCGCACTACTGCCTTCGGCCAGCCAGCGCGCGATATCGACGCGGATGCGTTTCTTGTCCAGCTTGCCGACGCTGGTCTTGGGAATGTCTTCGACCACCGCGATCTGCTGCGGAATGGCCCATCGGTTGATGTGCCCCTGCTCCACCGCCGGCTCCAGGAAGGCCTGCAAATCCCGAGCGGCCAACTGCTTGCCTGCGCACAGCACCAGCAAGGCAAACGGTCGCTCGCCCCAGCGCTCATCCGGCACACCCACCACGGCAACATCGCGCACGGCCTCATGACGACTGATCAGACCTTCCAGCGCCAGCGAGGAAATCCATTCACCGCCGGTCTTGATCACATCCTTGATACGGTCGCGGATGTCGATGTTGCCCATCGCGTCGAGGGTGGCGACATCACCGGTATGCAGCCAGCCTCCAGCCCACAGCTCCTCACTTTTCTCTGCACTGCCGACATAACCCTGGGTCAGCCATGGCGCGCGCAGTACCAGCTCCCCCTGGGACGACCCATCGGCAGGCAGAAAGCTGCCATCAGGCGCCTGGATCGCCGCGTCGACCAGCACAACCGGGACCCCGGCCTTGAGCCGGTAGGCGACCCGCTCGTCCTCGCTGGCCTGCAGCAGTTCATCGTTGATATGGGCGCCGGAAATCAGCGGACAGGTCTCGGACATGCCGTACGCCGCCACCAGTTGCATGCCACTGGCCCGTGCCGATTCGTACAGGCCGCGCGTCAGCGCGCTGCCACCGATGGTGAGTTTCCAGCCGTCGAAGTCAGTGCCTTTGGCGGCCTTGGCATTGAGCAACATCTGCACGATGGTCGGAACGCAATGGGAGAAGGTTACCTTCTCCCGCCGCCACAGCTCGATCAGCAGCTCCGGGTCATAGCGGCCGGGATAGACCTGCTTGAGGCCCATCATTGTCGCCACGTAAGGCAGGCCCCAGGCGTGCACGTGAAACATAGGCGTGATCGGCATGTAGACATCATCGGCGCCCATCAACGTCGGATTTTCGCGACATCCCACGGTAACTGCCGCTGCCAGGGTATGCAGGACCAGCTGACGATGAGTGAAGTAGACGCCCTTGGGGTCGCCAGTGGTACCGGTGGTGTAGAAAGTGGTAGCGACAGAGTCCTCGTCGAAATCAGGGAAGTCATAGTGCGGCTCTGCGCCGGCCAGCAGGCTTTCATACTCGCCGATACAGTTGGGCAGTTCGCAAGCCTTTTCTTCGGCATCAGTGATCAACAGTGTCTTTTCGACAGTCGTCACCTGGCCCGCGATGGACTGATAGAGCGCTGCAAACTCGCTGTTCACCAACACCATGCGATCTTCAGCATGGTTCATGGTGTAGAGAATCTGCTCGGGGGAGAGCCGCACGTTGATGGTATGCACCACCGCGCCGATCATTGGAATGGCGAACATGCATTCGAGATAACGGTGGCTGTCCCAGTCCATCACCGCCACCGTGTCGCCAGCCTTCACACCAGCTGCGGTGAGAACGTTGGCGAGCCTGGCGATGCGCTGGTTGAGCGTCCGGTAGTCGAAGCGCAGCTGGTCGCGGTAGACGATCTCGCGGCTACGTTCATAACGCTGCCCGGAGAGCAGCAGGCGCTTGATCAGCAGAGGATACTGGTAGGCGTTTTCGGCGGGTTTGATCACTCGGGTCTGTAGCATAGGGCTTCCTGTTATTGATGTTATGAGAGGCTCTCCAAGGCACCGTCTGGCGGCGAACGGCCATTGACCGCTGCGCCCGATACGGCATTCAGACTCCAGGCGCACGTTCAGGCGTCAGGCCACCTCGCTCGCCGCCAGACGTATGCCGAGTCCTATCAGCACCGCGCCGGTCATGCGATCGAACCAATGGCCCATACGTGCGAAGCCCGCGCGAACTCGCTCGCGGCTGAACAGCCAGGCCACCAGGCAAAACCACAAGCCGGTAGCGAACGCCAGGTATAACCCATAGCCAGCCTGAACGGCGAGTGGGGTATGGGGGTCAATAACGACTGTGAATAGGGACAGAAAGAACAGCGTCGCCTTTGGGTTGAGGCCGTTGGTAACGAACCCCATGACGAACGAACGCCTGCTTGAGAGGGGAACAGCCGCCTCTGCACAGGATAGGCTCTCGGCCGACATCGGCTTTGCACGCAGTGCCTGGTATCCCAGATAAAACAGGTAAGCGGCGGCCAGCCATTTGAAGAGGTTGAACAGCATGATCGACTGCGAGACGATCAGGCCAATCCCCAGCAGCGAGTAGCCGACGTGCACCAGAATGCCGGCACCGACGCCGACTGCAGTCCAGCTGCCGCTTCGCTGCCCGCGGGCCACACTTTCACGCACCACTACCGCGAAATCCGGCCCGGGGCTGGCCACGGCGAGCAGGTGCACCAGCGCCACAGTGAGAAATTCCATCCAGTACATCAGTCAACTCCACCAATTCCGGGGCGGTTACTCCGCCCGTTGATTCATACGAGTAAAGTCCATGAGCAATCGCCGCGCAGTATTCCTCGACCTCTCTCCGCTCGACCAGGGTGATCTGGATCTGACCCCGCTACAGTCCGCGTTCGATGAACTGATCTGCCATGCCCAAACCAGTGAAGACGAGATCATCGAGCGCCTGCAAGGCGCGCAGGTCGCTATCAGCAATAAGGTCGCGCTGAACGAAGCGACACTCGACGCCTGCCCTGACCTGGAGCTGATCCTGGTCGCAGCCACTGGCGTGAACAACATCGATCTCGCCGCTGCCAAACGACGGGGCATTGTCGTCTGCAACTGCCAGGCCTACGGCACAGCCACGGTTGCACAGCATACCTTGACGCTGTTGCTGGCGCTGGCCACCCGGCTGCCCGATTATCAGGGCGCCGTGGCCCGCGGTCGCTGGCAAGAGAGCGGACAGTTCTGCCTGCTGGATTTCCCGATTGTCGAACTGGCTGGCAAGACCCTCGGTGTACTCGGCCACGGCGAGCTGGGCAGCGCAGTGGGCAGGCTGGCCGAAGCGCTGGGCATGCACGTACTCACCGGCAACCTGCCGGGCCGCCCGCCTCGCCCGGACCGCCTGGAACTCGACGAGCTGTTGCCTCGGGTCGATGCCCTCACGCTGCATTGCCCGCTCACCGAGCAGACACGCAACCTGATCGGAGCGCGCGAACTGCAGCTGATGAAGCCCACGGCTTTCATCCTCAACACCGCCCGTGGCGGCCTGATCGATGAACAGGCCCTGGCGGACACCTTGCGTAGCGGGCATCTGGGCGGTGCTGCCACCGATGTGCTGACCAGCGAACCGCCAAGCAACGACAACCCATTGCTGGCCGCCGATGTTCCGCGCCTGATCGTCACGCCCCACAGCGCCTGGGGTAGCCGTGAAGCCCGTCAGCGCATCGTGGGCCAGCTGAGCGAGAATGCCGCCGCGTTCATGGCCGGCGCGCCAATGAGCCAAGTCAACTGACGCCAGGCTTCTGCTCGTGCGGGCAAGACTGCTAAGCTCGCCCGCTTTTGTCGGAGGCACTGATGGACCCGCGAAGCGAAGTGCTGCTGCGCCACGCCGAACTCTTCGGCGGTGAGGTGATGCTGGCAGGGCTGCCTGCCGACGACCTGCCCGGTTACCTGCCTGGCGCCAGCTGCTGGACCTGGCACGCTGGGGATCACCAGCGCCTGCAAGCCCGCTTCGCCGGGCGCTGTGCATTCGGCATCGAGACGCCCGCGCAACCCTTCGACAGCGCGGTGTTGTTCCTGCCGAAATCTCGCGAACTGACCGACTACCTGCTCGGCACCCTGGCCGCCAGTCTTGAGGGGCGATTGCTTTACCTGGTTGGGGAAAAGCGTGCAGGGGTCGAGCGCGCCGCCAAACAGCTCGCAGCGTTCGGCGAAGCTCGTAAACTCGACAGTGCCCGGCATTGCCAGCTCTGGCAGGTCCGAGTGCAGAACACGCCGAAGGCCCCGGAACTGCACGCCCTCGCGCAGCAGTTCACTCTCGACCTGGCTGAAGGCCCGCTGAAGGTAACGAGCCTGCCGGGCGTCTTCAGCCATGGCCGCCTCGATCGTGGCACCGCCTTGTTGCTGGATCACCTGGACAACTTGCCCAGCGGCCGCCTGCTCGACTTCGGCTGTGGCGCCGGCATCATCGGCGCGACATTGAAGAAACGTTACCCGGACAGCGACATCGTGCTGCTCGATGTCGATGCCTTTGCCGTCGAGAGCAGCCGCATGACGCTCGCCGCGAACGGTCTGGAGGCGCAAGTCATTGCCGGTGACGGTATTGACGCTGCACCGGCGCACTGCGCTGCGATCGTCAGCAATCCGCCCTTCCACCAGGGTGTGCATACCCACTACCAGGCCAGCGAGACCTTGCTGCAACGCGCAGCTGAGCATCTGCAACCCGGCGGCGAACTGCGCCTGGTGGCCAATGCATTCCTCAAATACCCCCCTCTGATCGAAGCGCATCTGGGTCGCTGCGAGACGCTCATTCATGCAGACGGCTTTCGGATCTATCGAGCCAGTCGGCGCTGAGTGCGCGCCGCGCTTGCGCTACAGGCCGGGCTTGGGCAAACTCGCGCCCGTCCTGGGGGAGTAGTCTCCGGCGAGCGCTCTGCTCGCCTGGCATACGTCAACATACTTGGTCCACAGACCATGGCGCATGCGACCCGCGCGGCCCGACGAGACGGCCGCGCATGGTCTGACAAGACCCATGACACGTACACCTGACCCGGGGCGGGCAGGGGGTGCGTGTCATGGTGAACTGTCGACCCGCCCCTGCAAGGATGTCTGTTTGGAATCGTTCTATATCCCCACCCTGATCGTTGCGCTGGCTGAGATCGGCGACAAGACGCAGCTGCTGGCACTGCTCCTGGCGGCACGTTATCGCCGCCCCATGCCGATCATCTGGGGCATTGTCGTCGCGACTCTGGTCAACCATGCTGCTGCCGGTGCCATCGGCAGCTGGGTTTCCTCACTGGTCTCCCCAGCGACTCTCAGCTGGGTGCTGGCAGCCTCGTTTGTCGCCGTCGCCCTCTGGACGCTCGTGCCGGACAAGCTGGAGGAGGACGAAGCATCACGCGGCCGGCGCTTCGGTCCCTTCGTCGCGACGCTGATCGCCTTTTTCCTCGCCGAGATGGGCGACAAGACGCAGGTCGCTACTGTAATGCTCGCTGCGCAATACCCCGACTTCATCCTGGTCATCATTGGCACGACCCTGGGCATGCTGATCGCCAATGTGCCGGTCGTACTGGCCGGCAATTTCGCCGCCGACCGCATGCCCCTCACGCTGATCCGTCGTATTGCCGCCATTGGTTTCGCTGCGCTGGCGGTCTATGCGGCTTACCAGGCGCTGCGCTTGAGCGGCATGTTGCCAGTCTGATACGCAACGCAAATCGCGGTCTGCCGGGTGCTGGTAGAGTGCCCGCTCACCGCGTTCTGGCGGCATTTGAGGGGGAGCAGGCTGGATGTCACCTGAAGAACGAAAACGACGGGTTCGGCAGCACATCGACCTGAGCTGGAGCAAGGGACGACTGGCGCTGGCCGAACAGTTGCAGAGCCGTTATTTCAGCTATCGGAGCTCGTTTATCGCACAGCCTGTAAACAGCGCAGGCTTTGGCCTTATCGTGCGGGAGATTCGCCAGGCGATGCCTGACCTGGAAGTGGTAGTGGATGAATGCCTCAGCGAAGGCAACCGCGTGGTCACTTCAAGCACCCTGTTCGGCACCCTGATCAAGCCCGCGTTCGGCTATCCGCCGAGCAACAAGATCCTGACCGTTGCGGCCATGTCGATCTGGACACTCAACCCAGGCGGAGATATCGAGGAGATCAGCACCCTCTTCGATCTTGAAGGCGCCCGCAAACAGTTGGGCATGGAGAGCCCGATTCCAATCACTTTGCCACCGACCTGACCAGGCCGGTGGCAGCACAACGCCGTCAGCGTTTCTGGTTCTGCTCGTACAGCGGCATCACCTTGGGGATGGTCGACTGCAGCGCCTGCGTACGGCTGCTGGATGACGGATGCGTACTGAGAAACTCCGGCGGCGCGGAGCCTCCAGCCGCCGCCATCTTCTGCCAGAGGCTGACAGCCGCATTCGGGTTGTAGCCAGCGCGTGCGGCCAGCTCCAGACCAATCAGGTCAGCCTCGTTTTCATTGCTGCGGCTGTTGGGCAGGGTCATCAGGTACTGCACGCCCATGTTGGCCAGCTGCAGGCTGCCGTCGCCAATCCCCACTGCCGAACCGAGCTGCGTCGCCATCTGTACGCCATAGGCCTTGGACATGGCTTCGCGACCATGCTCTCGCAGCGCATGGGCAATCTCATGCCCCATGACTGCCGCAATCTCGTCGTCGGTCAGGTTGAGCTTCTCGATCAGGCCGGTATAGAAAATGATCTTCCCGCCCGGTCCGGCGTTGGCATTGAGCTCCGGGCTGTCGATCACGTTGACGTCCCAATCCCACTGGGCCGCATCTGGCCTGAAGGCCTTGACCTCGGCGATCAGGCGACTGGCAATACGATTGACCCGCTGCGCCACCGGCGAGTTGTTTTCCAGCACACCCTTGCTCTTCGCCTCTGAGACGGTCTGTTGATACGACTGCGCATACATCTGGTTGACCTGCTCGGTCGACAGCATGCTGAACATGTACTGTTTGCGGTCCACGCCAACGGCACCGCTGCTGGTAGTGTTGACCGCCTGGCAGCCAGCCAGTATCGAGGCTGCGAAGAAGAGTGTGATCGGATGCGGCTTCAACATGTCGCGTCTCCCTGGGATTCTGCGCCGTATGCTAGTGGGAGCTCGCCCACCGGGCAACCGGCGCCTCTTGCTGCATGGCCGCAACTGGGATTGCGTACCGCCAATCCAGTCACCTTAGCTGTTGACAGGTGTCAGGCACTCGGGCGCATCCAGCTTCGGGTCGTTGACGAACGTCGCCAAGGGCCGCTCTCGCAAGGGTGGTTGAGCCGCAGCCATTAGCGCCTGAAGCGCTTCGAGCGGCGTGTCAGGATCGAGCCAGGCGGCCATTGCCGCCTGACCCAGCAGCAGCGGCCGGCGCTGATTGGCTGCTGGCAGCGTGACTACCGCAGCACTCAGGTAGGTATGGCCTTGCACCGGGTAGGCTTCCCAGATCGCCGCCAGGTACATCAGCGAGTCTTCGGCAGTCATCCAGTACGGCCGCTTGCGTGCCGTACCGCGCCACTCATAGAACCCGTTGGCTGGAAACACACCGCGACGCAGGCGGAAGGCCTCGCGAAACATCGGCTGCTCGGCCAGGGTTTCCGCGCGCGCCTGCGCAGGGGTGCGGGTGAAGTCGGTCAGCCACGGCGGAGTCAGCCCCCAGCGCACGCTGCTGAGCGCAAGTCCTTCGCCCTGCTGACGCAGCAGCAGTACCGATGCCCCGGGCGCCAGGCTCCAGTGCGGTTGTTGATCAGCGGGAAAACCAGGCAGCGCGGCAAAGGCCGGGCTCCAGCGAAACAGGGCGAAGCGGCCACACATGAACAGGGACTCGTCAGAGGGAAATCAAGGGAGCCGACCAGGCAACGCACACAGCACCCGGGGCGGTCAGCAAATCAGTTCACCCGGATAACTGTCCGGTTCTTCACCAAATAGCGGCTCGGCGCCATTGTACGCAGCGATCAACCGCCGTGCGCGGTCGGCCTCCTCATCCGCCACCATAAGCCCCAGCAGGCCGCAGGCGGGAAGTTCGCCCACGGCACCGACCAGATGCCGCCCGGTCAGAAATGCCTCGACACCCTCCCCGGCCAGCATACCGCTGAGCATTTCGGCTTCGAGCAGGTCCCGGGGTTCATAGACACGCTGCATTCATTCGTCCTCCCGCAGCACATCGAGCTGCCAGTCGCTGCCGTCGGTCCGCAGGTCGAAGACGATGGGACGGCAACAAACCGAACAATCCTCGATATAGCGCTGATCGCCTCCGCTGAGATCCAGCACAGCCTCCACCTCTTCGCCGCAATAGGGGCATTCGTACGCCTGTGTTTCCAGCATCAGCGTCTCCCGTGTGACTTGTCGCTATAATCTGCTGTCAGTTTCGACCCCAAACAGTTGGGTTATCTAGTTGTTTCCCTTACAGAGAGCATGATGGACGAATTCGAAGCCATCCGACCCTATGCCGACGCCGAAGTCCCAGCCGTAATGGCGCGACTGTTCGCCGACCGGGAGTTCCTCGACATTCTGGCCCACTTTCGCTTTCCGCGGCTGGCCGGGCCAATGGGCTGGGCCCTCAAGCCGCTGATTGCGCAACGGCTGCGCCGCGAGTTTGCCCGCATCGATTCGGTCGACACGCTGCAGGCCCGGATCGAAATGTACCTCGACCGCACCATCGAGCGCGCCACCGACGGCATTACCTATTCGGGACTGGACAAGCTGCAGCCCGGCAAAGCCTATCTTTTTCTGGCCAACCATCGTGACATCGTCATGGACCCGGCCTTCGTCAACTATGCGCTCTATCAGGCGAAGATGCGCACGCCACGCATCGCCATTGGCGACAATCTGCTACAGCGTCCCTTTGTCAGCGACCTGATGCGCCTGAACAAGAGCTTCATCGTGCGCCGTTCGATCACCGGCCGGCGAGAAAAACTGGCGGCTTACCAGGTGCTGTCTGCCTATATCAATCATTCGATCCGCAACGATGGCGAATCGATCTGGATCGCCCAGGCCGAAGGCCGCGCCAAGGACGGCGACGATCGCACCGATTCTGCAATCTTGAAAATGTTGCATATGAGCCGAAAAGAAGAGCCTTTTGCTGAAGCCTTGGCGGCGCTTCGCCCGACGCCAGTGTCGATCAGTTACGAATACGATCCGTGCGACCAGGCCAAGGCACGGGAACTCTACATTCGCGCGACCACGGGAACCTACGTCAAGGTTCCGGGTGAAGACGACACCAGCATTGCGCTCGGCATCACCGGCTACAAGGGCCGGGTACACGTCAGTTTCGGTACGCCGATCACAGAGGTTCCGGACGATGCCAAGCAACTGGCCACCGAGATCGACCAACAGATTCTTTGTGACTACCGGTTGTTCCCGGTGAACTACCTGGCCTACCGGATCTGGGAAGGTCGCGACCCGCAACTGCAGCTACCGGAACTGGCTGATTTGTTCAGTGCCGCCGAGATTGCACGAGCCGAGGCCGAATGGGGCAAGCGGCTGGCGGCCTGCCCGAGCGTTCAGCAGCCTTATCTGATCCAGCAATACGCCACGCCGGTGCGCAACCAGCATCGCATCAAGGCCGGGCTCAGTCTTTGAGCCCCTCGCCCGGCAGCCTGTTCAGGCCAGCCGGGTCAGCATCGAAAGCAGCCAGGCCAGGCCGAGGCTGGAGAAGCCGATTGCATAGAAAGCGCGATTCACGCGGCGAGTCGCCTTCTCCCGACCCTCGCTGGCCACCTGCATGCGGCTCGCCGCCAGGCGCAGCTGTGTCGCGAAGAGCTGGCGGCGCCAGCGAGTAGCCATGAGCAACCAACTCGCCGCCAGGGCAATGATCAGCGCCATCGAGTTGAGCAGCCAGGCGAGATCCGCCAACCCCGACATATCGATTTGCAGTGACAACCGAACCTCCACCGCACGTGACAAACATCCAGGCCCCGGCACTCCGGGAGCGGCGCGCAAGTCTACCGAAACCTGGCGTAAGCCAGCCGTTTTCCCGACCAAACGCGAGCCAAGGCCTATATGGCAATTTGCCTGGTATTTACGCCGTTTATGCGCATAGGTGCCCTACCCGCGATTGACATATATTCGGCATCGGCTCCACCCTCGATCAACCCGGGAACAACCGAAATAGAGCGTGCGTCTGGTCGACAACCAGGCGGGACTGCCACCGGCCGGGTGCCGGCCTCGCCATGCAGGATGATGGCGCAGTGCCGTCGAGACACGCAGTTCCGCACACCGCAGGCATGCATTCGCGCATGAGCGGCACCGTATTAACAGGACAGAACAATGAACAAGATGATCGTGAAGACGGGGGCTTTCTCACTCTCCCTGCTGGCCGGCGCATTGCTGGCATCTGCGGCCATGGCAGCCGTTCCGGAGACCGATGCCGCCAGGCTCGGCAAGAGCCTGACGCCAGTGGGCGCGGAAATGGCCGGCAACGCGGCCGGCACCATTCCGGCCTGGACCGGCGGGTTGGCAACCGATGCCGCCCAGGTCACCTCCGACGGTTTCGTCAGCGACCCCTACCCGGACGACAAGCCCAAGTTCACCATCACCGCGCAGAACTATGAGCAATACAAGGACAACCTGAGCCCCGGCCAGATCGCCATGCTCAAACGCTACCCCGAGACCTATCGCCTGCCGGTCTTCGAAACCCGCCGCAGCGCCGCGATGCCTCAGCGGATCTACGACGCAGCACGCAAGAATGCCACGCAGACCCAATTGGTCCGGGGCGGCAACGGCCTGGAACATTTCGACACTTCCGTCGCTTTCCCTATTCCCAGGGATGGCCTGGAAGTCATCTGGAACCACATCACCCGCTACCGTGGCGGCTCGGCCCGCCGCACCGTTGCGCAGGCGACGCCACAAGTCAATGGCAGCTACAGCCTGGTGAAATTCGTCGACGAGGTCGTCTACACCGACACGCTGAGCGACTACAACCCGGAAAAACACGGCAACGTACTGTTCTATTTCAAGCAACAGGTGACCGAGCCGTCGCGCCTGGCCGGCAACGTGCTGCTCGTCCACGAGACGCTTGATCAGGTCAAGGAACCACGCATGGCCTGGATCTACAACGCCGGCCAGCGCCGCGTCCGCCGTGCACCGCAGGTGGCCTATGACGGCCCGGGCACCGCATCCGATGGGCTACGCACCTCCGATAACCTGGACATGTTCAACGGCGCGCCGGACCGTTACGAGTGGAAGCTGGTCGGCAAGAAGGAAATGTACATCCCCTACAACGCCTACCGCCTGGACTCACCGCAGCTCAAGTACGACGACATCATCAGGGCCGGTCATATCAACCAGGACCTGACCCGTTACGAGTTGCACCGCGTATGGGAGGTCGAGGCGACGCTCAAGACCGGCGAGCGCCATATCTATGCCAAGCGACACTTCTTCATCGACGAGGATACCTGGCAGGCCGCGGTCATCGACCACTATGACGGCCGCAACGCACTGTGGCGCGTTGCCGAGGCCCATGCAGAGTACATCTATAACGACCAGGTTCCGCTGTATGCCATGGAAACCCTGTATGACCTGATCTCCGGCCGCTATCTGGTGATGGGCATGAAGAACGAGGAAAACAATCCCTACACCTATAACTACAAAGCCAACTCCAACCAGTACACGCCGGCGGCCCTGCGTAATTCGGGCGTGCGATAGACCCAGAGAGACCCCAACAGCGCCCCGGTCCATCCAGGGCGCTTGTCTTTCGCGACAGGCTGTCAGGCAGGACACTACAAGGCTGAGAAAGCGTCGGGCACTTGAGTCAATCCGTCAGGGCGCGAGGCCGGTAGACGGGGGTGAGATTTGCCGGGGCACTGGGGACAGCCATGGCAAGGCTGCGCCCAGAACAGAAAACCCCGACGGATCGGTCTGGGACGGCGGCGTTTCTGTCGTGCAATTTGCTGTTTGGCAGGCGACTACTGAGACAGCACCTGGCCGATATTCTGGTCGCGGAAAGTGCGGGTCAAGGCATCGCTAAGCACTTCCGTGACCAGCTTGGTGTTGGTCTGCTCGTTTGGCGCCATGCCGAAACGCTGGTTCAGTGAAGCACCATAGCGTCCGGTATAACGACGCCCGCCATTCTGCACCTCAACCCGGAAGGTGGCGCCAATGGTGGCCTCGGTAACATACAGACCTTCCTTCGGCGACTGGTATTTCAGTTCAGCCAGGGTCAGGGTCAGCTGCGGTGCGTTGTAGGCGTTTGGCGACGGCGTGAAGCCCAACAGGCGTACTGCCGCTTCAGCCTGCGCTTGAAGTTTGGGTATGACTTTCTCTTTCGGCACGATCACAGCGCTGGTTTCCGGGTACAGACCGCCACGGGTGCCGAGGGTAGCCGATGGGCGGCCATCCACCACCCGCACTGCAACCGGCTGTCCCTGGCCGACCGGATTGATGGTCTCGGTAAGCTTGGGATTCGGGTCGAGCTGTTGGGGGCTATGGGCGCAACCGGCGAGAGCCAGTGCAGACACGGCGGCAAGGCTGAACAACAGGCGCTTCAGCATGCTGTCTACTCCAGGTTAGGGATGAATGGTGCGCAGTATAACCAGCAGCGCAGGTGGCCGACAGCTCCGAGCCGCAGCCACAAAAAACCGCGCGCTCCCGAGGAGCAGCGCGGCTTCGGCAGAGCATTGGCGGCGCTAGCTGGCCAGGCCCAGACGCTTGTCCACCATTGCGACCACTTCACGATAAGCCGCAGCATCGGTTTCCAGCACCTTTTCCCGCGCCGGGAACATTTCTGCAAGCTTGCCGCTCCAGGCTTCACTCTTGGCCTGCTCAGGAAAGCAACGCTCGATGAGATCGAGCATGATCGACACGGTGACCGACGCACCAGGCGATGCCCCCAGCAGCGCAGCGATCGAGCCGTCCCGGGCCGACACCAGCTCGGTACCAAACTGCAGGATGCCGCCTTTCTTCGGGTCCTTCTTGATGATCTGCACACGCTGGCCGGCCACTTCCAGACGCCAGTCTTCGGCCTTTGCCTCAGGATAGAAGCCGCGCAGGGTTTCAAGACGGTCGTCCATGGACTGGCGAACTTCCTTGATCAGGTAGCGCGTCAGGTCCATGTTGTCGCGCGCCACGGCCAGCATGGGCTTGAGGTTGCCCGGACGAATCGACATCGGCAGGTCAAGTGACGAGCCGTATTTCAGGAATTTGGTGGTGAAGCCCGCATAGGGTCCGAACAGCAGCGATTTCTTGCCATCGACGACGCGGGTATCGAGATGCGGAACCGACATGGGCGGCGCACCGACCGCGGCGAGACTGTAAACCTTGGCCTGATGCTGCTTGACGATCTCCGGGTTGTCGCAACGCAGCCACTGGCCACTGACCGGGAAGCCGCCATATCCCTTGCCTTCCTCGATATCCGACATCTGCAACAGTGGCAAGGCCGCGCCGCCGGCACCCAGGAATACGAAACCGGCCTTGATCTCGCGGTTACTGCCATCGCGGGTGTTCTTGATCTCAACGCGCCAGCCCTTGCCATCGCGGGCCAGGCCGGTGACCTTCTGGCAGTAGGACATCTTTACGCCAGGCTTGGCTGCCAGGTATTGCAGCATCTGCCGGGTCAGCTCGCCGAAGTTGACGTCAGTGCCATTCAGCGCGCGGGTCGCGGCGATCGGCTCGTCCACGGGACGCCCCGGCATCATCAGCGGCATCCATTCTTCCATGGTCGCGCGATCTTCGCTGTAGACCATGTCCTCGAAGGCGTGATGCGTCTTCAGCGCATTGAAGCGACGCTTGAGGTAATCGATGTTCTTGGTGCCCCGAACGAAACTCAGGTGAGGCACCGCATTGAGGAAATCGCGAGGACTGCCAAAGCCTTCACGGCCGGTCAGGTAGGACCAGAACTGCTTGGAGACTTCGAACTGGGTGTTGATGGTGACGGCTTTCTTGATATCGATGGAGCCGTCTTTGCTGTCCGGCGTGTAGTTCAGCTCACAGAGCCCGGCGTGGCCGGTGCCGGCATTGTTCCAGGGATTCGAGCTTTCGACGGCTCCGGATTCCTGCAATTCGACAATTTCCAGCCTGATGTCGGGATCGAGCTCCTTGAGCAGGACCGCCAGAGTGGCACTCATGATGCCGGCTCCCACCAGCACCATATCCACGGCTTCGCTATCGTGTTGCGTCATCAACGCGTTCTCCAGAATCACAGCATTAAACTGTCATGACCGCCGTACGCGATCATGTCGAACCACCAGCCAGGCGGTTGGAAACGGAGGAGTTTCCATACCGCAGCCCGGGCTTGTACCCGGAGACAGGTGCAACCCACCTGTCCGCTGTCGGGAGAGCGGCTTTTGGCCTCCCTCCCTCTCGCCCCGAAGCTTCCCGGAGCGGGCAGCAAGCCAGGGCTCTACGGGACGCGCGCAGCGAGAAAATCGATAGGCCGCCAGTTGCACAGCCAGGTCCAGCAGTATCGCAGGCACCGGCCATTGAAGAGCCGATACCAATAAACAGTCAGCGTCGGGCAGCCTGGATCAGCTCGATGTAGGGCTCGGCCTGGCGCTGGTCGGAGATCAGCGCAACGAAATCCTGACCTTTGGCGTCCCTGGCATTCAGGTCATACCCAGCTTCGACAAAGAAGCCGAGGAAACGCTCGAAATCATCGACACGCAAGCCCCGGTAGGCCTTGATCAGCTTGTGCAGCGACGCCGGCGTATCGTCGGCAGGCTCTGGCTCGAGAAACAATCTGATCGACTCGTCGGAGATCTCTTCACCGATCACCTGCTTCTTGTCTTTGCGCATGTTTACTCCAGTTGACGAGCCTTACGGGGGCGGCAGTTTACTCCGCAGCAACTGCGCACTCAACGCGCCAAAGCCCCTTGCGACCAAGGTCGTACATGAGATTGGCCGATATGCGGCAATGCACGCGGCAGCAGGCAAACGGGCCGGCGGACCTGTGCTTATACTCGCGTTTTGCGCACAAGGAGTGCCGGCATGAACCGTTTGCCCCTGTTTGCGGCCTGGAGGGAGGCCTCCCGTGCGGGCTATGGCCTTCACGCTCTGCGAGGTGACATCAGCGCAGGACTGACGGTCGGCATCATTGCCATCCCGTTGGCCATGGCGCTGGCAATCGCAGTCGGCGTCGCGCCGCAGCATGGCTTGTACACCGTCCTGCTGGCGGCTCCGTTGATTGCGCTTACGGGCGGCTCGCGCTTCAACGTGTCCGGCCCGACGGCTGCGTTCGTCGTCATTCTTCTGCCCATCACCCAGCAGTTCGGGGTTGGCGGACTGCTGCTCTGCACGATGCTGGCCGGTCTCATTCTGATCGGCCTGGGGCTGTTGCGCGCCGGACGGCTGATCGCCTTCGTGCCCTACCCGGTCACGCTGGGCTTCACGGCCGGCATAGGCATCGTCATCGCGACGCTCCAGCTTAAGGATGTGCTTGGCCTCAGCGTATCCGGACAGCCTCAGCATTATGTCGAGCAGCTGATGCTTCTCGCGCGCGCCTTGCCAAGCGCTCAACCTGGGGACGCGCTCGTAGCGGCGCTGTGCCTTGGCGTGTTGATCGTATGGCCGCGCCTGGTGCCCAGGGTGCCGGGCCACCTTGTTGCGCTGACGGTGGGCGCGCTGGCCGGTCTGGCGCTGGAAGCCTCGGGCATACCGGTCGCCACCCTGGGCGAGCGCTTCAGCTACAGCCTCGACGGCGTGATGCATCCGGGTATCCCTCCGTTTCTGCCCGACTTCGTCTGGCCCTGGCTGCTGCCAGGCCCGAATGGGCAACCTCTGGTGCTGAGCTTCGAGCTCTTCCATCAACTGCTCGCCCCGGCATTCGCCATCGCCATGCTGGGGGCCATCGAATCGCTGCTCTGCGCGGTCGTCGCCGACGGCATGACCGGCAGCAACCATGACCCCAACGCCGAGCTGCTCGGCCAGGGCCTCGGCAACCTGGTCGCGCCCTTGTTTGGAGGCATCACGGCCACCGCTGCCATCGCCCGTACCGCAGCCAATGTTCGCGCCGGAGCCTTTTCGCCGCTGGCGGCCATCATTCACGCTGGCGTTGTTCTGGTAGCGATCCTGTGGCTGGCACCGCTTTTCAGCTACCTGCCGATGGCGGCGCTCGCCGCCCTGCTGCTGATGGTCGCCTGGAACATGAGCGAGGCGCCGCATGTGGTCAGAACGCTGCGAATCGCGCCTCGCGGCGATGTATTGGTGTTGGTGACCTGCCTGGTCCTGACCGTCCTGTTCGACATGGTGCTGGCCGTGGGTGTCGGCCTGTTGCTGGCGGCGGGTTTGTTCGTCAAGCGCATGAGCGAGCTGACGGACACCACCCGTTTGCGCCAGGACCAGAACAGACTGTTGCGCGACCTGCCCGATCACGCCGCAGCATTCGCCATTCGCGGACCGCTGTTCTTTGGGGCCGCCGAAAAGGCGCTAGCTGTGCTGCGACGCTTCGATCCCGATGTCAGGGTCGTCATCGTCGATATCAGCGCTGTGTCCATGCTGGACATGACAGCCCTTGCTGCGCTGGAGAACCTGCTGCTGGACTACCGCAAGCAGGGCATTGCCCTGATTCTCGCCGGCACCAGTGCACGCGTCCGTCTCAAACTGCGCCGCGCCGGCATCCATCGGCTACAGGGCCGGCTCCATTACGTACGGGACCTGGCGCAGGCTCATGCCAAAGCGATGCGACTCCTGGCCGGGCCGGCAGAACCGGAGCCGCACTGAGCTCAACCACATGCTGCGGAAGCATGCAGGGATCCGCGGGATACCTGCTGCCTACTTACTGGCGTGCTTCTGCAGGTTGGCCATCATTTCCTTGAGCGCTTCCATGTTGTCGGCCGGGTGCGCCGCGTTCTCGAAGTTGCAGATCTGCTGCCAGTTGGCCGCCACATCCTCGGCGTCGAAACCGGCCCGCGGATCGAAACCGGCTCCCAGGCTGCGCTCCCAGCGAACCTTGCCCATCCAGCCTCCACCGACCTCGAACAGACCGGAGGTCTCCTGGCATTGCTCGCTGGCGAGGTACACCACCAACGGGCTGACCAGTTCGGGCTTGAGCTGTTCAAATACCTGCGGCGGGATCAGCCCCTCGGTCATGCGCGTGCCGCCGGTGGGCGCGATGGCGTTGACCAGAATGTTGGCCTTGCGCCCTTCAAGCGCCAGGGTACGGGTCAGCCCGTACAGGCCCAGCTTCGCCATGCCGTAGTTTGACTGGCCGAAGTTGCCGTAGATGCCGGAGGTCGACGCGGTGAAGATCACCCGCCCATAGCCCTGCTCGCGCATGTGCGGCCAGGCGGCACGGGTGACCTTGTAGGCGCCTTCGACATGGACCCGGTAGACCAGATCCCAGTCAGCGTCTTCCATCTTGTGGAAGGTCTTGTCGCGCAGGATGCCGGCATTGTTCACCACCACATCGATGCGGCCAAAGCTGTCCAGCGCCTGCTGAACGACCTTGTCGCCATCGGTCACCGAGTCATGGTTGGCCACTGCCGTGCCGCCCGCTTGACGGATCTCCTCCACGACGCGATCGGCAGCCGAGGCACTGGCGCCCTCACCCTGTGCGCTACCGCCCAGGTCGTTGACCACCACCCTGGCCCCATGGCGGGCGAACAACAGTGCATGCGCGCGACCGAGACCACCTCCAGCGCCCGTAATGACTACCACCTTGTCTTCGAAGCGTATGGCTTCAGTCATGTTATTCCTCCGGAAGATCGTTCAAGGTTGCCGTGCGAAAGACTGTGGCGAGTGTCGGCGAGGCCAAACCCATCCACAATCAAACCGCCACGAATGAATGGCCGGGCATAAGGCTGCGGGATGACGTCGCGCCGAGCGAGATCACAGCTGTTCATTTTCTGAGCAGAACGCTACAAATCAGAGGACTAAAGGCCTGCGGCCCTGTTTCACCAGGTTATCCACAATTTGCCGCACAGACTGACTGGATAACTTTCAAGACGGCTTGCACCTCTTGCCAACAGCTCCTGAACCCTCGAAATCTCCAGGTAATCAGCGGTTTACCGTCAACAAACCGAGCATTGATCATTATTTGAACAACAGCCGCAACGCCAGAGAGGACGTGGTCCCGGACAAGTCATGAAGAGCTTATCCACAGATGCTTGCACAGCGAACGGGGATAACCGTCTAGACCCTCTATCGCGCCCATGGATAAAACGTACAAGGCAAGCGATGGCGAAGCGCCTAACCTTCGGAAGCCTCTTCACGGGAGTTACAACATGCTCAACCTTCAAACCATCCAGACCCTGTTTGCCAATTACGCGCTCGGAACCAGCGGCGCCTGCCTGAGCGAACGCTGACGCTTGGTTGCCGCAGGCTCAGGCGTTACGCTGCCGGCCGTTCACCTGACGGAGTAGAAAATGCCCCTGCGTTCGATATGCGTGTTCTGTGGCGCCAGCACCGGTCATAACCCGGTCTATCGGGAATCAGCCACAGCTCTGGGCCAGACCTTGGCCGCCAATGATATCCGGCTGGTTTACGGCGGCGGTGCCGTGGGCCTGATGGGCGTGGTGGCGGATGCCGCCATGGCTGCAGGTGGTGAGGTCATAGGCATAATCCCGCAGAGCCTGAAGGATGCCGAGGTCGGTCATCAGGGCCTGACCCGCCTGGAAGTGGTGGATGGCATGCATGCCCGCAAGGCGCGCATGGCAGAGCTGTCAGATGCGTTCATCGCGCTTCCCGGCGGCCTTGGAACCCTTGAAGAGCTTTTTGAAGTCTGGACCTGGGGCCAGCTGGGCTACCACCGCAAGCCGCTCGGATTGCTCGATACGAACGATTTCTATGGCAAGCTCAGCCACTTTCTTGACCACCTCGTAGAGGAAGGTTTTGTACGGACGCCGCATCGCGGCATGCTCCAGCGCAGCGACTCGCCACAAGCGCTGTTGCAATTGCTGGACGCGTGGAAGCCGGATATCGAGACGCGCTGGAGTTCGCGGTCATAACCGTAGCCTGCTCAAAATATAGGCAGGGCAGTCCAGCCCAAGGTCTGCGCGGGTTGGCGCTAGTTCAGCCATGGTTATCCACAAGGCTCTCCACAGCAATCGGGGATAAACCTGAAGCGCTGCGCCTGAGGGCTTGGACAAGCCAGAAAAAGGGCCATCTAAATCTTGCTTTCGCCCGGATCATGTGCCCTGAGCGCCCAACAGAACTGCCTGTTCAATATATGAGCAGCGTGCGCAAAGCCACTGGCCACAAGGACTACGGACGTTAACCCAGAGGTTATCCACAGAACGCCTAACAGATCGATGGGATAACTTCAGGACATATCCGAACCGGGCGCATTGGGCTGGTTCGCGACGAACTTAGTCCGGGTCGACGCCTCCAACAGGATCAATCACAGCCAGCATCGTAGGTCTCCATGCCGCCCCGGTTTATCAACAATGCTGCACCCTATCCAACGCAGTCAGGTAATTGGGAGCTCAGCCCGTGACGAGCTTCCTGGCGCTGGTGCTCGTGGCCTTTGTCTGCTTTGCGCTGGTCTTCTTCATCAAGCAACGACAGTACAACCATCCGGCTCTGCGCATGCCCTACGCGCTGAAGCGGCCCTTTTTCCAGCCCAGCGAGCGGGAGCTGCTGACCCTGCTGAAGCAGTCGATGGGAGAGCGCTTCCAGATACTCTGCAAGGTGCGCGTGGCAGATGTCGTCGAGGTAACGGCGGTGCCTCGTCGCGGGCCCTGGTACCAGGCGGTCAACCGAATCTCTGCGGCGCGTTTCGACTTTCTGCTGTGTGACCCCACGACCCTTGAGCCACGATGCGCCATCGAGATGGAACACCCCAACGAAGCCAATGCGTTCGTCGAGGAGCTCTGCCAGACGATCGGCCTGCCCCTGGTTCGCTTGGCACCCGAAACCGCCCGCGCCTACGATCGCCTGTGTGCGGCCATCGACCAGGCGGTCAGCGCAGATCCGCCAACCTAACGCCCGCTTTTAGCTGCAAGTGGATATCGGATTTTCTGGAGTCTGCTGGCCGGCCTAATGAACCGATCGGCCAAGCACGATCCAGATCCAGCCAATCGGAAAAGTCATCACCCTGAGCCTGACATGTCGCTAAAAACCCGTTTCTCGGGCCTCTTCGAGCTCGCCTCGCGCTTGATCCGCCGCTACCCAGGCACCGTCGCCCTGTTCGGCTTCTGCTCGGGTCTCGCCAGTTTCGTGCTGGTCGAGCGCCAGGCCGGGCTGGCGAAATTCATTGCGGCAGTGATGCTGGTCAGTTGGGTGTGGCTGATGCTGGAAAACAGCCTGCGCGCCAGTCTGGAGCGCCGGTTCGGCTGGAAAGTCCCGCCGCCCCTGTTGCGCTATGTCACGCAGATGGTGCATCAGGAAAGCCTGTTCTTCATCATTCCGTTCTTTTTTGTCACCACCACCTGGAACAGTGGCCAGTCCGTATTCACGGTGATGCTCGGCGTCGCAGCGCTGATCTCGCTGGTCGATCCCCTTTATTACAAATGGCTGGCCCCGCGGCGCTGGATCTACCTGGCCTTCCACGCACTGACACTGTTTGCTGTGCTGCTCACTGCGCTGCCGATCATCTTTCACCTGTCCACTCCGCAGAGTTACCTCTGGGCCTTGGGCATCGCCGTGATGCTTGCGCTGCCGAGCCTGAGCGGACTGTTCGCCTCCTGGAACTGGAAAAGCATGCTCGGCATGCTCGCGCTCGCAGCGGTGGTTGGCCTGGCCGGCTGGATGGGCCGCACCTGGGTGCCCCCGGCAACGCTCTGGCTGACCGATGTGGCAGTGACCACTACCCTTGATGACACCTCACGCAAGCCTGGCAATCGTCTACGCGAACTTTCCAGCCGACAGCTGCATGGCAATGGCCTCTATGCGTTTACCGCGATCAACGCACCGCGCGGCCTGAAAGAACGCATCTACCATGAATGGATGCACAACGGTAAGCGCGTCGACCGCATTCCGCTGGACATCAGCGGTGGGCGGGATGCCGGCTATCGCGCCTGGACCCACAAGCGCAACTTTCCAAAGCAGGCCGAAGGCAAATGGCGAGTGCGGGTGATGACCGAAGCGGGACAGATGATCGGTATGCTGCGCTTCGAGGTCGTCGAGTGAACCGCTGAAGCCAGCCGGTACTCGAACGGCAAGGCACGTCAGTTACAGCCAAGGGAGGCATGCATGGAATGGTGGGACATCCTGAGCCGCACCGTCGCCTCGGAGTTTTCCGACATCCCCGACTTCGAGCATGCGATCCGTGTCTCCGTACGGCTGGTCCTGGCTGCATTTCTGGGCGGGGTACTCGGCTACGAGCGCGAATACAAGGGCAAGGCCGCCGGCCTGCGCACCCATATGCTGGTTTCGCTGGGCGCCGCCCTCTTCGTTCTGGTGCCGCTGGAAGCGGGGATGCCGATCGAAGACCTCTCTCGGGTCATGCAAGGCATCATCACAGGTATTGGGTTTCTCGGCGCAGGCACTATCCTCAAGGGCAGCTCGGTGCAGGACGTCAAGGGCCTCACCACGGCGGCAGGGATCTGGCTGACCGCGGCCATTGGCGTCGCCACGGGGCTCGGTCACGAGTCCACCGCCGTTATGACCACAGCCTTTGCACTGGTGATTTTCCTTCTCATGCCCAGGCTTGAGCAGCACGCTGCACACAAATCGGCAAATACAGACAAGAGGGGGCGTGATCAGGACGACACCCCCTGAAACCAGCCCCTAGCCCCCCCCAAGGAAGCACACTATGCCGAGCCGTTGCGTCTATCTGGTCACCTGCAGTGTCATGCTCAGCCTTGCTGGTTGTGGCGACATGGCGAAGCTACCGGCTGAAGCCGGCTATGGTCCCGACCCCATACTGCCTGAACCAAGCACGTCGCTGATTCCCACCGTAAACATTGCGCAGGCAGTCGGTTGGCCCGACGGGAGGAAACCGCAGGCGGCAGACGGGTTGCAGGTGCAGGTTTTTGCAGACGACCTCGACCATCCACGCTGGCTCCATGTGCTTCCCAACGGAGACGTGCTGGTCGCCGAAAGCGATGCGCCTCCAAAGCCCGACGGCGCGGGCATACGCGGCTGGATCATGAAAAAGGTGATGGCGCGTGCAGGATCCGGCGGCCAGAGCGCCAATCGCATCACGCTGCTGCGCGACAGCAACGGCGACGGCACCCTGGAAAACCGGACGGTACTTCTCAAAGGCCTGACTTCGCCCTTTGGCATGGCACTGGTCGGCAACCAGCTGTATGTGGCCAACACCGACGCCCTGATGCGCTTTGCCTACCAGGAGGGCCAGACCCGCATCGATGCACCTGGCGAGAAGGTGGTCGATCTGCCGGCCGGGCCAATCAATCATCACTGGACCAAGAACCTGATCGCCAGCCCGGACGGATCACGGCTCTACGTCACCAGCGGCTCCAACAGCAACGTGGCTGAAAACGGCATGGAGGCAGAGGAGAACCGCGCGGCTATCCTCGAAGTCGACCCGCAGAAACAGACGGTGCGCCTGTTCGCGTCCGGGCTGCGCAACCCCAATGGCCTGGCCTGGCAGCCAGACAGCGGTGAGCTCTGGACCACTGTCAACGAGCGCGACCTGATCGGAAGTGATCTGGTGCCCGACTACATGACGTCAGTACAGGACGGTGGTTTCTACGGCTGGCCCTATAGCTATTTCGGGCAGAACGTCGACGAGCGCGTCGAGCCGCCGCGCCCGGATCTGGTGGCAAAGGCCATAGTGCCCGACTACGCACTGGGCCCTCATACAGCTTCCCTGGGCTTGGCGTTCTACGAGGGCTCGCTGCTGCCTGAGCGATACAGGCATGGCGCTTTTATCGGCCAGCACGGTTCGTGGAACCGCAAGCCACGCAGCGGCTACAAGGTGGTGTTCGTTCCCTTCAAGGATGGCGAGCCGGACGGCGCTGCTGAGGATGTACTGACTGGCTTTCTTGACGAGGATGAACGGGCCATGGGGCGTCCCGTGGGCGTTGCAGTGGACAAGACGGGCGCCCTGCTGGTGGCAGATGATGTCGGTAACGTGGTCTGGCGGGTAACACCCAACGGTCGTTAGGCCATGCGGATAGCGACCGGCACCCAACCGATCGCTCCAGGCCTGGTCAAAGCATGACCGGCAAGGGCCGCACCAGCTGTATTTCCATCGGTGAAAGCTCGACGCCATAGGCCAGCACCTCGACGCCCGCCTCTACCGCATCGCCTAACGCCGCAGCATAGAGCGGATCGATCTCGCTGGCTGGACGCACGGCCTCGATCCCGGTGAGATTCACGCAGTAAAGCTGCACCGCTCGCACACCCTGGCGTGCCAACGCCGCCAGCTCGCGCAAGTGGCGAGCGCCACGGGTCGTGACGGCATCAGGAAAGGCGGCGACCGCCGTATCGCCAAAGCCCAGCGTGACACTCTTCACTTCGAGGAAGGCCGGCCCGGCGGGATAGTCCAGGCGAAAATCGACGCGACTGTTCTCGACGCCATAGGCCACCTCCCGCTTTATCGCGGTAAAGCCACTCAATTCCCCGATAACACCGGCCAGCAGGGCTTCTTCCACCAGCCGGTTGGCTCTCGCTGTGTTGACACAGGCCAGCCGGCCTTGCGGGGTTTCCACCAGCTCCCAGGTGCCCGGCAGCTTGCGTTTGGGGTCGCTGTTGCGCTGAAACCAGACGCGCGCGCCTTCGCCCATGCAATTGAGCATCGAGCCGGTGTTGGGGCAATGAATGCACATCGCCTCGCCGCTGTCAGTCACGATATCGGCGAGAAATCGCTTGTAGCGTCGGACCAGGCGCCCCTGCTCCAGAGGCGTTGCGAAGCGCATCAGCCTTTCCAGCTCTGAAGCCCACGGGCAATGCGTTCGACGGCCTGCTCCAGCCGCGGCAGGTCCTGGGTATAGGCGAAACGCACGTGATGCCCCGCCTGGTGCCGCCCGAAATCAAGTCCCGGCGTGATGGCCACGAACTCGGTCTCCAGCATGTGCTGGCAAAAGGCGTAGGCGTCTCCGCCAAAGGCGCTGATATCGGCGTAGAGATAAAACGCCCCTTCCGGCTCCACCGCGATGACGAAGCCCAGCTCGCGCAACGCCGGTAGCAAAAAATCGCGGCGCTTGGCGAACTCTCGGCGACGGGCTTCGAGAATCTCCAGGGTGGCCGGCTCGAAGCAGGCCAGCGCGGCGTGCTGAGCCATGGTCGGGGCGCTGATGTAGAGGTTCTGCGCAAGCTTCTCCAGTTCGCTTATGGCCTGAGGCGGCGCGATCAGCCAGCCGAGTCGCCAGCCGGTCATGCCGAAATACTTCGAGAAGCTATTGAGCACGAAGGCCGAGTCGTCGACTTCCAGCACACTGGCCGCATCGGTGCCATAAGTGAGGCCATGGTAGATCTCATCCACCACCAGGTGTCCGCCGCGCCCTTTCAACGCAGCGGACAGGCCTGCCAGTTCATGTCGGGTCAGCAAGGTACCGGTGGGGTTTGCCGGCGAGGCGACCAGGGCGCCCACACTGTCCTTGTCCCAATGGCGCTCGACCAGATCGGCCGTGAGCTGATAACGCACATCAGGCCCCACCGGCACCAGCTGCGCGGCGCCTTCGATCAGGCGCAGGAAATGCCGGTTGCAGGGATAACCCGGGTCCGCCAGCAGCCAATGCTTGCCGGGGTCGACCAGCAAGCTGCTGGCCAGCAGCAGCGCACCAGATCCGCCGGGAGTAATCAGCACGCGTTCGGGGTCAATGGATAGTTGATAGCGCTGCCTGTAGAAACCGGCAATCGCCTCGCGCAGCTGCGGCAGCCCACGGGCGGCGGTGTAGCGGGTATGACCAGCAGCGAGGGCAGCCTGACCGGCCGCGACGATGGGCTCGGCGGTAGTGAAGTCTGGCTCTCCGATTTCCAGGTGGATAACGTCATGTCCCGATGCCTGCAATTCGTTGGCGCGGGCCAGCAAGGCCATGACGTGAAAGGGTTCGATTGCACGGCTACGCGCGCTATATGACGAGGTCATCTGACCTTCCTGATGAGTACAAAACGTGAATTCTACCGAAGGTCCCTCTGACACCGCAGCCACCGTGATATTCGGGAGTAGCGCACCCCGATACGATCTGGTAAGTTCGCCCGCTTGCAGCCGCAGGGCCGGCACGGGCCGGCAGAGGGATTCACTATCCTGCGCAATGGACATAGCGAGAGGCGTTCATCCATGCCCATTACCAAAACGACACCCAGCAACCAACTGATTCGCGCCTTCGTGCCCTATAAAGAGTCCAAGGGTGAGGAATACATGAGCGACAACATGCGCGCTCATTTCACCGGCATCCTCAATAAGTGGAAGCTGGAGCTGATGGAAGAAGTCGATCGCACCGTGCATCACATGCAGGACGAAGCGGCCAACTTCCCGGATCCGGCTGACCGCGCCAGCCAGGAAGAAGAGTTCAGCCTGGAGCTGCGCGCGCGCGATCGCGAGCGCAAGCTGATCAAGAAGATCGACGAGACGCTGCAGCTGATCGAAGACAACGAATACGGCTGGTGCGATTCCTGTGGCGTCGAGATCGGTATCCGTCGCCTGGAAGCCCGCCCCACCGCCACGCTCTGCATCGACTGCAAGACGCTGGCGGAGATCAAGGAAAAGCAGATCGGTTCCTGATCCCGAACGGGGCGCTACGGCGCCCCGCTTCATTTCGGCCGTCCCGCGTCCTTTCCGCATCCCGCCTCGCTGATCGAGCAGGCTCATGTCCCGACCCTCATACACAGGCCGTTTCGCACCGACACCCAGTGGCTACCTGCACTTCGGTTCGCTTGTCGCCGCCCTCGCCTCCTACCTCGACGCCCGTGCCGCCGGCGGCCGCTGGCTGTTGCGCATGGAAGACCTTGATCCTCCACGGGAAATGCCTGGCGCACAAAAGGCGATCCTGCAGGCGCTGGAAGCCTATGGCTTCGAGTGGGACGGGGAGATGGTTCGTCAAAGCGAGCGGCTGGACGTTTACAACGAAGTGATCGCGCGCCTGTGGCAGGATGGCCATGCCTATGCCTGCATCTGTTCACGCAAGCAACTGCAGCCGTTTGCCGGGCTGTATCCGGGTTTTTGCCGCGAGGCTGGACGTGCCACCGACGACGCCGCCATCCGGCTGCGCGTACCTGAAAGGGAAATTGCTTTCAATGACCGCGTCCAGGGTGAGTTCCGTCAGAACCTGAGCCGCGAGGTCGGCGACTTCGTCATACGCCGCAGGGACGGCCTGATCGCCTATCAGCTCGCCGTGGTGCTCGACGATGCATGGCAGGGCGTCACGGACATAGTGCGCGGTGCCGATCTGCTCGACTCCACGCCGCGCCAGCTCTACCTGCAAACGCTGCTGGGCCTGCCGCAGCCACGCTACCTGCATGTCCCGCTGATCATCCAGCCGGACGGGCACAAGCTCGGCAAGAGCTACCGTTCGCCTCCCCTACAACCGGACGAGGCCACGCCGATGCTGCTTCGCGCGCTGCGTGCCCTCGGCCAGCCCACCGCAAGCGAGCTGGGCGATGCACGACCGGAAGAAATACTGACCTGGGCCACCACCCGTTGGGACGCAGCACGCATCCCACGCAGCCGGACGCTGGCCGAGGCGCAATTGGTCTAAAAGCTGGAAGCTGGAAGCTGGAAGCTGGAAGCTGGAAGCTGGAAGCTGGAAGCTGGAAGCTGGAAGCGAATCCAGTATTGGAGGGTTGCCGCTCTATGGCTTCAAGCTTTCGGCTTCTAGCTTCCAGCCGCTTCCGTTACCATCGCCCTACTTCCGACACGAGTCCGAGCATGTACATTTACCGACTGGTGCTGCTCCTGGTGGTGGGGATCTACCTTTTTTCCCCCGCAATCATGGATTGGTGGATCGATCCAAATGGTGCATGGTACCGGCCTTACCTGCTGTGGCTGATCCTCATCGTGGTGACCTTTATCCTTCAGAGTCAGCGCGATGCCGATGAGCTTTAGCCTCAGCCACCTGATCCTGATCAGCGTCGTCTATTTGCTGCTCCTGTTCGGCGTTGCCTGGATCAGTGAGCGTGGCCTCATCCCTCGCTGGGTCATCCGTCATCCGCTGACCTACACCCTGTCGCTGGGTGTCTACGCCAGTGCCTGGGCGTTCTACGGCACGGTCGGCCTAGCCTATCAATATGGCTACGGGTTCCTTGCCACCTATCTCGGGGTCTGCGGCGCTTTTCTCCTCGCACCCGTGCTGCTCTACCCAATCCTGCGCATCACACGCACTTATCAGCTGGCGTCGCTGGCTGATCTGTTCGCGTTTCGCTTCCGCAGTACCTGGAGCGGCGCACTCACCACGATCGTCATGTTGATCGGCATGCTGCCGCTGCTGGCGCTGCAGATCCAGGCGGTGGCCGATGCCATCGGTATCCTGACCCTGGAGCCGCTGCAGGAACGGGTAGCGCTGGGCTACTGCGTGATGATCATGCTGTTCACCATTCTGTTCGGTGCACGGCATATCGCCACCCGGGAGAAACACGAGGGCCTGGTGTTCGCGATTGCCTTCGAGTCGGTGGTCAAACTGCTGGCCTTTGGCGCCATAGGTCTTTATGCGCTGTATGCCGTGTTCGGCGGGCCGCACCAGCTGGAGATCTGGCTGTTGCAGAACCAGTCGGCGCTGCAGGCCCTGCACACGCCCCTGCAGGAAGGCCCATGGCGAACGCTGCTGCTGGTGTTCTTCGCCTCGGCCATCGTGATGCCACACATGTATCACATGACCTTTACCGAGAACCTCAACCCGCGAGCGCTGGTCAGCGCCAGCTGGGGTCTGCCGCTGTATCTGCTGCTGATGAGCCTGGCCGTGCCGCTGATTCTCTGGGCCGGCCTGAAGCTCGGCGTCAGTACCAACCCCGAATATTTCACCCTGGGCCTGGGCATCACCGCGCAGAGCGAGGCGCTTACCCTAGTGGCCTTCGTCGGCGGTCTGTCGGCATCCAGCGGCCTGATCATCGTCAGCACGCTGGCGCTGTCAGGCATGGCGCTCAACCATCTGGTGCTGCCGCTGTATCAGCCGCCTACTGAAGGCAACATCTACCGCTGGCTGAAGTGGACCCGGCGCAGCCTGATCCTGGCGATCCTGATGGCCGGGTATGGTTTCTACCTGTTGCTGGGCGCCGAACAGGACCTGTCGAACCTGGGCATCGTTGCCTTTGTTGCAACCCTGCAATTTCTGCCCGGTGTACTTTCGGTGCTCTACTGGCCGACGGCCAATCGTCGCGGCTATATCGTCGGGCTGCTGGCGGGCATCGCTGTCTGGGTCGTCACGATGCTGTTGCCGCTGGTAGGCAATCTCGACGGCTTCTACATTCCGCTGTTCAACGTCGTCTATGTGCTCGACGATACCAGCTGGCACCTGGCGGCCATCGCCTCCCTGGCAGTGAACGTGCTGGCTTTCTCGCTGTTCTCGATCTTTACCGAAACCAGCGCCGAGGAGCAGGCCGCGGCCGAAGCCTGTGCCGTTGAAAATGTCCGGCGCCCGCAACGGCGGGAGCTCACCGCAGGCTCGCCACAGGAGTTCGCCGCGCAGCTGGCCAAGCCGCTCGGCGCCAAGACCGCCCAGCGTGAGGTCGAGCAGGCACTGAAAGACCTGCAGCTGCCGTTCGATGAGCACCGCCCCTATGCACTGCGACGCTTGCGCGACCGCATCGAGGCGAACCTTTCAGGCCTGATGGGCCCCAGCGTCGCGCAGGACATCGTGGAAAACTTCCTTTCCTACAAGAACGGCGCCGACAGCTACGTCACCGAGGACATCCACTTCATCGAGAGCCGGCTGGAGGAATATCACTCCCGCCTGACCGGCCTCGCCGCGGAACTCGATGCCCTGCGTCGTTACCACCGTCAGACGCTGCAGGAACTGCCCATGGGCGTCTGCTCGCTGGCCAAGGACCAGGAAATCCTGATGTGGAACCGAGCGCTGGAGGAACTTACCGAGATTCCGGCCTTGCAGGTGGTCGGCTCACGCCTGTCGACCATTGCCGAGCCCTGGCAGAGCCTGCTCAGTGGTTTCATCAGGCAGAACGACGAACACCTGCATAAACAGCGGTTGCAACTCGACGGCCACAGCCGCTGCCTGAACCTGCACAAGGCAGCCATCGCCGAGCCGCTGGCGCCTGGCAACAGCGGCCTTGTGCTGCTCGTCGAAGACCTCACCGAGACCCAGCAACTGGAAGACCGGCTGGTTCACTCCGAGCGCCTGGCCAGCATCGGTCGCCTGGCCGCTGGTGTGGCTCACGAGATCGGCAACCCGATCACGGGGATCGCCTGTCTGGCGCAGAACCTGCGCGAAGAGCGGGAGGCTGACCCCGAGATCACGGAGATCAGCAACCAGATCGTCGAGCAGACCAAACGTGTGTCGCGCATCGTCCAGTCCCTCATGAGTTTCGCCCACGCAGGCGGACGTCAACAGGATATGTTCCCGGTGAGCCTCGCCGAGGTGACCCAGGATGCAATCGCCTTGCTCTCGCTTAACCGTCGCGGCACTGAGGTGCGCTTTTTCAACCTCTGCGACCCGAGCCATACGGCCGAAGGCGACCCACAGCGCCTGGCCCAGGTCCTGATCAACCTGCTCACCAACGCTCGCGATGCGTCGAGCCCAGGCGGTGCGATCCGGGTGCGCAGCGAGGTCGCCGAGCAGACCGTTTATCTCATCGTCGAAGATGAGGGCAGCGGGATTCCCCAGTCGATCCAGGATCGCCTGTTCGAGCCCTTCTTTACCACCAAGGACCCTGGCGAAGGCACCGGCCTGGGCCTTGCGCTGGTCTATTCGATCGTGGAAGAGCATTATGGCCAGATCAATATCGACAGCCCGGCAGACCTGGAAACCCAACGCGGCACCCGTTTCCGCATCACCCTGCCACGGTATGTCGAGGCGACAAATGCCAAGGATTGACGAAGCGAGTCCCGCCACTCGCCTGGTATTTGCCGTGGAGATAACAGCGTGCAATGGGCCATTGCGGCGCGCAGCAGATTGAATAGCACAGCCCCGCATAGGCAATTCGCCCCGCATCGCGACAGCAAGCGCGAGCCGCTGGAACACCGACTCCTCACATGGCGTTCCATCGGACCGCGGCTGCTTTCAGACCGTCGAGAGAGTACAGATGCCCCATATTCTGATCGTCGAAGACGAAACCATCATCCGCTCCGCGCTGCGCCGGCTGCTCGAACGCAACCAGTACGAAGTCAGCGAAGCCGGCTCGGTGCAGGAAGCACAGGAACGCTTCAGCATTCCGGCTTTCGACCTCATCGTCAGTGACCTGCGGCTTCCCGGGGCACCTGGCACCGAGCTGATAAGGCTCGCCGAAGGCACCCCCGTGCTGATCATGACCAGCTATGCCAGCCTGCGCTCGGCCGTGGACTCGATGAAGATGGGTGCGGTCGACTACATCGCCAAACCCTTCGACCATGACGAGATGCTGCAGACGGTTGCCCGCATTCTCAACGACCACCAACAAGCGGCAAGCGCACCAGCAAGCCCAGGTAACAGAGCGCCGAGCGGTAACACCGTAACGCCGGGTGACGCTGGTAACAGCGAGATCGGCATCATCGGACGCTGCGGGCCGATGCAGGATCTGTTCACGAAGATTCGCAAGGTCGCGCCGACCGACTCCAACGTGCTTATTCAAGGCGAGTCGGGTACCGGCAAGGAACTCGTCGCACGCGCGCTGCATAATCTTTCGCGCCGCGCCAAGGCGACGATGATATCGGTCAACTGCGCTGCCATTCCTGAAACGCTGATCGAGTCGGAACTCTTCGGTCATGAAAAAGGTGCGTTCACCGGTGCCAGCGCCGGCCGCGCCGGCCTGGTCGAAGCGGCCGATGGCGGCACCCTGTTTCTTGATGAGATCGGTGAATTGCCGCTCGAAGCACAGGCCAGGCTCTTGCGGGTGCTTCAGGAAGGCGAGATCCGACGAGTCGGCTCGACGCAATCGCAGAAAGTCGATGTACGCCTGATCGCCGCGACCCACCGTGACTTGAAGACGCTGGCCAAGAACGGTCAGTTCCGGGAAGACCTCTACTACCGCCTGCATGTCATCGCCCTGAAACTGCCACCTCTACGTGAACGCGGCAGCGACGTGCTTGAAATCGCCAGGGCGTTTCTGGCGCGCCAAGGTGAGCGCATGGGCAGCGATGACCTGCATTTCTCTCGCGAAGCCGAGCAGGCGGTACGTCTCTACACCTGGCCTGGCAACGTACGGGAGCTTGAGAACGCCATCGAGCGCGCCGCTATTCTCAGCGAAAGCAGCGAAATCAGCGCTGAGCTGCTGGGCATCGACATTGAGATCGACAGTCTGGAGGATGACTTCGAGGAACCCTGCGCTTCAATTGGCGGTGCCGCCTCGAACAGCAATGAACCAACTGAAGACCTCTCGCTGGAGGACTACTTCCAGCATTTCGTACTTGAGCACCAGGACCACATGACCGAGACCGAGCTGGCCCGCAAGCTCGGCATAAGCCGCAAGTGCCTGTGGGAACGTCGGCAGCGCCTGGGTATCCCGAGACGCAAATCGAGCGCGACTGGGTAGTGACGTGTTACCACCACTACCTGGACGTAACAAAAACCGGGTTCATCGGTAACGAAGTCACATAATATTTCAGGCGTGACGCTTCAGCAGAATCTACAAGTCACTGATCTTAAAGGACTTTCAAAAACTGGCACGGCGAATGCTTTATATCTGGCACAACAACAATAACAAGCAGACCCACAATAAGAACAAGACGTACCGGCTCTAGCAAAATAAAAACAAGATGGCAGAGGCGTAGCTAACTGATTCTTTTGGAGAGGAAATGCCAGATGGGGTTTTGCCCCACGACCAGACCGAGAACAACAAAAACTGCACAAGCAGCGCCTGAACTGGTTGGATCAAGATCGATGGCAAGTCAGCGACCAAAGAAATCCGTTTGCTCTTGGCTCCCAACGTAGGAGCGATTCCCGGATGCGATAGCTGAAGGGAACGGGTGACCAAACAAGAACAACACACCCGAAATACTAATAACAAAAAAGCACGCGACATCATTTAAAGGGGGAGCTTAGGCTCCCCCTAGTGCTTTCCGGCCTTGGCCGTTTTTTTGACACCTCCCCACGCTTCGTTCACCATCCCGGTTCCCGGTGCTAGAATCCACGCTCGTTTCGTGGCTGTTGCCTGCGCCACCTTGTCATTTCGCCACACAGTGCCTCTCATGCTGAAAAAGCTGTTCCAGTCTTTTCGTTCCCCCCTGCGCCGCTTCTCGCACCCTCGTCGCACGCCCGAAATACTGACCAGCCGGCAGCACTCGCTACACCGCGATGAGCTCAGCCGGCATGCGGTCAGCGTCGTCGAGCGGCTTCAGCAAGCCGGATACGAGGCGTTCGTGGTGGGCGGATGCGTGCGGGACCTTCTGTTAAGGCTGGCTCCCAAGGATTACGACGTCGCTACCAGCGCGACCCCTGAGCAGGTTCGTGCCGAATTTCGTAACGCCCGGGTAATCGGTCGACGCTTCAAGCTGGTGCATGTGCATTTCGGGCGGGAAATCATCGAGGTAGCGACCTTCCGCGCCAATCACCCGGAGGCGGATGACGACGACGCCAGCCACCTGGCGTCGCGAAATGAAAGTGGCCGCATCCTGCGCGACAACATCTACGGCACGCTGGAAGACGACGCGCAGCGCCGCGACTTCACCATCAATGCGCTGTACTACGACCCTTCGACGGAACGGATTCTCGACCATACCCATGGCGTTCACGACATCCGCAACAAGCTGATCCGCCTGATCGGCGATCCCGAGCAGCGTTACCAGGAAGACCCGGTGCGCATGCTCAGAGCGATCCGCTTCGCTGCAAAGCTGGACTTCGAGATCGAGAAGCACAGCGCAGAGCCCATTGCAGACCTTGCAGATCTGCTGAACGACGTGCCGTCTGCGCGCCTGTTCGACGAAATCATCAAACTGTTCCTAAGCGGCAAGGCCGAACGTACCTTCGAGCTATTGCTGGAATACGAGCTGTTCGCGCCGTTGTTCCCCGCCAGCGCCGAAGCGCTGGAAGACAACCCTGATTACGCCGGCACGCTGATCCGCAACGCGCTGGCCAACACCGACCAGCGCATTGCACAGGGCAAGCCTGTTACTCCAGCGTTTCTGTTTGCCGCCCTGCTCTGGCCAGCCCTGCCGGCGCGCGTAGCCGCGGTTCAGGCACGGGGCCTGCCGCCGATTCCCGCCATGCAGGAAGCCGCACACGACATTATCTGGGAGCAGTGCCAGCGCACGGCTATCCCGAAACGTTTCACCATGCCCATGCGTGAGATCTGGGACATGCAGGAACGCCTTCCCCGTCGCCAGGGACGTCGCGCTGATCAGCTGCTGGAAAATCCGCGTTTCCGTGCCGGCTATGACTTCCTTCTACTCCGCGAGAGCGCCGGTGAGGAAACCGACGGGCTGGGCGCGTGGTGGACCGACTACCAAGAAGCCAATGACAGCGAGCGCCGCAACATGATCCGCGGGCTCAGCAGCAAGAAAGAGGAAGGCAGCGGAGCCCCGCGCAAACGTCGGCGTAGCAGCAAACGCAAGCGTGGCCCCAACGAAAGCACTCCGGCCGCTGACGATTGATATGGAACGCGCCTACATTGGTCTGGGCAGCAATCTGGCCGAACCACGGCGTCAGCTGCAGGGTGCGATCCAGGCCCTGGCCTTGATACCCAGCTCGGATCTCGTCGCCGTTTCCTCACTGTACCTCAGCGAGCCGCTAGGCCCACCGGACCAGCCGAGCTATGTCAATGCCGTCGCCGCGCTGGACACTTCGCTGTCACCGCTGAGCCTGTTGGACGCCCTGCAGGCAATCGAAATGGCTCATGGCCGCGAGCGCAAAGCTGAACGCTGGGGTCCCCGCACGCTGGATCTCGACCTGCTGCTTTTTGGCGATCACCTTATCAGCGAACCACGCCTGACGGTGCCGCACTACCACCTCCAGGCCAGGGCCTTCGTACTCTACCCGCTCGCCGAGATAGCACCCGCAGACCTGCAACTAGCCGATGGCCGCGCCCTAGCCGACCTGCTCGCAGCCTGTCCATACCAGGGACTCGAGCGCCTCGTCGAGCCGCTGTAACCGCCTGGTAACAGCACAAAAAATGAGGTAACACCTACGATTGACTTAGCTTGCCACCATCGGGACTATAAGCGCCCTCTGCCGGCACGCATCGATTTGGGGCACCCCCGCCCCTTTGCTGACGCCCCGACGCAAACGTGATCCCTCAGAGGCTTTAGGAGGACGGCATTCATGCCAGACGTAACCCTGACAACCCTGCAAGGCCTCAAGCAGAAAGGCGAGAAGAGCGTGATGCTCACCTGCTACGACGCGACTTTCGCCAAGACCGCCTGTGAAGCCGGGGTCGAAATGCTACTGGTTGGTGACTCCCTGGGCATGGTCCTGCAAGGCCATGACAGCACCTTGCCGGTCTCCGTCGAAGAGATGGCCTATCACACGGCATGCGTCAAACGCGGCAACAGAGGTGCAATGATCGTCACTGACCTGCCCTTCATGGCCAATGCCACGATTGAACAGACGCTGAACAATTCAGCCAGCCTGATGAAGGCCGGCGCTCATATGATCAAGGTCGAAGGCGCCGCGTGGCTTTCCCATTCGATCTCCCTGTTGGCCGAACGTGGCATCCCCGTGTGCGCCCATATGGGGCTGACGCCCCAGGCGGTCAATCTGTTTGGCGGCTACAAGGTACAGGGCCGCCAGGAAGCCCAGGCGCAACAGATGATTGAAGACGCAAGGGCTCTGGAAGCAGCCGGCGCGGCCATGCTACTGCTCGAATGCGTACCCAGCGAGCTTGCCGCCCGGATCACCGGGGCGGTCAAGGTACCAGTGATCGGCATTGGGGCCGGCAGCGCCACCGATGGCCAGGTACTGGTGATTCACGACATGCTCGGCCTGTCGCTCAGCGGGCGGACGCCAAAGTTCGTCAGGAACTTCATGCAAGGCCAGAACGACATTCCTGCTGCCATTGCCGCCTACGTAAAGGCGGTCAAGACGCTCGAGTTTCCCGCAGCCGAACATGGGTTTTCCGCATGAACGTGGTCAAGTCCATCGCTGACCTGCGCGCCGCAGTAACCAGAGCGCGCGGGGACGGCAAGCGCATCGGCTTCGTGCCCACCATGGGCAATCTGCACGCCGGTCACATCGCCCTGATCAAAAAGGCGGGCCAGCGCGCGGAATTTGTGGTCTCCAGCATTTTTGTCAATCCGTTGCAGTTCGGCCCCAATGAGGATCTGGACAGCTACCCACGCACCCTCGCGGCCGATCAGCAAAAGCTGTTTGAAGCTGGCTGCCACTTGCTGTTTGCACCCAGCGTCGAGGAAATGTATCCGCACGGCCAGGCGATGCAGACCATTGTCCGCGTACCCGGCGTTTCCGAAGGACTTTGCGGCGGCAGTCGCCCGGGCCACTTCGACGGTGTGTCGACGGTGGTGAGCAAGCTGTTCAACATGGTGTTGCCGGATCTCGCGGTCTTCGGCCAGAAAGACTTCCAGCAACTGGCCGTCATCCGCACCATGGTCCGTGACCTCAACATGCCCGTGCAGATCATTGGCGAGCCCATCGTGCGCGCCGAAGACGGCCTGGCGTTGTCCTCACGCAATGGTTACCTGACAACCAGCGAACGCGCCATCGCTCCAGTGCTCCACCGTACGCTGCAGCAACTGGCCGGTTCCATACGCAAGGGTGAGCGCGACTACCCGGCTTTGCTCGCCGCTGGCAAAGAGACGTTACAGACGGCAGGCCTGCGGCCCGACTATCTGGAAATCCGCGATGCACTGGATCTGCGCCCAGTCACAGCCGGGAGCCGAGAACTGGTAATCCTTGCGGCCGCCTACCTCGGCAAGACCCGACTCCTGGACAACCTGCTGATCGATACCACTGCGTCCGCGTCCTGATCGCCCGGCCTTCGAAATAACCCAGCCCGATCCTTGGTCTTGAACAGGCTTGAGGGTTCGGGCACACTCTGCGCCGCTTGCGCACCCGGAGGACCCCGCCATGCACGCCATCATGCTCAAGGCCAAACTGCACCGCGCCCAGGTGACCCACTCGGTGCTCGATTACGAAGGTTCCTGTGCCATCGACGGCGACTGGCTGAACCTGGCCGGAATCCGTGAATACGAACAGATCCAGATCTACAACGTCGACAACGGCGAACGCTTTACCACTTACGCCATCCGCGGCGAGGAAGGCTCGAGGATCATCTCCGTCAACGGTGCCGCTGCTCACAAGGCAGGGGTTGGTCATCGCCTGATCATCTGTGCTTACGCTCACTACAGCGAATCCGAACTGGCGAGCTTCAAGCCGCACGTTCTGTACATGGGCGCGGACGGCGAACTCAGTCACACCAGCAACGCCATTCCGGTTCAGGTTGCCTGACCAAACTGTCGTTCGAGAGCCCGCAACGCCAACCGTGTTGCGGGCTTTTTTGTGTGCAAAGGGTTTCCCCTGATGCGGCAAATCTGCAATCGTCCACTGGTTCGGACGGTTATCCAGACTGCGGGCGCGACGCTTCGGAACGCCGCGCGTTTTTGCCAGTCAGACAGGTCTCGGCGGTGCAGGATGTACCGCCGCCGTTGCGGTCCAGCCGTAGCGGTACGCGCCTGCTGCATTCAGGACGAATGCCGGCGTGCCAGCATGATCAGATGACTGTCCGAATGAATTGCAGCGCCGCAGACAGTCCGCCAAAGCAAAGGAAGCCGCACAACCATGAGCTATTACCAGCACCCTCTCGATGCCACCGGCCTGTCGTCCTGGAAGGCCTTGGAAGAACACCGCCTGGCCATGCAGAACTTCAGCATGCGCGAGGCATTCAAGGCCGATCCGACACGCTTCAATGACCTGTCGGTTTCCTGCTGCGGCCTGTTCCTCGATTATTCGAAGAACTTGATCACTCCGGAAACCCGCACCCTGCTGGTGAACCTGGCCCGCGAGGCAGGTGTCGAGCAGGCCGCTCGGGCCATGGTTGAAGGTGAACGAATCAACGCATCGGAAAACCGTCCCGTGCTGCACACCGCCCTGCGTCGCCCGATGGGCGATTCTGTGATGGTCGACGGGCATAACGTCATCCGCGACGTGCATGCCGCCCTGGCTCAGATGACGGATATCGTTACCCGCATCCACAACAACCTCTGGCGCGGCTTCAGCGACAAAACTATCACCGACGTGGTGAACATCGGCATTGGTGGCTCGTTCCTCGGCCCGCAGCTGGTATCCGAAGCGCTGCTGCCCTTCACACAGCATGGCGTGCGCACGCATTACCTGGCGAACATCGACGGCAGCGAATTCCGCGAAGTGACGGCCAAGCTGAACGTCGAGACCACCCTGTTCATCATCTCTAGCAAGACCTTCGGCACCCTCGAAACACTGAAGAATGCCCAGGCCGCACGCAACTGGTATCTGGGCAAGGGCGGCACCGAAGAGAAGCTTTACCGCCATTTCATCGCTGTCACCAGTAACAAGAAAGCGGCCGTCGAGTTCGGCATCCGCGAGAAAAATATCTTCCCCATGTGGGACTGGGTCGGAGGCCGCTACTCGCTGTGGTCGGCCATCGGCCTGCCCATCGCGCTGGCCATCGGCATGTCCAACTTCAAGGACCTGCTGTCCGGCGCCTACAGCATGGACCAGCACTTCCTCAGCGAGCCCTTCGAAAGCAATATGCCGGTCCTCCTGGCGATGCTGGGGATCTGGTACCACAATTTCTGGGGCGCGCAGACGTATGCCTTCCTGCCCTACGACCACTACCTGCGCAACTTCGTAAAACACCTGCAGCAGATGGACATGGAGTCCAACGGCAAGAGCGTTCGTCAGGACGGTACTCCGGTCTCCTGCACCACCGGCCCGGTCATCTGGGGTGGCGTCGGCGCCAACGGGCAGCACGCCTACCACCAGCTTCTGCATCAGGGCACGCCGCTGATTCCGGCCGACTTCATCGTGCCGGTGGTCAGTCACAACCCGGTCGCCGATCACCATGAATGGCTGTACGCAAACTGCCTATCCCAGAGCCAGGCGCTGATGCTCGGCAAGACTCGCGAGGAAGCCGAGGCCGAACTGCGCACCAAGGGCCTGGACGAGGCCGAAGTGCAGCGCCTGGCCCCGCACAAGGTCATTCCCGGTAACAGGCCAAGCAACACTGTGGTGATGGAAACCATCAGCCCCGGCCGTCTCGGTGCACTGATCGCGCTTTACGAGCACAAGGTGTTTGTCCAGGGCGTGATCTGGGAGATCAACTCCTTCGACCAGTGGGGTGTGGAGCTCGGCAAGGATCTGGGCAAAGCTGTCTACGGCCAGATGACCAGCTTCGATGCGCAGCCAGCCGAAGACGCCTCCACCCAGGGTCTGATCGACTTCTTCCGCGGTCGCCATCGCGGTTGATCGATGCGCAAACCGGACAGTGCATTGGCGCTGTCCGGCTCTCTTTCGTTTCTCTGATGACCCAGCGCCTCCGGTACTAACTGACAGGCTGGGGCCTGGCTAACGCCGCGCTTCCGGTAACATCGGCTTTCAGTCAAGCCAGATCTCGCACCGTGGAAATGATCCGTCGTCATATCGAATCGCAGGTCCTCAGTCTTACCGGCCTTGCAATAGGCGGTGTCGATTATGAAAACCCGCCGGGTGACCCTGGGCTCTTCGGCCCGGATTCGGTCTGCTGGCGCGTGCACGGCGACTTCACCTCGATGCTGACAGGCGGTATCTCTGCCCTGCTACTCCAGGCCCTGCATCCGCTCGCCCTGGCCGGCGTCTGGGACCACTCCAATTTTCGCGACGACCTGCTCGGCCGGCTGCGGCGCACGGGCCAGTTCATCTCGGCGACAACCTTTGGCAGCCGGGCCGATGCGCAGCGGCTGATTGAACGGGTCCGCGCCATTCACCTCAAGGTAACTGGACATGCACCGGACGGACGCCCCTATGCCGCGTACGATCCGGACCTCCTGACCTGGGTGCATGTGGCCGAGGTCAGTAGCTTTCTCAAGGCGCACCTGCGCTACCTCAACCCGGCGCTGCCAGGTCATGAGCAGGATCGCTACTACGCCGAGGTGGCGCGCATTGCCGAAGCACTCGGGGCACGCGATGTGCCGCGCTCCCGGCAGCAGGTGGAGAACTACCTGCAGGCCATTCGCCCACAGCTATGCTGCGACGAGCGCTCGCGAGAAATCGTGCGCATCCTGTTCGACGCCCCTGCCCCGAGTCGTCTGGCCAAGCCGTTCGGTGCGTTGATGATGCGCGCAGGTGTCGACCTGTTGCCAGACTGGGCCAGCGATATGCTCGATCTCAGCCAGTCCGCCCGCGAACGGCAACTGATTCGACTATCCGTCAGGCGCACCGCACCGGTGCTGCGCTGGGCCGTGCGCAGCGGCTCGGTTCACCGGGCACGCCGCCGCATGGGCCTGCCCATACGCTAGCGTGACCGGCAGGTTCCACGCCTGGAGGCGCCTGCAGGCCTGTGACAACATGGGCGCCCCGCGGATGCCCGCACCGTCTCGAGGTTCAGATCATGCAAGACGTCGTCATCGTCGCCGCCACTCGCACCGCTGTCGGCAGCTTTCAGGGCGCATTGGCCAACATCCCCGCCGTCGAGCTGGGTGCCGCGGTGATTCGCCAACTCATTCAGCAAACCGGAATCGATGCCGCAGAGGTCGACGAAGTCATTCTCGGCCAGGTGCTGACTGCAGGCGCAGGGCAGAACCCGGCGAGACAGGCCGCCATGAATGCAGGGTTGCCCCATGCGGTACCGGCGATGACCCTGAACAAGGTTTGCGGCTCCGGCCTGAAGGCGCTGCATCTGGCGGCACAGGCAATCCGCTGCGGCGACGCCGAGGTCGTGATTGCTGGCGGCATGGAAAACATGAGCCTGGCGCCCTATGTGATGCCCGCCGCGCGCACGGGCTTGCGCATGGGCCACGGCAAGCTGGTCGACAGCATGATTCAGGACGGCTTGTGGGACGCTTTCAACGACTATCACATGGGCATCACAGCCGAAAACCTGGTTGAGAAATACGGCATCACACGCGAAGCGCAGGACGCGTTCGCTGCGTCCTCCCAGCAGAAAGCCATCGCAGCCATCGAAGCCGGACGTCTACGCGACGAGATCACACCCATCGAGATTCCGCAGCGCAAAGGTGAGCCGCTGGTGTTCGATATCGACGAACAGCCTCGGGCAGGCACCACTGCAGAGAGCCTGGCCAAGCTCAAACCGGCATTCAAGAAAGACGGCAGCGTAACGGCCGGTAACGCGTCCAGCCTCAACGACGGTGCCGCCGCCGTATTGCTGATGAGCGCCGAGAAGGCAGAGGCGCTGGGCCTGCCAGTGATGGCTCGCATTGCCAGCTATGCCAACGCTGGCGTGGACCCGGCGATCATGGGCATCGGCCCGGTATCGGCTACACGCCGCTGCCTGGAAAAGGCCGGCTGGACGCTCGAAGGGCTCGACCTGATCGAAGCCAACGAAGCCTTCGCGGCACAAGCCCTGTCCGTCGGCCAGGAGCTGGGCTGGGATGCGCAGAAGGTCAACGTCAATGGCGGCGCCATAGCGATTGGCCACCCGATTGGCGCATCTGGCTGCCGCATCCTGGTGACCCTGCTGCACGAGATGATCCGCCGCGACGCTCACAGAGGTCTGGCAACGCTCTGCATCGGTGGCGGACAGGGCGTCGCGCTGGCAATCGAACGCTGACCAGCAGGCAACCCAGCCGGCCAAGCGCCGGCGATTTCCGCTAGACTGCGCGGCCATCTTTTCAGAGTCGCCGCGCATGTCCCCCCTCGACCAGGCGCTGCGCGCCGCTTATAACAGCCGCGAAACTCTTCTCGCTGAACTCCACGACCAGGCCACCGACTGCTACCGGTTGTTCCACGGCAGCCAGGAAGGCGCGCCGGGGCTCACGGTGGACCGTTACGGCCCGCTGCTGCTGGTGCAAAGCTTTCATCAGCCTCTGGAACGCGACGATCTTCTGGCGCTGCACCAACAGACCTGCGCAAGCCTGGGCACACGGCTGTCACTGGCCTATAACGACCGCTCCCGGGGCAACTCTCGTATTGACCGCAGTGATCCTGTCTACAGCGCCGATACGGCAGCTCTGGATGACCTGATTGGCCGCGAGTGGGGGCTGAATTACCGTATCCGTGCACGCCACAGCGGCCAGGACCCGCTGCTGTTTCTGGACCTGCGTAATGTGCGCGGCTGGATCAAGGCCAACAGTGCCGGCAAGTCGGTGCTCAATCTCTTTGCCTATACATGTGGCGTTGGTCTCTGCGCTGCTGCTGGTGGCGCGCGTGAGGTAGTCAACCTGGATTTCGCCGAAAGCAATCTCGCGGTTGGCCGCGAGAACAGCGCGCTCAATCAGGAGCTGGCCCCGATGCAGTTCATTCAGTCGGATTACTTTCCCGCGATCCGTCAGCTCGCCGACATGCCGATCCCACAGCGACGCGGCCGCCCGCTGCCAGACTACCCGCGCCTGTCACCGAAGCAGTTCGACCTGGTATTGCTCGACCCGCCCGCCTGGTCGAAAAGTGCTTTTGGAACGGTCGACCTGCTGCGCGACTATCAGAGCCTGCTCAAACCTGCTTTGCTCGCTACCGCCGAGAACGGCGTACTGATCTGCTGCAACAACCTGGCAAAGGTCGAGCTCGATGACTGGCGAGACCAGGTCCTGCGCTGCGCAACCAAGGCCGGTCGGCCGGTTCGGGATTGCCAGGTACTGCCACCGGCAGCCGACTTTCCTTCAGTGGATGGCAAGCCGCCGCTCAAGGTGCTGATGCTTCAGCTGTGAGGTAAGCCGCACACCGGTTGCGAGAGGAACCCGAGTGTCGTGCCATACTCCAAGGCAGTTCTTCGCCTGGAAAGTAGATCCGCATGCCCAACGCAGTGAAGCGCGCGCTCATCGGCCTGATGACCGCCCTGGTCGTTTATTGCCTGCTCGGCTTTCTGATCCTGCCAGGAGTGGCAATGCGAGTGGTCGATCAGCAACTGGCGAAGTATGCAACGGTACCGGCTCGCCTTGAGCGGATCGAGTTCAACCCGTTCACGCTGGAGCTCAGGCTCCATAACCTGCACATGGGTGAGCCGGATACCGAGCAGCTGGCGTTCGAACGGCTCTATCTGGACCTTGAATGGAACAGTCTGTGGAGTCGCTCCCTGCACTTCTCGGATATCGAGCTCATCGGGCCGAATGCTGAAGTCCTGTTTGATGTCGATGGCAAGCTGAACCTGACCGAGCTGTTCGAGCTACCTTCTAGAGAAGACGCGCCCGAGGAGGACAAAGCGCCCCTTGCCCTGCGTATCGATCGCCTGCAACTGGCCGGCGGACGGGTGCATTTTGCCGATCGACGAACCCGGGAGCCCATCGACTTCCTGCTCGATTCGCTGGACTTCGAGCTGCTTAACTTTGCGACCCGCTCGGACGAAGCAGCCGATGCCGTCCTGGTTGCCAAGGGTCCGGACGGATCCCGCATCGAGTGGAAAGGTCAGCTTAACCTCTCTCCCATTGCCTCCACCGGCCAGCTTGAGGTCGACGGACTGGCCCTGCAGACCTTTTGGCCCTATGTCCGCGACCTGGCGCCGCTTGCCCTGAACCAAGGGCATCTGAGCCTGAAAACGGCGTACCAGCTCGACCTCAGCGAGGGCACCTCGCTACAGCTGAGCGACGCGAGCGCGACCCTGGCATCGCTGAGCATCGATAGCCTGGAAGGGCAGCCGCTCCTGCGGCTGAAGCAGGCCGAGATTAGCCAAAGCTCACTGGACCTGCAGAAACGGCAAGTGACCATCGGCCAAGTGCGCAGCCAGGCCCTGGAGAGCTGGCTGACCCGCGAGCCTGACGGCCAGCTCAATTGGCAGCGCCTGCTCGACAAAGGAGCCGAGGTGCAGCCGGAAGATTCTGGCACAACCGGGACCGCCATCAGCCCGGAGCCGAACACACCCCATGCACCGTCAGGCAACAAGGATGCCGGACAGCCGTGGCAGGTCCTCCTGCATGACGCCGAACTGCGCAACTACCAGCTCCACCTGGCCGACAGGGAACCTGAGCCGAATGTGGAGCTGGAGCTGGGCCCGATCGATCTCGACGTGCGCAACTTCGACAGCCGCGGTAAGACTCCGATGGATCTCAAGCTGACCACCGATGTCGGCAAACAAGGCTCGCTGCTCGCCGAAGGCCAATTGGCGCTGACTCCGATGCAGGGCCGCTTTGACCTAACCCTGCAAGGCATCGACCTTCGCCTGGCTCAGGCTTATCTGTCTCCCTTCGTTCACCTGGAGCTCCGTAGCGGGCTGTTGGCGAGCCAGCTCTCGGTGGAGCTGAAGGGTAGTGATCCCCTGGCCTTTCGAATTGGCGGTTCGGCGGAGATTACCCAGCTGCATACCCTGGATACCATCCAGGACCGTGACTTCGTGAAGTGGCAATCGCTGCAGCTGAGCGACCTGGATTACAGCTATCCGGACGACCTGGAGATCGGCAAAATCCACCTAGACCAGCCCTACGCCCGCTTCATCATCAACCCTGACCTGACGACCAACATCAACGATCTCCTGGTGGACAAGACGTCGGCTCCGTCCAATCAACCACCGCCAGCCATGAAAACCCCTCTGTCACCGGATGAGCCAGACGTACCCTTTGCCGTTCGCATCGGCGGAATCCAGATATCGGAGGGTTCCGCCAATTTTTCCGATCTGAGTCTGCGCCCGCCCTTCATCACGGCCGTTCAGGAGCTCGAAGGAGGCATCGGCACCCTGGACAACCGCCAGCACAACGCAGCAAGCATCGATATCCAGGGCAAGGTGGACCGCTACGCGCCGGTTAGTATCCAGGGCAGCCTGACGCCTTTCGATCCTCTCCAGAGCCTGGACATCGCCACCCGTTTTCGACAGATCGAGTTGACCACCCTCTCCCCTTACTCAGCCAAATTCGCCGGCTATCGCATCCGCAAGGGGCGTCTCAATCTCGATCTGCATTACCGCATCCAGCAGGGACAGCTGAACGCAGAGAATGAGGTAGTACTCGAACAGCTGCAACTGGGCGAAAAGGTCGACAGCGAACAGGCCGTCGATTTGCCGGTGCGCCTTGCGGTGGCGCTGTTGAAAGACAGCAGCGGAACTATCGAACTCAAGATCCCGATCCAGGGCGATTTGCAGAACCCGCAGTTCGATGTGATGCCGGTGATCTGGCAGACATTGCGCAACCTGGTGGTACGCGCCGCCAAATCTCCGTTCAAGTTTCTCGGCGGGCTTGTTGGTCGAGAACAGGCTGATCTCAGCCAGGTTCTTTTTTCGCCCGGCAGCAGCGAGCTGGACAGCGCCGCTCGCAACAAACTCGATACACTTGCCAGCGCTCTCAGGGAACGCCCGGTGCTACGCCTGGAGATAGAGGGCATGAGCGCTCCCGCTGTGGATGGCAGGCTCCTGGCAGAGCAGTGGCTGGAGCGTGAATTTCAGCAAACCTGGTACAAGGTCCTGCAACGGCGTGGCGACACGGTGCCTGCCGATCCGGCAGCCCTGGAGATTGGTGAGGAAGAAAAGACTGCCATGCTTGAGGGAATCTATCGCAGTCGCCTACAGCAGCAACCGCCGGCCGAGTGGCAAAGCCTTGATGACGATACCCGCACTGAACAACTGCGCCAGGCTATCCTTGAAAGCAGATCGAGCAGTACCGCGTTGCTGCGTCGTCTGAGCCGGGAGCGCGCGGCCAGTATCAAGGATTATCTTGTGGATCAGGCTGGCTTGGCCGCTGCCCGGGTATATCTTCTGGACACGGGTATCACCGAGTCCGTTCAAGGCAGCGAAGTACCCACCGTTTTGCACCTGGAGGCTGAATGACACAGCCTAGCGGATACTTTCGGCAGATCGGTTTCCTGTTCGCGCTCACCCTGCTGGGTCCGAGCGCACACGCAGACGCGCTCCGTTGCGGTAGCGACCTGATCAGCACCGGCGACCGCGCGTTCGAGGTCGAGCGCAAATGTGGTCAACCTGTCGAACGTGATCTTGTTGGCTACACATTGGGCCCTCACCAGCGCCGCGAAATGACACGTGAGGAGTGGGTCTATGGTCCCAGCAATGGCGTGTTCAGCATTCTCACCTTCGAAGGCAACCGACTGGTCCGAATCGAAACCAGTCGTGCTAACTGAGAAGTCATCATGAAAGATATAGCCGCTGTTCTGGCCGCGTTTAGCTTCGCGTTTTGCACGCTGTATGTTGACGCCTCCTCGACGTACCGTTGCGCAAGCAATCTGGTAAGCCTCAAAGCTTCGACGGCTGAAGTCAGGGCCAAGTGTGGCGAGCCGACCAGCAGCCAGATCACCGGCTACAAGGAGGTGGTCGACGAGTATGGCTTCAGTCAGGATGTCCAGGTTGAAGAGTGGACCTACGGACCTACAAACGGCATGTACCACTACCTTCGCTTCGAGGGGAATCGTCTGAGCAGGATCGACAGCGAGCGAGGCTGAATACTAAAAAACCCGCTGCAAGCAGCGGGTTCTGGATAGCTCCCAAGCTTTAGTCGAGAGCTTTCAGGCCATCAGCGGAAACGTCTTTTACGCCTTCGATGGTCTTGGCCTTTTCAACTGCCATCTCACGCTGCGCTTCTGTAGCAACCGTGCCGGACAAGGAGACAACGCCATTGTTGGTTTCGACTTCGATCTCCATGCCGGGAGTCGAATCGCCCGCCAGCAGAGCAGATTTGACCTTGGTGGTGATCCAGGTATCGGACATGGCTTCGCCCGCTTCGTCTGCGGTGTGCTCAGCGGACTCCATGGTGTCGCTGGCGGCCAACATCATGGGTTGGGCTTCGCCAAGAGCAGGCATGGTTTCGGCGAACGCAGCCCCGGCCAGCGGCAAGCTCAAGGCAGTTGCAATGGTGGCAGCAGTAATAGAGGTCTGGATCTTGTTCATGAGTCGCACTCCTGTTTCTCATAGTGACTGCGGCATACCCTACCGCAGGTTCACCTAAAAGATCGCAAGCGGCGTGCCAAGCTGGCTGATCTAAAATAGCCTTTAAAATCAGTGCGATAACATTCGGTAGTACCGCTATGCCACTAGCACTCTGCATGTTTTCATCAAGCGAAGCGTGCAGACTGCAAGGTTCGGCTGGCGCAACGACTGGCTGCATTTCGTCAACGCAAAAAAAAGAGCCCCGAAGGGCTCCTCTTTTAGCGAGATGCTTACGCGCCAGATGCTTCGGCAGCAGCCACATCCTTGATCGACAGCTTGATACGTCCGCGGTTGTCGACGTCCAGTACCAGAACCTTCACTTCCTGGCCTTCCTTGAGGACATCGGTGACCTTCTCGACGCGCTGATCGCTCAGCATCGAGATGTGCACCAGACCATCCTTGCCCGGCAGGATGTTCACGAAGGCACCGAAATCGACGATGCGCTCGACCTTACCAACATAGATCTTGCCGATCTCGGCCTCGGCGGTGATACCGAGAACGCGCTGCTTGGCAGCCTCGGCCGCGTCCTTGGTTTCGCCAAAGATCTTGATCGATCCATCATCTTCGATATCGATCGAGGCCTTGGTTTCTTCGCAGATGCTGCGAATGGTCGCGCCGCCCTTGCCGATTACATCGCGGATCTTGTCCTGGTCGATCTTCATGGCAATCATGGTTGGGGCGTTGGCCGACAGTTCGGTACGCGACTGACCGATAACCTGGTTCATCTGACCCAGGATATTCAGACGCGCTTCCAGCGCCTGGCCCAGGGCGATTTCCATGATCTCTTCGGTGATGCCCTGGATCTTGATATCCATCTGCAGCGCGGTAACGCCCTTGGCAGTACCGGCCACCTTGAAGTCCATGTCCCCGAGGTGATCTTCATCACCGAGGATGTCGGTCAGAACGGCGAACTTTTCGCCTTCCTTCACCAGACCCATGGCGATACCGGCAACCGGCGCCTTCATCGGCACACCGGCATCCATCAGGGCCAGAGAGGCACCGCATACGGAGGCCATGGAGCTGGAACCGTTGGACTCGGTGATTTCAGAAACCACACGAATGGTGTACGGAAACTCGTCCGCGCTCGGCAGCATGGCCGCGACCGAACGACGAGCCAGACGGCCGTGACCAATCTCGCGGCGGCCAGTGGCGCCCATGCGACCACACTCGCCCACCGAGTACGGCGGGAAGTTGTAGTGCAGCATGAAGGGGTCTTTCTTTTCACCTTCCAGGGTGTCGAGCAGCTGAGCGTCACGGGCAGTGCCGAGAGTGGCAACGACCAGGGCCTGGGTTTCACCACGGGTGAACAGCGCCGAACCGTGGGTCTTGTCCAGTACACCAACTTCGATGTTCAGGCCGCGCACAGTGCGGGTATCACGACCGTCGATACGCGGCTTGCCGTTGACGATGTTCTCGCGAACGGTGCGGTATTCGATTTCGCCGAAGGCTTCCTTTACTTCGCCAGCTGTCGGCTGGCCTTCTTCGCCGGAGAACTTGGCAACAACCTGATCTTTCAGCTCGCCCAGGCGCGCGTAGCGGTCCTGCTTGATAGTGATGGTGTACGCCTGGGAGATCGCCTCGCCGAATTCGCTGCGAATGGCATTGAGCAGCTGGGTATTTTCAGCCTTCGGCTGCCAGTCCCAGGTCGGCTTGCCGGCTTCGGCCGCCAGTTCGGTAACGGCCTGAACCACGGCCTGGAACTCATCATGAGCGAACAGCACCGCGCCCAGCATCTGGTCTTCGGTCAGCTCTTTGGCTTCGGATTCGACCATCAGAACGGCATCTTTGGTACCGGCCACGACCATGTCCAGGCTCGAAGCCTTGAGCTGCTCGTAGGTCGGGTTCAGCAGGTAACCGGTTTCCGGGTGGAAGGCGACGCGCGCGGCACCGATCGGGCCATTGAACGGAATGCCGGAAATCGCCAGCGCAGCCGACGTCCCGATCATCGCAGCAATGTCCGGATCGGTTTTCTTGCTGGTCGAAACGACAGTACAGATCACCTGAACTTCGTTCTGGAAGCCTTCGGGAAACAGCGGGCGGATCGGACGGTCGATCAGGCGCGAGGTCAGGGTTTCCTTTTCGGAAGGACGCGCTTCACGCTTGAAGAAGCCGCCTGGGATCTTGCCGGCCGCGTAGGTCTTTTCCTGATAATGAACTGAAAGCGGGAAAAAACCTTTGCTTGGGTCAGCAGTCTTGGCGCCGGTGACGGCGACCAGGACGGTCACATCGTCGTCTACGGTGACCAGCACCGCTCCGCTAGCCTGACGGGCAATACGGCCAGTCTCGAGGGTTACGGTCGATTGACCGAATTGAAATTTCTTGATTACCGGGTTCACGGTGGTTCCTTCTTTATGTTGCCTTGGGGGAATCGTTTTCACACGCTACGGGCAAAGCCTCGCGTAGGCGCGTCACTGCAAAAATAAATTCTTGGGCAACGATGGGTATCGAACCCTTTCGCCGTCCGAAAATGCGCGTTTCTGAAAGGCAAAAGCTGGAAGCAGGGACAAGCCCCACTTCCAGCTTTGCATTCAGCTTCGCACCAGCATCGCTTAGCGACGCAGACCCAGACGACCGATCAGGGTGCTGTAACGAGTGGTGTCCTTGCCCTTCAGGTAATCCAGCAGCTTGCGACGCTGGTTAACCATACGGATCAGACCACGACGCGAGTGGTGATCTTTACCGTTGGCCTTGAAGTGACCTTGCAGCTTGTTGATGTTGGCGGTCAGCAGGGCAACCTGCACTTCCGGAGAACCGGTATCGCCTTCAGCTTGCTTGTACTCGTCAACGATCTGGGCTTTTTCTTCAACGCTAAGTGCCATGGTGGGCTCCTTCTATGAACAGGCCGGGACATGTCCCGTGTTTTAAAAGAGGTGTGACCGTGCCTGCCAACAGCCACCCTCGTACGCAGCACACCGTCAGGGTGTACCACGAATCGGTCATTCCGACCGAATCAATCGACGCGGCGCAATGCGCCCGTCTTCGCTCACTTCACCGATACCAATGAAGCGCCCCCTGTGATCCTGAACCCTCAGCATGCCGAACTTTGGCGCTTCAGGGGCTCGTACCGGCTGGCCATGCAGCCAATAAAAAGCGCTGTGCTCTGACAGCTGAAGCAGCGGCCAGTGGTCGAGACCGCTATCAACCGGTTTGAGGAAGGCATCGACCGCCTCCGCTCCGCCTTCACTATGAACGCGTTCCAACTCCTCGAGGCTGACCGTCTGGGTCAGATCGAAAGGGCCGGCCTGAGTGCGCCGCAACTCGGCAACATGCGCCCCACAACCCAACGCCTGACCTAGATCTTCAACCAAGGTACGGATATAGGTGCCTTTGCTGCAGGATACGGCCAGACGTGCCCTGTCCGCTTCGAAGCTAAGCAAATCCAGGCGCGCAATGGTAACAGAACGAGGCTCTCGCTCCACTACTTCTCCGGCGCGTGCCAACTTGTAAAGCGGCTGCCCGTCGCGCTTCAGGGCCGAATACATTGGCGGAACCTGCTGCAGGTCACCGCGAAACTGCGGCAGCAACGCCTCGATCTGCTGCAGACTGACATCGACAGGCTTACGCTCGACCACGTCACCCTCGGCATCCGCCGTGGTGGTCGTGACGCCGAACTGGGCAACGGTCTCGTAGCCCTTGTCGGCTTCGAGCAAATACTGGGAAAACTTGGTGGCCTCACCGAAGCACAACGGCAATACGCCAGTTGCCAGTGGATCCAGACTGCCGGTATGGCCGGCCTTCTCCGCATTGAGCAGCCAACGCACCTTCTGCAAAGCAGCGTTGGATGTGAACCCGCGGGGCTTATCGAGAAGAATGATGCCGCTGACAGCGCGGCGTACGCGTTTAACCTGGGCCAAACCTTAGTCTCCAAGCTCGTCGCTGTGCTTGCGGTCTTCAGCCACCGCGCGCTCGATGAGCGACGTCAACTCAACCCCACGACGCACACTGGCGTCATAGTTGAAATGAAGCTGCGGCACGGTGCGCAGCTTCATCGCCTTTCCAAGCTGCATCCGCAGGAAGCCACTGGCGTCGTTGAGGATGCGCAGGCTGCTTTTGACGGCATCTTCATCGTCATCCTTGCCCATGACCGTTATGAACACCTTGGCATGAGACAGGTCGCGACTGACGTCGACGGCAGTGATGGTAATCAAGCCCAGACGCGGGTCTTTTACTTCACGCTGTATCAGCTGCGCCAGTTCGCGTTGCATCTGATCGCCGATACGCTGGGTACGGCTGAATTCTTTGGCCATAAAATCTGCCTTGAGCAGCAAGCTGCTAACTTGAAAAACGTCGTGCTGCAAAGGCAAACGGCAAGCTTCCCGGATCTCTCCTGAAAGCTTGCCGTCGATTTGCCTAACAGCTGCTGTTAGAGCGAACGCGCCACCTGGACCTTCTCGAACACTTCGATCTTGTCGCCGGCTTTGACATCGTTGTAACTCTTGACCGCGATACCGCATTCCATGCCGGCACGCACTTCGGCAACGTCATCCTTGAAGCGACGCAGTGACTCCAGCTCGCCTTCAAAAATAACGACATCGTCACGCAGTACGCGGATCGGACGATTGCGATGGACCATGCCTTCGATGACCATACAGCCTGCCACGGCACCGAACTTGGGCGAGCGGAATACGTCGCGCACTTCGGCGATGCCGAGGATGTTCTCTCGTACATCGCTGCCAAGCATGCCAGTCAGGGCCTTCTTGACGTCCTCGATGATGTCGTAGATCACGTTGTAATAGCGCAGATCCAGACCTTCCTGCTCGACGATCTTCCGTGCGCCAGCATCAGCACGCACGTTGAAGCCGAACAGCACGGCGTTGGATGCCAGCGCCAGGTTGGCATCGCTCTCGGTGATACCACCGACACCGCCGCCGATCACACGCACCTGCACCTCATCGTTACCCAGGCTGCTGAGCGAACCCTGCAACGCTTCGAGAGAGCCCCGAACATCGGACTTGAGAACGATGTTGAGCGTCTTCTTCTCTTCCTGGCCCATGTTCTCGAAGATGTTTTCAAGCTTGCCGGCGTGAGCGCGAGCCAGTTTCACTTCGCGGAACTTGCCCTGACGGAACAAGGCCACTTCTCGAGCTTTCTTCTCATCAGCCAGGACGCTGAGCTCATCACCTGCGTCAGGTGTGCCGTCGAGACCGAGGATCTCGACCGGGATCGACGGACCTGCTTCCTTGATAGGCTTGCCGTTCTCGTCGAGCATGGCGCGTATACGGCCATAGTTGGAGCCGACCAGCGCCATGTCGCCCTGGCGCAACGTTCCGTCCTGAACCAGCACGGTGGCAACCGGACCGCGACCTTTATCAAGACGCGATTCGACGACGACGCCTCGACCCGGAGCCGAAGGAGTAGCTGTCAACTCGAGAATCTCGGCCTGCAGCAGAACCGCTTCGAGCAATTCGTCAACGCCTGTACCCATCTTCGCCGATACCGGAACGAACGGTGTATCGCCACCCCACTCTTCCGAGGTCACCTCGTGTACCGAGAGCTCGCTGCGGATGCGATCGAGGTCCGCGCCTGGCTTGTCGATCTTGTTCACAGCCACTACCAACGGAACACCCGCAGCCTTGGCGTGCTGAATGGCCTCGATGGTCTGCGGCATCACGCCATCGTCTGCTGCAACAACCAGAATGACGATGTCGGTCGCCTGGGCACCCCGGGCACGCATGGCGGTAAACGCAGCGTGACCAGGCGTGTCGAGGAACGTCACCATGCCGCGATCGGTTTCGACGTGGTAGGCACCGATGTGCTGGGTGATACCACCCGCCTCACCGGCCGCTACCTTGGCACGACGAATGTAATCAAGCAGCGAGGTCTTACCATGGTCGACGTGTCCCATGACAGTCACAACCGGCGCGCGGGTGATGGCCTCACCCTCGAACTTCAGCAGTTCGGCCAGTTGCTCTTCCAGCGCGTTATCGCTGACGAGCTTGACCTTGTGGCCGAGCTCTTCGGCAATCAACTGAGCCGTTTCCTGGTCGAGGACCTGGTTGATGGTCACCGGGGTGCCCATCTTGAACATGAACTTGATGACTTCCGCTGCCTTGACCGACATCTGCTGCGCCAGGTCACCAACAGTGATGGTTTCACCGATGGCGACTTCACGAACGATGGGACCGGTCGGGCTCTGGAAACCATGCGCGTTGCGCTTTTTCAGTTTGGATTTGCCACGACCACCACGGCGGAAGCCGTCGGCGTCGTCTTCACCGCTACGCACTGTTCGTGACAACGGAGCTTTCGCCTTCAGTGAAGGACGGTGCTGCGCCTGCTTGCGGTCGCGACGCTCGTCATCATCGCTGCGCGCTTTATCCGGACGGCGCGGTTCATCTTTTTTGCGGTCCTCAACCGGAGCAGCAGGAGCCGCCGGAGCGATTTCAGGCGCTGCCGTCGCCACCGGCGCTTCAACCACCGGCGCAGCAACAGCAGCCTTGGCTGCGGCCTCTGCTTGACGGCGCGCCTCTTCTTCAGCACGCAGACGCGCCTCTTCGGCTTCCTTCTGACGCGCTGCTTCTTCCGCTGCCCGCTGCTCTTCCAGCTCGCGCTGCTTCTCGGCTTCGATCTCATCAGGGCTGCGCTTGACGAAGGTCTTCTTCTTGCGCACTTCAACACTGATGGTCTTGCTACCGCCCACTTTCAGCTTGGTGGTGGTCTTGCGCTGCAAGGTTATCTTGCTGGGCTCGTTCACCTTGGCGCCGTGGCTGCTTTTGAGGTGCGCCAACAGGGCCTGCTTCTCGTTATCGGTCACTACTTGCTCGGCGCTGGTGTGCGACAGTCCTGCCTCACGCATCTGCTGCAGCAGGCGCTCGACCGGTGTGTCGACCACCTGGGCCAGTTCTTTCACCGTGACTTGCGTCATGCATCTCTCTCCTCAGGCCGCTATTTACTACTCGAACCAATGGGCTCGGGCGGCCATGATCAGCTTGCCGGCACGCTCTTGGTCTATGCCGTCTATGTCGAGCAGATCGTCAATCGACTGCTCAGCCAAGTCTTCCCGGGTAATCACACCCCGCACTGCCAACTCGACCGCCAGTTCCTTGTTCATGCCTTCCAACTCGAGCAGATCCTCGGCTGGCTGGGCGTCTGCCAATTTCTCTTCGGTTGCGATCGCTTTTGTGAGCAAGCGATCCTTGGCGCGGGTTCTCAGCTCATTGACGATATCTTCGTCGAAGCCTTCGATGCCGAGCATTTCCTCCATTGGGACGTAGGCGATCTCTTCGAGCGAAGTAAAGCCTTCCTCGACGAGTACTTGTGCCAACTCTTCATCGACATCAAGCTCTTCGATGAAACTGCGCAGGATGTCGCCGGTTTCTTCCTGCTGCTTGGTCTGAATATCAGCCTCGGTCATCACATTGAGCGTCCAGCCGGTAAGCTGGCTGGCAAGGCGCACATTCTGACCGCCGCGACCAATGGCTTGAGCCAGGTTGTCTTCGCCTACCGCGATGTCCATGGCATGGGCATCTTCATCGACAATGATCGCGGCAACCTCTGCGGGTGCCATCGCATTGATAACGAACTGCGCCGGATTTTCGTCCCAAAGCACGATATCCACACGCTCGCCACCGATCTCCCCGGAAACTGCCTGGACCCGCGAACCGCGCATGCCGATGCACGCACCTTGCGGATCGATACGCTTATCCTTTGACCGAACGGCAATCTTGGCCCGGGAACCCGGATCGCGAGATGCGCCCATTACTTCGATCAACCCTTCAGCGATCTCCGGTACTTCGATACGGAACAATTCGATCAGCATCTGCGGGGCGGTACGAGACAGAATCAGCTGCGGCCCGCGGTTCTCGGTGCGAATTTCCTTGAGCAGCGCACGCATGCGGGCCCCTACCCGGAAAGTCTCCCGGGCGATGATGTCTTCACGAGCCAACAACGCCTCGGCATTGTTTCCCAGATCGACGATCACGCTGTCACGGGTAACTTTCTTTACCGTACCGGAGATGATCTCACCCAGACGGTCACGGTAAGCCTCGACAACCTGGGCACGCTCTGCCTCGCGAACCTTCTGCACGATGACCTGCTTGGCTGTCTGCGCAGCAATGCGCCCGAACTCTATCGATTCGATTTTTTCTTCAAGAACGTCGCCCACCTTCGCGTTGGCTTCGCGAGCCTGAGGCATATCGATGGTCAGCTGGTGCGCCGGATCGTCGAAGTCTTCTTCTTCGACTACAGTCCAACGGCGGAACGTCTCATAACTGCCGTTTTGCCGATTGATCTCAACCCGCAGGTCCACTTCGTCTTCGAATCGCTTCTTTGTAGCCGTGGCCAGAGCCAGCTCCAGCGCCTCGAAGATAACTCCAGCCGGTACGCCTTTCTCATTCGACACCGACTCAACAACCAGCAGTACTTCTTTGCTCATCGTACGCCTCGCCTTTCGCAATCCATTGAGGTCCGCGGAATCCGCGCTTTACTCAAAACGGGGAATTATGTTGGCCTTATCGATCATGTCGATCGGCAGCAGATATTCATGATCGTCTGCCAGCACCACGACATCCTGCTCCTCGACCCCGCGGAGAAGACCCTGGAAATTGCGCCGCCCCTCGAATGGGGAGCGCAGCTTTATCTTTACCTGTTCGCCTACATGCGCAACGTATTGCTCGACGGTGAACAAGGGCCGATCCATTCCTGGCGACGACACTTCTAATGTGTAGTCGGAGCTGATCGGATCCTCTACGTCAAGTACGCCACTGAGCTGGCGACTTACCTTCTCGCAGTCATCGATCAGGATCCCGTCGACGTGGTCGATATAGACCCTCAACAAGGAGTGCCGACCCTGCGAAAGGAACTCGATACCCCAACACTGGTAGCCAAGCGCCTCGACTACAGGGGCCAACAAGGCCTGCAACTGTTCTAGCTTGCTCGACATCGAAGTCCCTCGTGCATGCCGTAAAAATGAAAAATGGGCGAAACGCCCATCCCTGATGATCGCCTGTAGATGCCGGCGACCTGGCTTGAAGCTAATAAAAAGCCCCTCGACAGGGGCTTTCAATCAACTGGTTGCGGGGGCTGGATTTGAACCAACGACCTTCGGGTTATGAGCCCGACGAGCTACCAGACTGCTCCACCCCGCGACAAACTGGGCACGAATTATATGACCGCCAAACATAAACGTCAACCGAAACACTGAAACAAGAAAGCCCGCATCTGCGGGCCTGCTTGTTTGGTACCGAGGAGGGGACTCGAACCCCTACAGCCTATGGCCACTACCACCTCAAGGTAGCGTGTCTACCAATTCCACCACCTCGGCAAAAACCTTACTGCTCCTGTTGCACCTCAGGCACATCAGTCGCACCACCTGCAGACGGAGCGGACTCCAGCACAGGAACATCTTCAACAGCAGGCTCATTGGCCGGCACTTCCAAAGCCGCAGGATCTGGCAAGCCAGCCTGCGACAACTGACCTGCCTGCTGACTTGCGAAAAACGCCAACCCCAGACTCGTCAAGAAAAAAACGCCAGCAAGTATAGCAGTAAAACGACTAAGAAAGGTAGTAGAACCTTGGCTTCCAAATACCGTGGCAGAAGCACCCGATCCAAAAGACGCTCCCGCGTCCGCACCTTTACCCTGCTGCAGCAACACCAGCACAACAACACCAATGGCAACCAGCAGATGCACCACAATCACTACAGTCTGCAACATCTGTTCAGTTCCCTGCAGCACGACAAATCGCACTGAAATCATTCGCGTTCAAAGAGGCGCCACCTATCAGCCCCCCATCGATATCAGGCATGGCGAAAAGATCGGACGCATTGTCAGCCTTAACGCTACCACCATACAAAAGGCGAGCCTTTAGAGCTACCTCACCATCCTTTTGCGCCAACTGTTCTCTGATGGCCGAGTGAACTTGCTGAGCTTGCTCTGGCGTCGCAGTCATGCCGGTCCCTATCGCCCAAACCGGCTCGTAAGCCACAACCGCGCTCGCAAAGACCGACACACCCGCAACGTCAAGCACAGCACCGAGCTGACGAGCTATCACCTCCAGGGTCTGGCCAGCCTGACGCTGCTCAAGCGTCTCACCAAGACACAGAATAGGGGTCAGCCCCGCACCCAGAGCTGCAACGAACTTTCGACATACCAGATCGTCGCTCTCACCGATCAAAAGCCGGCGCTCCGAGTGCCCTACCAGAACCCAACCACAGCCAGCATCAACCAATTGAACAACTGACGTCTCGCCAGTGAACGCACCGAAGCCTGCCTCGGCTGCACAATCCTGAGCGCCTACGTCTATCAGCTTGCCGTCAAGCGCATCGACCGCCTGCACTAAATGCGGAGCAGACGGAAAAACAACCACATCTACTGCTTTAGGTAATTCCTGCCGACCAAGCGCCTCAAGCAGCTCTGCCACGCTGGCGCGGGTACCGTTCATTTTCCAGTTACCAGCTACCAAGGGGCGACGCATGCTTTACCTCGTCGGTCAAAGTGGGCGCAGATGTTACTCAACGAAGAACACCCTGGCAAGTGAATCACGCACAAACTTCCCTAACCACATCCGCCAGCTCCTCGGCATAACGCCGAACCTGCTGTTCTTCATCTCCTTCAACCATCACACGCACCAACGGCTCGGTACCGGACTTTCGCAACAGGACGCGCCCTCGACCCGCCATTCGCTCGGTCACACGGTCACAGGCCGCAACCACCTGCGGGGCCGAGATCGGATCGTGATCGCCTGAAAAGCGAACATTGATAAGCACCTGGGGACACTTTCTCAGGGCAAGGCGTTCCTGAGCCAGGCTCTGTCCACGCCGTCGAAGCGCCAGCACAACCTGGAGCGCCGCTATGATTGCATCACCCGTGGTCACATGCTGGGCACAGACGATGTGACCTGAATTCTCGCCCCCAAGCATCCATCCCCGTTCATGCATTTCCGCCATCACGTACCGATCGCCAACCTTCGCCCTAACAAAAGGAATCTCTCGCTCCCTGAGCGCCAGCTCTAACCCAAGGTTGCTCATGAGCGTGCCGACTACACCGCCAGACAGCCGACCCTGCTCATGCAGGTCAGCAGCGATAATGAATAACAGCTCGTCGCCATCCACCTGCGCACCGGTGTGGTCCACCATCATGACGCGATCGCCGTCACCGTCAAAGGCTATACCCAGGTCAGCGCCATGTTCGACTACAGCCCGCTGCAGTTGGCCAATGTGTGTCGATCCCACATCCGCGTTGATATTCAAGCCATCCGGCTGCGCGGCAATCACCACGACTTCCGCACCCAACTCCCGGAACACGCTGGGCGCTACCTTGTAGGTTGCGCCATGAGCACAATCGAGAACCAGTTTCATTCCAGACAGATCGGTACTGGTCGGAACACTGCTTTTGCAGAATTCGATATAGCGGCCCGCGGCGTCATTGATGCGCGAAGCCTTGCCAAGGTGAGCAGAGTCGACCACCGTCATGGGCGTATCGAGCAGCTCCTCGATCATCAGCTCCACCTCATCCGGCAGCTTGGTGCCGCGACCTGAGAAGAATTTGATGCCATTGTCATGGTGTGGATTATGCGAGGCGCTGATGACGATACCCGCATCGGCGTGAAAGGTGCGCGTCAGATAGGCAACAGCAGGAGTTGGCATCGGGCCCAACAACAATACGTCTGCCCCAGCGGCAGACAAACCGGCCTGGAGAGCGGACTCGAACATGTACCCCGAGATACGGGTGTCCTTCCCGATCAAAATGCGGCACTTCCCATGTTTACGAAACGCCATGCCCGCTGCCCAACCGAGCTGGAGCATAAAGTCCGGGGTGATTGGATATTGCCCTACGTGACCGCGAATGCCGTCGGTTCCAAAATACTTTCTGCTCATGGTGATTTCCTTATTCTGCCGCCTGCACTGCAGCGATCATTCGAACCACATCAACTGTCTCGACCACATCATGAACACGCAGAATATGAGCGCCTTTGGTAACGGCCAAAGCAGCAAGGCCCAGGCTACCTGCCAAACGATGCGATACATCGCGCCCAAGCACCTGCCCGATCATGCTTTTCCGCGAAACGCCAACTAGCAAAGGCCTGCCTAACGCTTGCAGTATCTCTAGGTTCTTGAACAGGCTGAGATTATGGGCAAGATTCTTGGCGAACCCAAAACCTGGATCAAGGATGATCCGCTCTCTTCCTATACCCGCTCCCGCGCAGGCATCCATACGCTCACTGAGAAAAGCAGCAACCTCAGCGGTGACATCCCGGTAGCACGGATTGTCTTGCATATCACCTGGCTCACCCCGCATGTGCATCAGACACACAGGCAGCCCGGTCGCGGCAGCAGCCGCCAGCGCGCCATCACGAGAAAGGGCACGCACATCATTGATCAAACCCGCCCCAAGGCGTGCGCATTCGAGAAATACATCAGGGGAAGACGTATCGACGGAAACGATCACGTCGAGCTCACGGGCGATGGCCTCCACCACAGGCGCCACGCGATCGAGCTCCTCAGCTTGGGACACCGGCCGAGCCCCTGGCCGCGTGGACTCACCACCAACATCAACAAGCGTTGCCCCAGCAGCCACCATCGCCTCGGCGTGACGTAGCGCCGCGTCAAGACTCGCATGTTGGCCGCCATCGGAAAACGAATCAGGGGTTACATTGAGGATGCCCATCACATGGGGACGAGACAGATCAAGGACCCGGCTGCCACAAGGCAGCCGGGTCGGGCGCAGCGCGTCAGTCATCGAAACATGGACCTGGATCAGTGCTCACCTGCGGGGCCACCGATCGGTGCCTGGGGGCGCCCACTTTCCGGCTGAACTGGCGTGCCCGTAGGGCCGGAACCACCTTGCCAATCACGAGGTTCACGCGGTGTACGGCCAGCCATGATGTCGTCGATCTGATCGGAATCGATCGTTTCGTACTTCATCAGCGTTTCGGCCATGAGATCCAACTTGTCTCGATTGTCGGCAAGGATCTGCTTCGCGGTGCCGTAGCACTGATCAATGATGCTGCGCACCTCAAGGTCGATCAGCTTGGCGGTATCTCCGGAGACGTTTGCATGCTGGCTGCCAGCACTGCGTCCAAGGAAAACTTCTCCCTCTTCTTCCGCATACATCAGGGGGCCAAGCTTCTCTGAAAGTCCCCACTTGGTAACCATGTTCCGAGCCAGCTGCGTGGCTCGCATGATGTCGTTTGAGGCTCCAGTAGTCACCCCCTCGAAACCGAGAGTCATCTCCTCAGCGATACGACCACCAAACAGCGAACAGATCTGGCTGATCAAGGCACGCTTGGAGAGGCTGTAGCGATCTTCCTCAGGTAGGAACATCGTGACACCGAGCGCCCTGCCACGAGGAATGATCGACACCTTGTACACCGGATCATGTTCCGGAACGACGCGACCGACAATGGCATGGCCCGCCTCATGGTATGCCGTATTCAGGCGCTCTTTTTCGGACATGACCATGGACTTGCGCTCTGCGCCCATCATGATCTTGTCCTTGGCCAACTCGAACTCCTTCATCTCTACCACGCGCTTTCCAGCCCTCGCTGCGAACAACGAAGCTTCATTAACCAGGTTGGCCAGGTCCGCGCCTGAAAAACCGGGCGTGCCGCGGGCTATAAGTGCGGGCTCGACACTATCGCCTAGCGGAACCTTGCGCATGTGCACTTTAAGGATTTGCTCACGACCACGAATGTCCGGCAGACCCACTACAACCTGGCGATCGAAACGACCGGGGCGAAGCAGTGCTGGGTCGAGCACGTCCGGCCGGTTGGTAGCAGCGATGACAATAATGCCATCGTTCATCTCGAAGCCATCCATCTCGACAAGCAACTGGTTCAACGTCTGCTCGCGCTCATCGTGACCGCCGCCGAGACCGGCACCGCGATGCCGACCCACCGCATCGATTTCGTCGATAAAGATAATGCAGGGCGCGTGCTTCTTGGCTTGCTCGAACATGTCACGGACGCGGCTCGCACCTACACCGACGAACATTTCAACAAAGTCAGAACCGGATATCGTAAAGAAAGGGACCTTCGCTTCTCCAGCGACAGCCTTGGCCAGGAGAGTCTTACCGGTACCCGGCGACCCAACCATCAGAACCCCGCGGGGAATGCGACCACCAAGACGCTGAAACTTGCCGGGATCTCGGAGAAACTCTACGAGCTCGGTTACCTCCTCCTTGGCCTCGTCACAGCCAGCAACATCTGCGAAGGTCGTCTTGACCTGATCCTCGGACAGAAGCCGCGCCTTGCTCTTGCCAAAGCTCATCGGCCCGCCCTTACCCCCGGCTCCACCTTGCATCTGGCGCATGAAGAACATGAAGACCGCAATGATGACTAGGATCGGGAAGCTGGCGACCAGCAACTGGGTCCAGATGCTCTGCTGCTCTGGCTGTCGGCCTTCGATGACTACATCGTTGTTGATGAGATCACCTATCAAACCGTTGTCCTGAATAGCAGGACGAATCGTCTTGAAGCTCTCACCATCGCTACGCTTGCCAGTAATCACGAAGCCATCGACGGTAACGCGCTCGACGCGCCCCTCTTTTACCTGCTCGATAAAATCGGAGTAATTGAGCGTCTGAGGCTCGGTCGGGCTGGAGAAATTGTTCATCACTGTCACAAGGACAGCAGCGATGATCAGCCACAGAATGAGGTTTTTTGCCATGTCGTTCAATTCACTACCCTCTAGAGCAGGCCCGTTGCCTGGAGCCCGCATGACGGCCGATGGTTCGCTCGGCTTAACTTACTACACAACGCACTGAACGGGCAGCCTGGTCTGTAACCCGATATGAACATGCCAGTCGAGGATCCATCTGTCCTGGGTCTGGAGCGCGTATCGACTGAACTAGGACCGCATCTCTTGCCGGTCGTTGCCCTGCCCTCGAAAACCACGCGCCAGCATGTACTGCTCGCGGGAGCGATCACGGGACGAAAGGGGTTTGCGCATCTGCACTTTGTCGAAATTCTGCCGCACCTCTTTCAGATAGGCATCGAAGCCGTCACCCTGAAAAATCTTGATCAGAAAATCACCCCCGGGGCGCAGCACACGCATCGCCAGATCGAGCGCAAGCTCGCAAAGAAACATAGCACGCGCCTGGTCCGCAACCTTCACACCACTCATGTTGGGGGCCATATCGGAAATAACAAGGTCGACCTCTGTATTACCAATGGCCTCGAGTATCTCGGCAAATACTTCGTCTTCGGTGAAGTCACCGAGCACGAAAGTCACATCGGCGATGCTGTCCATGGGCAGGATATCCGAAGCAATGAGCCTCCCACGGTCGCCAATCACGCGACTGGTCACCTGGGACCATCCACCGGGAGCAGCACCCAAGTCGACCACGGTCATGCCGGGTCGCATGATCCGATCCTTTTCCTGGATCTCCAGAAGCTTGTAGCTGGCGCGGGACCGATACCCGTCCCGTTGAGCCATTTTCACAAAGGGATCGTCAAAGTGTTCTTTCAGCCAACGCGGGCTGGTCTTGGAGCGTGCCAAGCTGCTACCTCATCTGTGCGGCCCATCGTGTCTCGGGTACACTAGCCGCCGTTTTCAAGGGTTCTGACGCAAGGGTCGAATTATGCCGCTCACCAACGAGCAGAAGAAACAGTACAAATCCATCGGCCATCATTTAAAGCCGGTTCTGATCGTGTCCGAGAACGGCCTGACCGAAGGGGTACAGGCTGAGCTTGAACGCGCCCTGAGCGATCACGAACTGATCAAGGTACAGCTGCGGATAACCGAACGCGATGACCGCAAAGCCATCATGGACGAATTGTGCAAGCTTGGTGGATGCGAGCTGGTCCAGTCTATCGGCAAGATGGCGCTGGTGTACCGCAAGAACCCGAAGGTAAACAAGCAACTATCCAACGTGCATCGCTTTCAGGCCTGAATCCTCGCTCGCCCTTTCTCCGTACTTATCGCTCCCTACTGGGAGCGACCTGAAGCACCAGTATCAAGCCGCAAAGTCCCATCGCCAGATAACTGAAGACGAGCCAGTAGCCGGAACCTGCAAGACCAGCCTGCACGGCGAAATAACTGGCCGCCAGCAACAATACCGACACCAGCAGCTGACCACGAAGATCAAGCCACAAGCTGCGAAGCCCGCCAACCTGTACCAGCACCGTCGCTTGCAACATCACGCAGAAAGCCGCAAAGCCTACCAGCAAAGGGCGCAGAGTCGCGGCAATGTCATCAACCAGCAACGGTGCCAGACCCATTTTCGCAAGCGCCGGCAGCATCACGAACTGCAGAAGCCAAAGGCCGCCGACCCAGAACGTCTGAGCCAGCTGCCAACTGATTACACCGGCGCGCATTGGTTGATCACGAGAAATGACGGACCTCAATGATCTCGTACTCGATCAGACCACTCGGAGTTTTCACCGCCACTACGTCGCCCTCTTCCTTGCCTACCAGTGCCCGGGCGATGGGCGAGCTAACCGACAGCTTGCCACGCTTGATGTCGGCCTCGTCATCGCCGACGATCTGATAGGTCACGGTCTCATCGGTTTCGATATTTGCAATCTCGACCGTCGTTCCGAAGATCACCTTACCCGTATGCGGAATATTGGCTACGTCGATGACCTGTGCGTTCTGCAAACGCCCTTCGATGTCTCGAATACGTGCCTCGACCATGCCTTGTTGCTCCCGTGCCGCATGGTATTCCGCATTTTCCTTGAGATCACCCAGCTCGCGCGCTTCGGCAATAGCTTGGGTAATTTGCGGGCGCAGCTCGGTTTTAAGGTGTTTGAGTTCTTCTTCCAGGGCTCGAGCGCCCTGGACAGTCATTGGGTATTTAGTCATGCGTTGATTCCTGCATGGAGATCCTGCAAACGACGCACGGACTTCTCAGGCCCGAATTTCAGCGCCTCACAGATCGCCTGGCCACCAGCCAGCGTGGTAGTGCAGCAGATCTTGTGCTGCAGGGCATTACGACGAATCGAGTAGGAGTCAGCAATCGACTGACGCCCCTCAGTGGTATTGATGATCAAAGTGACCTCGTCATTCTTGATCATATCGACAACGTGAGGACGACCTTCGGTCACCTTGTTGACGCGGCGCACCGGCAACCCTGCCGCCTCGATCAGCTTGGCGGTACCGGCCGTGGCAACTATATCGAAACCGAGTTCTACAAGATCCCGAGCTACCTGGGCCACATGAGGCTTGTCATCGTCACGGACGCTAATGAAGGCACAGCCGCTGTTGGGCAGTATTTCGCTGGCCCCCAGCTGCGCCTTGGCAAATGCCTCAGCGAAGCAGTCACCGACCCCCATCACCTCGCCAGTCGATTTCATTTCTGGCCCGAGTATCGGGTCGACACCAGGAAATTTGGCGAATGGGAACACGGCCTCCTTGACGCTATAGAAGTTGGGAATGATCTCCTTCGTGAGGCCAACTTCCGCCAAGGTTTTGCCTGCCATTACTCGCGCGGCAATCATCGCCAGCGAGACGCCGATGCATTTGGAGACGAAGGGAACAGTACGCGAAGCACGCGGGTTCACTTCGATCACAAATATGTCTTCGCCCTGCACCGCCATCTGAACGTTCATCAAGCCGACCACACCCAGTTCGAGCGCCATCTTCTTGACCTGATCGCGAATCTCGTCCTGGATATGTGCAGGCAGAGAATAAGGAGGCAAGGAACAGGCGGAGTCACCTGAGTGCACGCCCGCCTGTTCGATGTGCTGCATGATTGCGCCAATCACAACGTGCTCACCGTCGCACACGGCATCGATATCGACTTCGATGGCACAGTTGAGGAAGTGGTCGAGCAGTACCGGGCTGTCATTGGACACCTTCACCGCCTCGCGCATGTAACGACGCAGCTCTTCTTCCTGGTAGACGATCTCCATCGCGCGCCCCCCCAGCACATAGGACGGACGCACCACCAGCGGATAGCCGATGACCTTGGACGCGGCCAGGGCTTCCTCTTCGCTGCGCGCCGTCGCGTTTGGCGGCTGGCGGAGGTTGAGCCGTTCGACCATCTGCTGGAATCGTTCACGATCCTCGGCACGATCGATGGAGTCCGGGCTGGTCCCGATGATTGGTACACCGGCCTCTTCCAGCGCGCGCGCCAGTTTCAGCGGGGTCTGCCCGCCGTATTGCACGATCACACCCTTGGGCTGCTCGACACGAACAATCTCAAGCACGTCTTCCAGGGTCACCGGTTCGAAATACAGGCGATCCGAGGTGTCGTAATCGGTAGATACGGTTTCCGGGTTGCAGTTGACCATGATGGTCTCGTAACCATCGTCGCGCATCGCCAACGCCGCGTGCACGCAGCAGTAGTCGAACTCGATGCCCTGACCAATACGGTTGGGGCCGCCACCGAGGATCATGATCTTGTCGCGACTGGACGGATTCGCCTCGCACTCCTCCTCATAGGTCGAATACATATAGGCGGTGTCGGTGGCGAACTCGGCCGCACAGGTGTCGACTCGCTTGTAGACAGGCAACACCTTCAGCTTGTGGCGATGAGCGCGCAGGTTCTTTTCTGTCACCCCAAGCAACTTGGCCAGGCGGGCATCGGAGAATCCCTTACGCTTGAGCTTGTACATCACATCACGATCGATGCTCGACAGGCCGATGGTCTTGATCTGCTCTTCTTCCTTGATCAGATCTTCGATCTGCACAAGGAACCACTCATCGATGCGAGTCAGGTCGAACACTTCGGCGACCGACTTACCGGCGCGGAATGCATCGGCCAGATACCAGATACGGTCCGCACCCGGGACAGTAAGCTCACGCTTGAGGGTGCTCTCGCTCTCCGGATCAGCCAGATCGAGCTTCGGATCGAAACCGGACACGCCAACTTCCAGACCCCGCAGCGCCTTCTGCACCGACTCCTGGAAGGTACGACCGATGGCCATGACCTCACCCACGGACTTCATCTGGGTGGTTAGGCGTGCATCAGCCTTGGGGAATTTTTCAAAGGCGAAGCGCGGAATCTTGGTAACGACATAATCAATCGCCGGCTCGAAGGACGCAGGGGTGCGACCACCGGTAATGTCGTTCTGAAGTTCATCGAGCGTGTAACCGACGGCCAGTTTTGCCGCGATCTTGGCAATCGGAAATCCGGTGGCCTTGGAGGCCAGCGCCGATGAACGCGACACCCGCGGATTCATCTCGATCACGACCATCCGGCCGGTGTTCGGGCAGATGCCGAACTGCACGTTGGAGCCGCCGGTTTCCACGCCGATCTCACGGAGCACCGCCAGCGAGGCGTTACGCAGGATCTGATATTCCTTGTCAGTGAGCGTCTGCGCCGGAGCGACAGTGATGGAATCGCCGGTGTGCACGCCCATCGGGTCGAAGTTCTCGATGGCGCAGACGATGATGCAGTTGTCCTTCTTGTCGCGGACCACTTCCATCTCGTATTCCTTCCAACCGATCAGCGACTCGTCGATCAGCAGTTCGCTGGTGGGCGACAGGTCGAGACCGCGGGCGCAGATTTCCTCGAACTCTTCACGGTTGTAGGCGATGCCGCCGCCGGTGCCGCCCATAGTGAACGAAGGACGGATGATGCAGGGGAAGCCGACTTTCTCAAGGACGCCGTAGGCTTCGTCCATGTTGTGCGCGATGCCTGAAACCGGGCACGCCAGGCCGATATTCTTCATCGCCTTGTCGAAGCGCGAGCGGTCCTCGGCCTTGTCGATTGTGTCGGCGTTGGCACCGATCATTTCGACGCCGAACTTTTCCAGAACGCCGTGCTTTTCCAGGTCGAGCGCGCAATTCAGCGCTGTCTGGCCGCCCATCGTTGGCAGCAGCGCATCCGGCCGCTCTTTCTCGATGATCTTGGCGACGGTAGCCCACTTGATCGGCTCGATATAGGTCGCATCGGCCATAGAGGGATCGGTCATGATGGTCGCAGGGTTGGAATTGACCAAAATGACGCGGAAGCCCTCTTCACGCAGTGCTTTGCACGCCTGGGCGCCCGAATAGTCGAACTCGCACGCCTGACCGATAACGATGGGGCCTGCGCCGAGGATCAGGATGCTTTTAATGTCTGTACGTTTTGGCATGGTCTCTCTCGAATTCTATGCTCGGCGGGCTTAGCGGCGCTTGGCCATGGCAGCGATGAAGCGGTCGAACAATGGCGCCACATCGTGCGGTCCCGGGCTGGCCTCGGGATGGCCCTGGAAGCTGAAGGCGACCTTGTCGGTACGCTCGATGCCTTGCAGGGTGCCGTCGAACAACGACTTATGCGTTGCGCGCAGATTGCTCGGCAGGCTGGCCTCATCCACGGCGAACCCGTGGTTCTGGCTGGTGATCATCACCACACCGGTGTCCAGGTCCTGCACCGGATGGTTGGCGCCGTGGTGGCCGTTGGGCATCTTCACCGTCTTGGCACCGGAAGCCAGGGCCAGCAGCTGATGACCAAGGCAGATCCCGAACACCGGGATATCGGTCTCAAGCACATCTTGGATTGCCTTGATTGCATAATCGCAAGGCTCAGGGTCACCCGGGCCATTGGCAAGGAAGACGCCGTCCGGGTTTAGAGCCAGAGCATCGCTGGCGCTTGACTGGGCCGGCAGCACCGTAACGCGGCAACCGCGTGCAACCAGCATGCGCAGGATGTTGTACTTCACACCATAATCAAAGGCCACCACGTGATAAGGCAATTCACTGGCAGGCACTTCGGCATGGCCGTCATCCTTCAGACACCAGACGCTCGAACGCCACTCATAGCGTTCCTTTACGCTGACTTCCTTCGCCAGGTCCATACCCTTGAGGCCTGGGAAACTGCGTGCCAGCTCCAGAGCCTTCTCTTCGGTGGCGCCTTCCCCGGCCAGGATGCAACCATCCTGAGCCCCTTTTTCACGAAGGATACGGGTCAGACGGCGGGTATCGATACCGGCAATCGCAACAGTACCGTTGGCCTTCAGGTAGTCCGGAAGGGGTTGCTTGTTGCGCCAGTTGCTAGAAGTCAACGGCAGATCGCGAATCACCAGTCCTGCGGCCCATACCTTCCAGGACTCGGCGTCCTCCGGAGTCGTGCCGGTATTTCCGACGTGCGGGTACGTTAGGGTAACGATCTGCTTGGCATAGGAAGGGTCGGTAAGGATTTCCTGATAGCCGGTCATGGCAGTATTGAATACCACCTCACCGATAGTCTGGCCGTCGGCGCCGATGGATTCGCCGCGAAAGATGCTGCCATCGGCAAGGGCGAGTATGGCTGGCTTAGTCAAGAGACCTCCCAAAGATCAAGGCTGAAGCAGGCGCAGATTGTAAAAAAGCGGGATGACGTGTGAAGGTCATCCCGCTTTTTGTTTGAGTCATTCTGCGCAACTTTTAGTGGACACACTAAAACGGGAAGCTTACAGAAAAGCCCTTTTCAGGTCCAGCCGGAATCAGCCAGGCGGGCCTCGCAGCACCCAACCTTAACGCAGCCCCAGCACATCCTGCATGTCATACAGACCTGACGGTTGCTGCTCCAGCCACATCGCGGCGCGCACAGCGCCCTTGGCAAACGTCATCCGGCTGGAAGCCTTGTGCGTAATCTCGACGCGCTCACCCTCTGCCGCGAAGAGCACCGTATGGTCGCCTACCACATCCCCAGCACGGACCGTAGCGAAGCCAATCGTGTCGCGCTGGCGAGCTCCTGTCTGCCCTTCACGCCCGTACACGGCCACCTCCTGCAAATCACGGCCCAGTGCCTGCGCCACGACTTCGCCCATGCGCAATGCCGTACCTGATGGCGCATCGACCTTGTGCCGGTGGTGGGCTTCGATGATTTCGATGTCCACCTCGTCACCCAGGACCCGTGCAGCCGTGTCGAGCAGTTTCAGGCACAAATTGACGCCGACGCTGAAATTGGCGGCGAATACGATGGGGATATCGCTCGCTGCGGCGGCCAGTTTTTCCTTTTCTGCAACCGAAAAACCGGTAGTGCCGATAACCATCGCCTTGCCCGCGCGCCGGCAAACCTCAAGGTTTTTCAACGTAACTGACGGGTGGGTGAAATCGATCAGCACATCGAACTCATCGACAACCTTGGCAATATCGCCAATCAGCGGCACACCCAGCCGGCCGATGCCAGCCAGTTCGCCTGCATCGGCACCCACCAGGGTGCTATCAGGCCGGTCGATGGCGGCAGTTAAGCCTGCCGCACCGGCGGTTTGCTGGACAGCTTCGACCAGCGTCTTGCCCATGCGCCCCGCGGCACCCATTACTGCAATACGTCGCATAAAACAGCTCCAAGCTGCAAGCCTCAAGCTGCAGGAGCGCCCTCAGGAAGGCTGCCGCCTGCAGCTCACCGCTGGGTTAAAGATCGCCAAAAAAACGTTTCACACCCTCAAACCAACCGCTGGCCTTTGGCGAATGAGAGCTGTCGCTCTGCAATGTTTTGCGGAACTCGTCGAGTAACTCGCGCTGGCGCTTGCCCAGGTTGACTGGCGTTTCCACCGCCACCCGGCATAACAGATCCCCGGCCGCACCGCCACGCACCGGAGCGACGCCCTTGCCACGCAAACGGAACTGCTTGCCCGTCTGGGTCCCTTCAGGAATCTTGAGCTTGACGCGGCCATCCAGGGTCGGGACCTCCAGCTCGCCACCCAGCGCTGCATCAGCAAAACTGATCGGCACCTCACAATAAAGGTGCTTACCGTCGCGCTGGAAAATAGGGTGTTCTCGCACGTTCACCACGACGTACAGATCGCCCGCCGGACCGCCCTGTGCTCCTGCCTCGCCTTCGCCAGTCAAACGAATGCGATCGCCCGTATCCACGCCTGGCGGCACCTTGACCGATAGCGTCTTCTGCTCCTCGACACGACCCTGCCCGTGGCAACTGCCGCAGGGGTCAGAGATCATCTTGCCGCTGCCGTGACAGCGCGGACAGGTCTGCTGCACCGAGAAGAAGCCCTGCTGCATGCGCACCTGGCCGATGCCGCCACAGGTGGTACAGGTCACCGGGCTGGTGCCTTTCTTGGCACCGGAACCGTCGCAGGTCTTGCACTCGACAAGCGTCGGTACTCGAATGGTGACCGTGGTGCCCCGAACAGCTTCCTCGAGATCCAGCTCCAGGGTGTAGCGCAGATCACTACCGCGCTGCGCCCCGCCCCGGGAGCCGCCGCGTCCACCAGCGAAGAAATCACTGAACACATCGCCGAAGATATCGGAGAAGTTGGCATTACCGTATGCGGCGCCCGCGCCAGCACCCATCTGCGGATCGACGCCGGCATGGCCGTACTGGTCATAGGCCTGACGCTTGCCAGCATCGGACAGCACTTCGTAAGCCTCGTTGGCTTCCTTGAACGCGTCTTCGGCAGCCTTGTCTCCCGGATTACGGTCCGGATGGTGCTTCATCGCGAGGCGGCGATAAGCCTTCTTCAGCTCCGCCTCACTGGCGCCGCGCTCGACACCCAGCACTTCGTAATAGTCACGTTTGGCCATAAATTTCCTGAACCTTCAAATTCGTACCCTCCAGATACGCCGACGCGGGAGCAAGCCCCCGCGCGGCGATCAGGCCCGGCGCGGCACTACCGCATCGGGCTGGAGCGGAAGACGGCGTCCCTTGGAACAACCGCCTCCACTCCAGACATGGAGGACATAAGCCTGGGCTTACTTGTTGTCCTTGACCTCTTCGAATTCGGCATCGACCACGTCGTCACCGGATTGCGCACGCTCGCCTGACTGCTCGCCTTCGCCGCCCTGAGGCTGCTCGGCATACATCTTTTGCGCCAGCGGCGTGGAGGCCTGGGACACCGCAGCGATCTTGGCTTCGATCTCGGCCTTGTCGTCGCCCTTGATGGCCACTTCCAGCTCGCCGATTGCCTTCTCGATACTGGCCTTGTCTTCCTCGGTGGCCTTGTCACCCGCCTCGGTGAGCATCTTGCGAGTCGCATGGACCAGCTGATCGCCCTGGTTACGTGCAGTAACCAGCTCTTCGAACTTGCGGTCTTCTTCGGCGTTCGCCTCAGCGTCACGCACCATCTGCTCGATTTCTTCCTCGGACAGACCGGAGTTGGCCTTGATCACGATTGACTGATGCTTGCCGGTGGCCTTGTCCTTTGCAGAGACGTGCAAGATGCCGTTGGCGTCGATATCGAACGTCACCTCGATCTGCGGAACGCCACGAGGAGCTGGCGGGATCTCGGCCAGATCGAAACGCCCCAGCGACTTGTTCTGCGCCGCCTGCTTGCGCTCACCCTGCAACACGTGGATGGTCACCGCGCTCTGGTTGTCATCAGCAGTCGAGAATACCTGCGACTTCTTGGTCGGGATGGTGGTGTTCTTCTCGATCAGCGCAGTCATCACGCCACCCATGGTTTCAATACCCAGGGTCAGCGGGCTGACGTCGAGCAGCAGCACGTCCTTGACGTCACCGGCCAGCACGGCGCCTTGGATGGCAGCACCCATGGCAACGGCTTCGTCCGGGTTGACGTCCTTGCGCGCTTCCTTGCCGAAGAACTCGGCGACCTTCTGCTGCACCAGCGGCATACGGGTCTGACCACCAACCAGGATCACGTCGTCGATCTTGGAGACATCGATTCCGGCGTCCTTCATGGCCATGCGGCACGGCTCGATAGTGCGCTGTACAAGATCCTCGACCAGCGCTTCAAGCTTGGCGCGGGATATCTTCACGTTCAGGTGCTTCGGACCGGTCGAATCTGCAGTGATGTACGGCAGATTGACGTCGGTCTGCTGGCTGGAAGACAGCTCTATCTTGGCCTTCTCTGCGGCCTCCTTCAGGCGCTGCATGGCCAGCGGATCGCCCTTGAGGTTCATGCCGGTTTCTTTTTTGAACTCGTCGACAAGATAATCGATCAGGCGGATATCGAAGTCTTCACCACCGAGGAAGGTATCGCCGTTGGTGGCCAGCACTTCGAACTGGTGCTCACCGTCGACCTCGGCGATCTCGATCACCGATACGTCGAAGGTACCGCCACCCAGGTCATAAACGATGACGGTATGGTCGCCCTTGGCCTTGTCCATGCCATACGCCAGCGCAGCGGCAGTCGGCTCGTTGATGATGCGCTTGACGTCCAGACCGGCGATACGACCGGCGTCCTTGGTGGCCTGACGCTGGCTGTCGTTGAAGTAGGCCGGAACGGTGATTACCGCCTCGGTAACCGGCTCGCCGAGATAGTCTTCGGCGGTCTTCTTCATCTTTTTCAGGATCTCGGCAGAGATCTGCGGCGGTGCCATTTTCTGGCCGCTGACTTCTACCCAGGCGTCGTTGTTGTCCGCCTTGACGATCTTGTAGGGGACCATCTGGATGTCTTTCTGCACGACCTCTTCGTCGAAACGACGGCCGATCAGTCGCTTCACCGCATACAGGGTGTTGTGCGGATTGGTCACAGCCTGACGCTTGGCCGACTGGCCGACCAGGATTTCGCCGTCATTCGCGTAGGCGATGATGGATGGGGTGGTACGGCCGCCTTCGGCGTTCTCGATCACCTTGGCCTTGCCGTTTTCCAGAATGGAGACGCAGGAGTTGGTCGTTCCCAGGTCGATACCGATAATCTTGCCCATGTGCTTCTCTCCGAACTTTGATTGATCCGCGCCTGTTTTACCGGCTGCGGGTAACACAAAAACGCTTGGCTACGAGATGGGGTTCAGTAGCCGGAATTCAAGCCTTCTCATCAATCGAAGGCGGTGTCTCGGCCGGCGCCTTGCTGACGACGACCATTGCCGGACGCAACAGGCGGCCGTTGAGCAGATAACCCTTCTGAAAGACCTTGAGCACGCTGCCAGGCTCGGCATGGGTGCTTTCTTCCATAGCCATGGCCTGGTGATGCTCAGGATTGAACGGCTCCCCCTCAGGGTTCAGCTGCACTAGCTGATGGCGCGCCAGCGTGTCGAGCAAGAGCTTGAAGGTGAGCTCGACACCTTCGCGCATCGGCTTGACCGCCTCGTCGTCCGGATTGGAGAGCTCAAGCCCCCGCTCCAGGCTGTCAGCGACGGCCAGCAGATCACCGGCAAACTTCTCAAGTGCAAACTTGTGTGCCTTTTCGACGTCCTGCTCGGCGCGACGGCGAATGTTCTGCAGCTCGGCAGCAACCCTCAGGGACTGGTCCTGCGCTGCCGCCAACTGCTCTTCGAGTGACTGCACGCGGGCAGCCAGATCCTCGGCCACCTCGGCTTGCGCGGTCTCGTTCTCTTCTGGGGTCTGGTTGTCCAGGTTCTGCTCGTCGGCCATGCGGTCCTCCTCATCGATACGTCAGCGGGCATTGACCCGCGCTTGTGCCGCTATATGGGGGCAACAAATTCTGCTTCAAGGGCCGACCCGCATCCGGTGTTCAGCCACGTGCCGACGCTGCAGCTCGTCAAGACGCTCGCTTTCTTTACACACCATTGGTGCCGAGCAGCTTGAAGCCCGCGCGAGAAGCACTGTATAAATAGACAGTCACCTACGCAGGAGCCCTGCCATGCTGGTCCATCTTTCCGTGCACAACTACGCCATCGTCGAGCACCTCGACCTCGAACTGAAGCGCGGCATGAGCGTGATAAGCGGAGAAACAGGGGCCGGCAAGTCGATCATGCTCGACGCTTTAGGGCTGACCCTTGGCGACCGCGCAGACAGCAGCGTGGTAAGAATCGGCGCCGACAAGGCGGACATACTTGCAAGCTTCGATCTGGACGACATCCCAGACGCCCGCGCCTGGTTGGCCGAGCGGGATCTGGACAACGATGGCCCCTGCATCCTTCGTCGCGTGATTACTGCCGAAGGGCGATCGCGCGGCTATATCAACGGAACGCCATGTCCACAGGGTGACCTGAAAGCGCTCGGCGAGCTGCTTATCGATATTCATAGCCAGCACGAACATCAGTCGCTGCTCAAGCTGGACACACACCGGCGGTTACTCGACGAATACGGGGACAGCCAGGATCTTTCACGACAAGTCCACCTGGCCGCCCAGCGCTGGCGACAAACCAAGCAAAGCCTGGAGCGATTGAGCAACAGCAGCGACGAACAGCGCGCACGCCACCAATTGCTGAGCTACCAGCTCGAAGAGCTCGAGACCCTGGCGCTGGGCGAAGACGAGCTGGAACAGCTTGAGCAGGAGCACAAGAATCTTGCCAATGCCGAGCACCTCCTCGGCGCCTGTCGCCAGGTCATCGACCAGTGTAGCGAGAGCGATGCCGGCAACGTGCTTTCGGCGCTGACCTCGAGCCTGCAGCGACTCACCGGCTTCCAGAATCAACCCGGTGCACTCGGCGAAGCCGTGAACCTGCTGGCGAGCGCGCAAATCCAGGTAGAGGAAGCCGTCGGAGAGCTCAATCGCTTTCTCGACCACTTCGATTCTGACCCACAACGGCAGCAGGCGCTGGAAGAGCGCCTCGACAGTATTTACACCCTGGCACGCAAGCATCGCGTACAGCCACAGGACCTGCCTGCACTGCAACAGCGACTATTCGAAGAACTGGAAGGTCTGAACGCCGACGACACTGCACTTGAGCAACTGGGCGAAGAACTGGCCGCCTACGAGCGGCACTATCGGGAAAAAGCCGAAGATCTCAGCGCGGCTCGCAAACAGGCCGCAGAATCGCTGGCGGTTGCGGTGGAAGCGGAAATCCAGCGCCTGGGCATGCCAGGCGGCAAGTTCAGCGTTGTGCTGAAACCGAGCAAGGGGGATGACCTCATGCCGCACGGGCTGGAGCAAGTTGAATTTCTTGTAAGCGCCAACCCAGGTCAGCCCATGCGCCCCCTGGCGAAGGTGGCTTCCGGCGGCGAGCTGTCACGTATCAGCCTGGCGATACAGGTAATCACCGCCCAGACCTCACGCGTCCCTACCCTTGTCTTCGACGAAGTCGATGTCGGTATCGGCGGCCCGACCGCCGAGGTGGTCGGGCAACTTCTACGACGCCTTGGTGAGCGCGGCCAAGTACTGACGGTAACTCACCTGCCACAGGTGGCGGCTCAGGGCCACCACCATCTGTTTGTCCATAAGGCACGTGGCAAGGACGAGACACATACGGCGGTAGCCTCGCTGGATGAAGGCGAGCGAGTCGCAGAGATAGCGCGCATGCTCGGTGGGGTCGATCTCACCGAGCAGGCACTGGCTCATGCCCGACAGATGATTGGCTCTGCGCAGGCATCGAGCGTTTGATGCGGCTGCTGTGCATCAGATACCTCGCCGGCCTCCGAGTGGCGGCAACGCTCCGGCGACGCTGAACACCTAGCCATCAGCGTTTACTGCCAGGTCTTTGTCATCGACACGATATCTGCCAGAACCAGCCTCCTGAAACGAATAAACCCCGCAAAGTGCGGGGCTTATCGTGACGTCATACACGGCCAAAGCTGCCTTCGTCAGCGGGTAAGGCAGGCGCTTCCAGTCAGTCAGCCTTCTTGCGTACGTACAGCACCAGGTTGTGGTCAACCAGGTCGTACCCGTGGCGCTTGACGATTTCCTTTTGCAGCTTTTCGATCTCAGGATCGAAGAACTCGATGACGTCACCGCTATCGACGCAAACCATATGGTCATGGTGCCCGCCATCGGCCAGCTCAAAGACGGCATGACCGCCATCGAAGTTATGCCGAACCACGAGGCCAGCCGCCTCGAACTGGGTCAACACGCGGTAAACGGTTGCCAGGCCGACATCCTCGCCGGCTTCCATCAACGCCTTGTAGACGTCTTCAGCGCTCATATGGCGCCGATCAGTGGTATCCAGCATTTGCAGGATCTTGACCCGTGGCAGGGTTACTTTGAGGCCAGCTTTGCGTAGTTCGCTATTTTCAACCATGGTTGGCTTTCTCGCTGCTGCTGTTTCGCAGCCTCCTTCAATACGGGTATGATCCGGGCTTTGCCCAGCCAAGATAGTGGAAGTCACCTACCGATGCAAAACACCAAGCTCATGCTGTCCAGCCTCACCCTTGTGGGCCTGTTCGCACTCGCCGGTTGTTCATTCCCCGGGGTTTACAAGGTCGACATTCAACAGGGCAATGTCGTGACGCAGGACATGATAGACCAGTTACGCCCCGGAATGACCCGGTCGCAAGTACGGTTTATCATGGGCAACCCAATGATCACCGACACCTTCCACGCCAATCGCTGGGATTATCTCTACAGCATCCAGCCAGGCGGTAGCCAGCGCCGACAGGAGCGGGTGAGCCTGGTATTCAATGCCAACGATCAACTCGCCGGCCTGGCCGGGGACTTCAAACCCGGCGTGAGCCGTGATGAAGCCATCCTGGGAACCGATCTACCTGCCGGTACACCGGACCCCGTTCGTACCGAGCCAGAAGCCACTCAGCCCGGATCGCTGCTCGAGCAGATCCAGCGCGACGTCGACGCGGCCGAGCCGGTGCCAGTCCCCACCCCGGGGCGCCTGGAAACAGACTAGGCATCCATCATCAAACAGGAGAAGCCCGGCAAGCCGGGCTTCTTTTTGCTTACAGGCTACGTCGTGGGAGCATCACGAGACTCGGCAGCCCTGCTTTGCGCTGCCTTTGCCGCACGCTGCTTGCGGACTTCCTTTGGGTCCGCGATCAAAGGCCGGTAGATCTCTACTCGCTCGCCCTCTTCCAAAATACGCTCGTCCGGCCTGGCTACCGCTTTCCCGAATACCCCAAGCGGAGAGGTTGCCAAGTCCAGGCCGGGAAAGTACTCAGCCATTCCCGATGTCAACGCAGCCTGACGCACCGTCGTACCATGAGGCACCGCCAGACGCAGCAGCATCTGCTTGTCAGCCAGGGCGTAAACCACCTCGACTGCTATGGCGACACTATCCATACAGCTGCTTGGCACGATCACAGAAAGCGTCGACAAGCGTATTCGCAGCCTGGTTGAACAGGGGGCCAAGGGTGGCTCGCACCAGCGGCCCCGCATAATCGAAAGTCAGATCCAGGCTGATCTTGCAGGCCTTTTCACCTAGCGCCTTGAACTCCCAGATGCCATGTAGATGACTGAAGGGACCTTCCTCGAGCTTCATCTCGATGCGCTTGCCAGCTTGCAGTTCGTTACGCGTCAGAAAACGCTGACTGATCCCGGCTTTTGCCACCGTCATGCTCGCCTGCATCAGGGTTTCACTGCTGGAGAGCACCTCGGTGGCTGAACACCAGGGCAGGAATTGTGGATAACTGGCTACATCGTTAACCATGTCGAACAATGCGTGTGCCGGGTAAGGCAACAACGCCGAGCGTTGAATATGCGTCGTCATGCAGACCTTCTACTTCGTCATTGGCGACCAAGGCCACCAGCGCCACCGGCAGAAAAAGTACCGGAGCAAGAGCCAACACGCAGACCAAGCCAAAGGAGGCCCGATGCATGAGGTGACCTATTGTCTGGGATAAGCGCGCCCCTCTCAAGTTTCATGCCGCCACAGCATGCTGGTTATCGCCAGCCGCAGCAGGACTCCCTATAATGCGCAGCCTATGGCCAAACAGAAAAAACAGTCCCCCGGGACGATTGCGCTTAATAAGAAAGCGCTACACGACTATTTCATCGAACAGAAATTCGAGGCGGGCCTCGTTCTGGCCGGCTGGGAAGTCAAAAGCTTGCGCGCCGGCAAGGCACAGCTGGTGGACAGCTATGTGCTGCTCAAGGATGGCGAAGCCTGGTTGATGGGTTGCCACATCACGCCGCTGACCACCGCCAGTACCCACGTCATTGCCGATCCCACCCGCACCCGCAAGTTGCTGCTCAACAAGCGCGAACTGGGCAAGCTGTTCGGTGCCGTGCAGCAGAAGGGTTACGCCTGCGTCGCACTGTCGATCTACTGGAAAAAACACCTGATCAAGTGCGATATCGCCCTTGGCAAGGGCAAAAAGGAGTTCGACAAGCGACACACCGAAAAAGAGCGGGACTCCGATCGCGAGATCCAACGCGCGATGCGGTCCAAGGGCAAAGAAGACTAAGCCTCTTCGGTTATCGAGCGGATCCCGCCCGCTCGGACGGCCCCTCGCCGCAGATATGACAACTGCTTTACCTCTCCTGGCGTGGCTCTGAACGCCCCTGGCGTCGCTGCGCTCGCGCCAGACGCTGCGCCTCCTGCTGCCCTTCAGCCAACACTTCCTGCACATAATTGATGTGCCGATGGATGACGTCGCGCGCCTCGCTCGCCCGCCGAGCGATGATCGCGTCGTACAATTCCTGATGCTGTCTCATGAGCATGTTGCGGGTTTCGCTGCGCAGCTCGTACATCCCCCCGATGTTGGTGACGACGTTGCGCTTGAGCAGATCGAACAGACCCCGAATCGTATGCAGCAGCACGGCGTTATGGCTTGCCTCGGCGATGGCCAGATGAAAGCGCGCGTCGGCCGCTCCTTCCTCGGCACGGGTGACCGTCCCTTCGCGTGCGTAACAGTCCTGCAGCGCAGCAAAAGCCTCCCTCAGACGTTGATGGTCCACTTCAGTAGCACGCAGCGCCGCATAGTAGGCGCAGCTGCCCTCCAGAGTGTGACGAAACTCGAGTAGATCGCGCTGCGCATCAGCATTGTTTTCCAACAGATGCAGCAACGGATCACTGAACGTCGCACCGAGGGATTCGGCAACAAAATTGCCACCGCCATGACGGCTCACGATCAGGCCCTTGGCTGCCAGCTTCTGGATTGCCTCACGCAACGACGGCCGGGACACGCCGAACTGTTCGGCCAGCACACGCTCGGCGGGCAACCGCTCTCCAGCCTTGAGCGTGCCCTCGAGGATCATGGCCTCAAGTTGCTCGACGATGTTATCGGCCAGTCTCCGCTGACGCACCATTCCAACTTCCATGACGCCTCTCAATTGGTTTGACCACTACACGGGTGCAGCCTAGCCAGCTGTCTGTGCCGCTGCAACAAGGCTTGCTGCGACCAAAGTCTATGACTGCGCAATTGACGGATCAGGCAGAGAACTCTTACGCTGGCCGGACCTCGCTGTGAATTGGTAATACCACTTTACAACCTGGAGCATCCAACAAGAAGAGGACTACCAGATGCAGTCTCCAGTTATCTGCTTGACCCCGGTCCGTTCGGGCCCCCATCCGCAACAAACGATCGCGGGAGTCTGACATGTCAAACGGACTGCTTGCCCTGTTTGCCTTCACCCCGATCCTGCTCGCTGCCGTGATGCTGATCGGCTTGCGCTGGCCAGCCAGCCGCGCCATGCCCGTGGTGTTCCTGTTCACAGCCGCCATCGGCCTGTTCATCTGGGACATGAGCTTCAGTCGAATCATCGCCTCGACCCTGCAGGGCCTGGTCATCACCCTCGGTCTGCTATGGATCATCTTTGGCGCGATCCTGCTGCTGAACACCTTGAAGCATTCCGGCGGTATCACTGCGATTCGGGCTGGCTTTACCACCATCAGCCCTGACCGCCGCGTACAGGCGATCATCATCGCATGGTTGTTTGGCTGCTTTATCGAGGGCGCATCCGGCTTCGGCACCCCCGCTGCGATCGCTGCGCCATTGCTGGTCGCCGTAGGCTTCCCGGCGATGGCGGCAGTGCTGATGGGAATGTTGGTCCAGAGCACCCCGGTCTCGTTCGGTGCAGTGGGCACGCCCATTATCGTGGGTGTGAACAGCGGGCTGGACACCGCCACGCTTGGCGCACAGCTGACCGCTCAAGGCTCCAGCTGGCCGATTTTCCTGCAGCAGATCACCAGCAGCGTCGCGATCACCCACGCCATCGTCGGTACAGTCATGCCGTTGATCATGGTGCTGATGCTGACCCGCTTCTTCGGCAAGGAGAAGAGCTGGAAGGCCGGGTTCGAGGTTCTCCCATTCGCACTTTTTGCCGGGTTTGCGTTCACCCTGCCCTATGTTGCGACCGGCGTATTTCTCGGTCCTGAATTCCCGTCTCTGCTGGGCGGCCTGGTCGGCCTGGCGATTGTGACGACAGCTGCTCGCTTCAACTTTCTGGTGCCTAAGACCCGTTGGGATTTTGCCGACGCCAGGGACTGGCCGGCCGAGTGGGTCGGGACCATCGAGATGAAGCTTGACGACCTTGCTGCGCGCCCAATGAGTGCCTTTCGTGCCTGGCTGCCCTATGTGCTGGTCGGTGCGATCCTGGTCATCAGCCGTGTCTTCTCGCCCGTGACCGCCGCACTGAAATCCGTTTCCATCGCCTTCGCCAATATCCTGGGCGAGACCGGCATCAGCGCCAGCATCGAACCGCTCTACCTGCCAGGCGGCATTCTTGTAGCCGTGGTGCTGATCACCTTCTTTCTGCATGGAATGCGCGCCGCGGAGCTCAAGGCCGCAGTCAAGGAATCGAGCAGCGTGCTGCTCAGCGCCGGCTTCGTGTTGCTGTTCACGGTGCCTATGGTGCGCATCCTGATCAACTCCGGCGTAAACGCGGGCGACCTGCCAAGCATGCCGATCGCCATGGCGCGCTATGTGGCGGATAGCGTAGGCGGCATCTATCCGCTGCTGGCACCTTCGATTGGGGCGCTCGGCGCGTTCCTTGCCGGGTCGAACACAGTCAGCAACATGATGTTCAGCCAGTTCCAGTTTGGTGTCGCACAGTCGCTGGGCATCTCCGGCGCGATGATCGTCGCCATCCAGGCGGTCGGCGCAGCAGCGGGCAACATGGTTGCGATCCACAACGTGGTTGCGGCCTCGGCTACGGTGGGGTTGCTGGGCCGCGAGGGCGTCACCCTGCGGAAGACCGTATGGCCTACCCTGTACTACGTGCTGTTCACCGGAGTGATCGGCTTGATAGCAATCTACATGATGGGTGTGACGGACCCTCTCGTCGGCGTCTGAAAGCGATGCACAGCCTTTGCCCCGGAATATCGGGGCAAAGGTGTTTCGCAGTTCTGTCTGACGACAGACATGCGAACAAAACACCCCGGATCGGGACACCGCCTCGTCGCAGACGAGCGCATCACGAGATCTACCTCGTTCAAATCGGTGAGACCATACGATGATCATCTCTGCCTCTACGGACTACCGCGCTGCCGCAAAACGCAAACTTCCACCGTTTCTTTTCCACTATGTGGACGGTGGCGCCTATGCCGAATACACGCTACGCCGCAACGTGGATGACCTGGCCAGCATCGCCCTGCGTCAGCGAGTGCTACGCAACATGTCGGAACTCAGTCTGGAAACCCAGCTGTTCGGCGAAACCCTGGCGATGCCGGTTGCGCTGGCTCCAGTCGGTCTGACTGGCATGCTCGCCCGCCGGGGAGAAGTCCAGGCCGCGCGCGCCGCCGACAAGAAAGGCATCCCGTTCACCCTGTCTACCGTATCGGTGTGCCCGATCGAAGAAGTCGCCCCGGCCATCAAGCGCCCAATGTGGTTCCAGCTGTACGTCCTGAAGGACCGCGGCTTCATGAGGAACGCCCTCGAGCGAGCCAAGGCAGCGGGTGTCACCACGCTTGTTTTCACCGTGGACATGCCGACCCCCGGCGCCCGCTACCGCGACGCGCATTCCGGCATGAGCGGCCCGAACGCCAACGTGCGCCGCATCCTGCAAGCCATGACCCACCCCTTCTGGGCCTGGGACGTAGGTCTGCATGGCAAGCCGCACGACCTGGGCAACATCTCGACCTACCGTGGCAACCCCACCGGACTGGAAGACTACATCGGCTGGCTTGCAGCCAACTTCGACCCGTCGATTTCGTGGAAGGATTTGGAGTGGATCCGCGAGTTCTGGGACGGCCCAATGGTGATCAAGGGCATCCTCGATGCGGAGGATGCCCGTGATGCCGTGACCTTCGGCGCCGACGGCATCATCGTCTCCAACCACGGCGGTCGTCAGCTCGACGGCGTGCTTTCCAGCGCCCGCGCCATGCCGGCCATCGCTGATGCGGTCAAGGGTGACCTGAAGATCCTGGCCGACTCCGGCATCCGCAGCGGCCTCGACGTGGTTCGCATGATCGCCCTGGGTGCGGACACCGTCATGCTTGGCCGTGCCTTTGCCTACGCACTGGCAGCAGATGGCGAAGCCGGCGTCACCAACCTGCTCGAGCTGATCGAGAAGGAAATGCGCGTGGCCATGGTCCTGACGGGCGCCAAATCCATCAGCGAGATCACCACCGACTCCTTGGTGCGTGAGGTGGATCACTACCAGACCAGCCGTCACATCGGCTAAGCCTGCCGAGGCCGCGCGGCACTTCGGCGCGGCCAGCTTTTTCCTACCGGAGCCTGCATGAACGCGCCTGCCACCCTACCGACCGATTTTCTTGCTGCTGTCCAACGGCTGATTCCGGCGGAGCGGCGCTTCGATGATCCGCTCTCGACACTGGCCTTCGGTACCGATGCCAGTTTCTACCGCCTCGTTCCCAAACTGGTCATACGGGTCGAGTCCGAGGACGAGGTGGTGAGCCTGCTGAGGCTGGCGCATGATGCTCGGGTTCCGGTGACGTTCCGCGCGGCCGGCACCAGCCTTTCCGGCCAGGCAATCTCCGACTCTGTCCTGATCGTGCTCGGCGACAACTGGAATGGGCGCGAGATACGCAACGGTGGCGCGCAGATCCGCCTGCAGCCTGGTGTCATCGGTGCCAATGCCAACGCCGTCCTGGCGCCATTTCAGCGCAAGATCGGCCCCGACCCGGCCTCAATCAACGCAGCCAAGATCGGCGGCATCGTCGCCAACAATTCAAGCGGCATGTGCTGCGGAACAGCGCAGAACAGCTACAAGACCCTCGCCGGGTTGCGCCTGGTACTGGCCGATGGCACCGTTGTCGACAGCGAAGACCCAGCCAGCATCGAGGCCTTTCGGCAGACCCACGGCACATTGCTCGAAGGGCTCGCCGAACTCGGCCGCAGCACGCGCGCCAATAGCGAACTGGCGGCAAAGATCCGCCACAAGTACCGCCTGAAGAACACCACCGGTTTCTCGCTTAACGCCTTGACCGACTACGACGAGCCGCTCGACATCCTCAGTCACCTGATGGTCGGCTCCGAAGGCACGCTGGGCTTCATCAGCGCGGTGACTTACGACACCGTGCCGGACCACCCGCACAAGGCCAGCGCACTCGTCGTCTTTCCCGATGTGGAAACCTGCTGCCTCGCCGTGCCCGTGCTCAAGCAGCAGCCGGTTTCTGCAGTGGAATTGCTCGACCGCCGTAGCCTACGCTCGGTGGAAAACAAGGCCGGCATGCCGGAGTGGGTCAGGTCGCTGTCAACCGACGCCTGCGCCCTGCTGATTGAGTCGCGGGCGGCCAGCCAATCGCTGTTGCATGAGCAAATCAACCACATCATGACGTCGATTGCTCACTTTCCGGTCGAAAAGCAGGTCGACTTCAGCGAAGACCCGGTGGTGTACAACCAGCTGTGGAAGATACGCAAGGACACCTTCCCTGCCGTCGGCGCCGTGCGCCAGACCGGCACCACGGTCATCATCGAAGACGTAACCTTTCCCATTGATCGGCTGGCAGAGGGCGTCAATCGCCTCATTCAGCTGTTCGACAAGCATGCCTACAGCGAGGCGATCCTGTTCGGCCATGCCCTGGAAGGCAACCTGCATTTCGTCTTCACGCAGGGCTTCGATGATCCGCAACAAGTCGCACGCTACGAAGCCTTCATGCGAGAAGTCACCCAACTGGTTGCGGTGGAGTTCGGCGGCGCATTGAAAGCCGAGCACGGAACTGGCCGCAACATGGCGCCCTTCGTCGAACTGGAATGGGGCCACGAAGCCTACCAGCTGATGTGGCAAATCAAACGTCTGCTTGATCCGCAGGGCATCCTTAACCCCGACGTTGTGCTCAGCGAAGACCCACAGATCCACCTCAAGCACCTCAAGCCGATGCCGGCAGCCGACGAAATTGTCGACAAGTGCATCGAATGCGGATTCTGCGAGCCGGTATGCCCGTCCAACGGACTGACCCTGACACCGCGCCAGCGCATCGTGATCTGGCGCGACATCCAGGCAAAGAAGCGTGCCGGGATCGATACGATGGAGCTCGAGCGCCTGTACTATTACCACGGCGTCGAGACCTGCGCCGCCACCGGCCTCTGTGCCCAGCGCTGCCCGGTCGGCATCAATACGGGCGATCTGATCCGCAAGCTCCGCAGTCGAGACGCCAGCAGTACTCGAGCGGCAAACTGGCTCGCAGACCACTTTGGCACTGCCGTGCAAGGCACACGCTTCATGCTGCATGTGGCCAACGGTGCGCACCTGATGATGGGCACTCGCCTGTTGAGCAAAACGTCTGCAGCGCTAAGCAAAGCAAGCCAGGGCCGCGTACCCCAGTGGACCCCAGCGACCCCGCAGCCCCTGCAGCGTCTTCACCTACCCAAGCCATCAACTCAGGATGAGCGGCCGCGTGTTGTCTACCTGGCCGCGTGCGTGTCCCGTGCCATGGGCCCGGCAGCTCGTGACCAGGAGCAGGAACCGCTGCTCGAGGCCACCCGTACGCTGCTGGAGAAGGCCGGCTATCAGGTGATCTTTCCGGAAGACCTGAACAGCCTCTGCTGCGGCCAACCCTTCGCCTCCAAAGGCTACGCAGAACAGGCAGAGCGCAAGCGCCAGGAGACACTGGATGCGCTGCTCAAGGCCAGCCGCGGCGGTCTCGACCCGATCTATTGCGACACCAGCCCGTGCACGCTGCGACTGGTTCAGGAACTGGGCGATACACGCCTGCAGGTCTTCGACCCAGTGCGCTTTATCCGCACGCACCTGCTCGACAAGCTGGATTTCGCGCCGCAGGAAGAGCCGATCGCCATCCACGTGACCTGCAGCACTCAGCACCTCGGCGAAGCACAGGCACTGATTGACATCGCGCGCCGCTGCGCCAGGCAGGTGGTGGTACCCGAAGGCATCCACTGCTGCGGTTTCGCCGGCGACAAGGGATTCACCACGCCAGAGCTCAATGCCCATTCCCTGCGCAGCCTGCAAGACGCCGTACAGCTCTGCACAGAAGGAGTCTCCACCAGCCGCACCTGCGAAATCGGGCTGTCCCAGCATGGTGGAATCGACTATCACGGCCTTGTCTATCTGGTTAACCGAAACAGCCGAGCCAAAGCGGCCACAGCACCGTCAGGATCATTGGCGACGTGAACGGCGGTTCACCACAATGAAACGCTTCAGCGCAACCGCAGTCGGAAGTTAGGAGCCCAGTTTGTAAAAGAGGCTCATCCGCCTCGGCGCCGCCACGCAATTGCAAAACAGGCAGGCCCGCCGGGAAGTTAACTCCCTGGAGGACTTTATGAACAAATTTGCCCTAGTTGCCGCCGTAGCTTTGATCGCCAGCCCCGCCGTGTTCGCAGCGGACAAGAACCTCTGCCAACTGAACATGCAGGAAATCGAAGACAACATGGCTACCAACAAGGCCACGCTCGGCGAACCCGCTCGCAGCGAGGTCCAGGACCTGATCAAGCAAGCGCGCCAAGCACAGCAAGCTGGCGATGTCGAAAACTGCATCGTTCACACCACCCAGGCACTGCGCAGGCTGGAAGGCCCCGGCAGCTCCGGCTCCACCGGCACCAGCGGCACCGGCTCGGGCACCGGCAACTAAGACGCCCGAAGGCAAGGCCATAGTTCTTGGCCTTGCCAATTTTCTCCCAGCCCGCTTGAATACCGACGAACTGACCCAAACTAGAAAACAAGCGTTCGACGCGACCAGAGGTTGTGGCGTACACTGCGCAGCACATGAGGCTGCGACACGCTTCATGGGGCCGATTAGGATTCGACGCCGGTAACAAAACTCTAGGTGCATGCCGAGTTGGTAACAGAACTCGTAAATCCACTGTTGCAAACTTATAGTTGCCAACGACGACAACTACGAAGGGTACGCGCTAGCCGCCTAACCTTCATCTGGTCGCTTCGGCGCCAGCGGTCACTAGGGGATGCCTGTAAACCCGAAATGACTGTCAGATAGAACAGGATCGCCGCCAAGTTCGCTGCAGACGTAACGGCTAAAACTCATGCAGCTCGCTCCAAGCACCCTGCCAATCGGGCGGCGCGGAGTTAACTCAATAGATCTGGCTACGCATGTAGTACCGACAGTGGAGAGCTGGCGGACGGGGGTTCAAATCCCCCCGGCTCCACCAATCACACATCTAAAGACGTCCACGGACGTCTTTTTTTATGCCTGAAACACAGTAAATACGCGGTTTCAAGCACCATCACCATCCGATAGCGTCCAGCGACATCTACGTTTTCCTGTATTCCACGTGGTATTCCAAGCGTTTCGCTGATATTTTTTTGGAATACACGAACAACATGGAATACATCATGGGTGCCCAAGCCACGCGCCTTTCAGACCCCAGAGTCAAAGCAGCCAAACCAAGGGAAAAAGACTACACGCTGACTGATGGTAACGGCCCACAGTTGCGAGTGAGAATCAATGGCTCACGACTATGGAATTTCAACTACATCTATCCTGTGACGAAAAAACGGATCAACATGGGGCTTGGCACTTTCCCCGAGGTGAGCCTGGCGCAAGCGCGCAAACGAACCGTAGAAGCTAGAGAGCTTGTTGCGCAGGGGGTAGATCCGAAGGAAATGCGCGATGCTGATCGACTGGCGAAGAAAGCAGCAACAGAGCACACATTCAAGAACGTAGCGGCCGCATGGTTCGAGCTCAAAAAGGACTCAGTAACTTCAGCCTATGCCGAAGATATCTGGCGCTCGCTCACGCTTCACGTTTTCCCGGACCTAGGCACCACTCCCATCTCCGCTATAACTGCACCGAAGGTCATAAAACCTGCTCAGGCCTCTTGAGACCAAAGGTAGCCTCGAGACCGTTAAACGCCTGACGCAGCGGCTCAACGAAATCATGACCTACGGGGTCAACTCGGGCCTGATTCACGCGAACCCGCTCAGTGGCATCCGCTCCGTTTTCAAGAAACCGAAAAAGAAAAACATGGCGGCACTGTCTCCCGATGAGCTGAGTGAGCTCATGGTGGCAATTGCCAATGCCAGCATAAAAAGAACGACCCGCTGCCTGATCGAGTGGCAGCTCCACACAATGACCAGGCCAGCGGAGGCAGCGACCACCCGCTGGGCAGACATCGATTTCGAAAAGCGTATTTGGACGATTCCTGCGGAGCGAATGAAGAAACGTCGCACGCACATTGTTCCGCTCACGGATCAGGCTCTCGCGTTACTGGAAGCAATCAAGCCCTACAGCGGCCACCGTGAATACGTGTTCCCAGCAAACCGAAACCCTCGCACTCACTGCAACAGTCAGACCGCTAACATGGCACTAAAGCGCATGGGTTTCGAAGGTCGTTTGGTAAGCCACGGCATGCGCTCAATGGCCAGCACCATACTCAACGAACACGGCTGGGATCCTGAGTTGATCGAGGTGGCACTTGCCCACGTTGACAGGGACGAAGTACGAAGCGCCTATAACCGGGCGGACTACATCGAACGCAGACGACCAATGATGGCTTGGTGGAGCGAACACATCCAGGAAGCAGCTACCGGCAACCTTTCGATATCGGCCATCAAAGAGAGTCGGGATAAAAAAGTCATCTCGATACGGTGATCAAGAGGCGGTTGCCCGTTCTGTTGAAACTCGCTCGGCAATTTCTACTCGCATAAACACCTCAGCTGGTGTTTTTGGACTCCTACGAATAAGGCAAGACCGTACCTATGTTTTAAATAGAATCTGCCAATAACGCATCTTCGCGAGGGATCAACTTTGCAGCAGCATCATGCAGTGCGCGCTTGCCTATGTACCGCCGACCGAACCTTTCAAATCACCTAGAAAGCATGCCTCTATCCGTGTGCGTTGTTCGACCAAAGCCCGCTATCCAGAAACCATGCTATCCATACTTCAGAGTGGAATGGTCCCGATATTCTTTTTCAGCAAGGCTTGCGTGCGCGGGCGTCCAGCCGCAGAGGTAACGAAGCCCAGTCCACATCGGTAGATTTCAGGCAGGAACAACCGCTCTTCACCTAAGTTGCCATCAGTATCTTCATAGATCACGCCGATTTCTTGCAACGAACCTAGGAGACCCGCGTCAAGGCATGCCTGTTCTAGGCTAAATGGCACCTTGAGATTGCGAACGCCCCTCTGCTCCATGAGCTCCATCCACCGTCTCAGAGGGGCAATTTCCGACTTAGCTTCGGCTACCTTCTCGACGCTACACTGAGGAATAGCCTTCCGCATAGATTCGGGCGCTAGGAGGCGATCTGGCCATGTTTGTCCGGTTCGCGTTGATTCCACTCCTGCAGCGATCTTCAGGAAGCGAACCAAGTCGCGCGCCTGCACATTTCCCTTCAAATCGCACAACGCGGCATACACCCATCGCGCAGAATGAGCCTCTTTGGACTTTTCGCTGCCGAGCTTTTTCCCCCACAAACGCTCCAGCTCGGACTTCAGCTCTTCAATACGCAGTGACTGAGCCGACTTGGGATCGTTAGGGTGAATGCCGGCCTGGCAACTCAGCATGAAGGCTAAGCGCAAAAAGCTCTCAGGGTTCCACTGGAGACGAAACGGCTGGAACCGTTGCAGCCACTGCCCCAAATTCTGGCGGATGGTGGCCTGCACATAATCCGCTCGCACAAAGACGATGACGCCCATGTGCCGATTCCCCAGCTCGCTAACGCGATTGGGTAAACGCAGCAAGGCGTGAATAGCTTCTGCAAAAAAACCGTTATTCGCATCCTTGAACGCATCTTCAATGCCATCAAATGTGAAGACGACTCGCGCCGAATGGGTGGCCAAGGATTGATTGACTTCTTGAAGACCACCATGCGGGATACCGAGCTGACGAGCGATGAGGTTGTCCCAGAAATCCTCCCAGTAAGAGGGTGGTGACTTTAGTGCGTCCTCAATCAGCCGCCGAACTGTGCTCGCACCGAGCAAAAACTGTTTGTCACCTTGAATTAGGTCGAGCGTCATACCCTGCGATAACTTGATTTCTCCATCCGGCTTGTCCTCAATATTGTCGGACCAGAGTGCCGGAAAGATTGCTGCATCGGTCGTGCTCGCCGGGTCAAAACCCAATTTGCCCAAGAAGCGCTTCCACCCGCGCGCGCCTACCAACTGGCGGAAAGTGAATGTCTTGCCTGCGCCTTTAGCGCCGATCATCAGCAGGTTGGGCAACTCGTTCGCATAGTGCTTGCCAAGACTGAGTAGCGGCTCCGTGGCTAGGATGGCACTTGTAGCGCTGCTGTCAGCAAACTCTGCTGCCCTACAGACCTCATACAATTTCTTTGCCTGCTCGTGCCTAGACAACGTTGCAGGGCTGGTGCCCCCAGTAGACGTGACCGGCAGTTCCTGCACGGGCGTGGTATAGAGCGCCTTGGCCCATTCGCTCGCACTGGCAAACAAACGACTGGACTGCGGTAAAAAATCCAATGCTTCTCGCACCGATCCAATGGACATAAGGGTGCTTAGGAACTCGGCCTCCAGCCACTGCACCCCAGGGGCTAGCGTGTCCTCAGTAGGATAGGCCTCACCAAGCACCTTCAGAGCAAGTTCGTAATGCCCCGCGTCTCGCAGCTCTTTGGTAAGAAGGCTTAATACTACTGTGGGGCGCGCACCCTCTTGCTGCGCTACCGGCAACTGACGATTGAAGGCATATAGGCGACGCAGCACCTCAGCCATTCCCTGAACTGATTGCGGTGCGACAGTACTGACAAAGAAATGATCAACCCTGGGGTCGAACAGGATGGGACTTGCCAGTTCGCTCAAACCTGCCCGTAGGTCGATGAATACGGCATCTACACCCAGACGCAGGCCTAGGGCATGCAGATGATCCGACAAGCGCCAGGGGTTTCCCGGGTTGCGAGCTAGGTGCTCCGGCGCCACCGGCATGTCCTGGATCTCCGTCAAATTCAATGCCGCAGGCAACACAAAAAGCTCACGCTGTAAGCCACCTAGGCTAAGCGAGGTTTTGCGCAATTCATCCGCGAAGAAGTTTAGCGTGGCATCCAGTCCAGCAGGCGGGTAGTGCAGGGCCTCTAGAAACTGTACGAAGGACACTTTAGGTCGGTTGACTTCATCCAACCAGAAGCTGACGCCCGGGGCTTCCAGGTCAGCGTCTACAACGAGAACCTTCTTGGGAGCGGGGCCTGGCTCCTGCATGCAAGCAGCTACGTAGGTCATAAGGGCGGTGGTGCGCCCGACGCCGCCCTTAAAGGAATGGAAGGAAACCAAGTCCGGGCCCGTCGCCCATGCCGTCGGCATGTTTACCGTGGGCCGCATCAACGGCTGCAAGCTAGAGACATCTGAGTCGGGATCATCGGTGGGTAGGTAGGTGATATCGCGCCATAGTGGATAATTTTGCGGCGCAGCGGGCATGGCACTTTCGGTGTCTAGTATCAGCTCCACCGGATAGCAGGCCTCGCCAATACGAAGACGGATGAAATGCTGGTCGCGCTGGTATGCATGACCAAAGATTTCGCTCAGCCAGTCATCCACCACCCCATCATCTGCGACATGACGCACCTCCATGCCGGTTGCAAAACAATCCACGCTCAGCACACTTGCGGGCAACTGAGTCCATAGCGCCGAGCGCTGCTTAAGCACACGTTCAACGTCCAGCCAAGTCAGCAATCGCTCGGCTGTATCCGTTTGCATGCTCATTTGAGTTCTCCTTGAATCCAGTTCAACACCTGCTCCAACTGGTATTCGCAATCATTGTCGGTAGGCGCAGTGCATTCCCCACCATAGCGCCAGGCTTGGTGCAGAATGCTTATGTCGCCGTTGCGTGGCTGCTGATTACTATTCTGCGTCACCGGCTTAAGTTGCAAATTTTCAGGCAAGGACAGTTCAGCCCCCACCTTCAGCTCTTTGAGCACTTGCCGCAGATTGTGGCCAGTTTTGTCGATGTCTTCGCGATCGAACAGGCTGCGGTTCTGTCGCTTGAGCAACACAGCCTTCAATCCACACTCCACGGCGTAGAACAACAACAAGCGATGTGGGTTTTTCCGTGAGCTGCCAGCCACTGGCTTGGCGATGGTGGAGAGCTCTCGCCAGGCACGCGTTAACTCACGATCAGTGAACGGGACCGCGCTCATTGCAAGGGTTCCGATATGAACTGATGCACCGCGTTTTGCCCCATTCCTCTTGCCATACCCTCACCGCAGCTGGGCTGAACATGGCAGCCTGAAATCGGCAGGGCAAAATTTGGAATGCCTCCCCAATTACGGAAGGATATCGACTTGAGTTTTCCTTCAATCAATCGAATTTGCATTTACTCCATCCATGAGGTGGGGCTGTTCTCTGAGCGGAAGGATACGTTGATAGATGGCCATATGGACAGACCTAACAGAAGATGCCGACCGCAGATAACCATTGCTACGAAGTGAACATTGCTGACGAAGAAACCGATGGCTGCAAGGGATCGTTATTTGCCAAACCAGCAGGCCATACATCAGTCAAGGCAGCTAATTCGATTCCAAAAAATCTCAACCACACATAACTGCCATGACAAAACCACCATGGAGATTCAAACCATGTCATTGCAGTGTCCTCGCTGTCATTCCCCCAAAGTCGCCTCCTTCCATCACGCCATGAAGATCACCGCTGCAGTAGGCACCGTGGGCGGTGCTGCTCGTGGCGTCAGTGCTGCGTTAGCAGGCAGTCAAGCTGGCGCGGCCATTGGCGCTATCGCTGGCCCTGTCGGCATCACGATTGGCTCAGTTTCCGGCGCCATCATCGGTGGGTTGGTTGGCGGCGTTAGCGGTTGTGCGCTCGGCGCCCAGCTTGGCGACAAACTCGACCGCCACCTGTTGGCTGACAACCTGTGCCTGCTCTGCGGGCATCGCTTCAACCTGCCGGCCTGATCCGTCCGCTACCTCTTCTCACCTTCTTTTATCCCTACCGCCGGTGCTGCGCTCCGCGCGGCGCTTTATGCCGGCTTACATCCCAAGGAATCGTTCTCATGGCACATCTCATCGAACAAATGGCCTATGTCGGCGCAACCCCGTGGCATGGACTGGGTAACAACCTGCCGCGCGAACAACCCATCGAAATCTGGCAACGTGAAGCCGGCATGGACTGGCAGATCCTGGAAAGCCCGGTTCATTTCAAATCCGATGCGGTAGGTCACCTCGGCGCTATCCATTCCTACCCCGAGCAGAAAGTGCTGTACCGCTCCGATACCAAAGCTCCTCTGTCGGTCGTCTCCAACCGCTACCACACCGTGCAGCCGCGCGAAGTGCTGGAGTTTTACCGGGACCTGACCGAGGTCTCCGGCTATGAGCTGGAAACAGCAGGAGTGCTGAAGGGCGGTCGCAAGTTCTGGGCACTGGCACGTACCGGGCAAGGCACGGCGATCAAAGGGAACGACCAGGTCAACGGCTACCTGCTGCTGGCCACCTCGTGCGACGGTACGCTGGCGACAACCGCAACGCCGACCACCGTTCGCGTGGTCTGCAACAACACCCTAACCATCGCCCTGGACGGCACCAGCCGAGCCATCAAGGTGCCGCACAACACCCGCTTCGATCCCAAGGCGGTGAAGAAGCAGCTCGGGATCGCTGTCTCGCAATGGGATGACTTCATGTACCGCATGCGTCATCTGGCTGAGCGCAAGGTGCAGTGGCATGAAGCGATGGGCTTCTTCATGAACGTCATGTGCGAAGTGAGCCCAACCGGCCAGCTACCCGAACAGTTGCCCAACGAGCGCGCCCTGCGCAAGGTTCAGGAGCTGTACGAAGGCCGTGGCCGAGGCAGTCAGTTGGAATCGGCTCGGGGCACTGCCTGGGGCCTGCTCAATGCCGTGACCGAGTATGTCGACCACGAACGACGTGCGCGCAGCACCGAATACCGGCTGGACTCAGCATGGTTCGGCCAGGGCGCGCAGATCAAGCAACGTGCTCTGGACGCCGCCCTGCAGCTCGCCGCCTAAGCCCCTCCCCCTCAATCGTATCGCCCAGTCAGCTTCGCTGCTTATCGGGCTTTTTTACGCCTGCAAGGTGACCACATGACCACAACCTCCTTGAACCGAAACGCCAGCAAACCCCGTTCAGCCCTGCGACTGATCAGTACCAAGGAACTGCCACGCGAAGAGTGGCTGGAGGTGCGCAAACGCGGCATCGGTAGCTCGGATGCCGCAGCCGCCGTTGGCCTCAACCCCTACAAGTCGCAGCTGGAACTGTGGCTGGAGAAGACCGGGCGTGACACTGGATTGCCGAAAACCGACCCCGACGATGACGAAAGCCCGATGTACTGGGGCAACGTGTTGGAACCCATCGTGGCCTGGCATTACGGCAAGCGCACTGGCAACAAGGTCCGCCGTGTGAACGCCGTGCTGCAGCACCCCGACCCGGAGATGTCCTGGATGCTGGCCAACATCGACCGCGAGGTGATCGGCGCCGACGATGTGCAGATCCTCGAATGCAAGACAGCCGGCATAAACGGGGCGCGCCTCTGGAAAGAAGGCGTGCCCGAATATGTGCAGTTGCAGGTGATGCACCAGCTCGCTGTCACCGGCAAGCAAGCCGGGGATGTCGCGGTTGTGCTCGGTGGCCAGCACTTGGAAATCCATCGCATCGAGCGCGACGAGGAAATGATCGCTCGGCTTATCGAGCTGGAACGCACGTTTTGGACATACGTAGAAACCGACACGCCACCACCCGCTGATGGGACGGCCTCGGCTGAAACTGCCCTGCGCTGCCTGTATCCCGAAGACGACGGCCAGACGGTGGACTTCAGGGACAATCCGGGGCTGACCGCTGCTTACGTCGAGCTCAAGGCCCTGCGTCAGTTCATCGATAAAAAGCATGCGCGCGAGGCTCAGCTCAAGCAGATGCAGCAACAAGCGATGGGCGAGGCAACGCGGGCCGAGTTCACCAACGGCTATGTCAGTTGGCGCAAAGCCAAGGACAGCGTCGGCTTCGACGTGGCACGCCTGCTCCAGGACAGGCCTCACCTGCGCGACAAATACTCGCTTCTTAAGCCCGGTGCCCGGCCCACCACTTCAAGCACAAAGCCCCGTACTCCGGGGCTTTGTGCTGTCTGAGCCTGCCGTTTTCGGCAGGTGTTACATCGAGTAGACACATCCGCGCGGCATCAGCAGATGCCCAGGATCAAACTCGCCCCTAACTACCTCACCCGGAACCGCCACGGAATCTTCTACTTCCGCATAGTGATACCCGCCTCCCTGCGCCCGCCCGTCAACGGAAAGCGGGAGGTTCGGCGGTCGCTACGAACTGATAGCGAAAGGCTGGTACAAAGCGTGCTCGGCAGCATGCTGTGCACTTCGATTCGATCTTCGATAGAGCTTCGCGCATATGTGGCACCACGACCGGCAGTGGTGCACGCAGATCAACAAACGAGACAACGCGGGGCGGGCAGGAAAGATATTCAACCATCCAGCGGTTCGTTTCAGGCAACCCATATCTGTACGCCGGATGGCCAGACTTTTCCTGGGTTCGTACGAGGCGCAATAACCTTCCCTACTGAAGCGCGAGCAAGCCTCACAGCGACGCGATATATGACAGGTCACCACTACCATCCAAAACAACAGTCCGCACCTCAAAAACGGCCCGAACGGGCTTGCAGCGCAGCAGTGAATAGAAAGAATGTCTAAAAGAAGCGAAACCTCCACTGCCTCATGGCTGAGTGCTATCATTGTGCGGCTCTATGAACATGCTTGGATTATAAGGGAGTAAGCGCATGAAGGCGCATCGCTTGATGTTGACACTTGGATTGGTCGCTGTTTGTACTGGCTGCGCCAGTGGCTTAAATACTCATCAGAAAGCTGAGCTTCGCCATTACGAAGCGAACGGGCTGGCTGTCGAGGAGAAGAACCCCGGAACAGCCGCTGTACTTGGCCTGCTTCCTGGGGGAGGTTCCTTCTACGGCCGCGAGTACGGCCTTGGCGTTGCCAATTTGCTTTTCTGGCCGCTGTCGATCCTCTGGGACCCGATTAGCGGTCATGACGCTGCACAGTCGATCAATTACACAGCCACAAAGGCACATGTGAACCGTCTGCAACAGAAAGAGCAGAACGCTCTAGACGAGCGCCTTCAAACCGGCGAGATCGACGTAGCGCGCTACACTCTTGAGAAGCGCAAGCTCGATAAGAAGTACACCTTTTGAGTTAGCGCCTTTATCGAAATGGTAAGCCCGCCTACGTGCGGGCTTTTCATTCCGACGGCAAGCGCCGCTCTAACCAGAGCGTCGAGTCAAAGGACTACAAGACTAACCTTAGCGCCGGCTCGCTCCCGCACGCTTTCATTAAAAAACTCCGCCTCGTTTAACTGAGGCATCACCGAAGAGCGATGCCTACCAGCAGCTCCAATTGACTTATTTCTGCAACGACACCTGATTGGCGTCTATCTTCAGATCACCGAGACGCTGAAGAAACACATTGATATTTTCCCGCGCGGAACCCTCATTTGCTAAGCGCAGTCGTTTAATAGCGACAAGTGAATCGCTTACTCCCGCCGTATAAGGAGCGCGGACCATTTCACGGAGCACCACCTTACCACTTGCTGTTTCGGTCAACGTGTACTCAACCTCACTGGTAACTTGAAAGTCCAGCCCAAACAACGGCTGATCAACACGCAGTAGATTTGCACGCAAGGAATAAGGCGCAGAGGCATCACCACGTAAATTGGCATATTCAAGCGACTGCTGAAGTGCGATCCGGAAGTCAGGGCCATCGATCTCTGAAGTCCATAGCGGATTGGTTTTCTCCCCACCATTAACTTCAGAAAGCTGAACATTATTTTGAAGCTGGGCGTCATATTCGTTGGCCGTAGCTTGCGCGCTGGACACAGTCATATTGACCGGTTGTGACGGAGAGGCGCAGCCAACAAGAACAGCCGCACAAAACGAAACAGCAAGAAAACGGAGCATGAAACTTCCTTAAGAATACTCTGAGGGGTAAGCACGCCGGCTATCGTGGCCGTGTGATGGGCGCTCGGCGGACAGGGCAACCCCTGCTCATCCTTGAGCGAGAAACCATGATAGATGGTAGCCACAGGCCATCACAATTCTTAACCCAGCGAAATCATTGATGCAGTACAGCCTTCCGCTTCTCCTTTTGCCTGCTGCGACATAAATTACGGTCTCGACCATCAACATGCCCCGCTCGGGTGTGACACTGCTGCGCTGGTGGTAAGCCTGAAGGGCCAGGTTTTATGCGCCCTTGGAGGGGAAAGAAGTTGCGGTTGACCACTCCCCTGGCTCCACAATTCAAGCGCAGAGCCCCGTATTCCGGGGCTTTGTGCTGTCTGGGCCTGCGGTTTTCGGCAGGTGTGACATCGAGTAGTCACATCCGCGTGGGGCATCAGCATGTGTCCAGGATGAAACTCGCCCCTAACTACCTCACCCGGAACCGCCACGGAACCTTCTACTTCCGCACGGTGATTCCCGCCTCCCTGTGTAGTGGTCAACCCATCCCGGACAGTGGGCTTAGTGTTTCTTCTGCTACCGCAGGCAAGAGCCCGTCATTGAATTGAGGGGGCCTGATCCAGTTGTAGCGGTGCATCAGGTAGTGGCTGATGTCCCGCTGGGCTTCTAGAGCTGTCAGATAACCAGTTGCCGGGATCCATTCAGTCTTCAGACTGCGGAACAAACGCTCCATCGGCGAGTTGTCCCTGCGATTCCCTCGGCGGCTCATGCTCTGCTGCATCCGATAGCGACATAATCGTTGCCGGAAGAGGCGACTTGCCTACCGGCTGCCCTGATCCGAATGGATTAGCACCTGCTGCGGCCGGCCGCGTTGTTCGTAAGCCATATCGAGGATCTTAATCACTAGCTCGGCACCCGGCTTCGTGGGAAATGCCCAGCCAAACGTCCCTAGTGTGTACAGATCAAGCACCGCAGCCAGGTGATGCCAGCAACCTCGTGCCCAGACGTAGGCAACTTCGCCGCACCAGACCTGATTCCGGCGCTGGACTGCGACTCGTGGTTAAACCGATTCGGGATATCCGGGCGCTCAGCTGTGGCCTGCTTGTAAGTGCGACCCCGGTTGCTTGCTGACAAGCCCCAGCTCACGCATCAACCGACGCACACGGAAACGGCCAATCTTCACGCCGCTCTCGCGCAGCATGCCCAGAATGCCAGCCGAGCCTCGGCTATGGCTAAACAACCCGTTGACCTGATACGTAGCGCGACGCGACGAGCATCGACACGGCGACGTCCAAGGCGATGGGCGTAGTAGCACGAGCGCACCACATCGAAGCCTGAACAGACCATTTCTATCGGCTCCTGCTCACTCAACTGGTCTATCAGCGCGTACGATCGAGTTCGTCCGACATCAAGAGAGCGGTAGCCTTTTTCAATATCGTATCTCCCGTTCCAGCCGGTTGATCCGGGCTTCAAGCTCCTGAATCTTCTGCTGCTCGGGCGTCAACGCCTTGCACTTTGGCGTAACGCCCTGGCGCTCCTCTTGCAGCTGTTCACCCAGCGGCGCAATGCCGAATCCACGATGCCCAGCGTACGGCAGGCCTCGATATGGCTATAGCTCGAATCGTCGGCTAAAGGCACCCGCTGGAAACTATGCCGCTCTGCACGTTGCCTGAATTTACAAGAGAGAGCCCTGTTCCCTCCCCCTATTGAACATGCCAGCGCAACCGTGCCAATCAAGGACAGCCGATGAAACATCCCAGACTCGTACACCACGGCGCTCGCGAGGGCGTGACAGGTTCATGCCATCAACTGTGGATGGATGATACTCACAGTCTTCTTATCGACTGTGGGCAGTTCCAGGGAGGAGACGAAGGGCACGCCGACGACGAGCTCGACCTCGATTTCTCGATCGAAGGCATCAAGGCGCTGATCGTGACCCATGTACACATCGACCACGTCGGACGTATTCCCAACCTGCTGGCTGCAGGATTCGAGGGACCGATCCTCTGCAGCGAGCCCTCAGCCCGACTGTTGCCGATTGTGCTCGAAGATGCGTTCCGCCTGTCCATCAGCCGGAATCAGTCGCAACTGGAGCGCTACCTGAAGATCGTGGAGCAACGCATCATCGCCTTGCCGTATCGCAACTGGTTCACCCTGCAGGAAACCGATGCAGCCCACTGGAAGGTTCGGCTGCAACCGGCTGGGCATGTGCTGGGCTCGGCCTATGTCGAGCTGGACCTCAGCGCACCCGACGGAGGGAACGAGCGCGTCGTATTCAGCGGCGATCTGGGTGCGCCTCATTCACCGATCTTGCCTGATCTCGTTCCGCCCGAACGGGCGGACCTGCTTGTTCTTGAAAGCACCTACGGTGACCGCCGTCACGAGGACCGTGCGCACCGACGCGAGCGTTTACAGGCTGTCATTGAACGCGCGCTTACTGACCAGGGCGCTGTGCTCATTCCGTCGTTCAGCATTGGTCGAACGCAAGAGCTGCTCTATGAACTGGAAGAAATCCTTCACGAGAAAAGCGAATCGGCCGGCGCATCTGGCACTGCCCCAGAACCTGCGGCCCGCAACGAAAACGGCGCTGCCGATATCGACTGGCCACAAATACCGATCATTCTCGACTCGCCCCTTGCCGAGCGGTTCACCAAGACCTACAAGGAATTGCAGGGTTTCTGGGATGAAGACGCCCGGCACCGCCTGGAAGAAGGACGTAAGCCGCTGTCCTTCAAGCAACTCATCACCGTCGACAGCCACGACGAGCACATGCGAATCGTCGACCACCTCGCCAAAACGCCAAGGCCCGCTATTGTCATCGCCGGTAATGGCATGTGTTCAGGCGGGCGGATCGTCAACTATCTGAAGGCCATGCTTGGCGATCCTCGCCACCATGTCGTGTTTGTGGGCTACCAGGGCAAGGGCACGCCGGGACGCGACATCCAGACCCACGGGCCGGAAGGCGGGTTTGTCGATCTGGAAGGCCAACGCATCGACATACGGGCCGGCATCGACAGCGTTGGCGGCTACTCAGCGCACGCCGACCAGGCTGATCTCGTCGGTTTCGTCATCCGGATGAAGGAGTGGCCAGTAGAAATCCGGCTGATCCACGGCGAAGACCAGGCCAAACATCGCCTAGCCGAGGTATTGGAGGCCCGGTATCGAGAGGCGGGGAAAAGCGGGCGCGTCACGATCCCTTAGCCTGCCATTCCTTGTGTTTGATCCTCGCATCTACTCCGTCCGAGCCCACCGAGCAAGCTACCGGAACCTCGCCAGGGATGACAGCGAAAGCCTGCACCCAGGCCGCCGGGGGTATGCATCGGCGCTCCTGGACTCACCGGTTCTCGCTTGTGTCGGACATTTCCCCTGGCTTGCGCAGATCGCCGATGGGGTCGCGGGCATCAGCGATCGCAATGTCCAGATAGCCACAGCTGCGGAGGAACAAAGCGCGGTAGCGGAAGATATCAACCGCAACGTCGTCGAAATCAACGATGTGGCCATACAGGTCAGCGCTGGTGCAGAGCAGACGGCAACTACCAGCCTGGAACTGGCGAGACTGGCTGACCGCCAGCAGCAACTGGTGGGCCGTTTCAAGGTGGCATGATCAGAGCAAAGGTGCCTGGGTTCCAGCTTGTTGGCACGCTCAATCCGATTGAGCCCGATCAAACCAAAGCCTCGGTGCCGCCGCTCAGCATAAGAGTGTCGCGACCCAAGTCCCAGCTGCCCCGCCACCCCTGCATCCGGGTGCGATCGCCAAGCCGGAGATCCATATACATTGCTGCGGAAGGAGCCACGCTTAGCCATGCTGGCTGCGAGCCGTCGCTCCTTTGCTAAGCATCCACCCTTGGTCGAGTCGCGTCCGTTGATGCTGAGGCGGCCGGAACATGCCCTGCTCGAGCCCGTGCTCGGAAGGTATTGGGCGCAATGTCAAACACGTCCCGGAACCGGTGGTGGAAATGCGACAGCGTTACAAAACCGCTGGCCACCGATATGTCCGTCAGGGTCTTGTTCGTGTATTGCAGCAGCTGTCGTGCATGGGTGAGTCTGAGCTCCATGTAGTACCGGGGCGGTGTGGCATCTACGTAGCGGCAGAACAGCCGTTCCAGTTGTCGGCGAGAAATGCCCACGTATCCGGCGATGTCTCCGATCGATATCGGCTCTTCGATGTTGTTGTGCATCAGTTCGAGTGCAGCTTTCAACGGAGTCGGCAATGTGGGATCGAAGTCGATGGACACGACAGAAACATCCACCACATCCTTCCGCTTGTCGCAGCTAAGCACCTCGTCCACGGCGCTCAGAAGCTCGCCCCCAGCAATCGTCCTGACGACCTCCAGCATCATGTCGAGCGAGCTGTTTGCGCCGGCGCAACTTATGCGATCCCGATCCAATGTATGCGCGTTTCGACTGACGCTCACCTTGGGAAATAGCTCACCCATGAGCGCTCTGCCGTCCGGGTGGAATGCACACTCATAGCCATCCATCAATCCCGCATCGGCGAGAAAATACATACCGTTCCAGAGTCCCCCTAGCATCGCGCCTACCGTGTCGGCTGAACGCAACTTCGACCGGAGCAGTGGATCACTTTCCATCCGCACTCGAAATCCACCGCATACCACAAGGATGTCTTGCTCTCGCTCCCGGAGATCCGCAAGGGAGCAGTCGGTCGAAATGGAAATCCCCACATCGCTGACAGCGAGCCCATCAGTGCCGCCAACTACCTGAACGTCAAACAACGGCGCAGCGCTCATCAGGTTCGCCGTGACAAGCGCATCGACCGCGCCGGTAAAGGCCATCAGCGAAAAGTTCTCGCGCAGGATGAACGACACACGGCGGGTAGAAACGGTCAGCCCGGCCCGACGAGCTCGCTCCATATGCGCGAGGTTTTTGCGTTTGAGCACACTTTCGAAGGATGTCTTCATCGTGTTACCACCCTCAGCCCGCCAGAGCTCGATCGCTCGCTTCACCTGTCAAACCGACTGACGGGAGACGCCCGCTCTGGCAGGCATCACGAACGCCTGGTCTAGCTATTTCGCGGCGGCGCGCCTTAATCACCCAGCCATCGATTTGCTCACTGCGACTCGGAACAGCTGTCAGCTCTGTCCAGCCAATCACAGAGCTGTTAGTCCCGCTTCCAGTAGCACTGCCACGGCTTACCCTAGCGCGTGGCCGCCAGCCGGGTTACGGAAGTTGGGGGTTCAGTACAGGCCCAATGACAAGTGACCTCTATGTCTTGTGTCGCATAGAAACCGGGAACCCAGCAGGGCCCCCGAGTTTCACAAGACCATCTAGCGGTCCAGGTGAATCGTCACGCAGCGCTGAACATCTTGTGCGGATCGATGACGAATTTCTTCGGCACGCCAGCATCGAACTCGCCGTAGCCCTGGGGCGCCTGGTCCAGGCTGATCACCTGCACGCCGACCACCTCAGCGATATTGATGCGATCCCACATGATGGCCTGCATCAGGGCACGGTTGTATTTCATCACTGGCGTCTGGCCGGTGTGGAAGCTATGGGATTTGGCCCAGCCCAGACCAAAGCGAATGCTCAGGCTGCCCATCTTGGCCGCCGCGTCCACAGCACCCGGGTCTTCGGTTACGTACAGACCGGGAATACCGATCTTACCCGCGACCCGAACCACGCCCATCAGCGAGTTGAGCACAGTGGCAGGAGCCTCGTGCTTGGCGCCTTCATGACCATGGCCACGTGCCTCGAAGCCCACGCAGTCAACCGCGCAATCGACTTCCGGCTCGCCCAGCAGGGCAGCGATCTGCTCGTGCAGCGGGGTATCCAGCGACAGGTCGGCGATCTCGAAACCCTGCGCCTTGGCGTGGGCCAGACGGGCCGGGTTGAGGTCACCAACGATCACCACCGCGGCGCCGAGCAGGCGTGCGGAGGCGGCAGCCGCCAGGCCGACCGGACCGGCGCCTGCAATGTAAACCGAGCTGCCCGGACCGACACCGGCCGTCACCGCGCCGTGGTAGCCGGTGGGCAGGATGTCCGACAGGCAGGTGAGGTCGCGGATCTTCTCCATCGCCTTGTCGCGGTTGGGTAGCTTGAGCAGGTTGAAATCGGCATAGGGCACCAGCACGTATTCAGCCTGGCCACCGGTCCAGTCGCCCATGTCGACGTAGCCATAGGCACCGCCGGCACGCGCCGGGTTGACGGTTAGGCAGACACCCGTGTGCTGTTCCTTACAGGAACGGCAACGGCCGCAAGCGACGTTGAACGGTACAGAGACCAGGTCGCCAATCTGCAGGTGCTCGACATCGCTGCCCTTCTCGATGACCTCCCCGGTGATCTCGTGACCTAGCACCAGGCCAACCTGGGCGGTGGTGCGGCCGCGCACCATGTGCTGGTCCGAGCCGCAGATGTTGGTGGAAACGACGCGCAGGATCACACCGTGCTCGATCTTGCGCCCGCGTGGGTCCTGCATCTTCGGATAGTCGATTTTCTGGACTTCGACCTTGCCTGCGCCGAGGTAAACGACGCCACGATTGTCAGCCATCTGCCTTTCTCCTTTGTTTTTGTGAATACAAGGCGCGACGGGAGGCCGCGCGGGCTTGTAGGGGAGCTATGAATTGCGGCCGGGACCTACAACACCACCGTTCGGTTGGCGTGCAGGAATACCCGGCGTTCGAGGAAATAGCCGACCGCCTTGGCCAGGGTCAGGCACTCGATGTCGCGGCCTTTGGCGATCAGGTCTTCAGGATAGTGGGTGTGGTCCACCGGCTCGACGCCCTGCGCAATGATCGGGCCCTCGTCGAGATCGTTGTTGATGAAATGCGCGGTCGCGCCGACCAGCTTGACGCCTTTCTGGTACGCCTGGTGGTACGGCTTGGCGCCCTTGAAGCCGGGCAACAGCGAGTGATGGATGTTGATCGCCCGGCCATCAAGTGTTCGGCACAGCTCGGGCGAAAGCACTTGCATATAGCGCGCCAGGATCACGAGCTCCGCGCCACTGTCCTCGATTACCTGCAATACCTTGCGCTCCTGCGCCGGCTTGTCTTGAGGGTCGAGCGGGAAGTGGTGGTAGGGAATGGCATGCCAACGGGCAAGCGGCTCAAGATCGGGGTGATTGGACACCACCGCAGCGACGTCCATGGGCAACTGCCCAATGCGTTGGCGGTAGAGCAGGTCGTTCAGACAGTGATCCGATTTGGACACCATGATCACTACCTTTGCGCGGTAGCCCGGCGGCGTCAGCTCGGTATGCATCTCGAAGGGTGCCGCACGGTCAATCAGACCTGCACGGAAATTGGTCTCGTCAAAGCCATCCGGCGCACGGAACTCGACGCGGATGAAGAAACGGCTGACCAGCCGGTCGTCGAAGCTGTGGTGCTCGGTCACGTAGCAACCTTGCTCGAACAGATAGCGAGTTACCACATCGACGGTACCGAGCACGCTCGGGCTGCTTGCGGTGAGGATCCAGGTATCAGGCGTGCGGCTCATGGTGTTCTCCGAATGCTGCGCAAACAGCGTTGGTTGGCGCCTGTGCGCCGCTCAATCCATCGACAGGTCGCGGCCGCTTCCAACCACCCCGGACGGATGGAAGCGGTTCATGCGCCTACGAACAGCCTGCTTCCGGGGAACACAGACCGTCATGTGTCGCTCAGGCCTCTATCGCCAGGCCGTACTCGGCACTGGCATCCTGCAGCCAGAGCCAGATGTAGTCGGCGAAGCTGCGGCGTACCACCAGCTCCCAGACATCTTCGGCAGTGTGACGGATGATCAGTTGGCTCTTGGCGAAATGTGTACCCACCGCCTTGCCCACCGGGAAGTTGCTTGGATGCACGTCATAGGGCGTCGATTTCATCAGCAACTCGCGAACCTTTTCTCCAGAGAGCTCAAGCAGGGTTTGCCCGCCGCTGACATTGACGATCTGGATGTGCTGTCCGGCCAGGGCCTCGCGCAACCGTTGTTCGGTGGCAAACTCCTCGCCCTGCGGCACGATCAGGAGCCACTCGTCCGGCCCCATCCATTGCAGGGATGTCTCGCCGTTAGCCGTCAGCGTCAGCGCGACCGGCAATGACAGGCCAAGCACATCCTGTACGCCCCTGGCGAAGGCCGGGTCGTGGGCATCGCCGCGCAGGGTCAGGTGACCGCGCAGCTTCTTTTCACGCAGGGTGACACCGGCGCCGGCACGACCTTTGCCGACCAGCTCGGCGAGGCCTGCGTGGTGCAACGGCGACTGTCCCAGGATGTTGTCCGGGCGTTGTTTGTAGACGTTCACTGCGGTCATGGTTTACCTGCCTGGCGCCGCTGGGCGCCAATAAATTCTGGGTCTACCGAGAGTGAGGTGGTGTGCCCGCCTCACGCTCACCTCACACGTTCTGCCGTTCGCCTTTCGGGTCATAGAACACCGAGCTGACGATTTCGGCCTCTATCACGCTGCCATCGACCAGCGGTGCATACACACGCTCTCCGATGCGCTTCAGGCCGCCCTTGACCAGCGCCATGGCGAAGGAATAACCCATCGCCGCGCTCATGTAGCTGGAGGTCACGTGGCCCACCATGGTCATCGGAATCGGCTGCTTGGGGTCGAATACCAGCTGCGCACCTTCAGGCAGGACCTTTTTCGGGTCCACCGGCTTGAGGCCCACCAGCTGCTTGCGGTTTTCCTTGAGACAATCCTCGCGGTTCATACCGCGCCAGCCTATCCAGGAGAATGGCTTGTTGCGGCCAACGCACCAGCCCATGTTCAGATCGTCCGGTGTCACGGATCCGTCGGTGTCCTGGCCAACGATGATGAAGCCCTTCTCTGCTCGCAGGACGTGCATGGTCTCGGTGCCGTAAGGCGTCAGGCCGTGCTTCTTGCCCGCCTCGATGATCTGCTTCCACACGCCCAGGGCGTAGTCGGCCTGTACGTTGACCTCATAACTCAGCTCGCCGGTGAAGGAGATTCGGAACACCCGCGCCGGTACGCCGCCGACCTCGCCTTCCTTCCAGGTCATGAAAGGGAAGGCCTCCTTGTCCAGATCGATGTCGGTAACCTCGGCCAGCAACTTACGGCTGTTGGGGCCGGACAGGGTCATGGTTGCCCAGTGATCGGTGACCGAGGTGAAGTACACTTTCAGCTCCGGCCACTCGGTCTGGTGGTAGATCTCCAGCCATTCCATCACCCGTGCAGCGCCGCCGGTGGTGGTGGTCATCAGGAAGTGGTTGTCGGCCAGGCAGGCAGTCACCCCGTCGTCGAAGACCATGCCGTCTTCCTTGCACATCAGGCCGTAGCGCGCCTTGCCTACGTCCAGCTTGGTCCAGGCGTTGGTGTAGACGCGGTTGAGAAACTCGCGCGCATCCGGGCCCTGAATGTCGATCTTGCCCAGGGTCGAGGCATCGAGGATGCCGACCGCATTGCGCACTGCCAGGCACTCGCGGGCCACGGCGGCATGCAGGTCCTCGCCCTTCTTGGGGAAATACCAGGGGCGCTTCCACTGGCCGACGTCCTCGAATTCGGCGCCATTCTCCAGATGCCAGGCCTGCAACGCAGTGTAACGCTTGGGCTCGAACAGCTCGCCGCAATGACGACCGGCGACGGCGCCGAAAGTTACCGGGGTGTAGTTCGGGCGGAACATTGTGGTGCCCATTTCGGCGATGCCGATGCCCATCGAGTGGGCCGCGATCGCCAGGCCATTGATGTTGCCGAGCTTGCCCTGGTCGGTACCGAAGCCCAGCGCGGTGTAGCGCTTTACGTGCTCGACCGACTCGAAGCCTTCATGGGTGGCCAGCTTGATGCCGGCCGCGGTGACGTCGTTCTGCAAATCGACGAATTGCTTGGGGGCACGCTCCGTGGGCTTGTCGTGGGGAACCAGGAACAGCCCGACGGTCGCTTCCTCGGCGCGCTGTTCAACCTGCGGCAGGTTGCCGGTGACCGCCTGGAAGCCGGTCTCGGCGCTAGCCTTGGCACCGGCTTCGAAGCCGTCGGCAAGAGCGTCACCAAGGGCGAAGACGCCATTCACCGCACCAGCGCAGGTGCGCTGCTGGAAACCTTCGCCGGGAACGAACGCGAGAATGTCTTCGCGCCAGACCGGACGACCGCCCAGGTGCGAGGCCAGGTGGACCACCGGGCTGTAGCCGCCGGAGCTGGCAATCAGGTCGCAGTCGACTACCTCGCCCGGGCTGGTGACCTTGTGACTGGCGATATCGATGGCGCAGATGCGTGCCCCGGTGACCCGCTTGCTGCCGCGCGCCTCGACCACGGCGCTACCGGCGAGCACCCGCACTCCGCGGCGACGTGCTTCCTCGACCCAGGCACCGCGTGGATTGCTGCGTGCATCGGCCACGGCGACTACCCGGTGGCCTGCGTCCAGCCAGTCGAGCACGGCACGGTAGGCATAATCGTTGTTGGTCGACAGCACCAGCTGACGTCCAGGTGCCACGCCGTAGCGGCGCACGTAGGTGGACACCGCATCAGCGATCATGTTGCCGGGCACATCATTGTTGGAATAGACCAACGGGCGTTCGTGGGCACCAGTGGCCAGAACCACTCGCTTGGCCCGCACGCGATGCATGCGCTGGCGTACGATTCGCTGTCCGAATGTGCCCATGGGGGCCAGTTCACCGAGGTGGTCTGCCCGGCGCTCGTGAATGGTCAGGAAGTTGTGGTCGTGGTAGCCGGTCACGGTGGAGCGCGGCAGCAGGGTCACTTCCGGCATGTTTTTCAGTTCGGCGATAACGCTGGCAGCCCAGTCGGCAGCGGGCTTGCCATCTAGCGTTTCGCGGGTACTGAGCAGGCTGCCGCCGAACTCTTCCTGCTCGTCGGCCAGGATAACGCGGGCGCCGCTGCGACCGGCGGCCAAAGCCGCGGCCAGCCCGGCAGGGCCTGCGCCGACCACCAGTACGTCGCAGTGCTGGTTCAGGTGATCGTAGTTGTCCGGGTCATTCGCCTTGGGCGCGCGGCCGAGGCCTGCAGCCTTGCGAATGTACTTCTCATAGGTCAACCACAGGTTCTGGGGGTACATGAAGGTCTTGTAATAGAAACCGGGCGGCATCATGCCCCCGCCGACCTTGCCAAGAATCCCCATCAGGTCCGTGTTGACGCTCGGCCATCCGTTCACGCTGTTCGCGGTCAGGCCTGCGTACAGAGCTTGCTGGGTGGCACGTACGTTGGGGATCTGTGACGCCTCGGTACCACCGATTTGCAACACGGCATTGGGCTCTTCGGCACCGGCGGCGACGATGCCGCGCGGACGCGAATACTTGAAGCTGCGGCCTATCACATCGACACCGTTGGCCAGCAGCGCGGCGGCCAGGGTATCGCCGGCAAAGCCCTGATAGGTCTCGCCGTTGAAGGTGAAGGTCAGGGGCTGGCTGCGGTCGATGCGGCCACCCTGGGAAAGACGATTGACCTGGCTCATGCCGTTGCTCCCTGGTCGACAGCCTTAGTCACGCTGGGCTGCTCGCCGATCTTGTAGGTTTCGAGGATTTCGTAGCTCACCGTGTGACGGGTGACGTTGAAGTACTGACGGCATCCCGCCGCATGTATCCATAATTCGTGATGGATGCCGCGCGGGTTGTCGCGGAAGAACAGGTAATCGCCCCACTCCTCGTCCGTGCAGGCGTTCGGGTCCAGCGGACGCGGAATGTGCGCCTGGCCACCGGCGTGGAACTCTTCTTCGGAGCGCAATTCGCCACAATGAGGGCAGAAGATATGCAGCATGGTCGGTACCTCCAGAAAACCTTCCTCCCTCCGCCTTAGGCGGAAGGGGCCAAAATCAGTGTGCGACCCCGGCCGCCCCGTGTTCGTCAATAAGCGCGCCGTTGTGGAAACGCTCGATCGAGAACGCCTTGGCCAGCGGGTGCATCTCGCCCTTGGCCAGGCTGGCGGCAAACACATGCCCCGAACCGGGCGTGGCCTTGAAGCCGCCGGTGCCCCAGCCGCAGTTGAAGAACAGGTTCTTCACCGGGGTCTTGGCGATGATCGGACAGGCATCCGGTGTGGTATCGACGATGCCGCCCCATTGGCGGTTCATGCGCACCCGCGAGAGGATCGGGAACATCTCGACGATCGCCTGCAGGGTGTGTTCGATGGTGGGGTAGGAGCCACGCTGGCCGTAACCGACATAACTGTCGATGCCGGCACCGATGACAAGGTCGCCCTTGTCCGACTGGCTGATGTAGCCGTGCACCGCGTTAGACATGATCACGGTGTCGATGATCGGCTTGATCGGCTCGGACACCAGCGCCTGCAACGGATGAGACTCGAGCGGCAGGCGAAAGCCGGCCAGCTTGGCCATATGCCCGGAATTGCCGGCGGTGACCACTCCGACGCGCTTGCCGCCGATGAAGCCCTTTGTGGTTTCCACGCCGATGCACACGCCGTTTTCCTTACGGAAACCGATCACTTCGGTCTGCTGGATCAGGTCGACGCCTAGAGAGTCGGCCGCGCGGGCATAGCCCCAGGCCACCGCATCGTGACGGGCGACCCCACCGCGGCGCTGTAGAGACGCGCCGAGAATCGGATAGCGGGTGTTCTTAGAGCAGTCCAGGTAGGGGATCATTTCCGCCACCTGCTTGGCGTCCACCACTTCACCATCGATGCCGTTGAGGCGGTTGGCGCTGACGCGGCGCTCGATGTCGCGCATGTCCTGCAGGGTATGGCCGAGGTTGAACACGCCGCGCTGGGAGAACATGACGTTGTAATTGATGTCCTGAGACAGGCCCTCCCAGAGCTTCATGGCGTGCTCGTAGAGCCGTGCCGATTCGTCCCACAGGTAGTTGGAGCGCACGATGGTGGTGTTGCGCGCGGTATTACCGCCGCCCAACCAGCCCTTCTCGATCACCGCGACGTTCTTGACGCCGAATTCCTTTGCCAGGTAGTAGGCCGTGGCCAGGCCATGGCCGCCACCGCCGACGATAATGACGTCATATACCGGCTTGGGCTTGGGGTTGCGCCACATGCGCTGCCAGTTTTCGTGATGGCTGAATGAATGCTTGAGCAGGCCGAAGCCGGAATAACGTTGCATGTCGAATGCTCCTGGAAAAACGACCGCCTCGAAGCGGTGATGCAATGCGATTCGTAGCGTGGATCGCCGGTTATCGACCCACCGAGTTGCGGTGGAAGGCAACAGCGCCTTCCACCCTACGAATCAGCGGTACACCGGATAGTCGGCGCACAGCCCAGCGACTTGTCGGGCAACCTGTGCCTCGACATCGTCATCACCGAGGTGATCGAGGATGTCGCAAATCCAGCCCGCGAGCTCGACACTCTGATCTTCCTTGAGCCCGCGCGTAGTAATGGCCGGTGTACCGATACGCAGACCGGACGTCACGAAGGGCGACTGCGGGTCGTTGGGTACGGCGTTCTTGTTGACGGTGATGCCTGCGCGACCCAAAGCGGCATCGGCGTCCTTACCGGTCAGGCCCTGCTTGATCAGGCTGACAAGGAACAGATGGTTGTCGGTGCCGCCAGAGACCACGTCGAAACCGCGATCGACGAATACCTTGGCCATCGCCTGGGCATTCTTGATGACCTGGGCCTGGTAGTCCTTGAAATCCGGCTCCATGGCTTCCTTGAAGCACACCGCCTTGCCCGCGATCACGTGCATCAACGGGCCTCCCTGGGCGCCGGGGAATACCGCTGCGTTGAGCTTCTTCTCGATGTCCGGATTGGCTTTGGCCAGGATCAGCCCGCCGCGTGGACCGCGCAGGGTCTTGTGTGTGGTGGTGGTGACCACATCGGCAAACGGGATCGGGTTGGGGTAGAGACCGGCAGCAACGAGCCCGGCCACGTGAGCCATGTCGACGAACAGCAGCGCACCGACCTTGTCGGCGATGGCACGGAAACGGGCGAAATCCAAGGTTTTCGAGTAGGCCGAAAAGCCCGCGACGATCATCTTCGGCTTGCTTTCGATGGCCAGGCGCTCGACCTCGTCGTAATCGATCAGGCCGGTGTCGGTATCGATGCCGTACTGTACGGCGTTGTACAGCTTGCCGGACGAACTGACCTTGGCGCCGTGGGTAAGATGACCGCCGTGGGCCAGGCTCATGCCCAAGAGGGTGTCACCCGGCTGCAGCAGCGCCAGGTAGACGGCGCTGTTGGCGGAGGAGCCAGAATGCGGCTGGACGTTAGCGTAATCGGCGCCGAACAACTCCTTGGCGCGGTCGATAGCCAGCTGCTCGACCTTGTCGACATGCTCGCAACCACCGTAGTAGCGCTTGCCCGGATAGCCTTCGGCGTACTTGTTGGTCAGCCCGCTGCCCTGAGCTTCCATCACTCGCTTGCTGGTGTAATTTTCCGAAGCGATCAGTTCGATATGCCGCTCCTGACGCGACTCTTCGGCATTCATTGCTGCCAGCAGTTCGTCATCGTAGCCCTGGATCTGGTCTTGCTTGCTGAACATGGTGGTCTCCCTGCGGCATCAATGCGCCTGTGATCTCGGAGCCGGGTCGGTTCTGTGGAACTCAAAAACCGCGGCCTTGCCCGGCGAGGCCGGTTGGAGCCGATTCTGCAAATACACCGGCCTGCGCATTTGCCTGTTTGCGACATGCTCATGCTCAAATTGGCGTAAACCGGATATTTCGTTTGATCAAGCCACCTGTTCCCGTGCGTATCGGAGCCTGCCGCCGGCCTGGCAAAGGGTGCGGTAAACCGGCGTATGGCCGGCTGACATGCACAGCAGATGACAATCGATGCGCATGGCGGAGTACTCACGGACCCGAGCATGATCTGGACAGCGCATCATTGCGCAACGGCGCGGCTCAGCCGTAGGCCGGCAATAAGTCAACGCTGAAGCCGCTTGAGTTGTTCGAGCTGGCCCTTTTCCGCTCGCAGGCCGGCGCTCAGTTCGGCCTTTTCGCATTCGAGCCGTCGAATGATCTCCCCCAGACTCTGGAGCAGGCTACGCAAGACGCTCAGCTCCGCCTTATGTTGCTGGGTATTCAGCCACTGCACCCAGAGCAGGATCGTCAGTACCAAGACCGCTGTCAGCGAAACCCCCATCACAGCCCACGCCACACTCATTGCAGTCATCTTCAACTCCTTCTGCTCGACAGCTTTCATGTACAACCGAAGCTGAACGATATGTCGCGACTTATGACAGGTCGATAATGTTTACTTGCACAGGTAAACAAAGGCAGCAGGTTCGAGCGGCGCCGGCGCTCAGCAAAGGGCGTTGATCAGGCGGCTGGGCGAAGGCTGTGCGGTCTAGACTGGGGTGTACAGAGTAAGCAAGGATCAGCGCCTGTCATCAAAGCTTACATATCCAACCGGTATCCCTGCCCTATCCAAAGGGCAGCCGCAGACCCCAGCCAGCACCAACCGTTCAGCGGGAGACACCAGGAAGGCGATGAGCGGGCGCTTCGACGACGCGCGCAGCTGTCAGAATGACATCATGGCTGCAATGGCGCAGCCGCCGTCCTGAATCGAGCGCGAGCCTGCTAATCATGTCTGCCGAAAAACTCTATACGATCGTCTTGGAACACAGCCTGGAGGTTCTTCTCGAGGCCGCTACCATGGCGCAGGTCGAGGCGTTCTGGGATGCCTACGACACGCGATACTTCGGCCTCCGCATGGAAGAGGACAGCACCCACCATGCGCGGGTGATCGTCACTGACGAGATCCCCGAAGAAGAAGCCGAAGACGCCGAACTCTGCGTCGAGTGATCGTCTGGCCTGGCCTGCGGCTCGGCACCATGTTTTTACTCGTCGTCTATCAACCGGGCGGCCATGGTCTGTTTGCTGTCGAGCTGAAAGAACAGCGTCGCCGCCAGCATCGACATCGCGCCGATGCAGAGGAAGGTCAGGTGGAAGGCCCGCAGCACCGCCCCGCCATCGGCGCCCGGCAGGGTGAAGCCTCCCAGCAGCGCACCGGCCGAGGCCACCCCAAGACTCATGGACAGCTGCACGACCACCGATAGCAGGCTGTTCCCGCCGCTGGCGTTTTGATTGCTCAGTCCCACCAGGGTGACGGTGTTCATCGCGGTGAATTGCATGGAGTTCACGATGCCGATCAGCCCCAGGTGCACCAGCAGCACCGCGGTTGGGGTTTGGCCGTCGACCGTCGCCAGGCTGGCGATCAAGCTGCCAAGCAGCAGGGTGTTGCCAACCAGGATGCGTCGATAGCCGAGCCGGTCTATCAGCGGTTTCGCCAGAGGCTTGATCAGCATCGCACCGACCGCCAGCGGGATCATGCTCATCCCGGCTTCTGCTGGAGAGAAGCCCAGCGCCACCTGCAGCAGTAATGGCAACAGGAAGGGCAACGCGCCACTGCCCAGGCGCGCGAACAGATTGCCGAAAATGCCCACGGCAAAGCTTCGTGTATGGAACAGCGACGGGCTGAACAGCGGGGTTTCCACGTGGCCGGCGCGCAGCCAGTAGGCAGCCAGGCAGGCGCTGCCGATGACCATCAACAGCAGGACGCGGGCATGCGGCATCTGCATCTCGCCGAGCCCTTCCAGCGCGATGGTGATCAGCACCATCGCGCCGCCAAACAACATGAAACCAAGGGTATCGAAGCGTATCCGCGCAGCGCTTTTCAGATCCGGCATGAAACGCAGGGCAGCGAGACAGCCAATCAGGCCAACCGGCAGGTTGATCAGGAAGATCCAGTGCCAGGACGCGTACTGAACCAACCAGCCACCGAGGGTCGGGCCCAGCAGTGGTCCGACCATGCCGGGCAACGCGATGAATGTCATCACCCGTACGAACTCACTGCGAGGGTAGGCCCGCAGCACCACCAGCCGCCCCACCGGAAGCATCAGGGCGCCCCCGACCGCCTGTACCACGCGTGACATGACCAGCTGGTTGAAGGTTGCACTCATCGCGCAGAGCAACGAACCGAGGGTGAACAGCAGGATCGCGGAAAAGAATATCCGCCGGGTTCCGAAGCGATCCGCCAACCAGCCGGACGCGGGAATCAGCAGCGCCACGGTCAGCATGTAGGCAATGACCACACCCTGCATCCGCAGCGGGTTTTCGGACAGGTCGCGAGCCATGGCCGGCAGCGCCGTGTTGAGGATGGTGCCATCAAGGGTCTGCATAAAGAACGCGATGGCCACCAACCATGGCAGGACACGGGCGGTTCTGGCGTCCAGTACAGCTTGAGGCATAAGAATTCTGGCTCCAAAAACGCCTATGTTAGGCCCCTATCGATCTGCTAGCAGCACTAATCGACACCCGGCCACCTCGAGCCGGCACTTCGCGGTGCGCTGTCGGTGGGAGGGAAATGGCGGTCCGCCGGTGTGACAACGCAACGCACCTGGAGGGTTCCAGGCCGCGGCAGTAGCCGTGCGCAGCGATCAGGGTCGCGGCGGTTCGAGCGCTTGAGGGTATACGTTACAAATTATTTCATTCAAAATTGACGCGAATCATTATCGTTAAGCCTCACAGGTGAGAATCTTTACCTGCATCCCAACCCATTCCTTCTCGGAGGCCTCATGCGCATTCCCGCCACCCTAGCCATCGCTTCGCTACTGATCGCTCCCCTCGCCCAAGCCAAGGAATACCCAATTGGTGAACCGCAGCAATGCGGTGGCATGGAAGTCGGAGCGGTCTATTTACAGCCGGTCGAAATGGAGCCCGCCGGGATGATGCTCGACGCGGCCAAATCCGACGTACACCTGGAAGCCGATATCGCTGCTACCGAAGACAACCGCAACGGCTGGCAGGAAGGCAGTTTCGTCTCCTACCTGAACATCCACTATGCGCTGAGCAAGAAGGGCTCGGATGAAAAGATCGAAGGCGACTTCCATCCGATGGTTGCCAATGACGGCCCGCACTATGGCGACAACGTCAAGCTGATGGGCCCGGGCAAATATTCGCTGACCTTCACCATTTCCCCGCCAGGCGGAGAGCACGCCATGTTCGGCCGCCACGTCGACAAGGAAACCGGTGTCGCGCCCTGGTTCGAACAGTGCACGCTGAACTACGAGTTCACCTACGCCGGCATCGGCAAGAAAGGCGGTTACTGAGCCGGAGGTCAGCATGCGACGCGTCCTGATCCGCATTCTCGCCCTGCTCGCTGCCGGTCTCGCCGGCGGCGCCCAGGCCGGGTTACCGACCTTTGAGCTGACCATCCGCGACGGCCATTTCGAGCCGGCGACCATCGAAGTTCCGGCTCGCCAACGCTTCAAGATCGTCGTGATCAATGCCGGCAGCGGCCCGACCGAGTTCGAGAGCACGCCGCTGCGAGTGGAAAAGGTGCTTTCGCCCGGCGTCACTTCATTCGTCGTAATCCATCCGCTCAAACCGGGCCGCTATCCCTTCTTCGATGAGTTCCACATGGATCTTCCGGAAGGGGAAATCATCGCCAAGTAGTTCCTTTCAAAGGAGAAGCGACATGGGCCAATCAATGTTCATCGTCTGGCGCGAAAGCGTCGAGGCGCTGCTGGTCATCGGCATCCTGCATGCCTGGCTGAGCCAGCAACCGGACAACCGTCACGCGCTGCGTATGCTCTGGGGCGGCGTCGTGGCGGGCCTGGGCCTGGCTTCGCTGCTGGCCTGGGGCATCCTCAGTGCTGGCGACTGGCTGGCCGGGCCGGCCGGCGAGTGGTTCCAGTGCGCCATGCTGGTGGTCGCGGCTCTGCTGATCCTGCAGATGGTCGGCTGGATGCACCATCATGGCCGCGACCTCAAGCGCAACCTGGTGGACAGCGCGGCGGCCAGCCTCAGCCAGGGCAGCGGCATCGGGCTTTTGATACTGGCGATGCTCGCCGTGGCGCGCGAAGGCAGCGAAACCGTGGTGTTTCTCTATGGCGTTGGCCATCAGCAGCAAGGCACCGATCTCACCGGTTTCGTGGTCGGAGGCGTGCTCGGTTTCGTCCTCGCATTGATCAGCTACGCAGCGCTGCAGGCCGGGAGCAGACTGTTCTCCTGGAAGCGCTTTTTCACTTTCAGCGAAGCCCTGCTGCTGTTGCTCGGCGCCGCCCTGCTGATGGCCGGGCTCGACCGTTTCAGTGGCCAGCTGATGGGCATGGACGTGCCGGAAGTGCTCTACACCGTTTTCGGCGACCCGATCTGGGACACTTCGGCCCTGCTCGATGACGGCGGCACCCTGGGCAGCACCATCGCCGGGCTGACCGGTTATCGCGCCATGCCATCGCTGGCTGCAGTGATCCTCATGGGGCTTTACTGGCTGGCCGTCTGGGCCTGGCTGCGACCGAAGCCGGAGGCCCGTCTGGAGGCTCGCGCCGCATGATCGCCAATGCTCCCTGGCTGGCGCGCATCGGCGACCTGCTGCGCCAGCATGCCAAGGCCATCCGCCTGATTCAGTGGCTGGTGGTGGGTTTCTATCTGGTGTTGCTGCTGGTCCCTGCGTTTCTTTCTCTGCCGCCGTCCGAAGCACGCATGCTGGACAACATCACGGTATTCGCTCAGTTCCTCTTTTGGGGGCTCTGGTGGCCGTTCGTCTTGCTGTCGATGGTGATGTTCGGACGGCTCTGGTGCGGGGTGCTCTGCCCGGAAGGCTCGCTAAGCGAGTGGATCAGCTGGCGCGGCCTGAACAAGCGCACACCGCAGTGGATCCGCTGGAGCGGCTGGCCGACCATTGCCTTTATCCTCACCACGGTCTATGGCCAGCTGATCAGCGTCTATGACTATGGCCGTGCTGCCGCGCTGATCCTCGGCGGCTCGACGGTGGCCGCGATGATCGTTGGCTTCCTCTATGGCCGCGGTAAGCGCGTCTGGTGCCGGCACCTGTGTCCCGTCAGCGGTGTATTCAGCCTGCTCGCCCGGCTGGCGCCGCTGCACTACAAGGTCGACGAAGAGCGCTGGCAGGCCAACCAGGGGCCGAAGCTGGCGACCCCCAACTGCGCCCCGCTGATCGACATCCGCCGCATGCAGGGCAACAGCGAATGCCATGCCTGCGGTCGGTGCAGCGGCCAGCGTGGCGCCGTCGCCCTTGCCGCCCGTTCGCCGAACCAGGAAATCCTCATCGTCGGCAACCAGCCGCAACAGGGTCACTGGGACAGCACCCTGCTGCTGTTCGGCATGATCGGCCTGGCCATGGGCGCCTTCCAGTGGACAGTCAGCCCCTGGTTCATCACCCTCAAGCAGACCGCCGCCGAGTGGCTGGTGGACCGCGACATCTTCTGGCCGCTGGAGGCCAACGCCCCCTGGTGGCTGCTGACGCATTATCCGCAGAACAACGATGCATTCACCTGGCTCGACGGTGCGGCGATTCTTGGCTACATCGGTGCCTGCTCGCTGTTGGTGGGCGGCGCGCTCTGGTTGCTCCTTCGTGGCGCGGTACGGTTGATGAATCGCGGCGACAATGTCTTCCATCACCTTGCCCTGACTTTGACGCCGCTTGGCGGCGCCGGGCTGTTCCTGGGGTTATCGGCCACGACGATCAAGCTGTTGCGTTATGAAGGTTTTGTCCTCGCCTGGGCACAGCCGACGCGAGCGCTGCTGCTGGCCGGCGGGATTGGCTGGAGCCTTTATCTGGCCTGGCGCGTAATCAGCCGACATGGTGCCAATGGCCTGCGTCGCCTGTCTGCGTTCAGCTGCGTGGGGCTGGCGACAGCTGTGGTCGGTTATGGCTGGTATCTGCAATTCTGGGGCTGGAGCTGATCGAGAGCGCCTGGAGCTGAGCCTGCTCGCAAACCAAGGCACATGATCAGCGGATTCACGACCGCTACACAAAGCAGCAGGGCTCGCTTCCAGCACCGGCGCAAACATCGCAGCAAGCAAGCCCTGCTTGAGACCGCTGCTACGCATGGCTTCAGGTCGCGCCTATACGAGCAGCGTTTCGGAGCGCGGCGTCAGCCGCGTAGTTGGAACGAAGGAAAAAGCTGCCCCATGCGATCCCATAGCTTTTGCTGATCGTAGGGCGCGCGGCTGTCGGCGAGCGAGTCATCAAGCATCCGCGCGGTACGCACGCATTGCACTGCGAACCGTTCGACTCCCAATTTGCGCAGTCGCTGCGCCATGTCCCACAGGCGTTCAGCGTCGAACAACTGCCAGTGCACGGTGGTGCGGCACTCATAGTCCACACCGCCCGCAACAAGCGCTTCGAGGCTTTTCCAGTTCGCCTCGCCACTGCCTTCGACGCCCGTGATCAGCCGGCCATGTTCGGGCAGCGCCTTGACATCGAAGCCCACCCAATCCACCAGCGGCAGCACCTGACGGAACAGCTTGGGCTTGATGCCAGCGCTGTGCAGGCCGACCTTGTATCCCAGCGCACGAACCTGGGCGATAGCATCGGGCAAGGCCAGTTGCAGGGTCGGTTCGCCACCGCTGAACACCACCGCTTCGAGCAGACCGGCACGTTGTTGAAGAAATCCGAGGATGTCCTCCCAATCGCGCTCATCTACGCCACAGGTCGGGATCAGCTGCGGGTTGTGGCAATAGCGGCAGCGCCAGCCACAGCCCTGGCAGAACAGCACACAGGCCAGGTGATCGGGAAAGTCGAGGGTGGTCAGGGGCACCATGCCCCCGACCCGTAGCGCTGCGCCCATGGCTACCGCGCCAGCCCGGCCGCTTGCTCGGTGAAGTGGGTGCGCTCGCGATGCTCGGATTGCTTGCCCGGGTTGAATGCCGCAACCGGGCGGTGATAGCCCATCACCCGGGTCCAGACTTCACAGCGCTGGCGTTGGCTTTCGGGCAATTGGTTGGCTTGGCTCATGTGTTGCTCCTTTGGTTGGGTAAAACAGAACGAGGGCGGATCAGGCCGGACAGCCGCAACCGGCCTGTTTGGCCAGCAACGCCTCGTCGCACTTCGGACAGAATTCATGCTCACCGGCCAGATAGCCGTGGACCGGGCAGATCGAGAACGTCGGGGTGATGGTCAGATAGGGCAGGCGGAAACGCCCAAGCGAGGTGCGCACCAGGTTCTTGCAGGCCTGGGCAGAGGAGATCTGTTCGGCCATATAAAGGTGCAGCACGGTGCCGCCGGTGTATTTGGTCTGCAGCTCGTCCTGCAGCATCAGGGCTTCGAAAGGGTCGTCGGTGAAGCCCACCGGCAGCTGGGACGAATTGGTGTAGTACGGCGCCTCGGCCGTACCCGCTTGCAGGATGTCCGGAAAACGTTTGCGATCTTCCTTGGCGAAGCGGTAGGTGGTGCCTTCTGCGGGTGTCGCCTCGAGGTTGTAGAGATGACCTGTGTCTTCCTGAAACTGCACCAGCCGCGCGCGCACATGGTCGAGCAGGTCTACTGCCATGCGCCGGCCGACCTCGGTGTGCAACCCCTCGGAATCCTCGGTGAAATTGCGCACCATCTCGTGCAGGCCATTCACGCCGATGGTGGAGAAATGGTTGCGCAACGTGCCCAGGTACCGCTTGGTGTAAGGGTAAAGGCCGGCATCCATGTGGTGCTGGATGACCTTGCGCTTGACCTCGAGGCTCTGCCGCGCCAGCTCCAGCAGCGCATCCAGATGCTCGACCAGCCCGGTCCAGTCGCCAGCATGCAGGTAGCCCAATCGTGCGCAGTTGACCGTCACCACGCCCAGCGAGCCGGTCTGCTCGGCCGAACCGAAGAGCCCGCCGCCGCGCTTGAGCAACTCGCGCACGTCGAGCTGCAGGCGGCAGCACATCGAACGCACCTGGTTGGGCTGCATGTCCGAATTGAGGAAATTCTGGAAATACGGCAGGCCGTAGCGTGCCGTCATCTCGAACAGGCGGTCGGCGTTCTCGCTGTCCCAGGGGAAATCGTGGGTGATGTTGTAGGTCGGGATCGGAAAGGTGAACACCCGGCCCAGACCGTCGCCGGCCTGCATCACTTCGATATAGGCACGGTTGATCAGCTCCATCTCGGCCTGCAGCTCGCCGTAGGCGAAAGGCATCTCCTCGCCGGCGATATAGGGGATCTGTTCGCGCAGGTCCTCGGGGCAGACCCAGTCGAAGGTCAGGTTGGTGAACGGTGTCTGGGTGCCCCAGCGCGACGGCACGTTGAGGTTGTAGATGAACTCCTGGATCGCCTGGCGCACTTCGTCGTAGCCGAGCCGATCCTTGCGCACGAACGGCGCCAGATAGGTATCGAAGCTGCTGAATGCCTGGGCACCTGCCCATTCGTTCTGCAAGGTGCCGAGAAAGTTGACCATCTGACCCAGCGCGCTCGAAAGGTGCTTCGGTGGCCCCGCCTCGACCCGCCCGGGAATGCCGTTGAAGCCTTCGTTGAGCAGCGAGCGCAGCGACCAGCCTGCGCAATAGCCGGCAAGCATGTCCAGGTCATGGATGTGCAGATCGCCCTCTCGATGCGCCGTGCCGATTTCCGGGCTGTAGACCTCGTCCAGCCAGTAGTTGGCGGTGACCTTGCCCGACACGTTGAGGATCAGCCCGCCCAGGGAATAGCCCTGGTTGGCGTTGGCACGCACCCGCCAGTCCTCCCGCGAGAGGTATTCGTTCATCGACGAGGCGACATCGACCAGCGACTTGCGATCGCGTCGCAGCCGTCCGTGGCGTTCACGGTAGACGATGTAGGCGCGCGCCGTGTCGTAGTAGCCCGCCTCCATCAAGACGCGCTCGACGGTGTCCTGGGCCTGCTCGACCTCCACGATCCGCTGAGGCAACCGTGCCAGCACCTGCTCGGCCAGAGCCTTTGCCGTAGCGCCATCGAACTCGCCGGTGGCGTCCCCTGCCGCCGTGATTGCCCGCTCGATCTTTGCCAGTTCAAACGCCAGCAGTCGGCCGTCGCGCTTGCGCAGCGATACCGGTTGCGCCCTTTTGGCGAGCCCTTCCATTACCACCCCCAATCACAATATGTAGATACGGAAAAACACCGAAACACAAGATGGTGTGCAATGTAGGGAAACCGGTCCTTCTACGAATTGACCATCGTCAAGTTGCCCAGGCTGTTTTTGGAAATTGCCTGACCTCAACGCCCGGCGGGCAGGATCTTGTTCACGATCAAGGAAACTGCCGCGCGCCGGCTTTTACGATGCAGCCTCGAACCATCCCGGACTGGCGCCGGGGGAGGACACATGCTCACCGAAACATCACTTGTCGCGGAGCTGCGCCGCCATCACCTGTTCAGCCGGCTGCCCGAGTCGGCGCTGCAGGAGGTGTGCACGTCAGCCAACCTCAAGCGCGTGCCCGCCGGCGCGGCACTGTTTCATCAAGGCGACCGGGCCGAACGTTTCTACTTCCTGTTCAGTGGCCAGGTGAAGCTGCACCGCGTGGTATGCGATGGGCAGGAAAAGCTGGTGGAGGTCATTAGGCCTCGCGAATCCTTCGCTGAAGCCCTGCTGTTCACCGGAACGCCAAACTATCCGGTCAGTGCCACGGCCCTCAAGGCCAGCCTGGTGGCGAGCCTGCATGGGCCACACTACCGGCGCATGCTCGAAGAACATCCGAGCATCTGCCTGGACATCCTTGCCACTCTGAGCATTCGCCTGCATCAGCGGATGAACGAGATCGACACCCTGACACTGGCCAACGCCAGCCATCGGGTGGTGCGCTTCCTCTACCAGTCGCAGGAAGACGACAGCGGCGTGGTAACCCTGGACGTACCGAAACGCCTGATCGCCTCCAAGCTGGGCATCCAGCCGGAAACCTTTTCACGCATCCTGCACCGGCTGATCGAGTCGGGGATGATCAGCGTGCAGCGTCGGCGCATCGAAATTCTCGACAGCCAGGGGCTGGCGGCCTACCAGGAGTAATCGCCTGCATATCAACCAACGCCGAGCCCATCGGCCTGACCGGAGAACGTAATGCCCCGTACCGCCCACCTCCCGCTGGTCTATTCCTGCTCAGGCTGCTCCAACGTGGCGCAGCTGGCGAACACCCTCGCTGTACGCCTGGACCGCGCCGGCCTTGCGGAAATGTCCTGCATCGCCGGTGTCGGCGGCCGGGTCGGCTCACTGGTGAACAAGGCCAATTCAGGCCGGGCGATCCTCGCCATCGATGGCTGCCCCCTGCACTGTGCCCGTGCCTGCCTGGCGCAGCATGGCGTAACGGCCAACGTCCACATCACCCTTAGCAGCTACGGCTTGCGCAAGCGTTACCGGGAGGACTGCAGCGAGACCGAAGCCAACGCCTTGTTCGAGGACATGCGCGAGATCATCGCCAGTGACCGGATGCAGCCGAAACACCAGCTGCGCTCGGTTTGATCAGACGGGCGCCGGTTGCGCCCGGCCCGCCTGCGCCACCCCTTCACCGGCACGCTGCAACAGCGTCCACAACCAGGGCGGCAGCATTTCCGGGTCAAGGCTGTCGATCAGATTCTTGATGGCCAGGCCCAGCTCGGTATCCCCTTCGATGACCAGACGGCGACGGAAGAACAGGGTGTCCGGGTCTTCCTGGCGGCTGGCGAGCAGCAAGAACTCCCGCCAGTTACCGCGAATGGTGACCTCGACCGGTGCCTGCTCGGCGATACGCAAGCGCTGCCCTTCGCAGGTCAGGCACCAGGCCAGCTTGAGGTCTGCCACCTCCAGACGCATCCAGTGCCCGTCCAGCGCCTCGAAGGCGTCGTCTGCCAGGGGTTCGGCGAACAACTGATTGAGGCTGCGTTCAAGGGCCAGGCGTTGCAACGCAAATGGCGTGTGCGCCGCCAGGGGCAGCAGTCGTTCGCCAAGGGCCAGAAGCTGCGCAGGAGGTTTCAGCACAGGCCGGCCTCCTCTGCGCGCAGCATGCCGGGCTGGCCATGCCAGTAACCGTTGCAACCCTCGACGGCGAGCGGCGGCAGCGCGCCCTTGCGCACCGCATCGAACGCCCTGATGACGTCGGACATTCCAGCGGCCCGTGGGCTCAGACGCAGCAGTTCTGCTCCGCTGGCCGCCAGTGCCGGATAATCCGCCAGCAGATTGCTGACCGAGGCAGACAGGGTCTGGATCCCGTTGATGGTGAACAACGCTTCGCCTTCCTGGCTCAACAAGGGAATACCTTCCGGATAGTTCTGGCAGCAGAACTGGCAATCGTCCTTCGGGCGGTTTTCCGCCCGTGCGGTAAAGCAACGTGCGGAATAGGCCAGCGGCAAATGACCGTAGGCGAAGATTTCGATTTCCGGCAGTTCTACCTCCAGCTGCTCCAACTGGGCGCGGGCGCTGCGGATCATGGCACCCGACATTTCCACCGGTGGCACCCACCGGCACATGCCACTTTCGACCAGCTCGGCCAGGGCGTGGCCGTTATAGAGGTTGAGCGCCGGCCCGCCGACAAAGGGCAGGTTCTTCTGCGACAGGTAGTGCACCGCGCCCATGTCATTGGCTTCCACCAGCAGCTCGCCGTTGTCACAGAGGCGGCGCAGGCCGGACAGCTCCGAGGCGGCTTCCACCAGCGTCAGGCCGGAGAGCACCATTTGCGCGGACGTCTCCCCCGCCAGTTCGCGAGCCAGGCCGATCCAGTCGTCCAGGCCCATGCTGCGGCGTTTTGAGCAGACGGTTTCGCCGAGGTAGATGACGTCCAGCGGCTGGCCGGCCATGTCTGCATAGAAATCCAGGGTCTGCTGCCGATCCCAGTAGAACAGCACGGGGCCGAGGCTGAGTTTCATGGTTCGCTCCTTCATTGCCATGCCCGGTGGTAGGCGCCCAGCGTGGTTTGCGAGCCCTCGGAAAGCCCATCGAGTACCGCGCGCCAGTCTGGCTGCACCGCATAGCGCTGCGGCGCGTTCAGATAGGCATCCAGCGCCGCACGCCAGACCCGGGTGACCTGTTCGACATAGGCCGGGCTGCGCTGTCGACCCTCGATCTTCATGGCCGTGACGCCAATGGCCGCCAGCTCCGGAATCAGGTCCAGGGTGTTCAGGCTGGTGGGTTCTTCCAGGGCATGAAAGCGCTCGCCGTTGACCATGAAGCGGCCCTTGCAAAGGGTCGGATAGCCGGCCGACTCGCCTTCGGCATAGCGATCGATCAGCACGTTGTTCAAGCGTGAAGTCAGCCCCTCCGGCTCTTCGCTCCAGCGCACCGCCTTGGCTGGCGAGCAGACACCACACAGATTCGGCGACTCGCCCGTGAGGTAGGAAGACAGGTGGCAGCGCCCCTCGGCCATGATGCACAGGCTGCCAAAGGCGAACACCTCGATCGGCACCGGGCTGCTGGCGGCCACCTGTCTGACCTGTTTGAGCGAAAGCACCCGGGGTAGCACGGCGCGCTTGATGTTGTAGCGCTGCTGATAGAACGCCAACGCCTCGGCATTGGTCGCCGAGCCCTGCACAGAGAGGTGGAGATTGAGCTGCGGATGACGTTTGGCGGCATAGCCCAGCACCCCGGGATCCGCCGCGATGAGTGCGTCCACGTTCAAATCCGCCGCCTGGTCCACGGCTCGCTGCCAGCGGGACCAGCCGTCAGGCTGGGCATAGGTATTGACGGCGATATACAGCTGGCGACGCTTTTGACGAATCAGCTGCAAGCCCTTGTCGAGCTGTTTTTCGTCGAGGTTGAGACCGGCGAAATGGCGGGCATTGGTGTCGTCACGAAAACCGACATAGATGGCATCGGCGCCCTGCTGGACGGCGGCCTTGAGCGCGGGCAGGCTTCCTGCCGGACAGACCAGGTGCATGGCAACTCCTAGACAATCGAAATCATGCGCGCCGGCGCCAACAGGCACAGGCGGCCGTCCGGGAAGGGACGGGAGGCCGGCAGTCTAGGTACTAGGCCGGCGATCGGCATTGATGAGCGTCAAGGGAGACTGGCCACCGGAGCGCCTGCCTGCAGATGCCAGCAGAGTGATTCAGGCTGCAGCGGGGCCCGCCAATCCACCCTTGCAGGCAGGCTGCAGGTTTCTCGCTCAACCAGCAGCCTTTAGCGGGTTTTCGGCCAGGCTAGATTCCCTCGTCTCCCTCGAACTCCTCGGTAGCGCGGGCCACCATCTGCCGCCAGGCGCCGGATTCCTCCGCCAGCAGGCGCATGGCCTTGAGGCTGGCTTCGAAGGCCTGTTGGTAGTGCTGCGGGTTGTTCTCGCTGGCGGCCCGGTCGGCATGCGCCTGGGCCTCGGTCAGCAGCGTTTGGAACTGTTCATGGTCCAGAGCCATGGGCGTCTCCTCGATCGTGGTGATTGAACCTTAGACCACCCCGCCAGCAAGACGACTCGCACCGACTGGCGGACCGCCCGCCAGCCGCGACGAGACAGGGCTCAGCTCACTTGAGCTTGAGCCGCCGCGCCAGTTTGTGCAGGTTGCTCGAATCCACATCCAGCAGCCGGGCCGCCTGGGCCCAGTTTTCTGAGCTGGCTTCCAGCGCGCGGACTATGGCCTGACGCTGGCAGGCATCTACCGCCTCACGCAGCGAAACGATTGGCGCCTGGGCCGCAGGCATCTGCTCGGCGATCGGCGCCAGGTCCGCGGTCTGGGTACTGTCGAGGGCGAGCAAGTCGGGTTCCAGCGTGAGGATATCGCTGCGAGACACCCCACTGCTCAACAGACGCAGCGCCGCGCGACTGATCACGTGTTCCAGCTCGCGCACATTGCCCGGCCAGCTGTAGCCCAGCAGAGCCCGCTCCGCAGCCGGCGACAAGCGCATGCTGCGCAGCCCCAGGCGCGCACGATTGAGCTCCAGGAAAAAGCCGGCAAGGATCAGCACATCGTTGCCGCGCTCACGCAGCGGGGGAATCGGTGCCGGATACACCGACAGACGATGATAGAGATCAGCACGGAAATGGCCGTCGCGCACGCTTTCACGCAGATTGCGATTGGTCGCCGCGATGATCCGGACATCGACCTGCCGCGGCTTGTCGGCGCCCAGGCGCTGGATTTCCCCGTTCTGCAAGGTACGCAGCAGTTTGGCCTGCACCACCAGCGGCAATTCGCCAACTTCGTCCAGCAGTAGCGTGCCGCCATTGGCCGCATCGAAGCGTCCCGGCCGGTCCGTCGTCGCACCGGAAAAGGCGCCCTTGACGTGGCCGAACAGCTCGCTCTCGGCAAGCGACTCGGGCAAGGCCGCGCAATTGACCAGTATCAGCGGCTTGTTGCGTCGCCGCGAATGACGATGCAACCAGCGCGCAAAAAGCTCCTTGCCGACACCGGTCTCGCCCAGCAGCAATACGGGCAACTCGGAGTCGGCGACGACTTCCAGTTCGCGCAACAGCTCGCGGATCACCGGGCTCTGGCCAAGGATTTCGCCGTCCTTCGGCAGCTGGCTGGGCTCAAGCACATCACTGCGCGCCAGGCGCAGGCTGCGATTCTCATGCTCCAGGCGGGTGATACGGATGGCGGCCTCGATCAAAAGCGTGTAGCGCTGAAGATCCTGCCGCGCATCGTCGTCAAAGGTGCCGGCATGCAGCGCATCGAGGGTCAGCGCGCCCCATAATTTGCCCTCCACGAACAGGCTCACGCCCATGCAGTCGTGCACTGGCAAGGGTTCACCGATGCGCTCGTCGAGCAGACCGTCGTAGGGGTCGGGCAGGCCACTGTCGGGCTCGAACCAGGTGGGCTCGCGCTGCGAAAGAATGGCCGCCAGGCGAGGGTGCTGAGCCACCACGAAGCGGCGACCGAGCGCCTCGCGCACCAGCCCGACGGCGGCCAACGGGCGGAGCGTGTCGTCGTCCAGCCGAAGCAACACTACGGCGCCACAGCGAAAGCGCTGATGCAGCGTATGCACCAGGCGCTGAAGCCGAACCGCATTAGGCAGCTCGGTCACCAGATCGGCCAGCAAGGCGTCTTCCATCATGGTCTTTCATACCCTTATGGTTTTTTCAACCCTAACCCGCCTCGGTAGTTTTGACCAATGCGTTTTTTTAACGCTTGAAAAACAGATAGATAGGGATGGCATAGCGATTGCGATAGGCAGCGTATCGAGGCCATTTCGCGGATTCCCACCATGACAAGCGTGTCTACCGAGCAAACCCTGGGCAGCCTGGCCTGCCTGATCCCTGGCGCCACTCGCCTATTTCGCCGGTACAAGCTGGACTTCTGCTGTGGCGGCGATACCCCGCTTCGTGACGCCGCCGCCCGGCGCGAGCTGGATGCCCAGCGCATCGCAGACGAGCTGACGGCTTTGGGCGCTGAGGCTGAGCACGAAACCGATTGGCGTAATGTCCCCTCCGACACCCTGATCAATCATCTCCTGGAACGCTTTCATGAGCGGCACCGTGAGCAGTTCCCGGAGCTGATCCGCCTGGCCAGCCGTGTCGAGCAGGTTCATGGCAACAAACCGGACTGCCCGGTCGGGCTCGCCGAGCATCTGTGGGGCATGCAGCAGGAGCTGGAAAGCCACATGCTCAAGGAGGAACAGGTACTTTTCCCCATGATCCGCCGCGGAATGCGCGTGCCCAGCGAGCAAGGCCCGATTGCGGTGATGCGCTACGAGCACGACCAGCACGGCATCGCACTGGATCGCCTGGCCGCGCTGACAGACGACATCACCCCGCCGGCAAACGCCTGCAATACCTGGCGCGCGCTATATGGCGGGCTGGAGGAGATGCGTGACGATCTGATGCAACACATTCACCTGGAAAACAACATTCTGTTCATCAAGGCTTCGCAGTGAGGTCAGGTGAACGCACCACGCGGGTCATCCCGACCCACGTGCCGGCTCTAGTGGAGGCGATATGAAAGCAGTTATCCAACCCTTGGCCTGGGGCCTGGCCATGGCAACCATCCTTGCACTGGCCAGCGGCGTTGCACTCGACATGGCCATCAACACCACCCAGGCAGCGGTCATCCACCACGACCACGGCCAATCGGCTGCACCAGCTGCCGCCAGTGGCCAACTGTCCACCGATGCGGCCGCGACGGCATGACCCGTCCGCGGCAGGCAGTAGACACGGCGTGACCGAGCGAACCGACGGGGGCGATTGGCAGGAGCCAGGCGCTACAGCTGCAGGCACCCGGGGTGTTTGCCGCGCCGCAGCGGAATTGAAGCGAAGCTTTCAGGGAGACAAGGCATGCCTCGTGGCGCGGCGGCCAAGCCGGCAACCACAACAATGGCCTGCATCAATACTCGAGGCCTGCAGTTGAACTAGGCTCAACAGGCTCAGCGTCCGAGCATCCCTGCCGAGCCGTCGGCGACGCAGACAGCATGAACGAGACGATCTGTTCGCTCCGCTGAGCAGTTGCGAACAGCCAATTCTTAGAAACAGGATGCCTTGCATGGTGCTTCACCGCGTACACAACCAGATTCTCCGCAGCCACCATCTGTTCGAGCCGTTGAATGACGAGCAGATGGATGAGCTGATGGGTGCCAGCCAATTGCTCAACCTGGACAAGGGCGACAACCTGTTCCATCAGGGCGAGCCGGCGCATTCGTTCTATTTCGTTATCTCCGGCGCGATCAAGATCTACCGCCTGACGCCCGACGGGCAGGAAAAAGTGTTCGAAGTCATCGGCAATCGGCAGACATTCGCTGAAGCCATGATGCTCATGGACACGCCCAATTATGTCGCCTCGGCGCAGTCCGTCTGCCCGACGCAGGTCTACCGCTTCTCCAACGCCGCCTACATGCGCTTGCTGGAAGCCAACCAGCGGCTGTCCTTCGCCCTGCTTGGCAAACTCAGTGTGCGCCTGCACCAGCGCATCAACGAGATCGAAACGCTATCGCTCAAGAACGCCACGCACCGTGTGGTGCGCTACCTGATGACTCAACTGGCACGGGTACGTGAGGGCGGCAACAGCTTCGAGCTGCCAATGGCCAAGCAGCTGATTGCGGGGCACCTGTCGATCCAGCCGGAAACCTTTTCGAGGATCATGCGGCGCCTGATCGACGAAGCCGTCATCCGCCAGGACGGTCGGCAGATCACCATTCTCGATCGGGAGCGCCTCGAGCAATTCGAATGAGGTGGCGCCCTGCCCGTGCGAAATGCCCGTTCGGCGGCGGTTGATCCCGGTCAACCGCCCTCAGCACATCGCCGTGGCAAGCTGCCTTCATTGATGAGGAAGTTGCCATGCCCAAGTGCCTTTATTGCCAACAGGACAATCCCCCCCAGGAAGCCGAATGCCAGAATTGCGGCATGCCCCTGCCGGCCCTGGCCGAAACCGCCGGCGCCCGGCGGCAGCGCAACTTTCTGCTGTTCTGTATTGCACTCGCCGTCTTTTGTGCGGTGATGATCATCTGGCTGCCACGCAACCTTTTCTAGGGGACAGAATGCCCGGCAGCGGCTGCTCGCCTGAGCTTACCGCCCCTGGCAGGCAGGGTTGGATCACGCCTTACCCGATCCATCAGGCGGCTTGATAGCCAAAGGAAGCGACCTCGCCCCTCGCATAGCCTGCGTCCACCTGCAGCGAGGAAACAGCTTCCAGCTTCCAGCTTCCGGCTTCCAGCTCCCAGCTCCCAGCTCCCAGCTTCGGGCTTCTAGCTTCTAGCTTCCTGCGCCTCCATCCCTACTCCTTCGTCAGCTGCCGATACAGCTGCGGCAGGCGGAACGGCAACTGCTGCGGGTCCTTGATCAGGGTGTAGCCGTTGGCGCCGAACATATGTGGCAGATAGTCACCGGCCTCGCTGTCGATAGTGATGCAGAACGGCAACAGCCCCTTGCGCCGCGCTTCGAGCACCGCCTGGCGGGTGTCTTCGACGCCGTAGCGGCCTTCGTAGAGATCAAGGTCATTGGGCTTGCCATCAGTCACCAGCAGCAACAGCTTGCGCCGTTGCTGGCAGTTGCCGAGCAGCTCGGTGGCCTGGCGGATCGCGGCGCCCATGCGGGTGTAGTAACCGGGCTTGAGCGCCTGGATGCGTCCGCGGGTATCGTCGCCGTAGCGCTGCCTGAAGCTCTTGAGTTCCTGCATCCGCACCTGCTGCCGACGCAGCGAGGAGAAACCATACAGCGCAAAATCGTCGCCCACTGCCGAGAGCGCCTCGCCGAAGAGCAGCAGGCTATCTGTGATCACATCGATTACCTTGTGCTCGTCGTCCAGGTGCGCGTCGGTGGACATGGACAGGTCGGCCAGCAGCAGGCAGGCCAGATCACGACGGTTCTGCCGTTGCTCCATGAACAGCCCGCGCTCCGCACATTGGCCGTGCTGGCGCTCGACATGAAAATCCAGCCAGGCCTGCATATCCAGTTCGGAACCCTGTGGTTGGGCGCGCAGCCATTGCCGGTCGTTGCGCAGGTGCTCGAACTGCCGACGCAGCTTGCGCGCCAGTGGGCTGAGGCGCAGCGGCAGCCCCTTGGGCTCCGAACCGCGCGGCAGCATCATCTGCAGGTTGACGAAATCGTCCTGCATCCGCTGCTTGCGGTAGTCCCACTCCGGCAACTTGATACCCTGGCCCAGCGGAATGTCATCGACGTCGCTTGGCGGCAAGTCCAGGTGAAGCTTGAGTCCGCCGCCCTTGCGCATCCGCTGACGCGACATGGCAATTTCGTCGAGATCTTCGGCGACACGCGAGGCGTCTTCGTTTTCACTGTCATCGCCCTGACGATCAAGCTCGACATGCTCGGACCAGCTGAACAGGTTTTCCAGGCGGAACAGCATCAGCCCGCCCTTGCTGGTGCTGTCTTCGACACGCTTGGCGCGCTTGCGCATCCCCTTCTGCTCGGTAGGCGGCGCCTGCAGGTTATTGTCCTGGTCCTCGTCGGCCAGCTCAGTAGCCTGAGGCACGCCAAGGTTCTCTGCTGGATACAGCCACATCGGCAGCGGCCAGGGCGCCACCTCGCTGCGCGGGAACTGACTGACGCTTCCCGGCTCGCGCAGGGCCCGGCATAGCGCCTGCTCCAGCGCGCCTTCGGCCTTCGGCAGGCTGGCAGGGTCGGGGCGCAGTTGCAGGTGCGCCTCGACCAGCCGGTGATAGCGCGGGCGCATGGCAGGGAATCGTTCGAGGATGGCCTGGGTCCAGCGCTGGTTGTCACGCGCCCAGTGGCGCATCTCGCCCGCCTGGGCCGCAAGCAGTGCCAGCCAGCGGTAGAGGTCTTCGTTGAGTGATCGCTCGGGGTAGACGGCCAGGCTCTGCGGCAGGCGCAGATTGCCAGAATCACACCATGCCACCGGAAGTTGCTTGCAGGTACCGGCCACCTGCTGCAACAGGTTGCGCCGCAGCATCAGGTCCCGTGAATTGGCGGCACCAACGTCCACTCCACTGGCGCCGCCCATGGCGCGAAACAGCACCGACAGCGGGCGCTGCATGCTTTCTAGCGCGACGCTTGCGTCGGGAAAATCTGGACTGGCGCGGCGGGTGATGAAGCGGTGCCAGACACTGCCGACCCACTCTTCGACTTCGATGGTAAAGGCCATGGCGTCAACTCCGTAGCGCGGTTTGGAAACGACAACGGCCCGCTGGATCAGCCGGGCCGCGCATTAGGTCAACGTCTTGTCTCAGGCCGCAGCGACAGCTGAGCTGATGTCGGCCGGCACCCGGCCGCGCTGGCGGAAGCTGTAGAGGTAGCAGACCAGACCGGCAAGGAAAACCACCCCTGCGATCAGCCGCAGCCAGAAGAACACGGCGAGTTGGTCAGCGGTGTTCATGAAGGACATGGCAGCGCCGTCCGCCGGAATCCGCTGCAACCAGACCTGCACCACACCAGCTGCGGTAAGGAACAGGGTGATCGCCACCATGGACATGGTCATCGCCCAGAAGCCCCAGATCTCGATGCGCTGTGCACGGGCATCCGGTGCTTCGCCGAGCCCCCGCAGGCGTGGCATGGCGTAGCTGATCATGGTCATGACGATCATGGCGTAGGCGCCGTAGAAGGCCAGGTGACCGTGGGCAGCGGTGATCTGCGAGCCGTGGGTGTAGTAGTTCACCGGCGCCAGGGTGTGCAGGAAGCCCCACACGCCCGCTCCAAGGAACGCCGTGACGGTGGTTCCGATCGCCCAGTAGGACGCGGCCTTGTTTGGATGCTGGCGACGACGACGGCTCACCATGTTCAGCGAGAACAGCACCATGGCGAAGAAGGGCAGCGGTTCCAGGGCGGAGAAGATCGAGCCCAGCCACAGCCACACTTCAGGTGCACCGATCCAGAAGAAATGGTGGCCCGTGCCGATGATGCCGGTGATCAGGGCCATGGCGATGATCACGTAGAGCCACTTCTCGATGACTTCGCGGTCGACACCGGTGATCTTGATCAGGACGAAGGCCAGCATCGAACCCATGATCAGCTCCCACACGCCTTCAACCCACAGGTGCACCACGAACCACCAGTAGTACTTGTCGCGCACCAGGTTTTCCGGGTTGTAGAAGGAGAACAGGAAGAACACCGCCAGACCGATCAGCCCCGTCATCATGACCATGCTGATGGCAGTCTTGCGACCCTTGAGCATGGTCATGCCGATGTTGTAGAGAAAGCCCAGGGCCACCACCACGATGCCGACCTTGGTGATGGTGGGCTGCTCCAGGAACTCGCGACCCATGGTTGGCAGGATGTCGTTTCCGGTGACTGCGGCCAGCCCCGCGTAGGGCAGGAATAGGTAGCCGAGGATGGTCAGCACGCCCGCGGCGGCGAATACCCAGAACAGGATGATGGCGAGTTTCGGGCTGTGCAGCTCACGGTCCGCTTCCTCGGGAATGAGGTAGTAGGCCGCGCCCATGAAGCCGAACAGCAACCAGACGATCAGCAGGTTGGTGTGAACCATCCGCGCCACGTTGAAGGGCAGCAGGGGGAACAGGAAGTCACCGACGACGTATTGCAGGCCCATGATCAGGCCGAACAGGATCTGCCCGACAAACAGCATCAGCGCAAACACGAAATAGGGTTTGGCGACGGCCTGCGATTGGAATTTGAGATGCGGATTCAGGATGCTCATCTCTTAACCCTCCTTATTTGGCGGCCAGTTGTTGGTATTGACCTTCGAAGTCCACTTGAGGAACTCCGCCATGTCGTCCACTTCCTGTTCGCTCAGGTTGAACTGCGGCATCGAACGGCGACCTGGAACCCCCAGCGGCTGGGCCTTCATCCAGGCCTGCAGGAAGGGCTTGAAGGCCGCATCCTCGCCGCGCCGAACGAATACGTTCCCCAGTTCCGGTGCGAAGTAGGCACCCTCACCGAGCAGGCTGTGGCAGCCGATGCAGTTGTTGTTTTCCCAGATGGCTTTGCCACGAACGACTGCTTCGGAAATTTCCGACTCATTGGATCGTTCTGGAAAGGTCTGCTCTGTGTGATAGGTCAGGCCCACGAATACCAGGAGGAAAAACACGCTTCCTCCGAAGTAGATATTCCTGGCCATTCCCTTGGTGAAGGTCTCGGACATGGTCGCCTCCTCATGGCTTGGCGTGGCCAGTTTAAGAAGGTGGCTATCGAAACCTGCTTGATGACAATCAAGAAAAACCTGAACGCGGCACTGGGTCTTCCCTGAGTTCTGATCCCTGAACCGGAGCGGGGCTTTAGCCAAACGGCAGGCGGGAATGAGCCTCGTCAGGGTGGGTTTCAACCCACCAGAAATCACCCGCCAAGTGCCGGTCGGAAGCGTGACGGCAGATGCGAGCGCGGTACCGCCCGCCTCCCGATCCGTCAGCGGCTCATGGCCACTAGGATCCCGCCGGCCATTGCGATCGGCCAGCCGAGCAGCAGCAGGCGCCACATCAGCGGTGCATGGCGCAATTCCATGAAGCCGTCGGTGATCAGCCAGGCCTTTGCCAGCGCGATGACCAGCACCGCACCGCCAAGCAGCAACGTCGAGCCGGCATTGCCCAACAGCACCGTGGCCGAGGACAGCAGCGCCAGTGCCAGCCAGCAGCCGATCAGCACCTTTGAAGCGGACATCGTGACCTCGTCAGTTGAGTACGTAGACCAGCGGAAAGAGCAGCACCCAGACCATGTCCACCATATGCCAATAGAGCACGCCGGATTCGAGCCCGGCGCAGTCATCCGGCGTGTAGAGCCCGCGCTGGCAACGCAAGGCCATCCAGCCGAGGATCACCATGCCCAGCAGCACATGCAAAAAGTGAAATCCGGTAAGGATCCAGTACAGGGTGAAGAAGGTGTTGTGCTCGATGCCCAGGCCCAGCTCCGCCAGGTGGCCATACTCGTTGAGCTTGAGCGCGACATAGACGCAGGATGAACACAGCGCAACCGCCAGCAGCAACGCTCCACGGCGGGGCCTTGCCATTCGCACCTGCTCAACCGCCAGCGCGGCAAAGAGGCCCGATGTCAGCAGGCTCAGGGTTAGCGCGAGCCCCGTCGAACTGTCCAGTGCCTCACGGCTTTGGCTGAACAGCTCGGGGCTCAGCACCTGTGTCACGGCGAATGCCAGGATCAGGATGGCGAAGACCGTCAGCTCGGCGAGGATGAAAAACCACATCGCCAGGTCACCCGGCAGGCGCCGGGCAGTCATCGGTTCAAGCGAAGTGGACATCGACCACATCCATCAGCGCCGCGACCGTTTGCGCATCGTCCGACAGCGGTTCGGCCAGACAGGCCAGACAGGCGTCGCGGGGGCTCATGCCGGAACGGATCATGCGCGCCGTAAAAATCAACAGACGGGTCGAGGCGACCTCCTCCAGATCATGCTGCTCGAGGCGGCGCAGTGCCTGCCCGAGCTTGACTACCTGCGCTGCCAGCTGCGCATCCACCTGAGCCTCGTTGGCGACGATGCGCACTTCCTCGGCGGCCGGCGGGTAGTCGAAGCGCATGGCCACGAAGCGCTGGCGGGTGCTCGGCTTCATGCCCTTGAGCAGGTTCTGGTAACCGGGGTTGTAGCTGACCACCAACATGAACCCCGGCGGCGCCTTGAGCGATTCGCCGGTGCGTTCGATGAACAGCTCGCGACGGTCGTCCGCCAGCGGGTGCAGCACCACGGCAGTGTCCTGGCGTGCCTCGACCACCTCATCCAGATAGCAGATGCCGCCTTCGCGCACCGCGCGGGTCAGCGGGCCGTCCTGCCACCAGGTGCCCTGCGCGCCGATCAGATGCCGGCCGACCAGATCCGCGGCGGACAGATCATCGTGGCAGGCCACGGTGTAGAGCGGCAGGTTCAGCCGGTGCGCCATGTGCTGCACGAAGCGGGTCTTGCCGCAGCCGGTCGGGCCCTTGATCAGCACCGGCATGCCGTGCCGCCAGGCCTGCTCGAAAAGCACCTCTTCGTTGCCCAGCGATTGATAGAACGGGGCAGCAGTCATGCCGACCAGGTTCTCGGGCGCGTTCATTGGCAATACCTCACTGCGGCAGTTGGACAATCATCTATCGCCACGCTAACCGCCGCGTCGTCCTGCCTCAAGCCACCCGCCGGCAAAGCTTGATTGCGGTCAAGCCCAGGCCAGATCGAGCGGCAAGCCAGACAGCCATGAGGCCTTGGCGCAACCCGGTTTTGCTTCATTCGCAACCCCATCCCCGCGACACGACGTCACGCTCGGGGCATCCCGAATCGACTCTTGATTGCCATCAAGCGCACTCGCGCAACCCCCGCCATAGGATGCAACCGCACAACAGCGAGACTCAGGCACTGCCACACCGTTGCTAGTTAGCAGGCGCCGCACGAAGCGGCCAGAGGAGAAAAACAGTATGCGCAAACCATTCTTAACAGGTGTCATCGCCAGCTTTTCACTGCTCGGTCTGGCAGTTGCCCAGGCGGCGATGAACCCGGAAAACGCAGATGCTGCTTACAAGGGCCAGGCGTCGGCGATCGATCCGGCCAGCGCCCAGGTTGTCCACTCGCCCGGTGCGCCGGACCTGAGCGCTGCCGATTTCGAGCAGGCCAAGGAAATCTATTTCCAGCGCTGCGCCGGCTGCCACGGCGTACTGCGCAAGGGTGCAACCGGCAAGCCACTGACACCTGACATCACCCAGGAGCGCGGCCAGGCCTATCTCGAAGCGCTGATCACCTATGGATCGCCGGCCGGCATGCCCAACTGGGGCACGTCCAATGCGCTGACCAAAGACGAAATCACCCTGATGGCCAAGTTCATCCAGCACACCCCGCCGACACCGCCGGAGTGGGGCATGGCGCAGATGAAGGACACCTGGCACGTGCTGGTCAAGCCGGAGGATCGGCCGAAGAAGCAGATGAACAAGCTGGATCTGCCGAACCTGTTCTCGGTCACCCTGCGTGACGACGGCAAGATCGCCCTGATCGACGGCGAGACCAAGGAAATCGTCAAGACCATCGACACCGGCTACGCCGTGCACATCTCGCGCATGTCAGCCTCCGGCCGCTACCTGTTCGTCATCGGCCGCGACGCCAAGATCGACATGATCGACCTCTGGGCCAAGGAGCCGACCAAGGTTGCCGAGATCAAGGTGGGCATCGAGGCCCGCTCGGTTGAAACCTCCAAGTTCAAGGGCTACGAAGACAAGTACGTGATCGCCGGCGACTACTGGCCGCCGCAGTACACCATCATGGATGGCGAGACCCTGGAGCCGCTGCAGATCGTTTCCACCCGCGGCATGACCGTCGGCACCCAGGAATACCATCCGGAGCCTCGCGTGGCGGCCATCATCGCCTCGCACGAGCACCCGGAATTCATCGTCAACGTCAAGGAAACCGGCAAGGTCATGCTGGTCAACTACGAGGACATCGACAACCTCTCGACCACCATCATCGGCACCGCGCCGTTCCTGCATGACGGTGGCTGGGACGTCAGCCACCGCTACTTCATGACAGCGGCGAACAACTCCAACAAGGTCGCGGTGATCGATTCCAAGGATCGCAAGCTGGCTGCCCTGGTGGACGTCGGCAAGATCCCGCACCCGGGCCGTGGCGCCAACTTCGTGCATCCCAAGTTCGGTCCGGTCTGGGCCACCAGCCACCTGGGTGACGAAACCATCTCCCTGATCGGTACCGACCCGGACAAGCATCCTGACCAGGCCTGGAAAGTGGTCGAGACGCTCAAGGGCCAGGGCGGCGGCTCGCTGTTCATCAAGACCCACCCGAAATCCAGCCACATGTACCTGGACACCACCTTCAACCCGGACGCCAAGGTCAGCCAGTCGGCTGCAGTGTTCAACATCAATGACCTGGGCGCTGGCTACACCGTGTTGCCGATCGCCGAATGGGCCGGCCTGACCGACGGTGCCAAACGCGTCGTGCAGCCGGAGTACAACGAAGCGGGAGACGAAGTCTGGTTCTCCGTGTGGAGCGGTCAGGAAGACCAATCGGCCATCGTCGTGGTCGATGACAAGACGTTAAAGCTGAAAAAGGTGATCAAGGACAAAAGGTTGATTACCCCGACCGGTAAATTTAACGTCCATAACACTCAGCACGACGTGTACTGAGTGCAAACCGGGGGGACGCAAGATCCCCCCACTTAGCCTTGAGGAAGTAACTCATGAAGAAGTTTCTGATCCCCCTGCTCGCCATGAGCGGCGCCATGGTCCTGCAGCCCGCCGTGGCGCAGGACGGTGAGGCGCTGTTCAAGAGCAAGCCCTGCGCGGCCTGCCACAGCATCGATGCCAAGCTGGTTGGCCCGGCGCTGAAAGAAGTAGCTGCCAAGTATGCTGGCCAGGAAGGTGCCGCCGACCTGCTCGCCGGGCACATCAAGAACGGTACCCAGGGCAACTGGGGCCCGATCCCGATGCCGCCAAACCCAGTCACCGATGAAGAAGCCAAGACCCTCGCCGAGTGGGTTCTGAGCCTCAAGTAACAGCCTGGAGGACATCATGATCCGGTCCCGACATGCAGCATTCGGTTTGGGGCTCGCCCTGGTGTCCCTCCTCCCCTTTTCCGCTGCCCTGGCCGACGCCCCGACAGCCGAGCGCCAGGCTCAGCTCGAACACCTGCTGGTACAGGATTGCGGCTCCTGCCACGGCCTGCGCATGACCGGCGGCCTTGGTCCCGCACTGACCCGCGACGCCATCGCCGGCAAACCCCGCGAAAACCTGATCGCCACCGTGACCCACGGGCGACCGGGCACCGCCATGCCCGGCTGGAATGCCCTGCTCGACGATGGGGACATCGCCTGGCTGGTGGACCTACTGCTCGAAGGATACCCAAAACCATGATTCGTCCATCCCTGCTGGTGGCCATGACCACCCTGCTGCTTGGTGCCTGCGCCGGACAGCCGCTACGCGGAACCGGTGACATGGGCGTAGTGGTGGAACGCGCCACCGGTGCCCTGCAGATCATCGAAACCAGCGGCAAGTCCCGCCTGGCGCGCATCGAGGGGCTTGGCGACCTGTCCCATGCATCGGTGGTGTTTTCCCGTGATGAGCGCTTCGCCTATGTCTTCGGTCGTGACGGCGGCCTGACCAAGGTCGACCTGCTTGAGCAACGCATCGACAAGCGCGTGGTGCAGGGTGGCAACAGCATTGGTGGTGCCATCAGCCAGGACGGCACGCTGATCGCCGTCGGCAACTACGAGCCCGGTGGCGTAAAAGTGTTCGACGCCCAGACCCTTGAACTGGTGGCGGACGTCCCCGCCACGCCAATGGCCGATGGCAGCCGCAACTCCCGGGTGGTCGGGGTCATCGATGCGCCAGGCCGCCGCTTCATCTACAGCCTGTTCGATACCAACGAGACCTGGCTGCTGGATTTCAGCCAGGGCAACACCCCGGAGATCACGCGCTTCAAAGACGTCGGCAAGCAGCCCTATGACGCCCTGTTGACACCCGACGGCCGTTACTACATCGCCGGCCTGTTCGGTGAGGACGGCATGGCCAAGATCGACCTCTGGCACACCGCGCGTGGCGTCGAGCGCATCATCGACGGCTACGGCCGCGGCCAGGAAAAGCTGCCGGTGTACAAGATGCCGCATCTGGAAGGCTGGACCGTGGCAGGAAACCAGACCTTCGTACCCGCCATCGGCCAGCACCGGGTGCTGGTGATGGACTCGCAAAACTGGAAGCAGACCGATGCGATCGACGTCGCCGGCCAACCGGTGTTCGTCATGGCGCGGCCGGATGCCCGGCAGATCTGGGTGAACTTCGCCCATCCCGACAACGGCAAGGTGCAGGTCATCGACAGCGAAACCCACCAGATCATCCAGACCCTGGAACCCGGCCCGGCGGTGCTGCACATGGAATTCACCGCCCGCGGTGACCAGCTCTGGCTATCGGTGCGCGACGGCAACGAGGTACAGGTCTGGGACCCCTACGCGCTGAAACTGATCAAGCGCCTGCCGGCCGACAGCCCGAGCGGCATTTTCTTCACCAGCCGCGCTCACGAAACGGGGTTGTGACATGCATATCGATACTCTCGGTCGCCGCCTGATCGACCGTTTCCAGCACGGCATGCCGCTGTGCGCCGAACCCTATCGCGCCATGGCCGATGCGCTGGACTGCAGCGAAAGCGAAGTCCTCGCATGCCTCGAACAGCTGGAAAGCGGCGGTGGTCTGTCGCGCATCGGCCCGGTGTTCGAACACAGCCGCGCCGGTGCCAGCACGCTGGTCGCCCTTGCCGTACCCGAGGGGCAGCTGGAGCAGGTCGCCTGGCTGATCAACCGCTATCCAGAGGTCAACCATAACTACCTGCGCGAGCATCACTACAACCTCTGGTTCGTGCTCACCGGCCCGGACCGCGCCCGAATCGATGCGCTGCTGCTGCAGATCGAAGCCGAAACCGGCCTGGTCCCGCTCGACCTGCCGATGCAGGCCGCCTACCGCATCGACCTGGGCTTTCCCATCGGAGACGCGCCATGACCGCACTGCTGAACGATCTCCAGGCACTGCAGCTGCGGCGCCTGCTCGAAGCAGGCCTGCCACTGGCCGCACGTCCCTATAAGGTGCTGGCCGAGCGCGTGGGTGCCAGCGAAGAGGCGGTGCTGGAACAGGTCCGCTGCTGGAACGAGAGCGGACTGTTTCGGCGCGTCGGGCTGGTACTCAAGCATCGTGCGCTGGGCTTTCGCGCCAACGCCATGCTGGTGCTGGACATCCCGGACGACCGGGTCGATGAAATCGGCCAAAGGCTCGGTCAGGAAGCGGGCATCAATCTCTGTTACCAGCGCCCGCGGCGTCTGCCCGACTGGCCTTACAACCTGTTCTGCATGGTTCACGGCCGTGAGCGCGAGCAGGTCTGCGCGCTGATCGACGCATTACTGGCCAGGCATGGGCTGAGTGAGGTACCGCACCAATTGCTGTTCAGCACCCGTGCGTTCAAGCAGTGCGGCGGTCGCTATGCCCCATCCGCCGCGCTGGAGCACGCCCATGGATGAACTCGACCGACAGCTGATCAACCGCCTGCAACACGGCCTGCCGCTGGTTCGCCACCCCTGGCAGGCCCTCGCCGAAGAACTGGGCGCGAGTCCGATGCAGCTGCGCCAGCGGGTCCAGGCCCTGCTTGACGACGGAACCCTGACTCGTTTCGGCCCGATGTTCGACATAGAGCGGCTTGGCGGCGCCTTTACCCTGGCTGCGCTATCGGTACCTGAGGAGCGCTTCGATACCGTTGCCGAGCAGCTCGCGGCGATGCCCGAAGTGGCACACAACTACCGTCGCGAACACGCCTGGAACATGTGGTTCGTGCTCGGCTGCGCGACGCCCGAAGGCATCGCCCAAACGATTACCCGCATCGAAGCCGAGACGGGCCTGCCGGTGCTCAACCTGCCCAAGGAGGAGACCTACCATGTCGGCTTGCACTTCCCGGTCTGAACCGACCGGCCTGGACGAGTTGTCGAAACGGCTGGTCTCGCTTACCGAAGCCGGTCTGCCGCTGGTAGACGACCCCTGGGCCTGGCTCGCCGAGCGGCTGGATATCAGCGTCGAGGCTACCCTTGGACTGTTGCAGCGCCTGCAGGCCGACGGCGCCATCCGACGCATCGCCGCAGTACCCAACCACTACCGCCTCGGTTATCGGCACAACGGCATGACCGTCTGGGATGTGGATGACGCCGAGCTTGCTCGCCTGGGCCCGCTGATCGGTTCGCAGCCCTTCGTCAGCCACTGCTACCGCCGGCCTCGTCGGCAGGGCTGGCATTACAACCTGTTCGCCATGGTGCACGGCCGCAGCGCCGAAGAAATCGATGCCTACCGCGCCGAGATTCGCCGCCTGCTCGGCAGCGCCTGCCGGGCCGAGGAAATGCTCGTCAGCAGCCGCATACTGAAAAAGACCGGGCTGCGTGTGGGCAGTCGACGCTAGAGCAGCCCCAGACCCCGCGGGCGGTCTGAATCCCGCCAAAGCGATGAAGCGACATCCTGTTCCGCGCCGATCCCGTCCTCTCGTAGGGTGAATCACGCTTCACCGATACTCCGGGTGGCGATCCATCGGGTGGCGATCCACCGGGTGGCGGTCCACCGGGTGGCGGTCCACCGGGTGGCAAACCACTGAGCGGCAACATCCACCCGACGTGGCCCTTCCGTTCACTGGCAGGCCTTGCTGATGTGACAGGCCAGACCATGCCCTTTCAACCCAAGGCTCGCCATGCCCCTTCCCGGACCAAGGCTTTTATTGTTTCCAGTCAAGGATTGGCCCGTGCCGCTCGGGGATGCTGCATCCATCGATCCACGCAACGCCCGTGACGCGGGGAGAAAAGCCCATGTTGAGAATCAGCCATTACCTGCGCGCCCTCGCCCGGCCAGCCATGCCGGTACTGGGTGCGCGGAGTAAGGGTGCGAGCCGGCCGCCAGTGGTGATCTGGAACCTGCTGCGCCGCTGCAACCTGACCTGCAAGCACTGCTATGCAACCTCCGCTGACAGCGTCTTTCGTGACGAGCTGGAGACCGCCGAGGCGCTCAAGGTCATCGATGATCTCCACGAAGCCGGCGTGCGTGTGCTGATCCTGTCCGGCGGCGAGCCGCTGTTGCGCGATGACATCTTCGAGCTGTCCGAGTACGCACGCCTGCGCGGCTTCTTCGTCGCGCTGTCGACAAACGGGACGCTGATCGACGAGCAGAACATCGAGCAGATCGCCGCCGCGAAGTACGACTACGTCGGCATCAGCATCGACGGGCTGGAAGCGGTGCATGACGACTGGCGCCAGCTCAAGGGCAGCTTCGCCGCCTCGATGCACGCCATCGACCTGTGCCGCCAGCATGGCATCCGCGTGGGCCTGCGCACTACCCTGACGCAGAACAACTACCCGCAACTGCCGGCGCTGCTGGCGCTGATGCGCGAACACGACGTGCAGAAATTCTATCTCTCGCACCTCAACTACAGTGGCCGCGGCAAGCGCAGCCGCAAGGCCGACGCCCATCACCAGATGACCCGCGACGCCATGCACCAGCTGTTCGAGCAAGCCTGGGACGACGTTCGGAACGGCAGGGAAACCGATTTCGTCAGTGGCAACAACGACGCCGACGCCATCCTGCTGCTGCAGTGGGTGGAAACCCATCTGCCACAGCACCGCGATCGTCTGGAGCAGATGTTGCTCGACTGGGGCGGCAATGCGTCGGGGGGCGGCATCGCCAATATCGACAACATCGGCGATGTGCACCCTGATACCTACTGGTGGCAACACACCGTCGGCAATGTGCGGCGACAGTCGTTCCGTGAACTCTGGCTGGACAATCCCGAGCCGCTGCTCAGCGAGCTGCGCCAGCACCCCCGCGCCGTGACCGGACGCTGCGCCGAGTGCCGCTGGCTGTCGATCTGCAACGGCAACACCCGCACCCGCGCCTGGGCCGAGGGCAACCTCTGGGGCGAAGACCCCGGCTGCTACCTCAGTGACCAGGAGATCGGTCTGCCACAACCAGAATGCATTCCCAGCATCGCCATTTGACCAAGAGCGACCCCAAGGCCGCCCCGTACATACCGCCCGCCCGATGAGAAATCAGGAGTTCCCATGGATCAGCCCAACACCCTTCCCGCTTCGCTCGGCGCCACGCTCGCCGCTGGCGAAGTTGCCCTGGTCGGCGCCGGTCCGGGCGACCCTGGATTGCTCACGCTGCGCGCCTGGAGCCTGCTGCAGCAGGCTGACGCGGTCGTCTACGATCGCCTGGTCAGTGACGGCCTGATGCAGCTGCTGCCCGCCAGCTGCGCGCGCCACTATGTGGGCAAGACCAGCGGTTATCACAGCCTGCCCCAGCCGCAGATCAACCAGCTGCTTGTCGATCTGGCCAGGCAGAATCTGCGCGTGGTGCGTCTCAAGGGCGGCGACCCCTTCATCTTTGGGCGCGGCGCCGAAGAACTCGAATATCTCCTGGCGCACGGCATCAATGGCCAGGTGGTGCCGGGCGTTACGGCCGCTGCCGGTTGCAGCGCCTACGCCGGAATTCCGCTGACCCACCGCGACCTGGCGCACTCTTGCCAGTTCATCACCGGCCACCTGCAGGAGGACGGCGCGCTGCAATTGCCCTGGCGCAGCATGGTCGAGGGCAAGCAGACGCTGGTGTTCTACATGGGCCTGGCCAGTCTCGGTGAAATCTCGCGCAACCTGATCGCCGCCGGCCTGCCTGTCGACACGCCAGCCGCGCTGATCGGTAGCGGTACCCGAGCCGATCAACAGGTGGTGCGCTGCACCCTGAAGCAGCTTCCCAGGATGGCTCAGGAGCATGAACTTAAACCGCCAACCCTGACGGTGATCGGCCAGGTGGTGGGCCTTTTCGCCGGCAGGACGCTGGAGTTTCCGGCGCGACTGCATGCCAGTTTCAGCCATCAGCCAACCGAGGTGGAGGCCCTATGCGACTGATCCCCCTTGGCCTGCTGTTGCTAAGCAGCGCGCTCCAGGCTGCGCCCGAGGTCGTCACTCTGGAACAGGCCGGCACGCTGTACGAGACGCATTGCCAGAGCTGCCACGGCGTCAACCGCCTCGGTGGCGCCGGCCCCGCCCTGCTGCCAGAAAGCCTCAGCCGACTCAAGCCGGACGAAGCCCGCGAGGTCATCCGCAACGGTCGTCCGGCCAGCCAGATGGCCGCCTTCGGTGATCGTCTTTCCGACCCGCAGATCGACGGGCTGGTCAGCTACCTTTACCAGCCGGCCGCGACGCCACCGACCTGGAGCGACGCCGATATCCGTGCCAGCCACCGCATCATCAACGATGTCGCCACGCTGCCGAGCACGCCACAGCACGGCGCCGATCCGCTCAACCTGTTCGTCGTGGTCGAGGCCGGCAACCATCACATCCGTGTACTGGACGGTGATAAGTTCGAGGAGCTGGCCAACTTCCCTTCGCATTTCGCGCTGCATGGCGGACCGAAGTTCTCGCCGGACGGCCGCTTCGTCTATTTCGCTTCGCGCGATGGCTGGATCAGCGTCTACGACCTGCACAACCTGACCATGATCGCCGAGGTCCGCGCCGGGCTGAACACGCGCAACCTGGCCGTCAGCAACGACGGCCGCTGGGTGCTGGTGGGCAACTACCTGCCGGGCAACCTGGTGCTGCTCGACGCCCGCGACCTGTCGCTGGTCAAACACATCCCGGCAGTGGCTGCTGACGGTACCAAATCGCGGGTCAGCGCCGTCTACACCGCACCGCCGCGCGACAGCTTCGTAGTCGCCCTGAAGGATGTGAAGGAGGCCTGGGAGCTGTCCTACGCCGGGGAACCGGACTTCCAGCCGCGGCGCATCGAGGCCGCCGACTTCCTCGACGACTTCTCGTTCACACCAGACTACCGCTACCTGCTCGCCACCTCGCGCAAGGCACTTGGTGGGCAGGTTATCGATCTGGATAGCGGCAAGGCGGTCACCGACATCCCGCTGCCGGGCATGCCGCACCTGGGCTCGGGCATCTACTGGAAGCGCGGCGGCGACTGGATATTCGCCACGCCGAATGTCAGCAAAGGGCTGATCTCAGTGCTCGACCTCGAGAGCTGGAAGCTGATCAAGGAAATCCCCACCGAAGGGCCGGGCTTCTTTATGCGCAGCCATCTGAATGCCCCCTACGCCTGGACCGACGTGTTCTTCGGCCCCAAGAACGATGCCGTGCATCTGATCGACAAGCAGACCCTGGAGGTCGCCCATACGCTCCGGCCGATGCCAGGCAAGAACGCCGCCCACGTCGAGTTCACCAACGATGGCCGCTATGCCCTGCTGAGCGTCTGGGACACCGACGGCGCCCTGATCGTCTACGACGCCAAGACACTCGAGGAGATCAAGCGCATCCCGATGAACAAGCCCTCGGGCAAGTACAACGTGGGCAACAAGATCGAGTTTGCCGAAGGGACATCGCATTAACGAAATAGACGATAGAAGCGCTGGAGGCAGGAGGCAGGAGGCAGGAGGAATCGAGCGTCAGGCCGGCATCTGGCGCCAGTCGTCCAGCCTTACGCCTCCAGCGCCGTTGTCGGCTTTCATCGTTGATCCCAACCTGCTTTCATATCACTCCCGTTGATATGAGCCCCTCCTTCCCATGGACATCGATCTCGCCCGTACCTTCCTTGAGATCATTCGCAGCGGCAGCTTCATCGCCGCAGCCGAGCGCCTGCACATTACCCAGACAGCCGTCACCGCTCGGGTTCGCAGTCTCGAAGCGCAGCTTGGCTGCAGGCTTTTTATCCGCAACCGGGCCGGGGCGCGGCTGACGAGCGATGGTGAGCGCTTCGTTGCCTACGCCAACCAGCTGGTACAGACCTGGGAAGCGGCCCGGCGCGACCTGCCGCTGCCGAGCGGCTACGACAAGCTGCTCGCGCTCGGTGCGGAAGTCAGCCTTTGCAACCCGCTGATGCTTGCCTGGGTCAAGCAGCTGCGCCAGGCGCTACCCGACCACGCAGTGCGCAGCGAGGTCGCCAGCGACAGCGAGCTGCAGAACAGGCTCGACCTCGGCGTGCTCGATGCGGCACTGGTGCATCAACCTGAATACCGGGCAGGGCTTCAGGTCGAGCAGCTGCTCGAGGAAAAACTGATCCAGGTCGTACACAGCTATGAGCCCGACCCCTATCTGTACGTCGACTGGGGCCCGGCTTTTCGCAGCCAGCACGATCGCGCCCTGCCTGCACATATTCGCGCAGCGGTTTCGTTCAGTCTGGGACCATTGGCGCTGCAGTACCTGGTGCAACACGGCGGAAGGGGCTATTTCCGCACCCGGGTGGTCCAGCGCTACCTGGACGAAGGTTTGCTCAAGCGCGTCGAGCAGGCGCCGGAGTTCAGCTATCCGGTCTATCTGGTCTACTCGCGGGCAGCCGAGTCGGCGCCCCTGCGGCGAGCCATACAACTGCTGCGTGACGTCGCGGATGAGGAATACGACTGGTCACGCTGGACCTATGAGATCTAGAGCCCCGGAAAAGCCGAGCGACCCACCGGCTCAGTCCCTGAGCCGCTTCATCCAGTTCTGATACAACCCCGCTACCAGATCGCTCTGGGTGATCATGCCCACCAGGCGATGCTCCTGGTCCACGACCGGCAGACAGGACATGCGACGATCGGCCAGCAGATAGACCAGATCGGTGAGATGGGCGTCTTCATGCACCGAAACCACCGGGGCGCTCATGATGTGATCGACCCGCGCCTGGCGGTTGAAAGCCAGGCGCCGCAGATTGAGCCGTGACGGGTTGGGTTCCAGGTGCTGCAGCAGGTCGGTCAGCGTAACGATACCGGCCAGCTTGCCATCGGCCGGGTCGACGACCGCCAGCGAGTGCAGGCGATGCCGGCGCACGATCTCCCAGGCCTGACGGACCCGTGCCGCCGGTCCTATGGTGTGCAGCTCGCGGCACATGATGTCAGCGGCGATCACGGCTCCCATGCTGCGGCGGATCGCATGGGTCTCGGTGCGCTTGATCAGTTCGACCAGATCATCGCGGGTGATGTCGACGATTTCCCCGAAGTCCTGCAACGCGCGGTCCACGTCATTACCGGTAAAGCTCATGTGCTCTTCACCCAGCGGCACGCTGCTGCTCTGTTCCACAACGGTTGCCGTACGCGGCTTCGGGTACGGGTGGCGGGTAAGGTTGTTGTAGACAAGGGCAGCGGCGATCAGCAGCAGCGAATTGAAGCCCACCGGCAGTAGCAGGCCATAGCCCAGCTCGCTGATGCCCGGCCCTCCGATGGCAGCCACCATCGCCAGCGCACAGCTGGGCGGATGCATGCAGCGCAGCAGGAACAGGCAGCCGATGGCCAGGCACACCGCCAGCACGGCTGCCGCGACAGTCGGCATGGCGCTGGCGCCCAGCGAAATGCCGATGGTGGCAGCGATGAGGTTGCCGCCTAGCACCGACCACGGCTGGGCGAAGGGGCTGGACGAGGCGCTGAAGAGAATGACTGCCGAGGCGCCGGCTGGCGCCACGATGTGCAGTGTGACCGGGCCACCGAATAGCCAGAGACCGATCGAGACCATCGGCAAGACCACCAGACCCACGCCGATCACCGAACGCAACCACTCTTTCGGTCCTACGCTCAAAGGCGCCGGAAAGAAGGATCGCAGCCAGTCGGTAAAGTGATCTTGCATGGGCTCAGCTTTGAAGGTGGGTATTGCTCTCAGGCACTGCCACTATGCCACAGGTTCAAAACCCCTTTACCTCAGCAGCAGCCAGGCCACGTTGTGCAACCGCACGCCTTCAGTCGGGCAGATGCTTCAGCCAGTTCCGGTAGAGCGCCGCGATCAGATCGGTCTGGGTGATCATGCCCACCAGGCGATGCTGGCCATCAACCACCGGCAGGCAATGCAGGCCACGATCGGAAAGCAGGTAGACCATGTCGACCATGTGCGTGTCCTGGTTAACGCTGATGACCGGAGAGCTCATGATGGCCTCCAGGCGAACAGCCCGGGCCTGTTTCAGCTGACGCAACCCTAGGCGACGTGTCGGGCTGGAACGCAGATGTTTGAGCAGATCGACCAGCGTGACGATGCCCAGCAGCTCCCGGCTTTCAGCCTGAACCACAGGCAGCGAATGCAGCCGATGGCGACGCAAGGTGCTCCAGGCCGCCTCGGTGGTGGCCTCCGGAGTGCCCCAGTAAAGATCGCGGGACATGATATCGGCCGCCGTGACCTCGCCCATGCTGCGGCGCAAGGCGTGCTTTTCGGTCTGCTTGATCAGTTGAGCCAGGTCGTCCCGGCTCACGTCCACATACTCTCCAAAGTCGGCCAGTGCCCTGGCTACATCGTCTTCACTGAAGCTCATGCGTTCGCTCGGAAGCGCATCGAGGGTGTGGTGGCTGTTGCCCCGGGCCGCGCGCGGCTTCGGATAGGCATGCCGGGTGAGGTTGTTGTAGATCAGTGCCACCGCCACCAGCAGTGCCGAATTGAATGCCACCGGGTAAAGCATCGCAAACCCCAGCGCATGGATCTCCGGGCTGCCAACCACTGCGACCAGCGCCAGCGCTGCACCCGGTGGATGCAGGCAGCGCGCGCATAGCAGGAAGATGATCACCAACGCACCGGCTATTCCCGCCGCCATCATCGGCGCCAGCCCGCTGGCGCCAAGCGCCACGCCGATCAGCGTCGCCAGCAGGTTCCCCGCAAACACTGCCCAGGGCTGCGCGAACGGACTCGACGGCGCAGCAAAGACCAGTACGGCGGAAGCTGCGGCCGGCGCGGCCAGAGGTAACGTGAGCGATGCTCCAAAGGCCCAGGCGCAGGCCGGCAACACCACCAGCATCGCCAGGGCGACGCCAACCGCCACGCGCAACCACTCGACGGGTTGCGCCACCAGCGGCGCGGGCGCAAAGGATCGGCACCAGTCGAACAGGCGTTGCTGCATAGGTCTCGCTTGTATGAATTGGGTTTCGAACGCTGGCGGGCGCAATCAGCATCCGGCGCGACGCGTTCATCGAGGAAGACCAGTGCTTCAAATAGACGCACCGGGCAAACGAGCGCACATTCTCGGTGCACTCAAGGCGCTATGCCAATGAATAGTATTGTTGCTCTAGTGCAAAAATTTTGCTGGCAACAACGAAAGGGTTAGCCTGCGCATGCAGGCAAACCCACCACAGCCTCAGCCTGTGGATGCGTCAGGCTGGTAAGGTTGTTTCACCAGAGACAGGTCGCGCCTGCTCGTGCGCGCGAAGCAGCGCCGCTACGATGCACATCACCTCGAGGTTGGCTCTTCCATTTCACCCGGATGGGCAGGCCTGTCTTCCAGCACCTCACGGCAGAACGCCTCAAGGGCCTGCTACCGTGTCGATGCGCCGCCGAATGCACGTTCGCGCAGCCGATCACGCTCCTGTTGCAGCAGCCGGGCCGCCCTTTTCCATCCGAAGAGCATGGTTCGTCACCGGTCAGTTGAGGGTGTAGCCGTTGTCGACCACCCAGTCCTGGCCGAACACGCCGCGGGCGCCCTGGGACAGCTGGAACAGGATGACGTTGGCGACGGCCGCCGATTCGAGGAAATGCCCGGGCAGGAGGCGCTTGCTGACCTGCTCGGCGACCTGATCGAGCTGCTCGTCCGCCAGCCCGAGGCTGCCCCAGATCGATGTAGCTGTCGGACCTGGAGAGACGACGTTGATGCGCACATCCAAGGGCGCCAACTCCACCGCCAGGGTCCGTGACTGCGCCACAAGCGCGGCCTTGCTGGCGATGTAAGCCGCGAGGCCGGGAAAGGTCGTACGGGTCAGGAAGGTGCCGACAAACACCACGGAGGCCGGCTTGGCCAGTTCACCGCGCAACGCGCCCAGGGTATTGAGCGCGCCGGCGCCATTGATCGCCCACTGCCGGTCGAAGCACGCCATGTCGAGGCTGTCACCCAGCTCGGCGATGCCCGCATTCGGCACCAGATAATCCACCGGACCGAGGGCTGCCGCGCGGCGGCACAGCGCATGCAGGTCATCAGCCGAGGTGACATCGCCGGCGAGCCACTGGAGGTTGTCCCCATAGGTTTCCATCAGCGGGCCGAGGCCACCCAGCGTGCGCGACATCGCCAGCACTCTCGCGCCACGCTGCAGCAGCGCGGAGCACAATGCCAGACCTATACCGGAGCTGGCGCCGGTGACCACCGCCAGACGGTCCTTGAATTCGTTCTTCATCATCATCTCCGATGCCGGCATTTGCCGAGCCGCAGGCTGCCCGTCCCGGTAGACAGGCAGGTTGGAAAAGGTGGATAGCCGATGCCGCGCCAGCGTTCAGCCGGGGTGGCCGTCAACACGAGGGCTGAGCAGCATCGGCGCATAGCGCCAGACATAGAGCATGAAGGCCAGGCTCCAGCAGAGAGCAGCGAGCCACAGCCCTTCGACCGGCCACCGGACCGAGAGGAAAACCCGTGCCGCAGCGCCCAGGTTGAACAGCACGAACGACCAGACGATGCCCGCCGGCAGCTGCAGCGGGCGGCCGGTATGACCCAGGGTGACGCGAGCGATCATGGCCAGGATCAGTCCGCTCATGGCGCCCACCGACAAGGCGTGCAACGACGGACTGGAGCTGTTCAACAGTCCGAAATTCCACAACGCCAGACCGAGGGCCGCGACCACCAGCCAGAGCATGGCCAGGTGCAGCGACCAGAGCAGCGGCACGCGCCAGATGCCCGCGTCGTACCAGCGCACCAGTCGCAGCAGATGTCCTGCAGCGATGGCCAGGAACAACAGGCCCAGCAGCGGGTTTGCCAGCAGCGCGACGCCGGTGGCGTAGAGCACGGCGATCAGCCCGGTGCCGACGAGCAATGCAACATCCAGCCAGACCCAGGGCTTGACCGCCTCGGTACGGCCCAGGCCGCGCTGGGTAAAGAACGGAATCACCCGCCCCCCGATCAGCGCCATCAGGGCCGCCACCAGCCATAGACCGGCCAGCGCGCCCTGGCGCTGCAGACCATCATCGGCCAGCGCGACGCCACACAGCACCAGCACATCGGCGGCGGTCATCAAACCCAGCACGGCAATCACCGGGTAATTGCGCTTCTGCCGGACCACCCAGAGCATGCGCCCCATCAACCAGGCCACGCCAAGCATGAACAGCAGATCGGCAACCACCAGCAAACCGACTGGCACTCCCAGCAACCAGCCCAGTCGCGCCAGGAGCCAGACACCTGCCAGCGCCGCCAGCTTGTTGCCTGAAACGCCGGGCTTCCCGGTCCAGGTCTGCCCGGCTGTGAGCAGGAAGCCAGCCACGATGGCCATGGCGAAGCCGAACAGCATTTCGTGACGATGCCAGGCGAGCCAGCCCCCGGTGGGGTGGAAACCTGACCACAGGCCGGTCCAGGCTGCTATCCAGAGTGGAATCGCCAGCATCGCAAAGATGCTTCCGGCGAGAAAAAACGGGCGAAACGCGAGCCGCCAGATGGGCGGGATACTGAGGGCTTTTCGCCGATCGATGACTTGCACAAGGCCTCCTGACACTTCCACTTGCACAGCCGGCGAAACGGGTGCCGCTGGCTGAAGAACCAGGCTCCCCTGAATCGGGAAGCCAGGGTTACTTTCTACAGTGTTAGTGGCCTGCGCAGACTTGATGCCAATCAGCTTTTCAGGGAGAGAGAGCGGTTTACGATCGCCGGTCGCGCACCGGGCTGCGAGTGATGTCAGGCAAGGCGCAGCTCACCAGAGGATGGCCAGGCATGCGCCCTGTACCTGTCCAGGGCGGTATCGCGGAAAGAAGATGGAAGCCGTCCCTGGCCTGCGGCCACTCGCGGACGACGTTCCATCACATTTGGTCCGAGTGGTCGGACTCAGCGGCGCAGATCGATACCGATCACCAGCGGATCATGGTCAGACGCGCGATAGGGCCCGGCACCGTATAGTTGCGACTGCTGGCGAGGCGTCTTGAACTCGAGGTTGTAGTCCAGCACACGCGGCTCGTCAGCATTGATATGCCATTCGGTGGCGCCCTTCACCTGCGACGCCAGGCTGGCACTGGCAAGCCCGTGGTCGAGGTAGCCCGATTGACCGGAGAACACGTAGGAATAGGCGTCTTCCCCAACGAAGGTTGCCAGCAGATCGGTGTAGCCCGCCGCGCGGATCACATTGATCGGGTCCTCCTTCGCATAGGCGTTGAGGTCGCCGATGATCAGGCGGTCCGGGTCGTAGGACTGGGTCGGATCGCGGCCCAGCCAGTCGACCAGTGCCTGGGCGGCGCGGACGCGTGTCAGGTTGCAGTTGCCCTGCCCGTCACCCATGTCCTTGTCGCCGCGATCATCACAGCTCGAACCCTTGGACTTGAGGTGATTGACCGCCACGGTCAGCCGCTCGCCGGTGCGGCGCTCGCGGAACGTCTGCGCCAGCGCCGGGCGGTTGCGGGTGTCGTCGAAACGGGGGTCCACGGTGGCGTCCAGCACCGCTGCGTCCTTGTGCGGGCTGACCATGTCCTGGCGATAGATCAGCCCGACGGCGATTTCATCCGTACCGAGCCGGCTGCGGCGCGGATCGATGAAGGCATAGCGGTCCCGGCTCGGTGAAGCGGCGTTGAGCCCCGCCACCAGGTCAGCGATGGCGCTGTTCTTACCGTAGCCGTCGTTCTCGATTTCCATCAGCCCGATGATATGCGCATCCGCGCCAAGGATCGCCGCGATGATCTTGTCACGCTGGCGGTTGAATTCCTCGACGGTATCCGCGCCACGCGAGGTGGGGAAGCCCGCCCCGCGACCGTCACCGTTGAAGTAGTTGAGCACGTTGAAACTCGCCACACGCAGTCGCCCGTCGATGGACTCGGGTGCGGTTGGTCTCGGGTTCTTGGGAACGAACTGCGGCGTCTGCGTCGGCTGTACGCGATAGCTGCCGGCCAGGTAATGCAACACGCCCTGCACCTGGTTGACCTCGTAGCCGACTCGCAAGGTACGGTAGGCGTCAAGCTCCGGTGATGGATAGCGGATCGGATCGGGATTCTGCCCGCTGCGGCCGTCGTCGAGGACGATCCGGTTGAGATCGTTTCGTGCCTGCAGCTGCCGGGCCGGTTCGCCGGGCGACACCCTGTTGGTCGGAATCCACAGGCGGCCAGCGGAAGACAACACCATCTCGCCATAACGGCCAAGGTCGTAGACCTCACTGACGGTAAGCGTCTGGGCGAAACGCACCTGCATGCCCTCGTAACGCTCGAGCGCATCGGGTGCCGACATCGGCAGGCTGATCTGCACCGTACTTGGTAGCGGTTGCGCACGGGCAATCACAGTGATCTGGGGCGCCGTCAGTTCGGTGAGGCCGTTGTACTCGGCAATCATGCCGCGCACTTCAACGCGGTCGCCTACCTGCACGTCGACACCATTGCCGGTGCCGTAGACGAACAGGCCTTCGGAGGTGAGCGGGTCGCTGTCGGTCTCGCTGTCCGGCGCCTGGACAAAGAAGCCGCCCAGCTCGCTCTCGCCCTGGAAATCGGCCACCACGATGCCTTCCACCGTGACCCTCTGGTTCACCAGCGGGCTGGTGTCGCCGGAGCCCTGCACTTCGGCAATCGAGCGTCGGCCTGCATCGTCTCCACCTGGTTCGCCTTCGCCGTACTGGCCGAGGTGAGCGAAGGTATTGGCGGCATAGCCCTGCCACTCGCTGGCCGGATCGAAGGCGTCGCTGGGATTGCGATCACCGATGCGGACCGACGCCCTTCGGGTCAGCGTGCGGTCCGCCGTCTGCGTCTGCCCCGAACCCCAGGCGCTGCCCGGATCGACACCGAGCTGGCCGATGCTGTCGAGGGTCTCACCGGACGGGCCGCGCAGGACGATGGCATCGTCGCCGTTGTACCAGCTGCCGCTGCCGCGCTGGTTCGCCGCGGCTTGCAGCGCGGGCTCGCCACTCTCGTGTGCCAGGACATGCACAGCGCCCGGCGCAACCTCACCGGCCAGGCTGATGCTCCGGCCGCTACTGGTCGAGCCATTGAAGTAGAAGTCCACGCGATAGCCGTCGAGGGAAATCGCAGTCTCGCCAGGGTTGTAGAACTCCAGCGCCTTGTTATTGCCGCTGCCCTCCACATACTCGGAGATCAGCAGGTCGGCGGCGGCCATGGAACTCACCCCCAGGGATGCGATGGCCAGCAGGGCGGCGGACAGGGGGTGCGGCTTGAATCGGGCGTTGCGGCGCATGGGATGTCGCTCCGTTGGCTCAGGCGTGCTGGGGTTCGAGGTTTTTGGAAAAGACCGAAGCGCCATCGATGTCGCGAAGGGTGATGCTGCGAGGATTCCAGATCACCGCACGGTCGGCCAGCATGTCGCCAGACTGGACGCCATCGGTGATCCAGGGACGCGCGGTGGGCGCCGCGATGACCGCAGGCGAAACGCCGAATGCTGGCAGCGCAAGGCCAGCGCCGATGCCTTGCACAAGGCGGCGGCGTGTATGGTCCAGTTCGGGTTTGGTGGGTTCGGTCATGTGCGGTCCCCTTCATCAGTGGCTGAAGAAGGGTTTAAGCGACACGCTTGACAGAACCGTGACGCCCGGACGAACGGTCGTCAAAGAACCGTCCTGATTGAGCCGACCCTGTAGATCCCGGCTCCTGACAGGGCATGAGAGGCGTCGCTGGGCGACGCCTTTTGCAGCTGATCGGCCTTGCCGCTATCACTCGTCCTTGAGAGTCCAGGCGATCACCGAGTCACCGATTTCCGTCCCGAACGACCCATGGCCGCCTGCCACCTGTACCACGTACTGCTTGCCTGTCTGCTCCGATACGTAGGTCATTGGGGTGGCCTGACCACCGGCAGGCAGCCGCCCTTTCCACAGCTCCTCTCCGGTCCGCAGGTCATAGGCGCGAAGGTAGTAGTCCAGTGTGCCGCTCATGAACGCCACGCCACCCGCCGTTACGATGGGGCCGCCCAGCGCCGGCGTACCCACCGGGAAGGGAATGCCCAGCGGAGCACTGTCGCGGCTGGTGCCGTTCTTGTGCATCCAGACCTTTTTCATGGTGCGCAGGTCCACGGCGGTGACATAGCCCCACGGCGGGCTCTGGCAAGGCAGCCCCAGGACCGACAGCAGGGGATTGAGACTCACCATGTAGGGCGCGCCCAGGTTCGGTTGCAGGCCGGTTTCGCCACCGCCGGTGCGCTCCTCGGGATCGACTTCGCTACGCTTGTACATCTTCGAGACGAACGCCAGATAGTTCGGCGCGCCAAAGAGCAACTGCCGACTCGGATCGACCGCCACGGACGGCCAGTTGAAGGTCCCGACATTACCCGGATAGATCAGCGAGCCCTTTTCCGAAGGCGGCGTGAAGTCGCCTTCATAGCGCAACCGGCGGAACTGGATGCGGCACATCATCTGGTCCAGCGGCGTACCGCCCCACATGTCCTTCTCGTACAGCGGCTCCTGCGGTGCATAGGTCAACGCCGAGACCGGCTGGGTGGGCGCGGTGTAATCACCGTAATCGGTGCCCTGCGGAACAGGCACCTCGGTCACCGGCACGATGGGCTCGCCGGTGCGCCGGTCGAGCACATAGAGGTCACCGCGCTTGGTCGCCTGGATGATGGCCGGCACCTTGCCCTCCGGCCGGTCGAGGTCGACAAGGGTTGGCTGGGAAGGCAGATCGCGGTCCCAGAGATCATGGTGGACAGTCTGGAATTCCCAGCGAATCTTGCCGGTGGCCAGATCCAGCGCAATCAGGGTATCCGTGAATCGCTCGGATTGCGGCGTGCGCGGCTCCGCCCACTGATCCGGCGTCTGGTTGCCTGAAGGGATGTAGACCAGGCCCAGCGCCTCGTCAGCCGTGGCAACGGTCCAGGAATTCGGCGTGCTGCGCACGTAGGTTTCTCCCGGTGGCAACGGCTCGGTGGCGTCCGGGTTGCCCGGATCGAAATTCCAGACCAGGCGGCCGGTCTTCACGTCGTAGGCGCGGATCACGCCACCGGGCGAATCGACAGCACCGTTATCGGTGATCGAACCGCCGATAATCACCAGCTTTTCGGTAACCACCGGCGGCGAGGTGGGCAGGTAGACTCCTAGCGCCCCCTCACCCAGACGCAGTTTCAGATCGATGACACCGGCGTTGCCGAAGTCTTCGCAGGGCTTGCCGTCTTCCACATCGAGAGCGATCAGCGTGGCATCGTTGGTGGGCAGGAACAGGCGCCGCTCGCAACGCGTCGCCGGTTGGTCCGGCTGGCCGCCCGTCGAGCCCGGTGAGGAATAGCGGGTACCGTCGTGATAGGCCAGACCGCGGCAGGTCATGTGTTGGTAGTACTCGGCATCGCGGTTGATGCTCGGGTCGAAGCGCCAGCGCTCCTCGCCCGTATCGGCGTCCAGGGCGATGGCGATGCTGTGAGGCGTGCAGATGAACAGGCTGTTGCCGACCTTGAGCGGGGTGACCTCATAGGTGAATTCCCCTGGATCCTTCGGCCCCGGCAGATCACCCGTGTGGTATTCCCAGGCTTTGGTGAGATTGTCGACGTTTTCAGGCGTGATCAGATCCGCCGTCGAATAGCGATCCCCCGTCTCGGATCCGCCGTAGGAAGGCCACTCGCTGTTAGATCGACCGGCCTGCCCCTGCGGATCGAGTCCCTGCATCTGCGCGTCGCTGAACTCACCCTCGATGGAGTGATAGTCCTGGGTCAGCGAATAGCCTGCCATCAGCGCCCCGGCCAGCAGACCGAGCCCGAGCAGGCCGCTCGCACCGTCACGCCAGACCAGCCGGTCGCTCACGTAACGGTTGACGAAAGGCAGGATCAGCCAGAGCCCGAGGATGCACCACAGGTCGATTCGCGGCGCCAGCTGCCACCAGTCGAAGCGCACCTCGTAGAACGTCCAGACCAGTGTTGCCAGCAGCAGAATCGCGTACAGCCAGATCGCCGCGCGGCGCCGAGCAAACAGCAGCCCACCCACCACTAACAGACCGATACCGGCCAGCAGGTAGTACCAGGAGCCGCCGAGTACCGCCAGGTACCCACCGCCGGCCGCCATCACCACGCCCAGCACCAGCATCACCACGGCGGTCAGCGTGATACGCAAGGGCCTCGGCCCGTATTCGATACTCATCTCCAGTCTCCAGCCGATTCGTTACGCAAACTCGAAGTCAAAAAACAAAAGCTGGCGAAACTTCCTGACACAAAGTCTCGACCAGCATTTAGTGGATAGGGTTTGGAAGGCTTTAGTTCAGCCCTTCGACCGCTTCATGAGGCAACTGCCCCAACGGTTAGCGGCTGGGCCTCGGGCCGCTTGATCACCGCATAGATCACGCCGGTAACCAGGCTGCCGGCCAGGATCGCCAGCAGATAGAGCAAGGCGTGGTTGATCGCGTTGGGAATCAGCAGCACGAACAATCCACCGTGAGGCGCCAGGAGTTTCGCGCCGAAGGCCATGGACAGCGCGCCTGTCAGCGCGCCACCGGCGATGCTGGCCGGGATCACCCGCAGTGGGTCCTTGGCCGCGAAAGGAATCGCACCTTCGGAGATAAAGCAGCATCCCAGCACCAGCGCAGCCTTGCCAGCCTCGCGCTCGGTCTGGGCAAACTTGCGCCGGGCGATCAGCGTGGCGATACCCATGCCGATCGGCGGCACCATGCCGGCTGCCATGGTCGCGGCCATCGGCGCATAGCTTTGCGAGGCGAGCAGCCCCACCGAGAAGGCGTAGGCTGCCTTGTTCACCGGCCCGCCGAGGTCCACGCACATCATGGTGCCCAGCAGCAGCCCGAGCAGGATGGCGTTGGAGGTGCCCATGGTGTCGAGGAATTCGGTAAGACCGGCGAGCATTTTCGCGACCGGCGTGCCGACCACGTAGATCATGACCAGCCCCGTCACCAGACTCGCCAGCAGCGGGATGATCAGGATCGGCTTGAGCGATTCGATACTGGCCGGCAAGGGAATCCAACGGCTCACCGCCTTGGCTGCATAGCCGGCCACGAAGCCGGCGATGATGCCGCCGATAAAGCCCGCACCCAGGGTGCCTGCCAGCAAGCCGCCAATCATCCCCGGCGCCAGACCCGGGCGGTCAGCAATCGAGTACGCGATGTAACCGGCCAACAGCGGCACCATCAGCTGGAAGGCCGTTTCGCCGCCAATCTTCATCAGCGCTGCGGCCAGGGTGCCCTCCTCCTTGAAGGCCTCGATGCCAAAGACGAACGACAGCGCGATCAGCAAGCCACCGGCCACCACCATCGGCAACATGTAGGACACGCCGGTGAGCAGGTGCTTGTAGACCCCGGTCTTCTCACCTTTCTGCTCCCCGGCACCAGTACTGGCCGCAGCGCCACCGCTGAGTACCGCGCCTTCCGCCAGCGCGCGATCCAGGGTGGCGTCGGGTTGTTTAAGGGCCACACCGGTGCCGCAGCGGAACACCCGCTTGCCGGTGAAGCGAGCCACATCCACCTCGATGTCCGCGGCCAGCAGGACCACATCGGCCTCTTCGATGGCCTGTGCTTCGAGCACGTTGCGCGCACCCACCGAACCGCGGGTTTCCACCTGCAGGTCGTAACCCTTGCGGATGGCGGCCTGCTGCAGGGCTTCGGCCGCCATGAAGGTGTGGGCGACGCCCGTCGGGCAGGCGGTGATGGCTACTAGCCTGGGCTTGCCGCTGTCAGGGGTGGTCTCGGCGTCATCTACCTGTTGCATTTCTGTGGCCGTATCGGCGGCGCTGCGCAGGAAGCCTTCCGGATCAAGCAGGGCTTCGGATGGCGTGGACTGGACGACGCGCTTGCCGACGAAGCGTTGCAGCGGGAGCGACCCGGTCTTCACCACAACGACCAGGTCGGCGTTGGCGATCTGTGCCGGCGTGAGCGGCGAGCCGATGGCCTTGGGGTCGTGGACTTCCACGGCGGTCGACCAGCCCAGACGCTGGGCGGCCGCTTCAAGCAGGCGTGACGTAAGCACGCTGGTGACCATTCCGTTGGGGCAGGCCGTGACGATGAGAAGATTCATTCCTTCACCTCTTATTGGAATTGGACGGCGCGTTATTGGCAGAGCGGCTGGAGCCGGACCCCGGCCTCCAGCTCTGCAAGTCCATCCGTGTCGGTGATACCAAAGCCAACCTGACCTACCGCCTGCGCGGCGATTGCGGTGGCGTGCGTGAGGGTGCGCTCGGCTGGCCAGCCTTCCAGCAAGCCGTGCAGCATGCCGGCCAGCAGCGAGTCGCCTGCGCCAACGGTGCTGACAACCCGCACCTTCGGCGGACAGGCCTGCAGTGCAGCATCCGGGGCAAACCAGCACACACCTTCAGCTCCTTGCGAAACCACCACATGCGAGACGCCCTCGCTCTGCAGCCGCACGGCTTCGCCAGCCAGCGCCTGTGCATCGGCGAGCTCGACCCCGCGGGCCTCGGCCAGCTCCTCCTCGTTGGGCTTGATCAGCCACGGCCGGGTCGCCAGCCCGTCACGCAATGCGGCGCCGCTGGTATCAAGCGCCACCCGCACGCCCAGCCCGTTAAGCATCTGTAGCAGCTCGACGAACCACTCGCTGTCGACGCCGCGCGGCAGGCTACCGGCCACGACGACCAGCTCATGAGCCGGTGCCAGCCGCCTGATGCGCTCCAGCAGTTCACTGCGTTGCGCCTGTACGACCTCAAGCCCAGGGCCATTGATATCCGTAACCTGACCGCTGCCTTCGGCCAACTTGATATTGCTGCGGGTTTCACCGGCGACGCGGACGAACTCGTCGGCGAAACCACGCGCCGCGAACAACTGCTCGAAGGCCTGCGCATTGCTCTCGCCGAGAAAGCCGGTCACGGTCAGCTGATGACCGAGGTCGGCCAAGACCTGCGCCACATTCAGGCCCTTGCCGGCGGCATGCACCTGCAGGCTGTCGCTGCGATTGACTTCACCCAGGCGCAGCGCCGGCAGCCTCACGGTGAGGTCGAGGGCCGGGTTGAGTGTGACCGTCAGCACGCGGGCCATCAGCAATGCTCCCCGACGAAGGCACGCACTTCATGGGCGCCGGGCAATCTCAAGGCTTGCTGAGCCAGCCTCTGGCAGGCGGTGAAATCCAGCTCGCGCACCCGCGCCTTGACCAGCGCGATGCTGCGGGCCGATACGCTGAGTTCATCCACGCCCAACCCCACCAGCATCGGCACCGCCAGCGCATCGGCGGCCAGCTCGCCGCAGACGCCCACCCACTTGCCATGGGCATGGGCCGCCTCGACGGTCATGCCGATCAGCCGCAACACGGCTGGGTGCAGCCCATCGGCCTGACCGGAAAGCGTTGGATGCCCGCGGTCGATGGCCAGGGTGTACTGGGTCAGGTCGTTGGTGCCGATGCTGAAGAAATCGACTTCCTGCGCCAGCACCGGTGCGATCAGCGCGGCGGACGGGATCTCGATCATGATGCCGACCTGCAGGTCCGCCACCGGCAACTCCACGCGCAAACGATCGACCATGGCCTTGGCGGTACGCCACTCGTCAATGTTGCCGACCATGGGGAACATGATGCGCAACGGGCGGCCATCGGCCGAGGCGAGCAAGGCACGCAGCTGGGTTTCGAGGATGTCCGGGCGCTGCAGGCTCAGGCGAATGCCGCGCACGCCGAGGAAGGGGTTCTCTTCGGCCGGCATCGGCCAGTACGGCAGCGGCTTGTCGCCGCCGACATCGAGCGTGCGCACCACCAGGGGCCGGCCTTCGAGGGCTTCCAGTACACGGCGGTATTCGGCTTCCTGGGTCGCCTGGTCCGGCGCCTGGGAGTGGTTCATGAACACCAGCTCGGTGCGGAGCAAGCCGATCCCTTCGGCCCCCATGGCGACGGCTTCCGGGGTTTCGCCGGCCGCGCCGATGTTGGCTGCGATCTCCACCGGATGGCCGTCACGGGTAATTGCCGGCTCCATGCGTCGCTCGTCCGCCAGGCGCTTGCGCTCCTCACGGGCCGCGCGCTCGCGGCGGGCCTGTTCCAACTGTGCATCGGTTGGGGCGACCAGCAGTTCGCCGCGCTCCCCATCGAGCAGCAACAGCATGTTTGCAGCCAGCCCGAGCACACCTGGACCTGCACCGACGATGGCCGGAATGCCCAATGCCCGGGCGATGATGGCGCTGTGCGACGTGGCGCCACCACCGGCGGTGAGGATGCCGGCGACGCGCTGGGCGTTGAGCGTGGCAACGTCCGAAGGCGCCACTTCATCCATCACCAGAATGTAGGGTTCGTCCGGTGCCTGCTCGGCTTCGACGCCGGTCAGGCAGGCCAGCACACGACGGCCCACGTCACGCAGGTCGGCGGCGCGCTCGGCCAGCAATTTGTCGCGCAGCGCTTCCTGCTGCTGCGCTGCGCTTTCGATTTCTTCCATCCACGCCGCTTCGGCGCTCAAACCTTTCTGCAGGCGCAGCTGCACTTCCTCGCGAAGCGCCGGGTCCCGGAGCATGGCCTGGTGAGTGGTGAAGATGTCGCGGATGCTGGTGACCTGGCTTGCCTCGATCAGCGTGCCGATTTCGTCGTGCACCCGGTTCAGCGCCTCATCCAGGCGTTGCAGCTCGATCGCTGGCGACTCGCCCCGCTTGGGATAGTCGATCACCTGCGGCTTGCGCACCAGCACCGGGCCGATGGCGATGCCCGGCGAAGCAGCGATGCCGTTTACCTGATCGCCTGGGCGCAGGGCGGCTTGCTCGATGGCCGAGTCATCGGGTTGCGTCGCGATGACGGGTTGCACCGTCTCCCCAGCTGCCGGCAAGGGTTCGACCTCTTCGCCCAGCCCCTCTTCCACAGCGCCCACCAGCGCCGGCAGTGCATCGTCGGCAATGGAAGGCTCGGCGATGAACTCCAGCACCTGACCACGATGCGCGCCCATCGCCAGCAACTTGCTCAAGCTCTTGACCGACACCCCGGCGCTCTCGCTGCCAGCCAGGCGCACACGGATCTCGCCATCGAAGGCTTGCGCCACTTCGGTCAGCGCCTTGGCCGGGCGTGCATGCAATCCATGGGCATTGGCCAGCGGTACCTGGGCGCTTGGCCAGTCTGCCGGCACCTCGCCGCCCAGGGCTTCGAGCACCACACGGCTGGAGGTGGCCTGGCTCAGCTCCGCGCCGCGACCCTCGATCAGCAGGTTGCACAGCCGCTCGAGCATCGCCTGATGCGCTTCGCCCAGGCTGGCCAGCACGAACAGACCGTTCAATGGCTGGCCCAGATGTTCGAGGCTCGATGCCGGAGTGACGAACGCCAGCCCCGGGCTCTGCACCGACTGCTCGCTGCTCAGCCACCACAGGCCATCGCCCAACGGCAACGCCTGGCCAAGCGGCAGGCTGGCATTGAAGCCGGGGGCCACGCATTGCGCACGCTTGAGCAGCTTGACGCCCTGCCAGGCCAGCTCGTCGAAATCATCGGCGGCCACACTCAGCCCCACCAGCTCGCCATCCAGCGCCAGCGACTGGGGCGCGCCCTGCAACAGGTCGATGATCGCCTCGGGTGACTCGGCCTTCTGCAGCGCATCGCTCAGATCGCCCTCGCCCAGCGCTCGGGTCAGCAGTTGCAGTAGCCGCAGGTGCTCATCCGAACGCGCCGCGATGCCGATGGCGAGGTACACCTGCTGGCCATTGCCCCAATCGACGCCGTCCGGAAAATGCAGCAGCCGCACGCCGGTGGTGAATACCTGATCGCGTGTTTCCGGGGTGCCGTGGGGGATCGCAATGCCCTGCCCGAGATAGGTCGACCCCTGCGCCTCACGGGCGCGCAAGCCGTCGAGGTAACCGGGCGCCACCAGCCCGTCGGCAACCAGCACCTCGCCCAGCAGAGCCAGCGCGGCAGGCTTGTCGGCCGCCACCTGATGCATGTGGATGTGCTGTGCATTCAACTCAAGCATGGAGAACTCCTTGCGGGCTCGCGATTGTTGTTATGCCGGCTATGGCACCGACATGCCCGGCTCCTGGGCTGGCGGTATGACCGAATCGTTGCTGAAACGTTTCACCCAAGGCTGGCACATTACTCAATATTGGGTAATTCTAGAAGCCCGAGTTCATACCACCCGTCCCTGGGCCAGGATTAGCCGTTGAAACTGACCGACATCGCCCGCCTCGCCAACGTCTCGGTGACCACTGCCAGCTACGTGCTCAACGGCAAGGCCGCGCAGCGTCGGATCAGCCCGGCTACGGTCGAGCGGGTCATGGCGGTGGCCGAGCAGCAGGGTTTCCAGCTCGACCAGCAGGCGGCCGGCCTGCGCCGTGGCCAGTCACGCACCCTCGGCCTGATCGTTCCGGACCTGGAAAACCCCAGCTATGCACGCCTGGCCAAGCTCCTCGAGCAGCGTGCCCGGCAGCGCGGCTATCAACTGTTGATTGCAGGCTCCGACGACGAGCCCGATACCGAGCGCCAGGTCATTCAGGTGCTGCGTTCACGCCGCTGCGACGCGCTGATCGTCGCCAGCTGTCTGCCGACTGATGACGAGAGCTATCGCAGGATCCAGGCAGGCGGGACACCGGTAATCGCGCTCGACCGAGCGCTGGATGCAGGGCATTTCTGTTCGGTGATCAGTGATGACCGCGAAGCTGCGGCGCAACTGACCCGCTCGCTGGACATTCCCGCCGATGCGCATATCGCCCTGATCAGTGCGCGACCGGCCCTGCGTATCAGCCAAGAGCGCGAGGAAGGCTTCCACCAGGCCCTCCTGGACCACAGCGGCAAGGTCAGCGTGCTGCAGGCCGAACAGTTCAGCCGCACCTGCGGCCGAGAGCAGATGCTCGCCCTGCTCGATCGCGATCGGCTGCCCGACGCGCTGATCACGACCGCCTATGTACTGCTCGAAGGGGTGTTCGACGCCTTGCGCGAACGCGACCTGCTGTGGCCCGAGGCCTTGCGACTGGCCACCTTCGGCGATGCGCAACTGCTGGATTTCCTGCCGATCAGGGTCAATGCGATATGCCAGCAGCACGCGCAGATCGCCGAGCAGGCGCTGGAGCAGGCGATTCGGGCCATCGAGCAGAACGACTACCGCCCAGGCGTCATCGCTATCGAGCGTGAGCTGAAGGTGCGCCGCTTCTGACGCTCCCCTTGCGGGCACGGGCGCGCTGGCGGAAGCTTGCGCCTTTCAACGAGCCAGCCCCTTCTTCAGATGAATATCGAACAGATCACCAGCCGCCTGCACGCCATCCGTGACAGGAACGACTGGCAGCGCTTTCACAGCCCCAAGAACCTTGCCATGGCGGCCAGCGTGGAAATGGCCGAGCTAGTGGAGATTTTCCAGTGGCAGACCGAGGACGAGTCGCGCCAGCTGCCCGCCGACAAGCTCGAGCATGCCGGTCAGGAAGTCGGCGATATCCTCATGTACCTGTTGTTGCTGTGCAGCGAGCTGGGCATCGACATGGAACAGGCGCTGCTGGCCAAGCTGGCCGACAACGAACGGCGGTTCGTCCGATGAGCGATCGCCATTTCGACGAGCTGGCGACGCGCTTCGCCGAGAAGATCTATGGCGGCGCCAAAGGCGCGATCCGTCTCGCCGTGCTCCAGGCGGATCTCACCGAGATGCTGCCAGCGCGCCCGTTACGGGTGCTGGACATAGGCGCAGGCCTCGGCCACATGAGCCTCTGGCTGGCCCAGCAGGGCCATGAGGTGACACTGGCTGAACCCGCCGAGCCGATGCTCGATGGTGCTCGCAAGCAGTTTGGCGAGGCAGGCCAGACCGCTACGTTCATTCAGGCACCCTGGCAGGACGTGGAAAGCCACGTCGAAGGCTGTTTCGATCTGGTCATTTGTCATGCGGTGCTGGAATGGCTGGCCGAACCGCAGGCGATCCTGCCGGTCCTGCACCGCCTGGTCGCCGAAGACGGCTGGCTGTCGCTGGCCTTCTACAACCGCGATGCGCTGATCTATCGCAACCTGCTCAAGGGCCATTTCAAGAAGCTGCGCACCCAGACTTATGCCGGCGAGCGTCAGAGCCTGACCCCGCAACAGCCGCTCGACCCCCGTGAACTGGCGGCGCAACTCGCACCGCACTGGCAGGTCGAATCTACCAGTGGCGTGCGCGTATTCCATGACTACATGCCCGCCGATTTCCAGGCCCGCACCGAGCCCGCCGACCTGATCGAGATGGAATTGGCCTACCGCCGCCATCCGACATTCGCCGGCCTTGGGCGTTACCTGCACTGGTTGTGTCGGCCCCGCTAAGCGCCGACCGGGAGGTACCGATGTCGATCCGCCCTGCGTTGCCCCTGCTGTACTCGCTGCTTGGATTGAGCCTCGCGGCGTGCCAGGGCAGCAACCCGTACACCAACGACTCCGCGCCGATCCCGCCGGCACCGCCCATCGAGCAAATCCAGTCGCCAACCTACCCGGCCGCGCCGCAGGATTTTTCCAGCTATAGGAGCTGGAGCTGGCGCAACCCTCCCGCCGGGACGGCTTCGCTGGGGGCCGAGGAGCTGCAGCAAATGATCTCCGGCGCGCTGGACCAACGCGGCTTGCGACCTGCACCAACCGGCGCCAAGGGGGACGTGATGCTCAGCGCCAGCGCGCAGATGGAGACCCGCGTGCGGCAGGTCTACGATGACTACGGTCCTCGCGTGGGCGTCGGTGCCGGTCGCTATGGCGGCTACGGCACGGGGTTCAACTCCGGTTATGGCTTCGGCGGCAGCGCCCCGGTGGTACGCAACTATGAGGAAGAGGTGGTCACGGTCCGCATCGAGATGATCGACAGTGCCTCAGGCCAGACCGTCTGGAGCAATCGCGCCGAAGCCCGCAGCGGCGATGGTCAGGCCGAACGCAAGGACGCTGCGCGCGAAGCCGTGAACCGTGCGCTCGCCGATTACCCGCCGCGCTGAACAGCGCCCTTCGCAAGGAGAACCCCCATGTTCCGGTCACTGCTGATGCTTCCCCTGCTGTTGCTGTTGGCCGCCTGCCAGAGCACCCAGGTGCAACAGGATTTCGACCCTCAACGCGACTTTTCCGCCTATCGCACCTGGAGCTGGAAGGAGCCGGCCCTGCAATACCGGCCGGACGATCCGCGCATCAAGAGCGACCTGACCGAACAGCGCATCCGCAGCGCCGTCTCTGAGCAGCTGGATCTGCGCGGATTGCGCCAGGCCCGATCAGCCACGTCTGCGGACGTGCTGGTACAGGCATGGTTCCTTGTGGATGAACGCAGCCAGCAATACACCACCGCGTCGATGAGCGCCTGGGGTGGGCCCTGGCGCGGCTACTGGGGCGGCCCGATGATCGCCGACACCCGCACCATTCACTATCAGGTCGGCACCTTGCAGCTGGACTTCTACGACGCAGCCGACGGCAAGCTTGTCTGGCGCGGCAGTGCCGAACAGGTCCTGCGCGACGATCCCGGCAGCCCGCAAGAGCGCACCGGGATGTTTCGCGAAACGGTGAACAAGGTGCTTTCGCAGTATCCGCCGCGCTAGCATGCCGGCCGACCCGGCCCGCCACGTCGGCGGGCTTCTTTTTTCCCGGAGGAAATCTTCATGCCCGTCGTAGCCTGGTGGCTTCTCGTTCTGCCCTTTGTCGCCGGAGCTTTTCTGCCCCTCCAGGCTGGCATCAACGGGCAGGTCGCCAAGCACCTTGGCAGTGTGATGAGCGCAGCGATGCTGTCGTTCGCGGTGGGCACCGTGGCGCTGGTTTGTGTTGTGCTGTTCCAGCGGGACATGCCAGCTTTGCAAGCGCTGCGGGGGCTGCAGTGGTACCACTGGTGCGCCGGATTGCTGGGGATGTTCTTCATCGCCACGGCCGCCTTCGCCGGCCCGCGCATCGGTGCATTGCTGTTTATGGCCCTCGTGCTCGCCGGGCAGCTGGGCATGGCGCTGCTGCTGGACCACTTTGGCTGGGCAGGCTTTCGCCAGTCATCCATCAGCCTCGGCAAGATTGCCGGGCTGCTACTGATATTCGGTGGGGTGTGGATGATCCGTCGCGGCTAAGTTACTCACGTTCGAAGGCGTAGAACAGGTTAGGCTCGCTGACCAGATACAGATTGCCGAACGCATCGAAGGTCATGCCTTCGGCCTGCGGGACGCTGCTCTTCAACCCGGCAAAGCCGCTCCACAATGAACGAAAACTGACCAGTTCCCCTTCGCCATCCAGCTCGAGCATCATCTTCGCTTCGTCGCTAAGCAGCACGAGATGGCCGGTGCGTCCGTCGAAGTGCACCGAAGCGAGGTCGCTCGCCATGTCCTTGTCCTCGATCCAGGCTTCGCGGTCGATGACACTGAGATTCATCTGTCCGTTTAGGCTGGCCTTGAGACCGCGAATTTCGTAGAGCTTGCGCGGCGAATGCTCCTTCACCACGAACAGCCTGTCGCCGGCGCGATCGTAGCCGAGCCCTTCGAAACCGGTATTGTCCGGCGCGTCCAGCGCGAGAGTGACCGACGCAAACTCGTCTCGTTGCAGCGCGCCCGGTGCGGTAGGCACCGGCAGGATCACGATCGACTGACTGCGCTCTTCAGCGACGGCCAGCAGATCGTCACCGAGGTAGGTGACGGCCTCGACATCAGTGAAACCCTTCAGCGGATAACGCGCCATGAAGCGTCCGTCCGCGTCCAGCGCGACCAGTTCCTCGGGATTGTTCACCACCGCCCAGAGGTGATTGCGCTGCTCATCGAAGGTCAGCCCGGACAGATTGTTGGCCACGGACGCCACCGGCTGCGCTTCGACACGCACCTGATACCCTGGAAGCAAGAGGCTGCGCGCCTGTCGGCTGTCCTGATGCCAGGCAGATTGCAGCGAATAGAACACTCGCTCATCGAGATGAACGGTGGATCCGAGATACAGCAACACGGCAGCCAGCATACCCAGCGCCCAGACCTGCGGGCGGACCACGGAAAGCCATCGCGGCCAGGTGGGGTTGGAGCTGGGCATGTCATTTTTCTCGGTATGGGTTGGCTGACAGACTGCTCGGAACGGATTGCATTTGCATGACGCCGCGCATGGCAACTCCGCTCAGCCTCGTACTGACCCGCCGCAAAGACGACGGTTCAATCGCCAGACCGGGAACTGCCAGACGGTTTAACAGCCCAATGCCCCGGGGAACGGCTGCGCTTGCAGCCTCGGATCGTACGGCAGGAGTGCAACATGCGGGTGGAAAGTTTCTTCGAATGGTTGGGCCAGGCGCTCGGCACGGTAATCCGCTACATCGTCGATGCGCTGAGCGGCTTCTTCGGCCTGTTCGCCGATGCCGGTGCCAACTTTCTCGAGGGCCTGTCGCGAACCCTCGGCATGGATCGTTCGCTCATCAGCCTGATTGCCCTAGCTATCGGCCTGATGCTGTTGGTAGGAGCCTTCCGCGCCTTCTTTCGGCGCTCGATCATTGCCGGTGTGATCTATCTGTTTCTTGGCCTATGGCTGTTGAGCTGGCTGATTCATTGAGGGCTTGAAGCTGCGAGATTGTGGCTCGAGGCGTATGATGCCCGGCTGTTCTGGAGCCCTACATGTCACGGCTGTTGACCGCCTGGCGGCACGCCCCCACCCATAGACGGGTCTGGGCGCTGGCTGCGCCAATGATTCTTTCCAACCTTTCCGTGCCTCTGGTGGCGCTGGTGGACAGCGCCGTCATCGGCCATCTGCCGCACGCCCATCAGTTGGCTTCGGTGGCCGTCGGCGGCAGCCTCTACACCTTGCTGGTCTGGGTGATGGGGTTTCTGCGCATGGGCACCACCGGCTTCGCAGCACAGGCGGCCGGCCGACAGGATGGCGGTGGCTTACGCCAGGTTCTGCTCCAGGGGTTGCTGCTGGCCATCGGCTTCGCCTTGCTACTGAGCCTGGTCGCGCTGCCGCTCAAAGGCTACGCACTGCTGTTGATGCAGCCCTCGGCAGAACTGGACCGCCTCACCGAGACCTACTTCCACACGCGTCTGTTCGGCCTGCCCGCCGCGCTGGCCAGCCTGGCGCTGATCGGCTGGTTTCTGGGCACCCAGAACGCCCGCGCGCCGCTGGCGATCCTGCTGACGACGAACCTCACCAACGTAGCGCTGGACCTTTGGTTCGTAATCGGCCTGGACTGGGGCGTGGCCGGCGCGGCGCGTGCCTCGGTGATTGCCGACTGGAGCGGAGTGCTGGTAGGCCTGACACTGACCCGTAGTGCCCTGCTGCGCTATCCCGGCCGGCTGGACAGCCAGGCATTGAGCCGCTGGGCCAGCTGGCGACCGCTGATGTCGGTCAACCGCGACATCTTTCTGCGTTCACTGGCGCTACAGCTGGTGTTCTTTCTGGTCACGGTACAGGGGACACGGCTGGGCGATGCCACGGTGGCGGCCAATGCGCTACTGCTTAACGGCCTGATGTTGACCGCGCATGCCCTCGACGGCCTCGCCCATGCGGTCGAGGCGCTCAGCGGCCACGCTATTGGCGCGCAGAGCCGCACCGAGCTGCGCCGGATCCTGACCGTATCCGGCGGATGGTCATTGCTGGCGAGCCTGGCGTTCGGGCTGTTTTTCCTGTTCGGCGGTGAGCTGTTCATCAACTTGCAGACCGACATTCCTTCGGTGCGCGACACCGCGACCCTGTACTTGCCCTATCTCGCCGCGCTGCCGCTGGTCGCGGTCTGGAGCTATCTGCTCGACGGTCTGTTCATCGGCGCCACCCGCGCGCGGGAAATGCGAAACGCCATGCTGCTCGCGGTGCTGATGTCGCTACCATTGGGCTGGCTGTTGCGTGGGATGGGCAACCATGGATTGTGGCTGGCCTTTCTCGCCTTCATGCTGCTGCGGGGCATCTGTCTGGGCAGCATCGCCCGTCGCCTGCAGCGGCGACAGCAATGGTTCACCCAGAGCCACGGCACGCCCGCCGAAGCAACCATGCGCAGCAACCGCTGACCTGAGGATCCTGAACAAATGGCCTATGCCGTCGCCGCCTACCTGCACTTCGTGGCGATCTTCCTGCTGTTTTCCCTGCTGGTGCTCGAGCATCAGCTGTTTCGCCTGCCGCTGAACTTCAAGCGCGCACGCAGCCTGTTTCGTGTCGATCTGGCCTTTGGCATCGCGGCCGGGCTGGTGCTGATTACCGGCGCTGCAAGGGCGATGCGCTATGGCAAGGGCCTCGACTATTACCTGAACAACAGCTTCTTTCACGCCAAGATCGGCCTGTTCGTCGCGGTCGCGGTGCTATCGATCTACCCCACCGTAACCTTCCTGAAGTGGCGCCCGGCGTTGAAAGCCGGAAAGGTGCCCTCGATCAGCCCCGCCAGCGCGCGTCGGGTCAAGCTGGTCATCCGTCTGGAATTGCTCGCCCTGCTGCTGATTCCTCTGCTGGCAGCGCTGATGGCGCGGGGGTTCGGTGTGATCCCGCTCTAGGCCGGGTTCTGGTCGCCTCCCCGAATGTTCGGCCTGCGACACCTGGCCCGATGGCCGGGGAGCCTCTCGATCAGCGCCAGATGTTGTTGTTGATCTTTGCCTTCAGCTCCGGGTAGTCGGCCGCCCTGAACGTGGGCACACCACCCGCCTTGATCTGCGCCATGTAGTCCTTGGTCAGCTTTACCACCGTCCCGGACAGCAACAGGATCGCGATCAGGTTGATTGTCGCCATCAGCCCCATCGATGCATCCGCGGCGTTGAACACCGTCGTCACCGCTTCATAGGCACCCCAGATCACCATGCCCAGCGCGGCCAGCCGCAGCAAGGTCAGCCCGAGCCTGTTGCCGGCGCCGAGAAAGATCAGTGCGTTTTCGGCATAGGAATAGTTGGCAACGATGGAGGTAAAGGCGAAGAACAGGATGGCGATGGCAATGAAGTAGGTACCGGCCACACCGATGTGGGTCTCCATCGCCTGCTGGGTCAGCTGCGTGCCGGTCACGCCGGAACCTGGTTCAAGCACGCCCGCGAGCAGGATCATCACGGCCGTCGCGGTGCAGATGACGATGGTATCGATGAACACACCCATCGCCTGCACCAGCCCCTGGGACGAGGGATGGTGCGGTGCGGGCGTGGCGGTCGCCGCCACGTTGGGCGCCGAGCCCATACCTGCCTCGTTGGAAAACAGCCCGCGCTTGATGCCGTTGAGCATCGCCGCGGTGACCGAACCTGCCACGCCGCCCGCAGCTTCCTCCAGGCCGAAGGCGCTACGGACGATGGTCATCAGCACGCCTGGCACCTCTGAGATGTTCATCAGCAGGACGATCAGGGCCATGAGCACATAGAGGCCCGCCATCAATGGCACCACCAGTTCGGCAAAACGTGCAATCGAGCGCAGTCCGCCAAAGATCACCATTCCCGCCAGTATCGCGACGGCTATGCCCACCCACAGCTTCGGAATGCCGAAAGCCCCCTGCATGGCATCGGCGATGGAGTTGGCCTGCACGGCATTGAAGACCAGCCCGAAGGAAATGATCAGCGCAACGGAAAACACGCCACCAGCCCAGGGCGCCTTCAGGCCTCTGGCGATATAGAAGGCCGGCCCCCCTCGATACTGGCCCTCCCCGTCGCGCACCTTGTAAAGCTGGGCGAGCGAGCTTTCCGCGTAAGCCGTCGCCATGCCTACCAGCGCCACCATCCACATCCAGAAGATCGCGCCGGCACCACCGAGATACAGCGCAACCGCCACTCCGGCCAGATTCCCGGTGCCGACCCGCGACGCCAGGCTGGTGCATAGCGCCTGGAACGGCGAAATACCCGAGGAGTCGCTCTGTCTCGCTCCCCTGATAGCCCGAACCATTTCACCGAAGTGTAGGAACTGCAGGAAGCCCAGGCGGATGGTGAAGAACACACCGACTGCCAGCAGACCGTAGATAAGCACGTAGCCCCAGAAGATGGTGTTGAGGAAGTCGATGACTGCGGTCATGTAGGCGCCTATTCGTAGGAGACGTAGGGGTACGACTTACTCTAGCCGCTATGCTGGCCGGCACCAGCCAGCGCGGCTACGAGCAGCCTGGACCAAGGGTCGGAACCGCCTCGATGGCGAGGGTTCCATCGACCCACCAAGTGAGCCTGCCGATTGCACTCGCTACATGGCCCGGCTATGGCGTAACGGGCCTAGCTGGCGTTATGGTCGGCCGGACATTTTTCTCCAGGACGCGCCATGGCCGCCAAACCCAGCAACCCCCGTCAACAGATCCATCTGGCCGTTCTGATCGACGCCGACAACGCACCCGCCGCCATTGTCGAGGGGCTTTTCGAAGAGATTGCCAAGTACGGTGTCGCCAGCGTCAAGCGCATCTATGGCGACTGGACCAAGCCCAACCTGGGCAGCTGGAAAAAGGTCTTGCTCGACCATTCGATCCAGCCGATCCAGCAGTTCGCCTACACATCGGGCAAGAACGCCACCGACAGTTCGCTGATCATCGACGCCATGGACCTGCTCTATACCCGGCGCTTCGATGGCTTTTGCCTGGTCTCCAGCGACAGCGACTTCACCCGCCTGGCCGCTCGGCTGCGCGAGGAAGGGCTCACTGTCTACGGTTTTGGCGAACAGAAGACGCCATCGCCGTTCGTCTCCGCCTGCGACAAGTTCATCTACACCGAGATCCTGCGCGCCGACGCGCCCAAGGCTTCGCAGGAGCCACCGACCAGCGGCGACAAACCAGCTGTTGCGACGCCCGCCGAGAAGGAGGAAGAGTCCCGGGCTGCCGACAGGAATGCCCAGGTCAAAGCGCAGAAGGTCCCGGTGGATTTCATCGCCAAGGTGCTCAGCGACATTGCTGACGACGAGGACGACTGGGTGCATCTCGGCGCGCTGGGCGCAAATATTGGCAAACTCCGCCCGGCCTTCGATCCGCGCCTGTACGGCTTCAAGAAACTCAGCGACCTGATCAAATCCCAGCCCAGGCGCTTCGAGCTGGAAGCCCGGGGTACGACGTCCACCGGTGGCAAGGCGCTCTACGCTCGCAATCTCAAGCCGTCCAGATAGCACCGGCACGGCCGGCCAAGCGGCCGCTGACCGAACCCGGCCGTACCCCTCACTTCGTTCACCGCCCTGCCTGATCGGCGCTGGCACATCCTCTGCATCGAAACAGGCGTCCAGCCGCACTCTGCGGCTCGTTCACGCCATTCGAAGAGGAACCCGCAAATGATCTCCTGCCGCAGCCAAGTGACCCAGATGATCGTCTCCGCCAAGGTGCGCAAGAACCTGAAGTGGACCCAGGTAGCTGAATCCATCGGCATGTCCAAGGAATGGACCACCGCCGGCTGCCTCGGCCAGATGGCCTTCGACAAGAAGCAGGCGGAAACCCTTGGCAAGCTCTTCGAGCTGCCGGATGAAGCCATCGCCTGGCTGCAGATCGTGCCTTATAAGGGGTCGCTGCCGACGTCAGTGCCCACCGACCCGCTGATCTACCGCTGGTACGAGCTGGTCAATGTCTACGGCAGCACAATCAAGGAGCTGATCCACGAAGAATTCGGCGACGGCATCATGAGCGCCATCGATTTCTCCATGGACATCCAGCGCCAGCCGGACCCCAAGGGAGATCGCGTCAATGTCGTGCTGTCCGGCAAATTCCTGCCGTACAAGAGTTACTGATCAGCGGGTACGGATTTCTCCACGCCCAGGCTCTCGACCCTGTTGCCTAGCGGGTCGCTTGCCTCGGGATCGGCGCCGCGTTCGCGTAGTGCCTCAAGCAAGTCATCGGCACCGACGGCGATAAGAAGCTGGAAGCTGGATCAGCGTGCGGGCCGGCGCCGAAACACCTTCAAGCTCTTTCGGCTTTTACTTCAAGCTTCCAGCTTCAGGCTTCAAACTGCTTCTCAGCCCTGCCTCGCCCGCTGCGTACGGGCGCGACAGGTTCGATTCCGGTGCGGTACGCGGCCGTTGCGCCCTCATCAGGGGCAGGATCGTGCGCGCCGTTATGCAACGCGGCCGTTTTCAAGCAGCGGATGGCTGGCATACACCCTGCACAGGCAAGGGAACAACCATCTGCAGGAGCTTGCGCCATGAGCCAAAAAGAACGTGACTATCCGCTTAGCGAGGTGCCCGCCAACGCCCGCAAGGGGTTGTGGTCGACAGCCGTCCTGCTGTTCGGCTTCACCTTCTTTACCGCCACCATGTTTGCTGGCGGCAAGATCGGCCTGGCCTTCGACTTCAAGACCATGATCTGGGCGGCCGTCATCGGCAACCTCTTGCTGGGGCTCTACGCCGGCGTGCTCGGTGTGATTGCCTGCCGCAGTGGGCTCAACTCGGTGCTGATGGGACGTTTCTGCTTTGGTGAGCTCGGCAGCAAGCTGTCGGATTTTCTGCTCGGCTTCACCCAGATCGGCTGGTATGCGTGGGGCACGGCGACCATCGCCATCGTGCTGGTCAAATTGCTGGAGTTGCCACAAAGCCTGACCATGCCACTGATGGTGCTGTTTGGTTTCGGTTTCTGCCTGACTGCTTTCGTAGGCTACAAGGGGCTGGACTTGCTGTCGCGCGTGGCCGTACCGGCGATGCTGGTGCTGCTGGTGGTGTCGCTATGGATTGCTACCCGCGATATCGGCGGGCTTCAGCCGTTGCTCGCCGTACAGCCCAGCGAAGGGATGAGCCTGGGAATGGCAATCACCATGGTGTTCGGTACCTTCGTCAGCGGCGCCACCCAGGCCACCAACTGGACGCGCTTCGCCAAGATCCCCAAGGTCGCGATGTTTGCCAGCCTGATCGGGTTTTTCATCGGAAACGGACTGATGATCGTTGCCGGCGCCTACGGCGCTATCGTTTATCAGCAGCCGGATATCGTCGAAGTGCTGGTACTGCAAGGCTTGTCCATGGCCGCCGTGGTGATGCTGTTTCTCAACCTCTGGACCACCCAGGACAACACCATCTACAACTTCGCCGCCGCCGGCTGCAATCTTCTGCGCACCGAGCGTCGCCGGCTGGTCACACTGGCCGGCGCCTTTATCGGCACGCTGCTGGCGCTAGGCGGCATGTATGAACTGCTGATCCCGTTTCTGGTCCTGCTGGGCTCGATCATCCCGCCCATTGGAGGAGTGATCATGGCGGATTACTTCGTCGTGCACCGTGGCAGGTATCCGAAGCTCGCCAACGCGAAGCTGCCTCGCTTCAATGGCATGGGCCTGGCGGCCTATGTTGTTGGGGCGGCCTGCGCCTACTTTTCGCCGTGGGTTGCACCTATCGTCGGCATCCTGGTCGGGGCGGGAGGGTACATCCTGCTCCATGCCGGACAGCGGATGGCCCTGTCTCGCAGGGTTCTGAGCGAGCCCGGGGCCTGATCGATCGAGGTCAGGTTCATGGCTCGCGAATCGCCGCGCCAATCAGTTGGGCACTGGCGCGCTTTTCCTGCTGCGCCGTCAAGGTGAGCTGGCTCAGATAGGCGACCAGGGCCTCGATCTCCGCTTCCGACAACCTGCCGGCAACACCGATCATGACCGAACCGGCACGACTCGGGTCGTTGTTGCGAAAGCGGGTCAAGGCCTTGCGAATGTACTCATCCGGTTGGCCGGCGAGACGCGGCATGGTTTCCATGCCTTGTGCATGATCCCCGTGGCAGCCGATGCAGGTGCCCTGGAAGAGGCTCGCGCCCCGCTGGACCAGCGCAGCATCAGCCACTTTTCCGGACGGCACGACCTTTTGCTGGCTGAAATACACAGCGATGTTGACCCGATCTTCCAGCGTCAGGCTCTTGGCCAGGTTCGACATCACATAGTCGATGCGCTCGCCGTTGGCGAACTTTTCAAACGAGTGAAACAGGTAAATAGGATTCTGCGCGGCCAGGTTGGGGATATGCGGCCGCTTGCTGTTGCCGTTCTCGCCATGGCAATAGCCACAGAACAGCGCACGCTCCCGCCCGGCCGAAAAGGCTTGCTCGCGCCGCACGGGATCACCCATGAGGTAGTTGAAACGATCCATGGCCTGCTCTTCGGCATGGGCCAGCGAGGCAAGACCACTGAGCAGGAAAACGGCAAGTAGACGCATGGGCAGTCCCGACGATCGATCTGACGACGAATAACGCCCGGACTATAGAGAGGTCAGGATTTCCGATACTGGCCCAAGTCAATAAACCGTATCGGCGCAGCCAGGTCAGGTCTCTCTCGGCGCGGTCCGCAGGCAAAGCGATGCAGTGCGCGGCTATGGCACCCGGTCGGGAGGTATCAACCAACCTGTGCGCTATTGCCACATTGACCCGTCCAAAAAAACTGAAGCCGAGGTAACAACTGCACACACATCCGCCTTGTATTCGACTAAAGTAGCGGCCCTTTTTGCCAGCACGAGCCGCGCACATGCTAGTTGGACATGCCGAACTGACCATGACCGTATTGATGACCCCGGACAAGGCCAATTTTTCCGGCAATGTACATGGCGGCACGCTGCTCAAATATCTGGACGAAGTGGCCTACGCCTGCGCCAGCCGTTATGCCGGTCAATACGTGGTGACCCTGTCGGTGGATCAGGTCAATTTTCGGCAGCCCGTGCACGTGGGCGAACTGGTGACCTTTCTCGCCTCGGTCAACTACGTGGGCAACACTTCGATGGAGATCGGCATCAAGGTCATCACCGAAGACATTCGCCAAAAGACCGTTCGCCACACCAATAGCTGTTTTTTCACCATGGTTGCCGTTGGTGAAGATGGCCGTCCAGCCAGCATCCCTGCGCTGCAACCGCAAACCCCCGATCAGAAACGCCGATTCGCCCAAGCCCAGCAGCGCCGGCAGATCCGCCGTGAGCTGGAAGAACGCTACCGCGCCATCAAGGATGATTACTGAGCCCGGCTGGCCAAGCGACTCCGCCAACGCCACGCGGCGCTGCCGGTACGCTATGTCCATATGGCTCGGCCTGGTTTATCCGCCCGGCAACGCAACGCTCATGCGGCAGCAAAACCCTATACAATCTGCGGCTTTTCGCACCTTGCCGAGGATATCCCGTGAGCGCTCTGCCACCCTGCCCCCAATGCAACTCCGAATACACTTATGAGGACGGCCAGATGCTGGTCTGCCCGGCATGCGCGCATGAGTGGTCTGCCAATGCGGCCGAATCGTCCGGTGATGATGAAAAGCTGATCAAGGATTCGGTAGGCAATACCCTTCAGGACGGCGATACCATCACGGTGATCAAGGACCTCAAGGTCAAGGGCTCATCGCTGGTGGTCAAGGTCGGTACCAAGGTCAAGAACATCCGCCTGGTCGACGGCGACCACGATATCGACTGCAAGATAGACGGCATCGGTGCGATGAAGCTGAAATCGGAGTTCGTCAGGAAGGTTTGAAGCGAAAAGCTTCGCGCCGGGGCGGCCCTCCCACACAAGCAGAAAAACCACACCGCGCGCTCTGGTGGGAGGCGCGCCCTGCAGTCCGTAGGGTGGATCGCGCTTCATCGATCCACCGAGCGGAGCCACGGTGGATGTAAAAGGCGACATCCACCCTACTGCCCTGATCGACCTGACCTCGACGCGACCCCGTAAGGTGGATCACGCCTTGTCGATGCACCTTACGAATTCACGGTGGATGTAAGCGACATCCACCCTACGGCGTCTCAACCCGGCAAATGACATCTGAGCGCCCTCTCTGCCGGCGACCTGACCAGTCAAGGCGTCAGATAAGACGAGCGCGTCAGCCCCAGGCGCAACGCATCGATGTACTGGGTGCGTTCCTTGGCGCTCAGGCGCGCACTCGACACCTTGTCACGGTAGTAGGTCATCAGTTCCTCGGGCGAAAGGTGCACGTAGCGCAGCATGTCCTCGATGGTGTCGTGCGTCTCGATGCCGGCGTGATAGAAGCTGCCGTCCTCGCGCTGATAAACGTTTACCGAGTCGGTATCGCCGAACAGGTTGTGCATGTCGCCGAGAATCTCCTGGTAGGCGCCCACCAGGAAGACGCCGAGAAAGTATTCCTCGCCCGCCTGGATCTCGTGCACCGGCATGCTGTTCTCGATGCTCTGCTCGTCGACGTAGTGCTTGATCTTGCCGTCCGAGTCGCAGGTCAGGTCCTGCAGCACGGCGCGGCGCACCGGCTCCTCGGTCAGGCGCTGCAACGGCACGATCGGCAGAATCTGGTCGATCGCCCAGGTGTCCGGAAGGCTTTGGAACACCGAGAAATTGCAGATGTATTTGTCGGCGAGCTTGTCGTTGAGCTCGTCGAGGACCGCGCGATGCGATCGCTGACGGGCCTTGAGCTGGTTGTAGAGGCGACGGCAAATGGCGAAGTAGCTCTGCTCGGCCAGCGCCTTCTGCGCCAGACTCAGCTTGCCCGAGGCGTACTGCGCTGCGGCCTCGCTCATGTAGTGCGTGGCGCGCCAGTAGGTCTCGGTGACCATTTCAGGATCGGACGGGCCGAGCAGGTCGGCCAGTGCCTGGACGATTTCCGGCAGCTCGTCGTAGTTCTCGATGGTCGGCGCCTCGTCGTTGTGCCGCTCGAAGTCAGTCACCTGCATCACCAGCACCGCATGGTGCGCTGTCATCGCCCGGCCGCTTTCGGAGAAGATGTGCGGGTGCGGCAACTCTTGCCGGTCGCAGAACTCCTTGAGCATGCCAACCACGGTCCCGGCATATTCGTCGATGTCGTAGTTGATCGAGCTGGCGTTGCGCGAGTGGGTGCCGTCGTAGTCAACGCCGAGGCCACCGCCGACGTCGATATGGTCAACCGGCAACCCAAGCGCGCGCAGCTCGGCGTAATAACGGATGGCTTCGCGAAAACCGTCGCGGTAATCAGCAAGGTTGGCGATCTGCGACCCCATGTGAAAGTGCAGCAGGCGCACGCCCTGATCGACACCCGCCGCACGGAAGCGGTCGATCACGGTCAGCAGCTGGGCAGCGGACAGGCCGAACTTGGACTTTTCCCCGCCGGTGTCCGCCCACTTGCTCGACGCCAGCGAAGACAGGCGCACACGCAAGCCGACTTGGGGAACGAGCTTCAGCTCTGCGGCCTCTTCGATGACCATCCCGACTTCCGACATCTTCTCGATCACGATGAAGACGTTGTGGCCAAGCTTCTGCCCCATCAACGCAAGGCGGATAAATTCACGGTCCTTGTAGCCGTTGCAGACGATGGTACCGCCCTTGGGCGCCAGCGCCAGCACCGCCATCAGCTCCGGCTTGGAGCCCGCTTCCAGGCCGATGGAGACGTTCTGCGTGGCGATGATGTTCTCGATCACCGCCTCCTGCTGGTTGACCTTGATCGGGTACAGCGCGGTGTACTTGCTCTGATAGTCGAGGCGCTCGATGTTGGCATCGAAGGCGCCCGTCAGACGACGTACACGGTCCTGCAGAATGCCTGGAAAGCGCACCAGCAGCGGCAACGTCAGCCCCGCCTCGCGCAACTGCTCGATCAACCCGGTAAATTCGACGGACTCGCCATTGGGGCCCTGAGGGCGCACTTCGACCTGACCATCGTCATTGATCGAAAAATAGCCGGCACCCCAGTGACGAATTCCATAGACGCTGCGGCTATCCGCTGCGGTCCACTGGCTGCCGTCGTCTTTACGTGTGCGTCGTACAGGCATCTAAGCCTCCTGAAAGATGGATGGTTCTGCCAAGCGTAGTCCGCGACAGAGGCTCTCCGGGTCGGACAGCCGGCGCGCCGGGAAACAGGCGCACACGTTTGATGAGCTGAAATGCGGTCAACCGCCGGATTTCTTGGCCTTGAATCCGCGTTTGACCAGTTCATCGATAAGCAGTTGAACATGATCACCCTGAATTTCGATGACACCCTCCTTGAGCGCGCCACCGGTGCCGCAACGACGCTTGAGCGCGCTGGCCAGTTCCTTGAGCTCGGCTTCAGGGAGCGGGACGCCAGCGATGGTCGTCACCGTCTTGCCGCCCCGCCCTTTGCTTTCCCGGCGAACCCTGGCAATGCCGTCGCCCTCCGGGATGATCGACTGCTTGCAGACACAGGCATCAAGGGGCTGGCTGCAATCTGGGCAGTGCCGCCCCGCATCGGTGGAAAACACCAGCCCACCAAGGCCGGAAAAGGAAGTGGTTTTCTTGGCCACGCAAACCTCACGAGCGATGAAACCGACGCTGTCACACCCAGCATCAAACAGCCGCGCAATTTAACAGCAAAACCGCCAGAGACGTAGGGCAAGAGGCCATCCGCGCGACGAATACCTGCCAGAAGCTCATTGCCTCGAGGGGGATCGCTGGTTTCTATCAGCATGCACGCCCTTGGCAAGGACCGACGATATCAGAAGGGCGAGCAAGCACTTCGCACCGAGCTGGCCCTGCCTCAGCCGCATCGCCGGCAGAGACCAAGTGCATTCCCTATTCAGGCGATCCTTGCATCAGCTGAATCCAGCTCGGCAACCAAACCCTGTCAGAGCCGCCCAGCGGGAGCATAATGCTCGGGGTCGACGCACGGCGCACGTCCCGTCATCAGGTCGGCGAGCAGCTGACACGACGCGGGCGCAAGCACCAGGCCGTTCCTGAAGTGCCCACAGTTGAGCCACAAGCCGTCGTGCCCCGGCACCGGCCCGATAAACGGAATGCCCTCCGGCGAGGCAGGACGCAGCCCAGCCCAGTGCTTGACTACCTTGGCATCAGCCAGGCCAGGAAGCAGATCAATGGCAGTCGCCCGGAGGCTTTCCAGCGCATCGTGAGTCGGCGTCTTGTCGAAACCGACATCCTCCAGCGTACTGCCGACCAGGATATGGCCGTCGCGCCGTGGAATCGCATAACGCCGCTTGGCCAGCACCATGCTCGGCAGGAAATCTTCGGCGCACTTGAACAGGATCATTTGGCCCTTCATGGGCTTGACTGGAAGCTCGAGCCCCAGCGTCGTAAGCAACTTGCCGCTCCAGGCGCCTGCTGCAACCACGACCTGGTCTGCGCGGATATCACCCTTCTCGGTCGTGACGCCCACGACGCGCTCACCCTCACGAACGAACCCGGTAACCGGGCAGTGCTCGATGAGCTCTACGTTGGGCAGTTTCACCAGCGCAGCACGCAGCGCCTGTAGGAGGCGTGGATTGCGGACGTTGGCAACTCCCGACATGAACACTGCCCTGGAAAAGCCCTTGCCAAGTGACGGAACAGCGACGTGAACTTCGTCCAGACCGATTCGGCGCAGCGGACGCCTTTCGCGTTCAGCCCAGGCCAGCGCCTCGTCTTCATCCTCCAGATCCAGCCAATACAGGCCCGTCTCGTGTACCTCCGGATCGATTCCGCTTTGTTGCATCAGTGTCTCACCGAGCTGCGGATAAAAATCCTGCGACCAATGCGCCAAGGCCGTTATCGCTGGGCTGTAACGCCAGGGGTACAGGGGCGAAACAATACCGCCGCCAGCCCAGGAGGCTTCAGTGCCTGTTCTGGCGGCATCGAGCAGCGCCACAGCCCTGCCCGCAGCAGCCAGGCCATAAGCCGACAGCATTCCGATGACACCACCGCCTACCACGATCGTCTGTAGCTTCACTCAGCCTCCAGCTGTCAGGTTCACAATTCCAGCCTTTTGTCCTTGGACTAGCCGCCGCGCTGGTCTAAAAAGCCCGCTTCGCCATTCGTTGGCGAAGCAAAGCGATACCGCCAGGAAGGCGCAATCATACGTGCAAGGAACCGCACCATGCCGAATCAGGATCAGGATCAAGGCTTCACACTTGTCGAGCTGCTCGTCACGCTGACGGTACTGGCTGTTGTCTTGGCGATAGCCATCCCGACATTCAATTCGTCGCTCGAGTCGGTTCGCCAGCGCACGCTGGTCAATCAGCTTCTGGCTGACCTCAACTTTGCAAGAAGCAGGGCGATAACCACCAGGCGACCGGTCAGCCTTTGCGCGGGGGCGGCCAGCTGCAATGACCAAGCGATGTGGAGCGGCCAGGTTCTGATATTCGACGACCTGGACGCCAACGGCATGATCGACGAGACCGACGTGACGCTACGCACCACCGCAGTGACGCCGAGCCATAGCTGGAAGTGGAGAAACTTCCGTCAGCAACGGCACATGACGTTCAAGCCCGATGGCACGACGCACAGCCTCAACGGCACCTTCATCCTGTGCCGGCACGAAACGCCGCTAAGGAAGATTGTGATCAACATCACGGGACGCGCGAGACTTGACGCACCCAAGGCTGACGACCTTTGCACCTAACATGCCGCACAGCCTCGGAAACCGACCGGACGTCCGGGTCATGTAGGAAGCCGAACGGCATAACGGGATGATTCGATGACCCTGAAACTGAGAAAAACCATGCATCACTCCCGAGCTTTCACGCTGATCGAGCTGATGGTCACGCTGGCGATCCTCGCGATCCTGCTGGCAATCGCGGCCCCCTCTTTTCGAGACACCATACAGAACAACCGGACCCAGACCATCGCCAACGACCTGACCACTGCATTGCAGTTCGCCCGTTCCGAGGCAGTCAAGCGTGGCGTGAGGGTGGATATCTGCCGCCGCAACGGAGATGTCTGTGCAGATGCAGCCGATTGGGGAAACGGATGGCTGGTGAAAGTGAATGGAGGCGCCGTTATCCGGGTATGGGAGGCGGTCGGCAACCAGAATACGGTCACCGGGCCGGCTGAAACACTCTCCTATCGCCCGAGCGGCCTGCTGACCAAGACAACCGCGACAGACTTTACCGTGAAGTTCCCCAACTGCTCAGGCAAACCCCAATACACCATTGCACTGACCGCAACGGGACGAGTGACGAGCACAAAAGGAACGTGCCCATGAGACGACCCCTAGTTCCATCTTCCCGTCAGCGCGGCGCGACGCTCATCGAAGTGCTCGTCGCCATGCTGATCCTCTCCGTCGGCCTGTTAGGCCTGGCCGGAATGCAGATGACAGCATTGAAAAGCAACCAGAGCGCTTACTACCGCTCCCAAGCCACGATACTCGCCTACGACATCATCGACCGCATGCGCGCCAATCGCACCGAAGCGCTCAATGGCGTCTATGACATCGCGCTTCAGAACCAGACCTGTGATCCGGATATCGCTCCCAGCGGCACACTTGCCAAGAGAGACGTGGCCGAATGGCTGAACTCGCTCTCGTGCCTGCTCTCGGCAGACGCGCAAGGCAGCGTCGTCCGTAACGATCGAGTGTTCACGGTCTCCATCGAGTGGAATGACAACCGAGGGCGCATCGACGAAGCCGATGACGACGATCGCGAAACCTTTGTCTACCGGACGCAGCTATGAAACCAGTCTCTTTTTACCGGCAGGCGGGCCTTTCGCTCGTCGAGCTGATGGTCGCCATGTTGATCAGCCTGATCTTACTTGGCGGTGTTCTGCAGGTATTTCTGTCCAGCAAGGATATGTATCGCACCAATACGGCGGTTGCCCGTGCTCAGGAAGCGGGCCGATTTGCGACCGACTTCATCGCGTTTGATGTGCGCCAGGCGGGTTATAAAGGTGAATGCTTAAGTGAGCCCTTCAACCAGCTGGATTTGTCAGCAAGCAAAAACGGTTTCACAACAGACGAAAAGAACGCCTACAGCACAACACCTGCAATTCAAGGCTGGGATAACAGTAAGCCGATATTTTTTGGCAACACTGATACAACACGCCCCGACACCGACTCGTTCATTGTGAAATACGCTGGCAACGGCATGGAGTTTGAACCGAACGGCACAAATGCCGTAGGAGCTGGCAATCTGAATGTCAAAGGTGAAACAGGTGCTTACAGCGGCCAGATTGTTCTGATCGCGAACTCCACAGGATGCGATATCTTCCAAAACACGAATAATCAAAACGCAAGCACGTTTCAGACAAATGGGGGCAACGAAACGCCTGGCAATACAAAGACTGGCATGAGCCAAGCCTATAACAACAAATTTACTGCGTATATCTTACGAAGCCATACTTACTTTATTCGCGAAAATAACGGCCGCCTACCCTCGCTCTATCGCCAAGTGCTCAGTCCGAGCCCCGCTATCGAGGAGCTGGTTGAAGGTATTATCGAGATGCAAGTCACCTATGGCCTGGATAAGGATGGTGACCGGCTGGCGGATGTGTATGTAAAAGCTGGGACTAACAATCTTGTCTCCTCGGGTACAGGCGACTGGGACAAGGTAGTTTCGGCGCGGATATCCGTGATCGCGATCAGCCCGGAAATCAATGTGCTGGGAGAACCGCAGAAGTTTGACTTTCCAGCCATCGTCGGCATCGACAGAGACGATGAATATGCCCTCTACGAAGACGACGGCACCGTCACTATCAAAAACAACCGCGTCGCTCAGGTCTACACAGCCACCGTCGCCATACGGAATCGCCTGCCATGAAAAAAGGAACTTTCGCCCCCCCCAAACAGGAAGGAGCCGTACTTCTCGTCGCCTTGATCATGCTACTGCTACTCACCATTCTCGGGGCCGCAGCCATGCGCGATACCAACCTTCAAGAACGAATGGCGGGGAATATGCGTGATCATGCACTCGCATTTCAGGCTGCCGAGGCCGCCCTACGCTTCGCCGAACAAGAGGTAAAGACGAACTATTCGGATTTAATCAACGATGCGCTCTATCCCGTCAATGATGAGTCGCCGACTGTCGTGACCTTCTCTGGCTTTAACGCAAATGTATACCAAGCCCCAACTTACACCATTACCCGCCTGCCCCATCCCGGACAGCTCGATATGCAGAACATGGTCAACCCCATGACAGCTGGCGGCGACTCGCTTGCTGCCGGCGAGTTGCTGATTCTCGACTTCGTTCTGGTGCGCATCGAAGCAACCGGCACCGGCGCCAGCCCGGACTCGAAGGTAACCCTTCGTTCCCTGTATTTCGTAGAGGAGTGACATGATGCCGCTCAATCATCGCCGCATGCCCTGGAACGGCCTTGCCGCTACGTGGCGCCCGTTGCTTCTGGCCGGGACGGCACTGTGCTGGACGCTAGGCGCCAGCCAGGCCGCCGCAGATGTATCGCAAACACCATTGCTTTTAGGCGCCAGCAACGTACCGGGGAACCTTGCTCTGGTTCCGTCGGTGGAGTGGCCCACTTTGCTCTCTATTGCGAATACCGGTAGCTACAGTTCAGCCAATACGTACCTCGGCTATTTCGATGCCGGCAAGTGCTATATCTATGACGGCACCAACGAATGGTTCGAACCAAATGGCAACGCTACCGCGAGAAAGTGCAGCGCTGCCAAACAATGGAGTGGCAATTTCCTCAACTGGGCAGGCACACCGACCATCGATCCCTTCCGGAGCGCCCTTACTGGAGGCTATCGCTATCGTGACACCATCGGCGTTACCGTACTTGAAAAGGCTCGCCATACGGGGCAAAGCACTGCTGGCGACCGTTTTAAAACGGCTGCCGGAGTATCGCCAGCAATCGATACAGGAATATTGCCAGCGACAGAGTTTGCTGGAGCGACCCCTATAAAGAGCGATTGGGCAAATTTCTATATCCGGCTGAGCGGCCGAGGAATAGAAATGCTTTTCTCCAACTGGAACGACAAGATTGGTGGATTAGGTGCCACCGGCACAAACACCAATGAATGGGCCTATTACGACCCCAACAATACCGCCCAATGGGAGAACGGAAAGCTTAAGACCGCTTTTAATGTAGGCAATCAAGTAAAAAGCGTGTACCGCATAAAGATCAGAGTGAAGGTCTGCGTCGCCGGAAATATTGAATCAAACTGTAAAAAATACAGCGATACAAATTACAAGCCTGAAGGCCTGTTACAGCAATATAACGAAAACATGCGCTACAGTGTTTTCGGTTACCTGAACGACGAAAAACAGCTACGCGACGGCGGTGTATTGCGCGCGGGTCAAAAGTATATCGGCCCACTTAAAAGAGAACGCGGTGTGGCCGGCCAGACCGAGAACGCTCGTACAGAATGGAGCAAGACAACGGGCATTCTGGCAACTAACCCGAACCCTGCCGATGCCGCAGCGACTCAAGCAGCATTTGGTCGAACTGTCAGTAATAGCGGTGTTATCAATTACTTGAACAAGTTCGGGCAGTTGACGAACAACCAACACAAGAGCAATGATCCAGTTAGCGAGCTTTATTATGCAGCGTTCCGTTATTTCCGGAACGTGGGCAATGTTAGCGCTTACAGCACACCGACCCCAGATCACAATCCCTCGCCGGACGACATAACGAAAGACAAATGGCTTGATGGGTTCCCGGTTATAACTTCTTGGGACGACCCTATCCAGTACGCATGCCAGAAGAATGTAATTTTAGGAATTGGCGATACCAATACTCACGCCGACCGCAACCTGCCTGGAGCAACAGTAACCAATCTCGAGCCGGCGGTACCAACCGAAATCGCTGCTGACGCTACTAACTTCAACGTCGCAACTGCCACAACGGTAGTTGGTACTCTAGAGGGCGTTGATACAAAAGCGAAGACCGCTGACCGATTCGGCGATTGCTGCAGTAATAACTCCGCCTATATCGCTGGGATGGCCTATCACGCCAACACAGTTGACCTTCGGGCCGATGTCAGCGGAAAGCAGCTGCTCTCCACTCACTGGGTAGATGTACGTGAGAACGGCGTACTGAAAGGCCGCGCCAAGAACCAATATTGGCTTGCAGCAAAATACGGCGGGATTAAGTTTCCAACCGATAAAGACGTTGAGGACTATGGTGACCCTTACGCCCCCTCCTCAGTGATCCAACCCAGCTGGTGGACCGACGGCGATCAAACCGAAAACGGAGAGCTTCGGCCTCGTAATTTCTATGTTGCCAGCGATGCCACGAAGATGGTTGAGAGTCTGAAAACAGCCTTCGCCAACATCGCCAAGGAGGTGAGCAGCACTACTGCGGCGCTCTCCACCAACTCGACCAAACTCGAAACCGATACCGTCGTTTTCCAATCGATGCTCGACAGCTCCAAGTGGAGCGGTGATCTGCTGGCCAAAGCCGTATCGAGCAACGGCACCGTGAGCGAAACCCCTACCTGGAAGGCTGCACAGAAGCTCGATGCCCTGACCAACGCCCAAACGTCGGATCGCGTCATTCTGACATCCACACCGCCTACTGCTGACGCCACGACAGGCGCTCGGGTATCGACCACTGGCAGAACCTTTGTCTGGGGCCAGCTTGATACTGCACAACAGGACGCTCTTCGCGCCACCGCCAGCGGAACCTTGGTGACTGAACAACGTGGTCAGGAGCGACTCGCCTTTATTCGGGGTGACCGCAGCCAGGAGCGCACCGATGCTGCGCCCAACAACCCGTTCCGACAGCGCGACAGCCGTCTGGGCGACATCGCCAACTCTGATCCGCAATACATCTACAAACCGAACTTCGGTTATTCGCAGTTGCCCGAAAGCGCCGGATTCACCAGCACGGTCAAGAGTGCTTACACCACTTTCCGCTCGCAAAGCTCCTATCAGAACCGCCCCCCATTGGTCGTGGTGGGGGCTAACGACGGCATGCTGCATGGCTTCGACGCGAGCGTCGGCACCACGGGCGGTAAAGAACTGTTCGCCTATATTCCGAATGACCTGATTGATGAACTTTACGAACTGACGGACCCGACGTATGCGCACCGTTACTATGTGGACGGTACGCCCCGTATCGGTGACGCGCTCGTCAGCGGCCAGTGGAAGACTCTTGTAGTCGGCTCGTCCGGCGCGGGCGGCCGTAGCATCTTCGCGTTGGATATTTCGAACGCAAACAACATGTCCGCTAGCAACGTCCTCTGGGAATTCACCCACGCGGAAATGGGCTACAGCCTCGGCCGACCCAGCCTGGTTCCTCTCTACAACGGTAAGTTCGGCGTTATCGTAACCAGCGGCTATGATCGCCCAACTGACACCCCCGCTGGTTATGTCTGGGTACTAGACGCCTCGGATGGCAGCGTGATTAAACGCTTCGATTTACCCGAGAGCGGCGACCTGGGTGCGCCTCTGGCGGTCGATCTGGATAACGATCGCGTGGCTGATCGCATCTATGTAGCCGATACGCTGGGCAAGGTATGGCGCCTGGACATCAACGCCGCGACACCCGGCGGCTGGGACGCACCGAGCGATCTGAAGTCAGGCAGCAACATCACCCCGCTGTTCCTCGCCAAGGACTCCAGCGGCAATGCGCAACCGATTACCGCGCCGCTAGATGCTGCCTACACCAAGGATCGCCAGGTTATGCTCGTGTTTGGCACCGGTAGCTTCTACCAAACCACAGACAACGAGGTCCCGGCCAACCCGCAAGTACAGTCGTTCTACGGCATCATCGATAACGGCGAGCAGATCGACGGTCGCAGCACCTTGCTGGAGCAGGAAATTCTCCGAGAAGTAACCGGCACGGAGCTCAATGGCCGAGCGGTCAGCGAGAACACCATGACCGACACCAACGATGGCTGGTACCTGGACCTGCTTTGGAAAACCACTGAAGGCGGAACCGGAGCTAAGGGCGAGCGGGTTATTTCGCAGGCTCAGCTGGGCGGCAACCGGGTTACCTTCAGCACCCTGATCCCATCGGCGAATCCATGCGACGCCGGCGGGACAAGTTGGATCATGAGTCTCGACCTTGCGACGGGAAGCCGGCTCGCCTATTCCTACTTCGACTACAACGGTGACGGGAATATCGATGAGAAGGATTACATTGAGCTTGGAGATGGAACAAAAGTCCCGGCTAGCGGAGTGGCTGACCCTGACGAGGGCGCAGTAAAAGGAACAATCGGTCTAAATGATCAAAGCACCGGCAGGCGTTTTCTTTGCTATGCCAGTTCGGCATCCGCCACTGGTTCTAACGGCGTCACCCCGGTTTGTATAGAAGTCATGGGAAACAACAACGACTCAAACCGCCTGTCTTGGAATGAAGTGAGGGATAACTTGTGAAACGATTCGTAGCTGAAAGGCTATCAAGCCGGGGCTTTACCTTGATCGAGCTGATGATTGTAGTCGCGATCATTGGGATCCTCGCTGCCATCGCCTACCCGAGTTACCAAGAGTACGTCCGCAGCGCCAAACGCGCGGACGCCGAGACGGCCCTGATGGAACTAGCGCATTTCATGGAGCGCAGCTACACCGGCAGCGGGCGCTATGACAAGAACAGCGCAGGAAACGCAATTTCATTGCCGTTCAACCAGGCGCCCAAGGATGGCGGGACCAAGACATACGATGTCGGGTTCGCCGAAGGCAGCCCATCCGCCACCGCGTATGTATTGCAGGCCGTTCCAACAGGAAGCATGGCGGCTGACAAATGCGGCACCCTGACGCTTTCCAATACTGGTGCAAAGGGACAGGGGGCTGGAGTGACCCTTGCCGAATGCTGGAAGCGCTAAGTCACAAAAACAAGAAGCCCGGCATCTCGCCGGGCTTCTTGCTTAAGGTCATCTCACACCGCCTTCAACCGCAACTCCTTCGGCATCGAGAACGTCACGTTCTCGGGCCGGCCGTCCAACTCATCCAACCCTGTCGCACCCCATAACCTGAGTTGATCGATCACGCCGCGCACCAGCACCTCAGGCGCTGATGCGCCGGCGGTGATGCCGATTCGCTCGACGTTCGCAAACCACTCCTGCTTGAGATCTTCTGCCCCGTCGATCAGATAGGCCGGCGTGTCCATGCGCTCGGCCAGTTCACGAAGACGGTTGGAATTGGAGCTATTGGGGCTGCCGACCACCAGGACCACATCGCTTTCGGCGGCCAGCTGCTTGACCGCGTCCTGGCGGTTCTGCGTGGCGTAACAGATATCGTCCTTGCGCGGGCCGCCGATGCTGGGAAAGCGTGTGCGCAGCGCGTCGATGACACGGCTGGTGTCATCCATCGACAGGGTCGTCTGGGTGACGAACGCCAAAGCATCCGGGTTGCGAACCTGGAGCTCGGCCACGTCGTTTTCATCTTCGACCAGGTAGATCGAGCCACCATTGGCGGTGTCGTACTGCCCCATGGTGCCTTCGACCTCGGGATGGCCGGCGTGCCCGATGAGAATGCACTCGCGCCCTTCCCGGCTGTACTTGGCCACCTCCAGATGAACCTTGGTAACCAAGGGGCAGGTCGCGTCGAATACCTTGAGGCCACGCCTTTCCCCTTCCATCCGCACGGCCTGGGATACGCCATGGGCGCTGAAGATGACGATGAAACCATCAGGGACCTGATCAAGTTCATCGACAAAGATGGCGCCCCGCTCACGCAGGTCTTCCACCACGAACTTGTTGTGCACCACTTCGTGGCGTACATAGATCGGCGGCCCAAATACCTCCAGCGCACGATTGACGATCTCGATGGCGCGGTCGACACCGGCACAGAAGCCACGAGGGTTGGCGAGTTTGATTTGCATGGTCAATATCTCGATGCGCGCGGCACGCGGGATGGATGGCAGATTTTTGATGCCTAGGGTGGATGGCGCTCTTTCACCCGCCCTAGCGGCCCGCAGTGGATCGATGAAGCATGATCCACCCTACGATCAGAGGGCTTTGACGTCGAAGATTTCCACGTCGAAGGTCAACGCCTTGCCGGCCAGCGGGTGATTGAAGTCCACCGTCACCTGACGGTCATCATAGTCTTTGACGATCCCTGGCAGTTCCGTCTTGGCCGCATCGTTGAAGATGACCAGCAGCCCTTCGGACAGCTCCATCCCTTCGAACTGGTTCCGAGGCATAACTTGCACGTTCTGTTGGTTGTGCTGGCCAAACCCCTGCTCGGGCGCGATCTGAAAGGTGCGCTTGTCGCCCGCCTTGAGTCCGAACAACTGCTGTTCGAAACCCGGCAGCAGGCTTCCGTCGCCCACCTTGAAAGTGGCGGGCTGCTTGTCAAACGTACTGTCGACCTGGTCGCCATTCTCCAGACTGAGGGAGAAATGCAAGGTCACCTGTGTATCTGACCCGATACGCTGTTCACTCATTTATCGTTTCTCCCGCTTTACTGCTACGGAACATATCCAGCGCCAACATGACGGCGCCGATGGTGATGGCGCTGTCGGCGATATTGAACGCCGGAAAACGCCAGCGATGTTGCCAGTGGACCAAGATGAAATCGACGACATGGCCCAGCACAACGCGGTCATACAGATTGCCAAGCGCGCCACCCAGCACCAGCGCCAGCGCAACAGCCAGCCAGGTTTCGTGAGGCTTCAGGCGCTTCATCCAGACCAGCAGCACAACGCTGACGCCGATCGCGATCAGGGCGAACAACCAGCGTTGCCAACCGGAGTGATCAGCGAGAAAGCTGAAGGCTGCGCCGGTGTTATAGGCCAGCGTCCAGGCGAAGTAATCGGGGATGACCTCGACCGTCTGGTACAGGCTGAAATTGGCCTCGAAGTAATGCTTGGTCGCCTGGTCAAGCGCGATCACCAAGACACTTAGCCATAACCACGCGAGCTTGCCGAGACGGGCGCTCATGGCACCACCCCGACGCGCCGGCTCGTGCGCTGGCGCAGGGAAGAAGAGAGGCACGCAGCCAGCAATACCGCCCCCGCATGCGCGATCTTGCCGTTACGCATAATGGCGAACCTCGCCAGCGCCTTCGATGTTTTCGACGCAACGACCGCAGATTTCAGGGTGAGCCGCGTGAGTACCGACATCAGGCAGATGGTGCCAGCAGCGACCACATTTGGCATGGCCAGTCTTGCTGATCTGCAGCTTCAGGCCCGGTAGTTCGCTTTGCACGGCTTCGGCAGGTGCGTCGGCGAGAGGCGCCACGTTCACTGCAGAGGTGATGAGGACGAAGCGCAGTTCACCGCCCAGTTTCGCCAGGTCGGAAACTAGTGCGTCTTCGGCATACAAGGTGACCTCAGCCTGCAAGTTGCCACCGATGGTCTTGGCCGCGCGCTGGGTCTCCAGCTCCTTGTTTACCGCGGCCTTCACCGCCATGACCTTTTCCCAGAATTCGCGCCCCAGCTCGACATCGCTTGGCAGTTCGGCAAGGCCGGCGTACCAGGTGTTGAGCATCACCGACTCGTTGCGCTCGCCCGGCAGGTACTGCCAGATTTCATCAGCAGTGAAGGACAGGATCGGCGCGATCCAGCGCACCAGCGCTTCGGCGATGTGGTAAAGCGCGGTCTGGCAGGAGCGACGCGGCAGGCTGTCGGCACCAGTGGTGTACTGGCGGTCCTTGATGATGTCGAGGTAGAAGCCACCCAGCTCCTGCACGCAGAAGTTGTGCACTTTCTGGTAGACGTTCCAGAACTTGTAGGTGCCGTAGGCCTCTTCGATCTCGCGCTGCAGCAACAGGGCGCGGTCGATGGCCCAGCGGTCTAGCGCGATCAGCTGATCGGCCGGGACCTGATGCTGCGCCGGATCGAAACCGTCGAGGTTCGAAAGCAGGAAGCGCGCCGTATTGCGGATACGGCGATAGGAGTCCGCACTGCGCTGCAGGATGACTTTGGAGACCGCCATCTCACCGGAGTAGTCCGTCGATGCAACCCATAGGCGCAGGATGTCGGCACCCAGGGTGTCGGTAACCTCCTGAGGCGCGACCACGTTACCCAGCGACTTGGACATCTTGCGGCCGTTCTCGTCGACCACGAAACCGTGCGTCAGCAACCCTTTGTAGGGTGCGCGGCCGTCGATAGCCGAGCCGGTTAGCAGCGATGAGTGGAACCATCCACGGTGCTGGTCGGAGCCTTCCAGATACAGATCCGCGCGCGGGCCGTTGTCGTGACCCATCGGGTGCGAACCACGCATCACGTGCCAATGCGTGGTACCGGAGTCGAACCAGACGTCCAGGGTGTCGCTGATCTTCTCGTACTGCGCCCCTTCGTCACCCAACAGCTCAGCCGCATCCAGCCTTGACCATGCCTCGATGCCGCCCTGCTCGACGCGCTGCGCCACGGCTTCCATCAGTTCGACGGTGCGCGGATGCAGCTCGCCGCTTTCCTTGTGCAGGAAGAACGGGATCGGTACGCCCCAGGTGCGCTGACGCGAGATGCACCAGTCCGGGCGTCCGGCGATCATGCCGTGCAGGCGTGCCTGGCCCCAGGCGGGCACGAACTGGGTCTGCTCGATGGCGTCCAGCGCCCGGCGGCGCAGCGAGCTGCCGTCGTGGGCGACCTTGTCCATGCCGACGAACCACTGCGCGGTGGCACGGTAGATCAGCGGCGTCTTGTGCCGCCAGCAGTGCATGTAGCTGTGCTGGATGCTCTCGTGCTTGAGCAGCGCGCCGACTTCTTCCAGCTTGGCGACGATGTTGGGGTTGGCCTTCCAGATGAACTGGCCGCCGAAGAACGGCAAATCCGGGACGTACACGCCGTTGCTCTGCACCGGCCCGAGGATGTCGTCGTTCTCCATGCCGTAGTGCTTGCAGGAGCGGAAGTCGTCTTCGCCGTAGGCAGGCGCGGAATGGACGATGCCGGTGCCAGCGCCGGTTTCTACGTAGTCGGCCAGGTAGACCGGCGCGAAACGCTCGTAGAAGGGATGGCGGAAACGGATGAGTTCCAGCGCACGGCCTTCGCAACGGGCAACGATTTCACCGGTCAGCCCATAACGCTGCAGGCAGGACTCGACCAGTTCCTCCGCCAACACCAAGAGGCGATCGCCAGTATCGACCAGCGTATAGACGAAGTCAGGATGTACGTTGAGCGCCTGGTTGGCCGGGATGGTCCAGGGCGTGGTGGTCCAGATCACGATGCTTGCCGGCTTATTCAGCGCAGCAATACCAAACGCAGCCGCTAGCTTGTCCGCGTCCTCGACCTGGAAGGCGACGTCGATGGCGTCGGATTTCTTGTCCTGATATTCGACCTCTGCCTCGGCCAATGCCGAACCGCAATCGAAGCACCAGTTGACCGGCTTCAGGCCTTTGAAAACGAAGCCGCCTTCGACCATTTTCGCCAGAGCGCGGATCTCTCCAGCCTCGTTGGCGAAATCCATGGTGCGGTAGGGGTTGTCCCATTCGCCGAGTACGCCCAGGCGGATGAAATCTGCCTTCTGCCCTTCGATCTGCTCGGCCGCATAGGCACGGCAGCGCTCGCGGGTCAGGTCGGCCGGTTGGTTCTTGCCATAGGTGATCTCCACCTTGTGCTCGATCGGCAAGCCATGGCAATCCCAGCCCGGCACGTAGGGCGCGTCGAAACCGGCCAGGGTCTTGGAGCGGACGATGAAGTCCTTGATGACCTTGTTGACCGCATGGCCGATGTGAATGCTGCCATTCGCATACGGCGGGCCGTCGTGCAGGACGAATTTCGGGCGACCTTCGCCTATCTGCCGCAGCTTCCCGTAGAGGTCAATGCTGTTCCAGCGCTGCAGGGTCTCCGGCTCGCGCTGTGGCAGACCGGCCTTCATCGGAAATGCCGTGGACGGCAGATTGAGGGTCGCTTTGTAATCGGTCATTTCAGTCCTGACTCGTGGTAAAAGGTGATGCTCGCCAGTATTCGCGAGCCTCGGCGATATCCGCTTCGATCGCCGTCTTGAGTGCCTCCAGCGAGGCAAAACGCTGCTCGTCACGCAGCTTCTGGTGAAAGGTTACCCGCAGCAGGCGACCATAGAGGTCGCCCTTGTAATCCAGCAGATGCACTTCCAGATGAGGATTGCCGTCGCTTTCCACCGAAGGACGCATGCCAATGTTGGCCACTGCTGGCTGCGCCTTGCCATCCACATCAGTGCTGACCATAAACACGCCATTCAAAGGCGTGCTCTTGCGCTTGAGCTGGATGTTGGCGGTCGGCGCACCCAGTTGGCGCCCTAGCGCCTGCCCATGCATGACTCGCCCGGTGATGCTGAACGGTCTACCCAGCAGCTTCTCGGCCAGTGCCAGGTCTCCATCAGCCAGTACCTGTCGCAGCCTTGTACTGCTGACGCGCTCGCCGCCAACCTCGATGGTCGTCGCGGCCTCGACCGAGAATCCTTCCGCGGCGCCTGCGTTGAGCAAAAAGTCGAAGTCACCAGCTCGGTCACAACCAAAGCGGAAGTCGTCCCCCACTTCAAGATGGCGAACCCCAAGCCCTTCGACCAGCGTCGCATGAACGAACTCGGCAGCACTCAGTTCACGCAAGCGGCGATTGAAGGCCAGGCAAAGCACGAGGTCGACGCCCTGCTCGTCCAGCAGCCGGAGCTTTTCACGCAGACGGGTCAGCCTGGCAGGCGCCTTGTCTGGCGCAAAATACTCACGCGGCTGCGGCTCGAATATCACCACGCAGCTTGGCAAATCGAGTTCAGCCGCACGCTCGCGCAGTCGCGCCAGGATTGCCTGGTGCCCTCGATGAACTCCGTCGAAATTGCCGATGGTGGCAACGCACCCCCGATGCCGGGGCCGCAGGTTGTGAAGACCTCGAACCAGCTGCATACCGCACTTCTTGATTGAAAAGTCATCGATTATACGCACGAGGGGACGGGCACGGACAGGCTTGGCTCGACCGCCCGGGACGATCAGTGACGCAAATGCCGCGGCCTTAACCCAAGCACGACCAAACCGGCGAGAAACGCGCCCAGCCCAGCCCCAACCAACAATGAAAGCTGCACGGCACGCTGCTGCCAACCCCAGCCGAACCACTCGACCGAAGGAGGGTTCAACCACCACACCGCGGCCACCATAGCTGCGCAGCCACCCAGCAATCGCAGCATGAAGACAGGCCAACCCGGCGCCAGCTGAAATATCCCGGCCTTGTATAAACCCCAGAACAGCAACCCAGCGTTGAGCATCGACGACATCGATGTCGCCAACGCCAATCCGACATGCTTGAGCGGCCAGATGAATGCCAGGTTCAGGCCCATGTTGGCAATCATGCAGATGATTGCCACCCTTACCGGCGTTTTCATGTCCTGCCGCGCAAAGAAACCAGGCGCCAGCACCTTGATCAACATGAACGCCAGCACGCCAAGCGAGTAGGCCTCGAGGGCGTTGGCAGACTGGACGACCGCTTCTTCACTCATCGCGCCATAGAAAAACAGGCTGGCTATCAGCGGCTCAGCGAGAACCCCCAGCGCCAAAGCGGCAGGAACACCGACCAGAAGCACCATGCGCAGCGCCCAGTTAAGCGTATTGGAAAAGGCCTTGGGGTCCTGTCCGGCATGCTGGCGCGACAGGCTTGGCAGGATGACCGTGCCAATGGCGATACCGAATGCCCCCAGGGGCAGCTCCGACAGGCGGTCGGCATAGTAGAGCCAGGAAACGCTGCCAGTTTGCAGAAATGAGGCCAGAACGGTGTCGAGCAACAGATTGATCTGGCTCACCGACACCCCGAACAGCGCCGGCACCATCAACAGCATGATGCGCCGCACGCCCTCATCTCCAAACCTCACTCGAGGCCGGGGCAACAATCCCAGCCTGGCCACGTAAGGGAGCTGAAACGCCAGCTGGGCGAACCCCGCAATGAACACGCCCCAGGCCAGCGCCATGATCGGCTGATCGAAATAGGGCGTGAGGAATACGGCGGAGGTGATCATGCAGACGTTGAGCAGGACCGGGGTGAATCCAGGCACCGCGAAATGGCCGTAGCTATTGAGCACACCGGAGGTAAATGCGGTCAGGGAGATGAGCAACAAATAGGGAAACGTGATGCGCAGCAGCTCGCCCGCCAGTTGCATTTTTGCCGGATCGTCATGGAAACCGGGCGCGAAGAGCATGACCACGTACGGCGATGCCAGCACACCGACCGCCGTGATGCCCGTCAGGATCAAGCCAAGCATGCCAGCCGTGCGATCCACCAGCAGCTTGACCTCAGCAAGACTGCGCTGGGTCCGGAATTCGGAAAGAACCGGGACAAAGGCCTGGGCAAAGGCACCCTCGGCGAACAATCGACGCAGGAAGTTGGGGATCTTGAAGGCAATGAAGAAGGCGTCAGCTGCCGCACCGGACCCGAAGTAGCTCGCCACCACCATATCGCGTACCATTCCCAGCACGCGGGAGAGCAGCGTCATCACGCTGACTACCGCACTGGAACGCAACAAGCCGCCTTTACCGGATGTCTCGGTCATTTGTTTTCCTAGAAGTTGCCGCGAAATGTCCGTTCAGGTGCCAGCCACCGGAACCGATGGGCAACTACGACAGATAAAGAGGCCGCGAGTTTAGCGACACCCTTTCTGTCCGGCCAGCATCATCAATCTTCAAGCAGGCTTGACAAGCCCGCGCGGCATCGGCATGATTCGCGGCCTTATTTGCTTTGTAATCCCACGTTTTCGAGGAGTTCGACGGTGGCCAACAGCCCTTCCGCCAAAAAACGCGCAATTCAGGCTGAGAAGCGTCGCAGCCACAACGCCAGCTTGCGCTCCATGGTTCGTACCTACATCAAGAATGTGGTCAAAGCCATCGACGCAAAAGATCTGGATAAAGCTCGTACTGCTTACACTGCAGCCGTGCCTGTCATCGACCGCATGGCCGACAAAGGCATCATTCACAAGAACAAAGCCGCTCGTCACAAGAGCCGCCTGAACGGCCACATCAAGGCCCTCGGCGCTGCCGCTGCCTGAGCTGTACGTTCTTGAAGAAACCGGCCTCGGCCGGTTTTTTTATGTCTTCGATACGCCACCGAAACAACAGGGCCGGCGAAGAAAGGCGCTCAACCTTACGGCTGAGCCCAAGGCAGTATAGGAATCGCGGTCACGGCGTTCTGCGGGCTCCCTTCAATGACCCTGTCGCTGTAGACCAGGTAAACCAGCGAGTTTCGTGGCTCGTCGAAGAACCGCACAACCTGCATGCTTTTGAACACCAGCGAAGTTCGCTCTTTGAACACGACTTCGCCATCCTTGAGGTTGTCGCTCATCCGGATGGGACCCACCTGACGACAGGCGATGGACGCCTCGGCACGATCTTCCGCCAGGCCGAGCCCACCCTTGATGCCTCCGGTCTTGGCGCGCGACAGATAACAGGTCACACCCTCCACCTTCGGATCATCGAACGCCTCGACAACGATCTTGTGATTCGGCCCAAGCCACTTGAAAACCGTATCGACCTCGCCGACTTCGCGAGCCATACCAGTCACCGGCACTATCAGTAACACCATCAGAGCTTTTGCCAGCCGCATCGAGCTACCTCAGATCAGGATCATGTTGTCGCGATGAATCAACTCTGGCTCATCGACATAACCAAGTAACTTTTCGATTTCATCCGACGGCCGCCCGAGGATCCGCTGCGTTTCGGCGACACTGTAATTGGCCAGCCCGCGCGCCACCTCCCGACCGTCCAGCCCTACGCATATAACCATCTCGCCGCGCCGGAACCCACCCTGTGCAGCCTTCACGCCCACCGGCAGCAGGCTGCGGTTACCTTGCTGCAGGGCGTGCACAGCGCCATCATCCAGAACAACCGTACCTCGTGTCTGCAGATGCCCAGCCAGCCACTGCTTGCGGGCTGCATGCCGACTGCGCTCAGGCGCAAGCAGGGTACCAAGGGGCTCGCCCGCCTTCAGCCGCGCTAGGACTTGCTCGATCCGGCCACCAATGATGACGGTATGAGCCCCGGAGCGCGCCGCCAGCCGCGCTGCGCGCAGCTTCGTCTGCATGCCTCCGCGACCGAGCGCACCGCCCGTGCCGCCGGCAACGGCATCCAGGGAAGGATCATCGGCGCGCGCCTCACTGATCAGGCTGGCACCAGGATTGGTTCGCGGGTCGGCATCGAACATGCCGTCTCGATCCGTAAGGATGACCAGGAGGTCCGCCTCGACCAGGTTAGCCACAAGCGCTGCGAGCGTATCGTTATCGCCAAAACGAATCTCGTCGGTCACCACCGTATCGTTTTCGTTGATGACCGGCACCACGCCGAGCTCGATCAGAGTGCGAAGGGTGCTGCGTGCGTTCAGGTAGCGTTTGCGATCAGAAAGATCGTCATGGGTAAGAAGAACCTGCGCAGTTTGCTGCGCACACCGCGCAAAGCTTGATTCCCAGGCACGGATCAGTCCCATCTGCCCCACCGCTGCAGCTGCCTGCAACTCATGCACAGCCTTGGGTCGGGCCGTCCATCCAAGCCGACTCATGCCAGCCGCGACCGCACCAGAGGAGACCAGCACCAACTCGACACCCGCCGCGCGCAGCGCCACCATCTGATCAACCCAGACAGCCATGGCCGCCTGATCGAGACCTCGACCATCAGCCGTGAGCAATGCACTACCGATCTTCACCACCCAGCGCCGCGCGCCGCTCACCTTGTCCCGCATCGATCCTGCCTTCTAATCGGTATCCGGCCAAACCACTTGGCGGGAGGCAAACGAGCCTACCCGCACCCACTCGCTACAGCCTTTCGCAACGAGGCAATGGAACGCACTCAACGCACGTAGAAAATCTCGGCACCACCTTCGTCATCATCGTCGTCATCGAAATCGTCATCTTCGGGCTCGTCGGCCGCCTTGACACCCGCGCGACGCAACGCTCGCTGATCGTCCAGCTCCTGCAAGCGGGCACGCGCCTCGTCCTCGATCTGCTGGTCCAGTTCAGCAAGCGCCTCGGCATAAGCTGGCTCCTCGGCGATACGCACCGCACGCTCATCGAGATAGCGCATGATCGCCTGGCTGAGCTCTTCGGTGCCTTCCCGCTCCAGCGCGGAGATCACGAACACAGGGCCGGTCCACTGGAGGCGATCCACCACCTGGCGGACCCGCTCTTCCCGATCCTCTTCGAGCAACTGGTCTGCCTTGTTCAAGACCAGCCAGCGATCACGCTGCGCCAGCGCCGGGCTGAATTTCTCCAACTCGTTGAGGATAACTTCAGCTGCATCGGCCGGATCACTCTCATCCAGCGGCGCCATGTCCACGAGATGCAACAACAACCGGGTGCGCGCCAGATGCTTGAGGAAGCGGATACCCAACCCAGCCCCTTCGGAGGCACCTTCGATTAGCCCAGGAATATCGGCAATCACAAAGCTCTTGTAGCGACCAACACTCACCACGCCAAGGTTCGGCACCAGCGTGGTGAAGGGGTAATCGGCAACCTTCGGCTTGGCCGCCGAGACGGAGCGAATAAAGGTACTCTTGCCCGCATTGGGCAACCCCAGCAGCCCCACATCAGCCAGCACCTTGAGCTCGAGCTTGAGATCGCGCGCATCGCCCGGCTTGCCCGGCGTGGTCTGGCGCGGCGCACGGTTGGTACTGGACTTGAATCGCGTGTTACCCAGACCATGCCAGCCACCCTGCGCGACCAGCAGCCGCTGCCCCGCCTTGGTCAGGTCGCCGATCACATCCTGGGTTGCCGCATCGATCACGGTGGTGCCAACCGGCACAGGAAGGACCAGATCATCACCCTTGGCACCGGTACATTCCGTGCTGCCACCTTTCTGACCATTGGGCGCATTGAAGCGACGGGTATAGCGGTAGTCGACGAGGGTGTTGAGGTTTTCGTCAGCCTCCAGATACACGGAGCCGCCATCGCCGCCATCGCCGCCATTCGGGCCGCCCTTCTCGATGAACTTCTCACGACGAAAGCTCATCATGCCATTACCGCCGTCGCCGGCTTTTACAAAAATCGATACTTCATCGACGAATTTCATGGGAACGCCTCCCGCCGCACGGACGGGCTAGAAAACAGGAACATAAGGGTCTTGCAAAACCCAACGATAGTTAGAGCGCAGCAGCGTTTTGCAAGAGCCCTACAGAGGATACAGAAACAAAAAAGCCCCGTCGCATGACAGGGCTTTTCCAGCAACGCCGCGATTAGGCCGCGACGACGCTCACGTAGCGACGACCAAACTGGCCCTTCACTTCGAACTTGATCACGCCTTCCACCTTGGCGAACAAGGTGTGATCCTTGCCCATACCAACGCCGTAACCGGCATGGAACTGGGTACCGCGCTGACGCACGATGATGTTGCCGGCCTTGATGGCCTGGCCGCCGTACATCTTCACGCCAAGGCGTTTGGCTTCTGAGTCGCGACCGTTGCGGGTAGAACCGCCAGCTTTTTTGTGTGCCATGAGTTCAATACTCCTATAAGGGGATTCAGGCCCGATTAGCCCTGAATACCGGTGATTTTGACCTCAGTGAACCACTGACGGTGGCCCTGACGCTTCATATGGTGCTTACGACGGCGGAATTTGATGATGGTGACCTTGTCATGACGACCTTGGCCGATCACTTCAGCAGTGACCTTGGCACCATCGACCACCGGAGCGCCGATCTTTACATCGTCGCCGTTGCCAATCAGCAGAACGCGGTCAAAAGTGACAGCTTCGCCAGTGGCAACTTCGAGTTTTTCAATCTTGAGGTATTCGCCTTCGGCGACCTTGTATTGCTTGCCGCCGGTAACGATAACTGCGTACATCTGTGTATCTCCGTTGATCCTGCTCACCCAGCGCTTAAGTGAAATAGTTGGAGGCTGGCATGGCTGCTCGGGGCCGAAGGGACGCCCTTGCAATTGCGTAAGGCAGGGAAATGCCCAGGGGGAAGTTCAGGGTCCGCGATTGTACGCATGCACCAACCTCCGCGCAATAGCCGCCGGGCCTCGCCTTGACAGTGCGGGACCTGCCCCATAGCATGCCGCGCAATCTCCGAGGAGTACTCGTCCCCGATGCAACCCCAGGCCTTTTACAGAGTAGTGGCTGATGATTTCGCCGCCGTTGACGGCATTATCCGCAGCCAACTGACTTCGCGCGTACCGCTGGTGGAAAAGATCGGGGACTACATCACCTCGGCTGGCGGCAAGCGCCTGCGCCCCCTGCTGGTCCTGCTCAGCGGCAATGCGCTGGGACTCAAGGGCGAGCAGTTGCGCCTGCTGGCTGCGATCATTGAGTTCCTGCATACCTCCACCCTTTTGCATGATGATGTGGTCGACATGTCCGGCATGCGCCGCGGGCGATCTACGGCCAACGCACTCTGGGGCAATGCACCGAGCGTGCTGGTGGGCGACTTTCTTTATGCCCGCTCCTTCGAAATGATGGTCGACCTCGGCTCGATGGATGTCATGCGCATCATTTCCCAGGCCACTCGCGTGATTGCCGAAGGCGAAGTGCTGCAGCTGTCCAAGGTCCGTGACGCAAGCACTACCGAAGACATCTACATGGAAGTCATACGCGGCAAGACGGCGATGCTCTTCGAAGCCTCCACACATAGCGCTGCAACCCTGGCCGGCGCCAGTGCAGATCAATGCGAGGCGCTACGCACCTTTGGCGACCACCTCGGGGTCGCCTTCCAGTTGGTGGACGACCTGCTCGATTATCAGGGCGACGCCGAAACCCTTGGCAAGAATGTCGGCGATGACTTGGCCGAAGGCAAACCAACCCTTCCATTGATCTATACGATGCGCGAAGGCACGCCTGAGCAGGCGGCCCTGGTGCGTAAAGCCATTCAGAAAGGCGGCATCGAAGATCTCGAAAGTATCCGCAGCGCGGTCGAGGCGTCCGGCGCGCTGGATTACACGGCCCGCATGGCGCGCGACTATGCCGACCGTGCCATCGCCTGCCTCGAACTCATCCCCTCCAACAGCTATCGCGACGCCCTGATCGAACTCAGCCGCTTCGCCGTCGCTCGCACGCACTGATCTGCCGATGAAGGTGCCACAAGGCACCCTTCGTCCGCTGCCAGCTTTCCCCTCCCGCTCCGCCCTCCCTGCCTGATCACCGCCGATCGATGCTCGACCTCTTTGCGCTTGCATGTTTGCAAATAACAATTATTCTCATTAATCCAATCAACTGGAGGCGAACATGACTTATCTGATCGATGCCTGGCTGGACCGCCCACACCCCTACCTGCGGATACTCGACCGCAATACCGGTGCGGTATGTATTACTTTGGAGGGAGACGCCCTGGACGAACTTCGGGACCAGGGCGATTTGGATATTCACGAACTGAGCACCAGCGAACCCTGTGTACTCAAGGAACAGGTGCGCAACCTGTTCCTGTTTTCCTACGCCAGGGCATTGCGCCCTTGAGACGGTTCAGAGGACGGCGAGCAACTCGACGTCGAAAACCAGCACGCTGTGCGGCGGGATGCTGCCGACACCCTGCGCGCCATATGCCAGCTCGCTAGGGACATAAAGCCGCCATTTGCTGCCTACGGCCATCAGCTGCAGTGCTTCGGTCCAGCCGGCGATGACCCCGCCAACCGGAAACTCGGCTGGTTGACCGCGCTGGTAGGAGCTGTCGAAAACGGTGCCGTCAATCAGCGTACCGTGGTAGTGGGTACGTACGTGGTCGTCCTGCGAAGGCTTGGCGCCATCGCCCGCTGTGAGCACTTCGTACTGCAGTCCGGAGGCCAGGCTGACCACTCCGTCACGCTTGGCGTTGTCCATCAGAAACGCCCTGCCCTCGCCGGCAGCCGCTTCGGCTTTCTGCTGTGCCTCGGCCTGCATGCGCTCACGGATGACTGCGAAGCTCGCGTTCAGATCCGCGGGGCTGACCTGGCTTTGCACGTTTGAAAACGCATCCCGGATACCGGCGATGACCGCGTCCAGACTGATACCCGGCGGCGGATTTTCACGCAGCTGGTCGCCCAGTTGGCGACCAATACCGTAGCTGACACGTGTTTCGTCGGTTGTAAGGTTCAGATCGGTCATGCCTGGCTCCGCGACAAAAAAAGGGCGCACAGCCTAGCACAGCAATCAGCGACGCTGAGCTTTCGCCACAAACGCCAGCGGAGCCAAGCCTGACATTGAACCCTATCTCACCAGGCCGAGCGAATGCTGATGGGCACGCGCAACGGATCACGCACGCCATTGGCCAAGCCGCACATCTCGTCGTAGGCCGAACTGTGAACCAGAAAGAAAGGGACTTCCGGGAGCTCGCTGAGAATGTCTCGAGCATGCTCGACGGAGCGCAGATGGATGACACTGCCATGCTCATCACGAAGCACATAGGACTTGCCGTTGGCCTGAATGCTCAACAGATAAAAGCCACCTTCCAGCGATACCAGATCAAGTGCCAGGACACGCGACGCACGCGCCTCTTCAAGCAGGTTCTGCAGGGTCATACGCTTTCTCCTGTACAAACGAGCGCATTTTGTACAGAACCTGCAAAGGAAAGCAAAAGCTACGCTGAGCCCGACGCGAAGACAGTATCGCCTTGCGTTGGCCCGGCGCCGGATCAGTGCTTGGTAAGCTTGTCCAGATAGCCCATGGCAAAGGCCGACAGGACAAAGGTCAGATGGATGATCACGTACCACATCAGCTGCTCGCTTTCGAGCTGCTGTGCATCCATGAACATGCGCAACAGATGGATAGACGAAATAGCCACGATGGAAGCGGCGACCTTCATCTTTAGCGAACCGGAATCCATTTTTCCGAGCCAGTCGAGCTTTTCCTTGCCTTCCTCGACGTCTAGTTGCGAGACGAAGTTTTCATAGCCAGACAGCATCACCATCACCAGCAAGCCGCCCACCAATGCCATGTCGATCAACGAAAGGAGCTTGAGGATCAGATCGCCCTCACTCAGCGTGAGAACAGCCGGAAGAATGTGCCAGATTTCCTGGAAAAATTTGATCGCCAGCGCAAGCAAGGCAAACGCGAGGCCGAAATAGATGGGAGCCAGCAGCCAACGGGCCGCGTACATGGTGTTTTCGACGAAGCGTTCCATGTGTTCCTACTGTGATGCAGATACCGGCCTGCGAGTATACGCAGCGCCACAGCCGGTTCAATAAGGCGCTGTAGCAGCGTATTTCCATCAAGACAGAACTGCCTTGGCGGCACGAGACGCTGGACGCAGGGTAGAGACCCAACGTTCAGGAGCTGATCAGGGCTTGGAGCTCCAGCCGCTGAGAAATTGCGCCTGATTGGTGTTGACCTTGCGTAGCTCGGCCTGCATGTGCAACTGCCAGATCGATGGCGACTCGGATGCGGCGTAACCCTGACCGCGCAGGTTGGCCGCGATCGAATTCAGCACCGACTCTGCCTCGCGAGGACCATGAAACGGGCCCTGTGCCTTGATGGCAGTAGGCTGCCCGGAATCGATTCCAGCTGCGCACAACAGCGTCCATAATCCGTTGCCGCCCGCCAGAGGGCGGATCATGCATTCGATACGTGTAACCAATCCCAGGCACTGGCGATTGAGACAGAGCGTGTGAGACATGACGGCGATCCTCGCGCTTGGTTGCCGTCAACTGAACGTGGCGGCGTGCCAACCGGCTTATCCCCAGGAATCTGCGGATAACCATGTGAATAGAGAGCGGGAACCCTCTATTCATTGCAGACCTGCCGCAACCCGTATCGTTCCGTTCAATCAGAGATCAGTGCAACCAGACACCTAGGTCGCGCCGTTACCTTTGACAGCCAACGCATCTGCTGGCCCCTCGGCTGGTGCGTCGTTCTTGCCTTCGTCCTCGAGTTCGATCTCGGCGATATCACGCAAACGCTCTACCACCCGCGCGTTGACGCTGCCTTTTGGAAAGTTTCCATCCGGGTCAGCCCCACCAACGGGCTCTCCAACCAGCAGCGACAAGGCCTCGTCCACATGCCGCACCGCGTAGACATGAAACTTCTCCTGGCGCACTGCCTCCAGCACGCGCTCGTCAAGCATCAGGGTAGTGACGTTGGCGAAGGGAATGATCGCGCCCTGCTCACCGGTCAGTCCGCGCGCCTCGCAGAGCCGGAAGAACCCTTCGATCTTTTCGTTCACGCCACCAACAGCCTGCACTTCACCAAACTGATTGATGGATCCGGTAATGGCGAAGCACTGTTTGAGAGGCGTACGCGAGATCGCCGAGATCAGCGCGCAGCATTCGCCCAGAGAGGCGCTGTCACCATCGACATACCCATAGGATTGTTCCAGCGCGATGCTGGCGGAAATCTCCAACGGGAACTCCTGCGCATAGCGGCTTCCCAGAAAGCCTGTCAGGATCATCACGCCCTTGGAGTGAATCGGCTGGCCGAGATTGACCTCGCGCTCGATATCCACGATCCCCGAGCCGCCGGGATAAACCGTCGCGGATATACGGGCAGGCATGCCGAACGCCGAATCTCCTACCTCCAGCACCGTTAGGCCATTGCACTTGCCGATGGCTGCGCCTTCGCTGTCGATCAGGATGACACCGGCGAGAATGTCCTCAAGGATCCGTGCCGAGACGCGCCCAGTCCGGGTGGCCTTGGCTTTCAAGGCACGTTCTATATGGCCTACGTCGGTGACCTCGTCCTTGGCCAGCTGGCGGATGAAGTCGGCCTCACTGACCAGCTGGAACAGATCACCGATACGCGCTGACAGACGCCCCTGATGCTCGGCCAGCCGTGCGCTGTAGGTCGCCAGGCGGGCCACGGCCGCGGCAGTCAACGGCGCCATGCCCTCTTCGGAGGTGCGCGTCTTCATCAGCTGCGCGAACTGCTCAAGGCTGTCTTCGGCAAGGGGGATCTCCTCGTCGAAGTCCACCAGTACGCGAAACATCTCTTGGAAGTCCGGATCTAGATCCTGCAGCGTGTAGTAAAGCTGCCGTGAGCCAATGATCACCACCTTGACGTTCAACGGGATCACCGCTGGATTCAAGGTTACGGTGGCCAGGCGACCGAGTTCGGCCAGCGGCGATTCCATCCTCAGCTTGCGCGACTGCAAGGCACGCTTGAGCGCCTCCCAGACAAAGGGCTCGCTGAGCATCTTTTCCGCCTCAAGCATCAGGAAGCCGCCATTGGCCCGGTGCAGTGCACCCGGACGCAGCTGCCGATAGCTGGTATAGAGTGCGCCCTGATCGGTGCTGTATTCGATGCGGCCAAACAGGTTGTCGTAGGTCGGATGCGGTTCGAAGACCACCGGCGCACCACCATCGAGCGGATGACCAACGACCAGACTGGGGCTGTATTGCTCCTCGAGCAGCTGTCGGGTCTGCGCATCGGGGCGGTTTTCATCGACGAGCTGTTCCACCACCGTCTTCAGCAGATTGACCTGTACGGCTTGCAGATAGGCTTCGATACCGGCGTTTTCCGCATATTTCTCGGAGAGCGGAGCCAGTAAAGGCTGCAGCGCCTGGCTGATGGTCTCGTCATGCAGCTGGCGCAACTGGTTACTCGACTCGCGCTTCCACTGCGGCAGGCTAGCCAGCCCTTCGTTCAGGTGCACTTCAAGCGCCGAGATATCTTCGTGGTAGCGCTCACGCTCCTCTTCCGGCAACTGGGCGAACTCCGCCTCGTCCATCGACTTGCCGTCTTTCATCGGCGTGAAGGCAATGTTGCTGCTGTCGCGGTACAGCGCGATTTCCTTCTCCAGCGCGAGCTTTTCGATGACATCCAACGCCTTGTCGTAACGCTGATTGAAGGCGCGGTCGATAGCGCTCTTCTTCTGCTGGAAGCTGGGGTGCTCGAACACCGCAGGAAAGGTCGCCATCAGATTGTCGATCAACTGTCCGATATCGGCGATGAACTCACTGGCGCCACCCTGAGGCAGCTCCACCACGCGTGGCTCGCGCGGCTCGTCGAAGTTGTTTACGTACAGCCAGTCGGATGGGGTGTCCAGACGCTTGCCTTCGGCCTTCAGGTAGCGGCGCACGAAAGAGAAGCGGCCAGTACCGTTCTCGCCCATTACATACACGTTGTAACCGGGGCGAGGCATCGCGACACCGAATTGCAGCGCCTCGACCGCCCGTTCCTGGCCGAGCACACCGAGAAAAGGCTCCAGTTCGTCGGTGGTCTTGAAAGCGAACTGGCTGGGATCGAAGGGACGGGTCAGCGCATCGGGCGCCAGGCGCAGGCCGGCAGCGACAGTTTCGGGCATTGGAAATCCTTGCTGGAGTGGCCTGATGACCACGATTGATGCCGCCATTCTGGCGATGCGTCCGGCTACCTGCAAGGCTCCGTAAAGCTCGCATGTCGCCGGTGGCACAGCATACGCGCAGTGATTAGATGGTCTCGGCGTCGCATGGACCCCGCCTTACACCGATGCGACATCCTGCCCATGCCACGGCAGGCAACCGTCTTGACTCAAATCAACGGGGCTTCATCGCAAAGAGCGCCTCCTAGCGTGGCCAACATAGAAAAAGGATCGCCTGATGCGCCTCCCTGCTCCCGTCCTGCTCAGCGGACTGATGCTGATCTCGAATGCGGTACATGCCGACGAACTGCGCGAACGCGCCAACGCCATCTTCAAGCCGATCCCGGCAACGGTAACCGAGGTTCGCGGTCAGGCCGTCAGCCCCGATCAGGCGCAACTGGGCCATAAGCTGTGGTTCGATCCCAGGCTGTCGCGCAGCCATGTGATCAGCTGCAATACCTGCCACAACCTCAGCCTCGGCGGCGGCGACAACGTGACCACCTCGATTGGCCATGGCTGGCAGAAAGGACCACGCAATTCGCCTACTGTGCTCAATGCGGTATTCAATGCTGCTCAGTTCTGGGATGGCCGCGCCGAAGACCTGCAGGCCCAGGCCAAGGGGCCGGTGCAGGCTGGGGTCGAGATGAACAACACCCCGGACCGTGTCGTTGCGACACTGAAGAGCATTCCGGACTATGCCAGCGGTTTCAAGAAAGCCTTCCCCAACGACAAAGACCCGGTCAGCTTCGACAACATGGCCTACGCGCTGGAAGCATTCGAGGTCAGCTTGATCACCCCGGACGCGCCCTTCGACCGTTACCTTAAAGGTGATGACAAGGCACTCGATGCCAAGCAGAAGGAAGGCCTGGCACTGTTCATGGATACCGGCTGCAGCGCCTGCCACAGCGGTGTGAACGTTGGCGGCCAGGGCTACTTCCCGTTCGGCGTAATCAAGAAGCCGGGCGCGGAAATCCTGCCGACCGGCGACAAGGGCCGCTTCACCGTGACCAACACCGCGACGGACGAATATGTGTTCCGCGCCGCACCACTGCGCAACGTGGCGCTGACCCCACCCTACTTCCACAGCGGAGAAGTGTGGGAGCTGGAGCAAGCCGTGGCGATCATGGGCGACAGCCAGCTGGGCCGCACGCTGAAGGATGACGAGGTCGGCGCGATCGCTGCATTTCTGCGCAGCCTGACCGGCGAGCAGCCCCGCGTCGCCTATCCCGTCCTGCCACCCAGCTCGGCCGATACGCCCAAACCGGAGTGACAGGCCAGCGGCTCCCGGCTTGGCAAAGCCGGGAGCCGTCTTAAGGTTCGCGGCGTTCGGCCCCTGGACGGGCCTGCTCGCGCAGCGCATCGCGAATTTCGGTCAGCAGTTGTTCTTCCTTGCTCGGTGCCGGCGGAGCAGACGGCACCTCTGCTTCCTTGCGCTTGAGATGATTGATTGCCCTGACGGCCAGAAAGATGGCAAAGGCCACGATGGTGAAGTCGAATACCGTCTGGATGAAGCGGCCATAGCTCAGGGTCACCGCGGGCGTATCCCCTGCCGCCTGCTTGAGCACGACGGCCAGGTCTGAGAAATCCACCCCGCCGATCAGCATGCCCAGCGGTGGCGTCACTACATCGGCAACAAAGGACGAGACAATCTTGGTGAACGCAGCACCAATGATGATCCCGACCGCCATGTCGATCACGTTGCCCCTGACCGCAAATGCCTTGAACTCGCTGAGCATGCCCATCTGTCTGTCCTCTGATTAAAAAGTGGAAACACCGCCGTGCCGCTTCGACCACCGGCAGCATAGGTTGGGTTCAACAGGCGAGCCAGAGAGTTTGCGCGACGGCACTTGACGACACAGTGAGCACGGCTTGATCGCCGTCAAAAGAGATCCCCGGCCGCGACGCTAAGGTACAGCACCTCTATCCCCACCCCGGAGCGGCACCATGCACGTCGAACACCATCCGTTGATCAAGGATTTTCCCGAGAAGCGCGAGCAGATCCATCAACTGCGCCAGCAGGACCCGGCCTTTGCGCGCAAGGCCGACGAGTACGAGGCCCTGGACAAACACATCTGTCGCGTAGAAGACGGCGTCGAAACCCTTGACGATGACGCACTGAGCGCCCTCAAGCTGGAGCGCGTCACTCTCAAGGACGCTATTGCTCGCGATCTCAAGCGCGCCGGTGGAAGCTGCTGCGGCGGTTGCTGCGGCTGAAACTGAAACAGCAAGCAGGTCCGGGTATCAACCGAGATGCCGCGGACCCGAGCCCATATCCCGGACTGCCATAACCGGGCTCGGCTTAACCGAGCCGCCTCCCCCCCGTCCGACGCGCCGCGGTCAGAACAGCCCACCAAACCTGAACCCTGAACCCACCCAGACGAAAGCTACAGCAGTCAGGGTGATCAACAGAATATGCACGCCCAGATGCGGCAGGCGCTGGCCGTCCAGCCTGGGTATCAGTGCCAGCCGTGCATGCACCCCCAGCAACGCGGTAAGGGCCAGCAGCACCAGCTTGGCCTGGACCAGATGGGCAATGGGCGAATCGCCCAGCCACTGGGCATGGGGCAACCATTGGCCCGCCAGCCAGAGGCCCGTCCCAACCTGCAGCAGCAACGCAGGAATGCCGACACGCTCGTACAGCTGCTCGAAGGCACGCACCGGCCCGACATCCCGACGGCGCAGCGCACCGGGCAGGACACTGAACAGCAGGATCAGATGGCCGCCCACCCAGACACTCGCACCCAGCAGATGCAGGAACAATACATGGCGCATGGCCGGACTCCTGTTCGATTTGTTTACAGTCTGGCGACTCTCGCGGCACTTGTGGCTGATGGCGATCAAGTCAGCCGTTATCATGCAGCTCCCCCATCCGACGCGGAGAACCCCATGGCCAAGGCCAAGCGCATGTATGGCTGCACCGAATGCGGCTCGACCTTTCCCAAGTGGGCTGGCCAGTGCGGCGATTGTGGTGCCTGGAACACCCTGGTGGAAACCATCATCGAGGGCGCCGCGCCGCCATCCGGTCGGGCGGGCTGGGCTGGTGACCCGGCCAATATCAAGACGCTGGCTGAAGTCAGCGTCGAGGAAGTACCGCGATTCACCACTGCCTCCGGTGAGCTTGATCGAGTGCTCGGTGGCGGGCTGGTGGACGGTTCGGTGGTCTTGATCGGCGGCGATCCCGGTATCGGCAAGTCAACCATCCTGTTGCAGACGCTGTGCAACATTGCCCGCCAGTTTCCTGCGCTCTACGTCACCGGCGAGGAGTCCCAGCAGCAGGTGGCCATGCGCGCGCGACGCCTGGACCTGCCGCAGGACCGTCTCAAGGTGATGACCGAAACCTGCATCGAATCCATCATCGCCACCGCACGCCTGGAAAAACCCAAGGTGATGGTCATCGATTCGATCCAGACCATCTTCACCGAGCAGCTGCAATCGGCACCCGGCGGCGTGGCCCAGGTGCGCGAGAGCGCGGCGCTGCTGGTGCGCTTCGCCAAGCAGAGCGGCACGGCAATCTTCCTGGTCGGTCACGTGACCAAGGAAGGCGCGCTGGCCGGTCCGCGCGTGCTGGAGCATATGGTCGATACCGTGCTGTATTTCGAGGGCGAATCCGATGGCCGCCTGCGTCTGCTGCGCGCAGTGAAGAACCGCTTTGGCGCGATAAACGAGCTGGGCGTATTCGGCATGACCGATAAAGGTCTGAAGGAAGTCACCAACCCCTCGGCCATCTTTCTCACCCGGGCGCAGGAAGCGGTGCCCGGCAGCGTGGTCATGGCCACCTGGGAAGGTACCCGGCCTATGCTGGTCGAGGTTCAGGCGCTGGTCGACACGAGCCACATGGCCAACCCACGGCGCGTCACCCTTGGCCTGGATCAGAATCGTCTGGCCATGCTGCTGGCCGTGCTGCACCGCCACGGCGGCATTCCCACCTATGACCAGGATGTGTTCATCAACGTGGTCGGTGGCGTAAAGGTTCTCGAGACAGCCTCCGACCTGGCGCTGATGGCCGCCGTGATCTCAAGCCTGCGCAACCGTCCGCTGGATACCGACCTGCTGGTGTTTGGCGAGGTTGGCCTGTCTGGCGAGATTCGGCCGGTGCCGAGCGGTCAGGAACGCCTCAAGGAGGCCGCCAAGCATGGTTTCAAGCGCGCCATCGTACCCAAGGGCAACGCGCCGAAAGAAGCTCCAAAGGGTCTGCAAATCATTGCAGTGACACGGCTTGAACAGGCACTGGACGCCTTGTTCGAATAACACCGACTCTCGGAGGGCTGCGCTGTAGCGATACCGCAACATAGCGCAGCCCATCGAACCGCATCCTTAGCCTTCGCCGAGTGCAGCCAGCTCGCGCTCCAGCAGGGCCTGATCACCAAGATTGAGCTCGACCAGTCGCCGCAGATGGCTAATCGAGTCGACATCGATATGCCGACAGACAAAACCAACCAGATCACCCTCGGCGTGCATCATCTCGACGTCCATATGCACCTCGGCATCGTCTGACAAGCGAATCCGCGCCTTGAACGGCTGTGCGGAGTCCGCGCTCCAGTTCGCCGGGCGGTTGACCAGCAGGCCTTTCAACGACAGGTCGTGCAGCTCGACCTGCCAACAATCCTGCCCCTGCACAAGCTCCGTTGCGGCATCGAAATCGATGCGCTGAAAGCGCCGACGATCGCTGTTTGTCCCACTCATCGATTCACTCCCGGTAGTTCGTCTTTTGACTATAGGCCAACCCCGAAGGCTGGCGGCGCTCAGAGCCAGCGGCGCACACGGCGTCGGTAGGCACGGTACTGGTCGCCAAACAGGCGCGTCAGCAGATGCTCTTCGTAAACGATGACCATGCGTTGCATGCACAGGATCAGCAACGGCAGCAACAGCCAGGGCCAGAGGCTGGAAAGCAGCAGCGCAACGCCGCAGTAAACGAAGGTATCGGCCAGGTAGATCGGGTTGCGTGAAAATCGAAACGGCCCGCTCTGCAACAGGCTGCTGGGCGTGCCATAGGGATTGATGGTGGTGCGGTGGCGATGCATCTCGCGCGCCGCCCACAGCATCAGGAGCACACCGGCAACAATCGATGCCCAGCCGCCGTAGGTCACCAGCTGGTGGGATGGGAGGTCGAGCGGCGCCCACCGGGCCAGCCCCCAGGCGCAAGCGATGAATGCCAGGTAGACCAAAGGCGGTGGCGGGATAGATCCGGCGGTTTTGGCAGGCATGGCGTATCCAGATAGGTGTAAAGACGATCCCATTACAACCGTCTGCTTTAGCGGGGTATTCGGACAGCCCAGTTTGAACCCCAAAACCTTCGTTAGTGCTGACCTGGCAACCATCCGTGAACCATCGCATGCTTCATCAGGTCCGCCGGTCGATCGATGTCGAGCTTGCGACGGATACTCAGACGGTGGGTTTCGACGGTTCGCACGCTGATTTTGAGAGCGCGCGCCATCGCCTTGTTGTTGTGGCCCTGTGCAAGCATGAGCAGCACTTCCCGCTCTCGCGGCGTCAGCTCGCGCTCCTCGGCGCCCCGACTGGCGAGCTTTTCGGCAATCCCGGCGCTGTAATAGGTGTTTCCTGCAGCGACGGCTTGGATCGCCGTGATGATTTCCCGCGAAGGAGCATCCTTCAGCACATAGCCGCACGCGCCAACCTTGACCGAAGTGTTCACGTACTCCTGGTTGTCGTACATGCTCAGAATCAGCACCCGGATGGCCGGGAACCGCTGGCGCAGTGATTGCGTCAGCTCGAGGCCGTTAACGTCTTTCAGACCGATGTCCATCAGCACGACATCTGCCGCGACGCGACTAAGCAACTCAAGCGCCTCGGCGCCGTTGCCGGCTTCGCCAACCACGTCCAGCTCGGGAACCGCCATCAGCAATGCGCGGATACCGTCCCGAACCAGGGCATGGTCGTCGATCAGTGCCACCTTGATGCAAGCTTGCGGGGTCATCGAGCGAGCCTCTTATTATCTGAATCTGAGAATTCAGCCGGCACGCGCCGGCAAGGTGACATCCAGTTCGGTACCGCCGGCTTCCGACAGCAGGCTGAAACGTCCGCCGAAGTGTTCTACCCGTTCACGGATATTGCGCAAACCAATGCCGCCGCCCTTGATACTGTCGAGTTGGCGCGGATTGAAACCAACACCATCGTCCCGCACCCGCAGGCGCACCGAGGCATCGTCGCCTTCCAGGCTGATATGCACCGATTGCGCCCCGGCGTGCCGCTCGATGTTGGCCAGCGCTTCCTGCAACACGCGAAACAGCGCGACAGCTACCGAATCATCCGGATCGCCGTCGCCGAGCGCATTGCTGTATAGCATCTTCAAACCGCTGCGCTGTTCGAACTCGGCCACAAGCTGACCGATCGCCGCCGGCAAACCCAGGGTGTCGAGCAGCGAAGGATGCAGGTCATGGGAGATTCGCCGCACCTCGCCTATCGCGCCGGCCAGCCGCTCGGTGCCGCGGTCCAGCGTTTCCTGCGCTTTGGGGTTGCCGCTCGCCAGTTCATGGCTCGCCAGCTCGAACTGGAACTTGATGGAGACCAGCAGCTGGCTGATGCCATCATGCAACTCACGTGACACTCGCGAGCGCTCCTCTTCCTGCAGGCTCACGATTCGCTGGGTCAGCAATTGCAGCTTGCGGTCGGCCAGTCGCCGCTCGCTGACGTTGAGCGTCAAGCCGCTGGCAAAGACCAGCAAGACCGCAACGAGCGCGACGCCGGCAATCGCCAGCATAGTGGTGTAGATGCCACTGGCGACTTCTTTGCGCACCTGCAGGATCGCCTGATCCACGTCCTCCAGATAGATGCCGGTTCCCAGCATCCAGCCCCAACGCTCCAGCATCACCACGTACGCCAGCTTCTCCGCGAACTGGCCAGTCGAAGGCTTTTGCCAGGCATAGCGCTGGAAGCCCCGGCCGGACTCGGCACTGTGCATGAGGGCCTGGATCACCCGCAGACCGTTGGGATCGGTCATGTTCCAAAGGTCCTTGCCGACCAGTTCGCTCTGCCGAGGGTGCATCAGGTTGCGTCCGCTGCGGTCGTAGACGAAGAAATAGCCATCACTGCCGAAACTGAACCGCCCCAGCGCGGCGAGAACCTTCTGCTTGGTCTCGGCATCGTCCAGCCCGTTGTCATAAAGCGGCGCGATGGTGCTCAGGGCCATCTCCACATAGTTCTTCAGCTCGGCCTGCTTGCTGGCAAGAATGCTGCTCTCGATCAGCCTGGCCTGCTGCTCGCCGAGGCGCTGGTTCTGGACCAGTACCAGTGCGCAGACCACGGCCACAGCCAGCAGCAATGGCAGGATGCTGAGTGCGGCGATCTTGTGCTTGAGCTGCATCGAGCCTCTCCGATGACCTGAACCTGGACGAAACCTGAGCGAGAAATAACCTGGCAGTATGGAAGGCAGGGTACCAGATGGCACTCTGCCTTGACGCGACGCCGGCCGAACCTCTCCTGCAGAAACAAGAAAGCCCGGCACTGGCCGGGCTCTCGTTACAGCAGGACGGCTTAGTTACCGTAGACCGGGAACCTGGCGCAGATCGCCTCGACCTTGGCGCGCACCGCTTCGATCACCGACTGGTCGCCCATGTTGTCGAGGATGTCGCAGATCCAGCCAGCCAGGTCGCGGCACTCGGTCTCGCCGAAGCCACGGGTGGTGACCGCCGGAGTACCGATGCGCAGACCGGAGGTGACGAACGGCGAACGCGGGTCGTTCGGCACGCTGTTCTTGTTCACGGTGATGTGCGCATGGCCAAGGGCCGCGTCAGCATCTTTACCGGTGATGTCCTGCTTGATCAGGCTGAGCAGGAACAGGTGGTTCTGGGTACCGCCGGAAACCACGTCGAAGCCGCGCTGGATGAACACCTCGGCCATGGCCTGGGCATTCTTCACCACCTGTTGCTGGTAGGCCTTGAACTCGGGCTGCAGCGCCTCCTTGAAGCACACCGCCTTGGCCGCGATGACGTGCTCCAGCGGGCCGCCCTGGGCGCCGGGGAATACGGCGGAGTTCAGCTTCTTCTCGATCTCGGCGTTGGCACGCGCCAGGATCAGGCCACCACGCGGGCCGCGCAGGGTCTTGTGGGTGGTGGTGGTGACAACGTCGGCGAAGGGAACCGGGTTCGGGTAAACGCCCGCTGCAACCAGGCCGGCGACGTGCGCCATGTCGACGAACAGGTAGGCACCGACCTTGTCGGCGATTTCGCGGAAACGGGCGAAATCCAGTTTCTGCGAGTAGGCAGAGAAGCCGGCGACGACCATCTTCGGCTTGTGCTCGAGAGCCAGGCGCTCGACTTCGTCGTAGTCGATCAGGCCCTGATCGTCGATGCCGTACTGCACGGCGTTGTACAGCTTGCCGGACGAGGACACGCTGGCGCCGTGGGTCAGATGGCCGCCATGGGCCAGGCTCATGCCGAGAATGGTGTCGCCAGCATTGAGCAGGGCGAGATAGACCGCGGCGTTGGCCTGGGACCCGGCGTGCGGCTGGACGTTGGCATAATCGGCGCCGAACAGCTCTTTGGCACGATCGATGGCCAGCTGCTCGACCACGTCGACATGTTCACAGCCGCCGTAATAACGCTTGCCCGGATAACCTTCGGCGTACTTGTTGGTAAGCACGCTGCCCTGGGCCTCCATCACCGCCGGGCTGGTGTAGTTCTCCGAGGCGATCAGCTCGATATGGTCTTCCTGACGCTTGGCTTCCTGCTCCATGGCAGCGAAGAGATCGGCGTCGAAACGGGCGAGGGTCAAATCACGGCTGAACATGGCAGTCCTCTGAGAATCAGCTGGCGGGTATAAAAGAGGCGCGGATTCTACCTCATCCGCCAGGGCGCGGGTATGAGGGCTGGTCATGTACAACATGAGGCCCGCCGCAAGCAGAAAGAGGATGACCGAATCAGCCGAGCGGTTTGCCCTGCCCCCTGCATTCCGGTAGCTTTGCCAGTCCGGTTCGACCCGCCCGCGGCGGCGGGATTCGCCTCCTCATTTCTTCGTCACGGGCACTCGTCTCCATGGCTCAATACGTCTACACCATGCACCGGCTCGGCAAGGTCGTTCCGCCGAAGCGCGAAATTCTCAAGAACATCTCCCTGTCCTTTTTCCCAGGCGCAAAGATCGGCGTACTGGGCCTCAACGGGTCGGGCAAATCCACCCTGCTGAAGATCATGGCCGGCGTCGACACCGAGTTCGATGGCGAAGCCCGCGCCATGCCTGAGCTGAACGTCGGCTACCTGCCACAGGAGCCCGAACTCGACCCGAACAAGACGGTTCGCGAAGTGGTCGAGGAAGCGGTCAGCAGCATCAAGGATGCCCAGGCGCGTCTGGACGAGGTATACGCGGCGTATGCCGAGCCCGACGCCGATTTCGACAAGCTGGCCGCTGAACAGGCCAAGCTAGAAGCCATCCTGCAGGCCAGCGACGGCCACAACCTGGAGCGCCAGCTGGAAGTCGCCGCCGACGCCCTGCGCCTGCCACCGTGGGATGCGAAGGTCGAACACCTGTCCGGCGGCGAGAAGCGCCGGGTCGCGCTGTGCCGCCTGCTGCTGTCTGCCCCCGACATGCTGCTGCTGGACGAACCGACCAACCACCTGGACGCCGATTCTGTCGCCTGGCTGGAACATTTCCTCCACGACTTCAATGGCACTGTCGTGGCGATCACCCACGACCGTTATTTCCTCGACAACGTCGCCGGCTGGATTCTCGAACTCGACCGTGGCCAGGGCATCCCCTACGAGGGCAACTATTCCGGCTGGCTGGAAGCCAAGTCCGCACGCCTGGCGCAGGAATCCAAGCAGCAGTCGGCCCATGAAAAGGCCATGAAGGAAGAGCTGGAGTGGGTGCGCAAGGGCGCCAAGGCCCGCCAGGCCAAGTCCAAGGCGCGCCTGCAACGCTTCGAGGAACTGCAGTCGCAGGAATTCCAGAAGCGCAGCGAAACCAACGAGATCTACATTCCCGCCGGCCCGCGCCTGGGCGACAAGGTGATCGACTTCAAGAACGTCACCAAGGGCTACGGCGATCGCGTTCTGATCGAGGACCTGTCCTTCAGCATGCCCAAGGGCGCCATCGTCGGCGTAATCGGCGGCAACGGCGCCGGCAAATCGACGCTGTTCCGCATGATCATGGGCAAGGAACAGCCGGACTCGGGCAGCATCGAGATCGGCGATACCGTACAGGTCGCCTGCGTCGATCAGGGTCGCGAGGATCTGGATGGGAGCAAGACGGTGTGGGAAGCGGTATCGGGTGGCTCCGACATGATCCGCATCGGCAACTATGAAGTCCCGTCACGCACCTATGTGGGGCGCTTCAACTTCAAGGGCGGCGACCAGCAGAAGTTCGTCAAGGATCTTTCGGGTGGTGAACGTGGCCGTCTTCACCTGGCCCTGACCCTGAAGGAAGGCGCCAACGTATTGCTGCTCGACGAACCCTCCAACGACCTCGACGTGGAAACCCTGCGTTCGCTGGAAGAGGCCCTCCTGGATTTCCCCGGTGCGGCCATTGTGATTTCCCACGATCGCTGGTTCCTCGACCGCGTCGCGACCCACATCCTCTCTTACGAGGACGACGGCCAGATCATCTTCTTCGAAGGCAACTACACCGAGTACGAAGCCGATCGCAAAAAGCGCCTCGGCGATGCCGCATCGCAGCCGCATCGGGTGAAATACAAGAAGCTTGCCCAGTAGCAAACCCTAGCGGAGCCGAAAGGCTCCGTTTTTGCATGGCGAATCGGCACTGGTAGCAAGTGGCCCTATACCGGATAATCGCCGCTTTTCGACGCTTGGTAGGCCACTGACCGGGCTGGGCAACAATCGCAGGGAAAGGGCGAAACCATCATGGCGGCACTGGGATTACGCGGCAAATCGCTGCTGGCGCTGTTGTTGACCTTTCTGCTTGCCGTCGGCGTCGTGACACTGGTCGGGCATGAAGCCCTGCAGGGCGTGCAGAAACGATTTGGCGAAGCCTATGCACGCAACGTGGTGCAGCTCAACCGAGAACGGCTGTTCGCTCCCGTTACACGCGAACTGGCCCTGGCGCAACGTCTCGCCGAATCGCACATTACCCGCGCCTGGTTGCAGGATGAGAACGATGAGGCCAAGCGTGCCCTGTTCTTCAGCGAAGCCGCCGGCTATCAGCGGGCGCTGAGCGACCACTCCTATTTCGCCGCGTCTGCGGCCAGCAATCGTTACTACTCCAACGGGGATAATCAGCCCCTGAGCGACGCCGCCCGCTATGAAATGAGTCCTGACGCCGACGCTGACGAATGGTTCTTTACTACCCTGCGCTCGGACGCGCCCTACCATCTCAACGTTGACCGCTCCGCCGTTACCGGGGACCTGAAGATCTGGTTCAACATCGTAGTGCGGGACGGCGACCGGCCACTTGGCATCGTCGGGTCGGGCATCAGCCTGAACGCGTTCATTGATGACTTCATCAGGGTCGACAGGTCCGGCGTCGAGTCCATGGTGCTCGATGGTTTCGGCTCGATCCTGATCCATCCCAACCAGAACCTGGTAACCCTCAACGCCGACACCTCGCAGGGCCGATCGCTCGCCACCAGTCTGCTGGGCCTGCTGGATGACATCGAGCAGGCCACTGCACTGCGCAATGCCATGGAGTTCAGCCGAAACAATCCGGGCGAGACTGCCACCCTGCAGGTCGCTCTGGACGGTGAGCCGCGCCTGCTGGCGATGACCTGGATTCCGGAACTGAACTGGTTTGTCGCCAGCGCCGTCGACCTGCGTACCGCGCAGGTCATCGAGATCAGGCCCCTTCTACCCGCCGTAGCCGCTGTGCTGCTCCTGTTTGCCCTGTTGATCGTTGCGGGTGCCTGGCTCGTCGACAAGCGTGTACTACGCCCCTTGCGGCAGCTGCGTAAAAGCGCCCAGGCAATTGCCGCCGGGCACTACCATACGCCGCTGCCAACCCATCGCGACGACGAGATCGGCGAGCTCAGCGCGGCATTTGGCAGCATGGCGCAGAAGATTCGAAGCCACACCACCGAGCTGGAGAGTCGCGTTCTGGAACGCACCCGGGAGCTGGAGCAAGCCAATCGCGAAATGGCTGCGGCGCACAAGAAGATCGACGATTCGATCGACTACGCCAGCCTGATCCAGCATGCCATCCTGCCCGCGCGCCAGCTGGTCACCGATCTCGATGAGCGGCACGCGGTACTCTGGCATCCGCGAGACGTAGTCGGTGGCGATTTCTATGTCTACAGGGCCACCGAAGGAGGCTGTCTGCTCGGCGTGGTCGACTGTGCCGGCCATGGCGTACCGGGCGCACTGATGACCATGCTCGCCCATGCTGCCATCGAGCAGGCCATCGCCGACACCGGCCTGGATGACCCTGCGGCACTGCTCGTACGCACCGACGGAATCGTGCGGCATATGCTGCGCGACGACAGCACCCAGCATGCGCTGGCTACCAACATGGACGTGGGCCTGGCCTATGTCGATTTTGCCCGCCGCAACGTTACTTATGCAGGAGCCAAGATCGCGCTCTACTACAGCGACGGCGACAGCCTCGAGGAGCAGCCGGCCGGCCGCCGTGCCATCGGCGATCGGCGCGTGGGCGAATACCGGAATGCCGAAGTTGCGCTGACGCCGGGCCGCACCTTCTACCTCGCCACCGATGGCTTCCTCGATCAGGCAGGTGGTGAGCTAGGCTATGGCTTCGGCAACAGCCGCTTCGCCGAAATGATACTGCGACATGCCCGCCTGCCCCTGGCCGAGCAAGGCGCCGCGTTCAAAGCCACCCTGGCCGAGTACCAGGGCGATTACCCCCAGCGTGACGACATCACAATGTTGTGTTTCCGTTTCGATTGAGTGCCATTCACCGGAGTCGAGTTGACCCATGGAAACCCTTGACCTGTTCGCCATGCGCGAAAGCTACAACAGACAGCAGATCATGCTCTGCTTCAATGGTCCGATCTCGCGCAGCCTGATCGAGGAAATCGGCAACGCGCTGCGCAACTACCTTGCCGCCGATCACGCCAATCCATCGTCGGCGATGGACGTCTTCGCGGTCTACATCGAGATGACCCAGAACATTCGCCACTATGCCAAGGTGCGAAACTGGGCCGATCAGGAAGCCGGCGCGACGGTCGTGGTCGCACGCAACGATGCCGATGGCCGCTACGTAGTCTCTGCCGGCAATCTGATCGAAACCGCAGATGGCGAAGCCCTGATGGCGACCATTGACGAGTTGGCGAGCCTGGACAAGGCCCAGCTCAAGGCCCGGTACAAAGAACAGCTGCGCAAACCACGAGAAGACAACACCGCCAGTGGCGCCGGACTGGGGCTGATCGACATCGCCCGTAAATCCAGCGAGCCACTGAAAGCCTCTCTGCAAACCGTTGCCAACGGCCGCTCGTTCATCAGCCTGAGCGCGGTCATCTGACTACAAGAGCCCATTGAACATGAATGATTTCACCATCGCCGGCAGCCAGTCATCGCCCGCCATCCAGTCCGATTGGGAAAATGGCGTGCTTGCCATGCAGGGCGATTCCTACCCGGAAAACTCCTACGAACTCTTCCATCAGGTCATCGAGTGGATAGAGCGCTACCTGGCCGAAGCCGGGCGCCCGCTTCGGCTTGAATTGCACCTGCTGTACCTCAACACAAGCAGCATCAAGGCGGTGATGGATATTTTCGACCTGCTCGAAGCAGCCCATCAGGAAGGCAAGCCAGTGGCCGTCAACTGGCACTATGATCGCCGCAACGAACGTGTGGTAGAGCTGGCCGAAGAGTTCAAGGAAGACTGCACCTTTCCATTCATGATCCTCAGCGACGACTAGAAGGTTCCTATGCGCGGGCACAACCCCCTGGAAAGCCAGGTTCTGGAGTCACTATCCGATCCCGAGAACCAGGGACATCCGCTGCATGAAACCCTGAGACAGCTGTGGGAAGCGCACCACAACCTGCTCAACCGCATCGAGCGGATTGCACGCGTTTCCGACGGCTACCAGAGCATCGTCCGCGACCGCGAACTGAGCCTGTCGGCCCGCTTCGACAAGCAGCTGCGGCAACTGGAAAAGGTGGCGCGCATTTCCGATCGCTACCAGACGATGATGCGTGACCTGAACATCGCCTTGCGGGAAGCTTCCACCCACGACGCCCTGACCGGCATCGCCAATCGTCGCCTGCTCACCGAGCGGCTTCGAGAAGAAACCGAGCGGGCCAAGCGCTATTCACGCCCGCTGTGCATCGTCATGATCGATATCGACCGCTTCAAGATCATCAACGACGAGCATGGCCACGAAATCGGCGACAACGTGCTGATGGAAGTGGTCCGGGTGATGGAGGCGGAAATTCGCGAGCACGACCTTTGCGGTCGTTGGGGCGGCGAAGAGTTTCTCGTGCTCATGCCGGAGACCGCTACCGACAGCGCCGTACTGGTCATGGAGCGCTTGCGCGAAGCCGTGGCCAAGCTACGGGTACGGATCAACGACGAATCGCTGTCGGTTACCGTAAGCCTGGGCATGGCACAACTGCGTGCCGACGAGAACTACTCAAGGACCATCAATCGCGCCGATGTGGCACTGCTGCAGGCCAAACGCAACGGCCGCAACCGCTGCGAGCTGGCGGACTAGGCAACGAGCTGCCATACAGCTGGACGTTGCTGGAGGCGCCGCACGATTGCTTGCGCTCCGGCAGTGAGGACCGGGAGCGGTCCGGATTTCCAAGCACAGCGGCTGTTCTTGTTTGCACAGCGCAGAGGGCGTACCCGCGCTACGGCGGGGACGCCGGGCCGGTCACTGATTGATCTGCCTTAGATAGGGCGCTGCAGCCGCCCCAAGGTTGTTCAACATGCGCTCGCTGTACCAGTCGATGAAGTTGACCACCCCGAATTCATAGGTCTTCGAGTACGGGCCGGGCTGGTAGGCCGTGGAGTTGATCCCTCGCTGGTTTTCCTCGGCCAAACGGCGGTCCTGATCGTTGGTGGCATCCCAGACCTTGCGCAGGTTCTCCGGCGAATAATCGACACCCTCCACGGCGTCCTTGTGCACCAGCCACTTGGTGGTGACCAGCGTTTCCTGGGCACTTACCGGCCATACCGTGAAGACGATCATGTGATCGCCCATGCAGTGATTCCACGAATGTGGCAGGTGGAGGATGCGCATCGAGCCAAGCTCTGGGTTCTTGATCCGCCCCATCAGTTTCTGGCAGCCCTGCTTGCCATCCATGGTCATCGACACCGTGCCCTTGAGCAGTGGCATGCGCACGATACGGTTGCGCAAGCCGAAGCTGGCATGTGCGTAAGGAATCTGCTCGGCTTCCCAGGCAGCGGCTGACGCGGCGACATGGTCCTTGAACTCCTGGCTGGCGCGCGGATCGGTAACGTCGTCCCATTCCAGCAACGATTTGAGCAATTCAGGGTGTGCGCCGTTGCAGTGGTAGCACTCGCGGTTGTTTTCCAGCACCAGCTTCCAGTTGGCCTTTTCGACCAGGGTGGTCTGCACCGCCACCTTGGTGTTCTCCATGTCGTAGGGCTCCATGTAATGGGCCAACGTCGCAAGGAAATCGTCAATTGCGGGCGGGTTCTCAGCAAGCGAGACGAAGATGTAGCCACCGGCAGTCTTGCATTGCACAGGCTTGAGCCCGTACTCATTCAAGTCGAAGTCGGCACCCATCTCTGTGCCTGCGAACAGCAGCCGGCCGTCAAGCTCGTAAGTCCACTGATGATAAGGGCACACCAGCTTGGCGACCTTGCCCTTATCACTCGTGCACAGGCGGGAACCACGATGGCGGCAAACGTTGTGGAAGGCATGTACCGCTCCTTCCGCACCTCGGATGACCAGGATCGGGTTATCGCCGACCTGCAACGTCAGGAAATTACCCTTCGCGGGGATCTCGCAGGTCATGCCGGCGATCAACCATTCCTTGTGGAAGATCTCCTGCATGTCGATCTGGAACAGCCGCTCATCGTTATAGAACGGCTGCGGAAGGGAGAATGTCGGCTGGCGCGTCTGCAGCATCTCGGCAGTTGCCTTGCGCGCGGATTCGAGCGGATCGCCCAGGCTTAGTTTGGAAGTGGCATCCATCGGTTGCTCCTCAAGCCGGCCGCGCCTTGCAGGCGTCTGTGGCTGGCGACAAAAATGGCTATTCAGTTGATACGCAAGGCGGCGAGCCGGATTGCATCGATGCCGTCAAAAAAAGCGACTCCGGCTTGATCTTCTTCCCTGCTCGGCTGGGGCCGAGTGTGGAGTGGCGAAAGAGGCAAACCTTATCCATGGGCGACAGCCACACATCAGTTTCCGACGCCCCGAGCCGCCTTAGAGCTGCCTGGTCGCGATAAGCATGCCGATGTCGCGGGTAGGTAAGTGGGCCGGTAGCGCGTTGCGCACAATTCTGCGCCAGAGGGCCATGCGTCGAGTAGTCGCATCCCAGGAAAGGGCCCGTTAAAAGGCCGTAGTAGCCAGCGCGCAATCGAGGTGAGCATGTCCAGCAATTTCCTCAACCCGGTCAATACCCAGACATGGACCAACGGCCGCCATCTGGTGCGCTGCGTGAAGGTGATCCAGGAAACCTGGGATGTGCGCACCTTCTGCTTCATGTCCGATCAGCCGATCATGTACTTCTTCAAGCCAGGCCAGTTCGTCACTTTGGAGCTTGAAATCGACGGTCAACAGGTGATGCGTTCCTACACTATCGCCAGCTCACCGTCGGTTCCCTACAGTTTCTCGTTGACCATCAAGCGCATTCCTGGCGGTAAGGTGTCCAACTGGCTACACGACAATCTCAGCGAAGGCGACCAGTTGCCGGTACACGGGCCGGTCGGTCTTTTCAACGTTATCGACTATCCCAGCGACAAGGTTCTGTTTCTGTCCGGAGGTGTCGGTATCACTCCGGTCATGTCCATGGCACGTTGGTTCTTTGATACCAACGCTAGCGTGGATATGGTGTTCGTCCACAGTGCCCGTTCGCCCAAGGATGTGATTTTTCACCGCGAGCTCGAGCACATGGCATCGCGGGTCAACAACTTCAGTCTTCATATCATCTGTGAACGACACGGCATGGGCGAGGCATGGGCGGGTTACCGCGGCTATCTCGACCAGCGCATGCTGGAGCTGATCGCGCCGGACTTCCTCGACCGGGAGATCTTCTGCTGCGGCCCGACACCCTACATGAATGCCGTAAAGCGATTATTGGCCAACAATGGCTTCGATATGCAGCGCTATCACGAGGAGTCTTTTGGCGCGACGCCGGCTGACGTTCGCGATGATGTCCAGGAACTGGCTGACCTGGCCGCCGATGCACCAGAGATTCCCCTTTCCGATCTCAATCAGGTGGAGTTCACCGCGACCGGCAAGAGTATCCGCGTTGGCCCACAGGACACTGTCCATTCGGCTGCAGCACAGCTCGGTCTCCATATACCCAAGGCTTGCGGCATGGGCATATGCGGTACTTGCAAGGTGATGAAGACCGCTGGCGAGGTGATCATGGAGCACAACGGCGGCATCACCGACGAGGATGTAGCTGAAGGCTATATCCTGTCCTGCTGCAGCGTGCCGCAGGGCGACGTAGTCATAGACTACTGAGTGGTTATCGGGAAGATGCAATGTTGGCTGGCGCCGCCAGCCTCCGCCCAGCCCCTGCGCCGCCGCGGTGACATCGCACACCAGATACGGCGCGGGCTAGTCAAACAAGCGCGTGCCGTGTAGCTATCCAAAGAACCCACTTGCACTGCGTTGTCCCGGCGCGAAGTACACGCCGCGAATGCACAGTGCAATGAGGGCACCGGGGCACGATATGAAACGCCACAGTCGATAGTGACTGGCCACGCTCACCGTTCAGCGGTCATCGCACGGTTTCGACACATTCTCCGCCGGTGCCTCGTCCGCCCCATCATTTGGTCCTGCCCGGCAGGCCGATCGCTCGCCCGACATGAATGGGCCGGGGCAAGTCGCCCTGCGCTTCCCGCAGCGCCACCACCTGGGCCAGCACGGCCTCGTCGAAAGACGCAGAGCGCCCGACGTGGCGATCAATGTTGATCAGCATTTGCTCATTGGCTGCGAGCAGCTGCCCTTGCCCAGGCCGGTAAAGCCCATGATAGACGTGCAGGCGCTTGCGATCATGGGCCACCAGCTGTGTGCGCACCTCCACTTCAGTGCCGAGCTTGACCTCGGCCAGGTAGTTCAGATGACACTCTAGGGTGTACAGCGTATGACCGCTGCGCTCGCGTCCAGCCTGGTCGAGGCCGATCTGATCCATCAGCGCGTCGGTGGCGAAGCTGAACAGAAGCAGATAGTAGGCATCTCGCAGATGATCGTTGTAGTCGACCCAGTCGGGCAAGATGGTGGTGCGATAGGTGATGAACATTGCAATGGCAGTCCTCAGCTAGATCCGTACAGCCCCCTTCCTGCGGGAGGATGCTGCGGAATAGATGGCGAGCCGGCATGGGCAGCCGTGCCTCTCGACTATTCAAGCGCCCGGAGCTGCCACTGACCATCGGTTTAGCGGTCCTGACGTTTTAAGCAATACCCCGGTCGTTTTTGCATCGGGACGACATGCCCCCCAAGGATAAGCTGCCGCAAAGCGTCGACAAAAGATTCGATGCGCCGCACTGGGGAGTAACCTGATGAACCCTACCGAACTGCACGCTGACAGTATCGTCATTGACGGTCTGATCATCGCCAAATGGAACCGCGAACTGTTCGAGGACATGCGCAAGGGCGGCCTGACCGCGGCCAATTGCACCGTGTCCGTCTGGGAGGGCTTCCAGGCCACGGTGAACAACATCGTCGCCAGCAACAACCTGATCCGCGAGAACGGCGATCTCGTCATGCCGGTACGCAGCACCGCCGACATCCGCAAGGCCAAGGAGCTGGGCAAAACCGGCATCCTCTACGGGTTCCAGAATGCCCATGCGTTCGAAGACCAGATCGGCTACGTGGAGGTGTTCAAGCAACTCGGCGTAGGCATCGTGCAGATGTGCTACAACACCCAGAACCTCGTCGGCACCGGCTGCTATGAGCGCGACGGCGGCCTGTCCGGCTTCGGCCGCGAAATCGTCGCCGAGATGAACCGCGTCGGCATCATGTGCGACCTGTCCCATGTCGGTTCCAAGACTTCCGAGGAAGTCATCCTCGAGTCGAAGAAGCCGGTTTGCTACTCCCACTGCCTGCCGTCCGGCCTGAAAGAGCATCCACGCAACAAGTCCGATGAAGAGCTGAAGTTCATCGCCGATCATGGCGGTTTCGTCGGCGTGACCATGTTCGCGCCCTTCCTCGCCAAAGGCATCGAGTCCACCGTCGACGACTACGCCGAAGCCATCGAGTACGTCATGAATCTTGTGGGCGAGGACGCCATCGGCATCGGTACCGACTTCACTCAAGGCCATGGCCAGGAATTCTTCGAATACCTGACCCATGACAAGGGCTATGCACGCCGTCTGACCAACTTCGGAAAGATCGTCAACCCGCTGGGCATCCGCACGGTAGGCGAATTCCCCAACCTCACAGAAACCCTCCTCAAGCGCGGCATGCCCGAACGCACGGTGCGCAAGGTGATGGGCGAAAACTGGATGAGGGTTCTCGCTGACGTCTGGGGCGAGTAATCGCCCTGGGCCTTCTCGGGCCATTCCCTCGCCCCTTGGGGACAGGGCAGAAGCAGCCCGCAGATTCGTAGGGTGGATGACGCTCTTTTCATCCACCAACCACCATCACGGTGGATGGATAAAGCGCCATCCACCCTACGTCCGACTTGATTTGGAGTTGATCCACATGGCCACACACGCCCCCGAAATGCCCATCCAGGTCGACGACGAAACCGGCGTCTGGACCACCGACGCCCTGCCGATGCTCTATGTGCCACGGCATTTCTTCGTCAACAACCACATGGGCATCGAAGAAGTCCTCGGCGCCGAGGCCTATGCCGACATTCTCTACAAGGCCGGCTACAAATCGGCCTGGCACTGGTGCGAAAAGGAAGCCGAGTGCCACGGCCTGGCCGGCGTCGACGTCTTCGAGCACTACATGAAGCGTTTGTCGCAGCGCGGCTGGGGCCTGTTCAAGATCCAGTCCATCGACCTGGAAGCCGGCACCTGTGAGGTGCGCCTGGACCATTCGGCCTTTGTCTACGTCTACGGCAAATGCGGCCGTCCTGTGGACTACATGTTCACCGGCTGGTTCGCCGGCGCCATGGACCAGATTCTCCAGGCCCAGGGCAGCAGTCTTCGCACCGTCGCCGAGCAGGTCTATGGCGCGTCGCAGGAAGGCCACGACCACGGTTTGTTCCGCGTCAGGCCGCTCTAAAAAACCAAGGTATGCGTGAGGGGCTTCAGCCGCGACATCATCGCCGCCGAAGTATCGCCGCAGAGAAAACGCTAGGCCGCTTTTCCGTGAGGATGCCGCAATGGCTTTTGAAGCAATGTTCCAGCCGATCCAGATCGGCAAGCTGACCATCCGTAACCGCGTGATCAGCACCGCCCATGCCGAGGTCTATGCGACCGATGGCGGCATGACCACAGAGCGCTACGTGAAGTACTACGAAGAGAAGGCCAAGGGCGGCATCGGCCTGGCGATCTGTGGCGGCTCGTCAGTCGTCGCAATCGACAGCCCGCAGGAATGGTGGTCTTCGGTGAACCTGTCGACCGACCGGATCATTCCGCATTTCCAGAATCTGGCTGATGCCATGCACAAGCATGGCGCCAAGATCATGATCCAGATTACCCACATGGGCCGCCGCTCGCGCTGGGACGGCTTCAACTGGCCGACCCTGATGTCGCCGTCCGGCATCCGTGAACCGGTGCACCGTGCCACCTGTAAGACCATCGAGCCGGAGGAGATCTGGCGGGTGATCGGCAACTATGCCCAGGCTGCACGCCGTGCAAAAGAAGGTGGTTTGGACGGCGTTGAACTGTCAGCCGTGCACCAGCACATGATCGACCAGTTCTGGTCGCCGCGCGTGAACAAGCGTACCGACGAATGGGGCGGCAGCTTTGAGGGCCGCATGAAATTCGGCCTGGAGGTACTCAAGGCCGTGCGTGCCGAGGTCGGCCCGGACTTCTGCGTCGGCATGCGCATCACTGGCGACGAGTTCCACCCGGACGGGCTTACCCATGAGGACATGAAGGAGATCGCCAAGTACTACGACGCCACCGGCATGATCGACTTCATCGGCGTGGTCGGCTCGGGTTGCGACACCCACAACACCCTGGCCAACGTGATCCCGAACATGAGCTACCCGCCGGAGCCCTTCCTGCACCTGGCTGCCGGGATCAAGGAAGTGGTCAAGGTGCCGGTACTGCATGCGCAGAACATCAAGGACCCGAACCAGGCCCAGCGCATCCTCGAGGGTGGATACGTGGACATGGTGGGTATGACGCGCGCGCACATCGCCGACCCGCATCTGATCGCCAAGATCAAGATGGGCCAGGTGGACCAGATCAAGCAGTGCGTCGGAGCCAACTACTGCATCGACCGCCAGTATCAGGGCCTGGATGTGCTCTGCATCCAGAACGCCGCGACTAGCCGCGAATACATGGGTCTTCCGCACATCATCGAGAAAAGCACCGGACCGAAGCGCAAGGTGGTGATCGTCGGGGGCGGCCCTGCGGGCATGGAGGCGGCACGCGTTGCTGCCGAACGCGGCCACGACGTCACCTTGTTCGAGAAGAAGGACAGCCTCGGCGGGCAGATCAGCATCGCTGCCAAGGCACCACAACGCGACCAGATGGCCGGCATCACCCGCTGGTTCCAGCTGGAAATCGCCCGCCTCGGTGTCGATCTGCGCCTGGGGACCGGCGCTGATGTCGGGACCATCCTCGACCTGCGTCCGGACATCGTGGTACTGGCCAACGGCGGGCATCCCTTCATCGAGCAGAACGAACACTGGGGTGCCGAAGAGGGCCTAGTGGTGAGCAGCTGGGATGTGCTCGACGGCAAGGTAGCGCCCGGCAACAACGTGCTGGTGTACGACACCATCTGCGAGTTCACCGGCATGTCGGTGGCCGACTTCATCGCCGAGAAAGGCGCAAAGGTCGAGATTGTCACCGACGACATCAAGCCTGGCGTGGCGATCGGCGGCACCAGCTTCCCCACCTACTACCGCAGCCTCTACCCCAAGGAAGTCATCATGACCGGGGACCTGATGCTGGAGAAGGTCTACCGCGAAGGCGACAAGCTGGTAGCGGTGCTGGAGAACGAATACACCGGCGCCAAGGAAGAGCGTGTGGTCGACCAGGTGGTGGTGGAGAACGGTGTACGTCCGGACGAAACGCTCTACTACGCACTCAAGGAAGGCTCGCGCAACAAGGGCCAGATCGATGTCGAGGCACTGTTTGCCATCCAGCCGCAGCCCTGCCTCTCCCAGAGCGGCGATGGCTATCTGCTGTTCCGCATCGGCGATTGCGTGGCCCAGCGCAATACCCATGCGGCGATCTACGACGCGCTCCGGCTGTGCAAGGATTTTTAAGAAGCTGGAAGCCTGAAGCCTGAAGCTGGAAATGGTCGGTGCAATCCCGGTCCCCTGCTTCAGGCTGAGCTTCCGCCGAGACGATCAAGAGCAAACGGCCGCTAGGAGCGGAATCACGGATGCACTGCATTTCGCTGTTGCTTCCAGCTTCCTGCTTCCGGCTTCCAGCTCTCCAACGGGTGCGCTGCAATGCTGAATACAATACTTCCCATCCTGCTGTTCGCCGCCCTCGGGCTCGCCGTGCTCGGCGCAGGCAAGCGCTTCGCCATGTGGCGTCGCGGTCGCCCCTCGAAGGTCGACTGGCTCGGCGGTCTGCTGAAGATGCCGCGACGCTACCTGGTCGATCTGCACCACGTGGTCGAGCGCGACAAGTACATGTCCAAGACCCACGTCGCCACAGCCGGCGGCTTCGTACTGGCCGCGCTGCTGGCGATCGTCGTGCATGGTTTCGGCCTGCACAACCGCATTCTCGGTTTCGCCCTGCTGGCCGCCTGTGTGCTGATGTTCACCGGTGCGCTGTTCGTCGCCAAACGCCGCCGCAACCCGCCGGCGCGGCTGTCGAAAGGCCCCTGGATGCGCCTGCCGAAAAGCCTGCTGATGTTCTCGTTCAGCTTCTTCATTGTCACCCTGCCGGTGGCCGGCATCCTGCCGCAGGACTTCGGCGGCTGGATACTTGCCGCCGTCCTCGCTGTGGGCGTGGCCTGGGGCGTGTCCGAGATGTTCTTCGGCATGACCTGGGGCGGGCCGATGAAGCATGCCTTCGCCGGCGCGCTGCACCTGGCCTGGCACCGCCGTCCGGAGCGGTTCCGTAGCCCGCACAATGCCAGCGCGGCCCGTTCCAGCGGTTTGAAAGCGCTCGACCTGGCAGATCCAAACGCACCGTTGGGAGTGGAGAAACCAGAGGACTTCACCTGGAACCAGCTGCTCGGCTTCGATGCCTGCGTACAGTGCGGACGCTGCGAGGCGGCCTGTCCGGCCTTTGCTGCCGGCCAGCCGCTGAACCCGAAAAAGCTGATTCAGGATATGGTCGTCGGGTTAGCCGGCGGCACTGACAAGGGCTATTTCGGCAGCCCCTACCCGGGTATTCCGGTGGGCGAACATGGCGGCAATCCGCACCAGCCCATCGTCTTTGCCGAGGGCAAGGGCCTGGTCGAGGCGGAGACGCTGTGGTCCTGCACTACCTGCCGCGCCTGCGTCGAGGAATGCCCGATGATGATCGAGCACGTCGATGCCATCGTCGACATGCGCCGTCACCTCACCCTGGAAAAGGGCTCGACCCCGAACAAAGGCGCCGAGGTGCTGGACAACCTGATCGCCACCGACAACCCCGGCGGTTTTGCCCCTGGTGGTCGCCTGAACTGGGCGGCTGATCTGAACCTGCCTCTGATGAGCGAAAAGAAAGAAGCCGACGTGCTGTTCTGGGTCGGCGACGGCGCCTTCGACATGCGCAACCAGCGCACCCTGCGCGCCTTCGTCAAGGTCCTGAAAGCCGCCGATGTCGACTTCGCCGTGCTCGGCCTGGAGGAGCGCGACAGCGGTGACGTGGCGCGCCGACTGGGTGACGAAGCGACCTTCCAGCAGCTGGCCAAGCGCAATATCGAGACCCTGTCTCGGTACCGTTTCCAGACCATCGTCACCTGCGACCCGCATAGCTTCCATGTCCTGAAAAACGAATACGGCGAACTGGGTGGGCGCTACGAGGTGCTGCACCACAGCACCTACATCGCCACACTGATTGCCCGCGACCGCCTGGATCTCGGCAAGCATCAGAGTGCCAGCGTGACCTATCACGACCCCTGCTACCTGGGTCGCTACAACGGCGAATACGAAGCGCCACGAGCCGTGCTCAAGGCCATCGGCATCGAAGTGAAGGAAATGGCCCGCTCCGGCTTCCGCTCACGCTGCTGCGGCGGCGGTGGCGGCGCGCCGATCACCGACATACCGGGCAAGCAGCGCATCCCCGACATGCGTATGGCCGATATCAAGGAAACCGGCGCCGAACTGGTGGCCGTTGGATGTCCGCAATGCACAGCGATGCTCGAAGGTGTGGTAGCGCCGCGTCCGGAGATCAAGGACATCGCCGAATTGGTCGCGGAGGTCCTGCTCGAAAGCGCGCCGACCCCGGCAAAGGCAGCCAAAACGGTCAAGCATGAAGCAGTGGCGGAGGTGCAACCATGAGCACGCACCCCATCTGGCGGTACAAACCTGCAGCAGCGAGCGTGCTCGACAAACGTCCAAGCGTCTGCGCTGAACCATTCGCCAATGTGTTTGCGCCAGCGATAAGCGCCCGGAACCAGGAGGCTCTGTCATGACCATTATCCGTCGCGATCCCCGCGTTGAATGGATCGCTCGCAACCGCCTGCATCCATTGCATGCAGCGATGCAGACACAAGGCCAAACGAGCTGGATGGGCCCCAACGGGGTGATCCGCAAGAACCCATACGCCGTTGGATTCATCGGCCCCAACGGGATCAAGCGCATTGACCGCAGCGGCGCCCAGCAAGGCGGCAACGGCAAGGGCGCTGCCGCGCGCGAAGTCATCCAACTGCCGCTGCATCGCATCGAGCAGCCAAGCTTCTATATCGTTGCCGTGCCGGACATGCTTGGCGGCCGGCTCTCGAGCCATGACCGCGACCTGCTGGGCCTGGCACGCAAGCTCGCCGGCAAAGACGGGGCGGTACTGGCTGTGGTTTTTGGCGAGCACAAGGAGACCACCCTGGATACTGCCGGCGTCGATCGCCTCCTGCATCTGGAGGGCAACGAATACGAAGGTTATGCGCCGGAGCAGCGGTTGCAGGCACTGGTCGCCATTGAGCATCAGTTCGCGCCGCGTCATTGGTTACTGCCCGACAGCCGAGGCGGCGGTGGCGAGATTGGACGGCGCCTGGCTGCCAAGCTTGGTGAGCGACCGGCGACGCGCGTCTGGCAAGTGGACGAATCCCGTTGCACCGGACGCGCCGGTGCCGGGCGCGAGGATCTGCAGCGGCCTCTGCCTAGGCTGGTCCTGGCCGCCGCCGAGTGTGCCGAGCCTGTTGCCGAGACTCGTCATGAAGTGCTGCCGGTGACGCTGAACCAAACCGTGGCCCGCAGCCTGCCGCGCCTGGAGAATCTCGGCCCGGTGGCGGTAGATCCCGCGCTGATTCCCATGGCCGAATCGGAGTTCATTCTGTCCGGCGGCAACGGCGTGAAAGACTGGGACCTGTTCCACCGCGCCGCCGAAGTGCTGGGCGCCACCAAGGGCGCGTCACGGGTCGCGGTCGACGATGGTTTCATGCCGCGCCACTGCCAGGTCGGCGCGACCGGCACCTGGGTGACCGCGCGGGTCTACCTGGCAGTGGGCATTTCCGGCGCGATCCAGCATCTGCAGGGCATCGCCGCCTGCGACAAGGTGGTGGCGATCAACATGGATCCGGGCTGCGACATGGTCAAGCGTGCGGACCTTTCGGTTATCGGCGACTCCGCTGCGATCCTCAAGGCGCTGATGGAAAAGGTCGCGGCGTTCCGCAGCGAGGGTGCACGTGATGCAGCCTGACGTTACGCACCTCTTGCTTACCGTGACTGCGGACCGGCGTGCGGATGAAGCACGAACCCCCGCAAGGAGTAATGTCCATGGCTGATATGAATATCGTTGCTCTGGTTTCGGTCGGGGCACACCCGACCTCGGGGCGTACCCGCCGCGCCGAACAGGATGCCCGCGCCGTCGAGCTGGGCTTGCGCCTGGCAGGCGACCGCTTGCAACTGGTGCATGCGGGTGATCCTGAAGAAGAGGCGTTGCGCGGCTACCTAGGCATGGGGCTGGCTGAACTCACCGTGCTCAAACAGTCGCGCGGGGCCGACGCGCTGCCCGTGCTGGCCGAGCATCTCGCCAAGGCCGGTGCCCAGATCGTGCTGACCGGCAGCCAGGCCGAAACAGGGGAAGGGTCGGGCATGCTGCCCTATCTGCTGGCCGAGCGACTGGGTTGGCCGCTGGTGGTGGGTCTGGCCGAAGTGGAAAGCGTCGAGAATGGCAATGCGCTAGTACTGCAGGCGCTACCACGAGGCCAACGGCGCCGGCTCAAGGTACGCCTGCCCTTTCTCGCCAGTATTGACAGCGCAGGGCCGGCGGCACGGCAAAGCGCCTTTGGCCCCGCCCGCCGGGGCCAGCTCAATGCTGCAGCGGTGCCTGTTACTGAAGACGAGCTGTTCGCCGATGCCCAGCTGCAGCCCGCCCGCCCACGGCCCAAGCGGCTGAAGGTGATCCAAGGAAAGACCGCCGCGGATCGGCTGAAAGCCGCCACAGCCAAGGCATCGGGTGATGGTGGGCAAGTACTCCGGGACCTGTCGCCGGAAGACAGCGCCGAAGCAATCTTCAAGTTATTACGCGAGGAAGGCGTGCTGCGTTGAGCGCATCACCCTGCGTATCGAAACCAAAGGAGCAGAAGCTGATGATGCATGCCGATCTGATCGACCAGGACGATTTCCGCGATCGCCTCGTGTCGTTGGGCTTTGAAATACCCTGTGGCGTTAGCGCTGAGCAGGCCTGCGAACGGGCCGTCAGCGGCTTGTCACAAGAGCGTGCGCAGGCACTGCGTAGGATGGTCGAAGACCTTCTCGGCGGCTCCGCTACTCTGCTGCCCTCGGTACGTGAAGCGATCTGCAAAAAATTGCTGCCGGCATTGGTGCGTCCCTAGCGCAACGCCGGCAGCATCCACCTGGCGTCAGCTGATACCAAACCCTGATAACCAGACAGGAGCTCAAGCGGCTGAGCGACGCCAGATGCCACTACTTACCGGCACTGAACGCACTGCACTGCCCTCGGTTTTAGCCGTCCGCTCCCGATCGGGCTGCAACGGCTTTGGCATCGGCCAGCCCTTGGGATCGTGGTAATGCAGGATCGCAAAAAGGCGGATCAATGAGTCCACCCTCCTTGCGTAACGCCTGGGCGAACTGACCCCGCCCAGGCCCTCATTCAACTGCGCTACATTCGCTCAGATGCGCACACTGGCATAGGTCGACTCGCCCTTGGCACGCTGCAGTGCCGCCAGCACGGCTGGATTTTTGCTCCCTTCCAAAGGAAGCGGAATCATTGCCACTACCTGAGCAGGATGTTGCCCTGAGCGCTCGTCACGCGGCGGAATGCCGAAATACTCGCGGTAGCACTTGGAAAAGTGCGGCGTTGAAACAAAGCCACAAACCGAGGCTACCTCGATGATCGACATGGGCGTCTGCTTGAGTAGCTGGCGAGCTCGAATCAGCCGAAGCTTGAGGTAATAACGCGACGGCGAGCAGTGCAGGTATTTCTGGAACAGCCGCTCGAGCTGGCGTCGCGATACGTTCACGTAGGTGGCCAGTTCGTCGAGATCGATCAACTCTTCCAGGTTGGCTTCCATCAGCGCCACGATTTCAAGCAGCTTCGGCTGATTGGTGCCCAGCATGTGCTTGAGCGGCACCCGCTGATGATCCTGTTCGTTGCGAATGCGTTCACACATAAACATGTCGGAAATCGCTGCGGCCAGTTCACGGCCGTGCTGCGCGCCAATCAGATGCAATGCCATATCCATCGGCGCAGTGCCGCCGGAGGCCGTGAAACGGTTGCGGTCTATTGAAAACAGCCGGGGCGTGACCGTCGCGCGAGGGAAGGCTTCCTGCATTGCGGCCAGACACTCCCAATGCACACTACAATCGTAGCCATCGAGCAATCCGGCCTTGGCCAGTGCCCAGCTTCCCGTGCACACCGCACCCATCTGACGGCCAAGGCGGGCCTGCATCTGCAACCAGTGAATATGTTCGCGGGTGACACTATGCAAGATATCTACGCCGCCGCACACGACCACGGAGTCCAGGGCAGGAGCTGTATCAAAGCTGGCATCGGGCGTGATCTGCAGCCCATCGCTGGCCATCACCGGCTGACCACTGTGGGTCAGGGTGAACCAGCGATAGAGCTCCTTGCCGGATAGCTGGTTCGCCATCCGCAGCGGCTCCACGGCCGAAGCAAGGGAAATCAGGGTGAAATTGTCCAACAGCAGGAAGCCGATGGTCTGCGGCAGCCGATTCGGGGACTGTGACCCTGGATTGATCTGTGACACTGGCGAACCCTCACACTAGGCGTTTACGTGAGCCTTCGACAAGGCTCTATTGTTATGTTCCGGCGCCTGATGGCGTCGTCTCCTGCGTATACCGACGCAAACCGCGTGCCTACTTTGAACATGCGTTCAATAAAAGCACCGGCGTCGGTCAAAACCGCGACGCAGCGGGTTCACTATAGCTATACGCCTCGATGAGAACCATCTGAAAGCCTTGCTGCTACTGGCCGTGAGCACTTCGGTAGCAGTCTCGTAACCACTTTTGCGCTTTGCGGCTAACCATCGGTAACAGCGGAAGGTAACAGCGAGGCGCTTGCAGGTGGGCTACAGGCGAAGGATTCGGCTGCGAATGCTGCTCGCGGCGGGTATTACCAACGCACCAGAAGTAACCAGGATGCCGCTCCTGGTGCGCGGATTTGGCTCAACATTCGATGGCGTTCACCGCCAGCCCGCCACGGGACGTTTCCTTGTATTTGTCATGCATGTCGGCACCCGTGTCACGCATGGTGCGGATGACCCGGTCGAGGGAGATGAAATGCTCGCCGTCACCACGCATCGCCATCTGCGCCGCGTTGATCGCCTTCATCGCGGCGATCGCATTGCGCTCGATACAAGGCACCTGAACCAGCCCGCCGACGGGGTCACAGGTAAGTCCCAGGTTGTGCTCAAGACCGATTTCCGCTGCGTTCTCCAACTGCTCGGGGGTCGCACCGAGCAGTTCGGCCAGACCAGCCGCGGCCATGGCGCAAGCGGAACCCACCTCACCCTGACAACCCACCTCAGCGCCGGAAATGGATGCATTCTTCTTGCACAGAATGCCAATCGACGCAGCGGCGAGCAGATAGTCGACCACGTCGTTATCCGACGCTTCCGGATGGAATTTCATGTAGTAGTGCAGTACAGCCGGAATGATGCCCGCTGCGCCATTGGTGGGGGCCGTGACCATACGCCCGCCCGCTGCGTTTTCCTCGTTGACCGCCAGGGCAAACAGATTCACCCACTCCATTGCGCTCATGGTGGTACCGATGACGTTTGGCTTGCCCAGCTCCAGCAGGTTCTGATGCAGCCTGGCGGCACGCCGCCGGACCTTCAGCCCGCCGGGCAATATTCCCTCATGGCGCAAGCCATTGGCGACACACTGCTTCATCGCTTCCCACAGGCGCAACAGACCTTGGCGAATTTCCGCCTCGCTGCGCCAGGCCATCTCGTTTGCCATCATCAGCTCACTGACGCGCAGGCCGTGGCGCTTGCACAGCACCAGAAGTTCGACAGCATTGGAAAAATCATAGGGCAGCTCGGTGTGATCCTGATCCAACTGCCCGGCTGCCGCCTGCTCGGCATTGACCACAAAACCACCGCCTACCGAGTAGAAGGTGTCCTCATGAAGCACGCCCGATTGATCCTCTGCGACGAAGGTCACCGCGTTTGGGTGATAAGGAAGGCTCTCCTCGAGCAACAGCAAATCCTTGTCCCAGTCGAAGGCGATCGTGCAACTGTCGTCGAGCCGCAGCTGCCCGGTGGATCGAAGCGCCGCGATACGAGGCGCGATCTGTTGCGGATCGATTACGTCGGGTCGCTCCCCCATAAGCCCCATGATTACGGCGTTATCGGTGCCATGACCGATTCCCGTCGCGGAGAGCGAGCCGTAAAGGCGTATCTCGACCCTGGAAACGCGCTCCAGCAGCTTGCGCTCGCGCAGCGCACCGACAAATAGCACGCCAGCGACCATAGGCCCAACGGTGTGAGAGCTAGAGGGCCCGATGCCGATTTTGAAAAGGTCGAATACGCTGATCGCCACGCTGAACACTCCACGAGAGGCTACAAGACAAAAATCATCATCGCCCTTTTACTGACCGAAAGAGGTCTGGCACCGACGCGCGCTTACCCAATTCCGTCAGTGCAAAGACCACAGCATCTGATAGCGATTAGATGCTGTGGTCTTGCTTCGATGCGGAACAGACCAGGGGGTCGTTCTGCCCCAATCTCGATTGCACTTGGGGCAGTTGGGTCGGTCTCCGTTTCAATCGGCAGCGGGAATGTCGCCATGCAGTACGCAGAGGTCGCAACCCGACAATCGCCAGCCGTAAAGGCGCATATCGTTGAAGCATGAATGGACCAGCGCCACCCAGACTGAACGTCCGGCACCGCTGAGCAGCCTTGCTGAGTAAAACAAAAGTCGTCCAGAAACGGCTATCCATAACAAGAACAATGACGGCTCAGCGCCTCCCAAGCGAGGAGCCACGATGATTTTCGCTAGAACTGCCAGGACAGAAGCGGCTAGCAGTAGAGAGATTACCGACGAACACGTCAGACCAGCCGGTGGGAGATGAACACTCATCCCGCATCCTGGCAGTGGCTCGTCGAGTCCGCCGCACCCGCTTCCATCCGAAACCATGCTCACACATAGCCATAACAGTTTGCATCAGCTGACAAGCGCTGCAGGTGCTTGCGGCCTCCGTTTGCTGGTCTGGATGTCTATTGAGGGGAACAATCCCATGCGGTCTGGAAAAATCGTCGTCGAAAATCTTTACAAGGTGTTCGGTCCACAACCACAAGAAGCCATTACCCTGCTCAAGCAAGGCTGGAGCAAGGACAAGATCCTCGCCGAGCGCGGCGCCGTCATTGGTGTGAGTGACGTTTCGTTCAGCGTCGAGGAAGGTGAGATTTTCGTCCTGATGGGCCTGTCAGGTTCCGGCAAGTCCACGCTGATACGCCTGATAAATCGCCTGATCGAGCCCAGCGCCGGTGATGTCTTCATCGACGGACAGAATGTGGCAAAGCTGCCCCACGCCCAGCTCATCGACCTGCGCCGCCGCGACATGAGCATGGTCTTCCAGTCCTTTGCCTTGATGCCTTCGCGCTCGGTTCTGGACAACGCCGCCTTCGGCCTTGAGGTTGCCGGTGTCGGGCGCAGGGAGCGTGAAGAGCGCGCCATGGCAGTGCTCGCACAGGTCGGCCTGGATACCTTTGCGCAGAAGTACCCGCATGAGCTGTCCGGCGGCATGCAGCAGCGGGTCGGCCTGGCCCGGGCGCTGGCAGTAAACCCTTCGATGATCATCATGGACGAAGCCTTTTCCGCCCTCGACCCGCTCAAGCGCCGCGAAATGCAGGACGTGCTGCTGGAACTGCAGAAGACGCATCGGCGCACCATCATCTTCGTTTCCCATGACATCGAGGAAGCCATGCGCATCGGCAACCGCATCGGCATCATGGAAGGCGGCAGGCTGATCCAGGTCGGCACGCCGCAGGAGCTGATCGACAACCCCGCCAACAGCTACGTGCGCAACTTCTTCGACACCGTCAACACCACCCGTTACCTCACCGCTGGCCAGCTCAAGGCCGACAGCGTTCCGCTCTACGTGCACAACGGCAAGGCCCCGGACGCCCTGCAGGTCTGCCAGGAACTGCAGGCGATGGACAAGCACTACGCCTTCGTAGTCGATGAGGAAAACAAGTTTAGGGGCTCCATCAGCCTTGAACGGATCGCCCTGCTGGTCGAGAACGGCCAGACCTGCAGCCTCACCGCCGAGGTGCTGAAACAGATCGACCCGCTGACCGAAGACCAGCCACTCGAACAGGTAATCGAGCGACTGGTGGATAACGAAGGGCCAATGCCGGTGGTAGACAGCCAAGGCTTCTATGCGGGCGCCATCAGCAAAGGGCGCCTTCTGACTCGCCTGCAGGAGACTGCCCATGGATAAGGAACTGGATCTGGGTAGCTGGGTGGATACAGTCGTCCAGCACCTGCTGGAAAACTACAGCGGCGCCTTCGATAGCCTGGGCGGCGTGGTCAGCGGGTTTTCCGAGGGCATCGAGGCACTGCTGATGCTGCCTCCGGCCTGGCTGCTGATCGCCATTTTCGTTGGCCTCGGCCTGTGGCGTATCGGTGCCCGGTTCGCCGCCTTTACCGCCGTGGCCTTCGTGCTGATCGTGCTGACCGGCTTCTGGGAGCAGACCGTGGTCACCCTCGGCCTGACCTTCTCTGCCACGCTGATCAGCCTGCTGCTGGGCATTCCGTTGGGCATCTGGTCAGCACGCAGCGAACGCGTGGCGATGATTACCCGGCCGATCCTCGACTTCATGCAGACCATGCCGGCGTTTGTCTACCTGATCCCTGCGGCCATGCTGTTCGGTCTCGGCCGTGTGCCCGGAATCATCGCCACGGTGATCTTCGCCATGCCGCCAGCGGTGCGCCTGACCAACCTGGGGATCCGACAGGTCAACAAGGAAATCGTCGAAGCCGGGCAATCCTTTGGCTGCAACGGCAGGCAGCTGTTGTTCAAGGTGCAGCTGCCCAATGCCATGCCGTCGATCATGGCCGGGGTGAACCAGACCATCATGATGGCGCTGTCGATGGTGATCATCGCCTCGATGGTGGGTGCCGGTGGCCTGGGCAACGACGTATTGGCCAGTATCCAGCGGCTGGACATCGGCCTCGGGTTCGAAAGCGGCATGGCCGTGGTGTTGCTGGCGATCATCCTCGACCGCATCACCGAAAGCTTCGGCACCGCCAAGCGGGCCACGCAGAAAGCCGCCTGGTACACGTGGGTGAGCACCAAACTCCGGCCGCAGCGCCAGTAGCCGCAACGAACCGCAGAAAGGAATTCAGGATGAACATGTTCAAGACAATCACGGGAACCGGCCTGCTCTGCTGCACCCTGTTGCAGAGTGCCTGGGCACAGGAGCCGGCCAGTTGCGAGAAGGTGCGCTTTGCCGAAATCGGCTGGGCCGATATCGCTGCTACTACCGGCGTGGCGATGGTGCTGACCGAAGGCCTGGGCTATGACCCGAGCAAGGTAATGGCGTCGGTGCCGATTGCCTTCACCGGAGTGAAAAACAAGCAGATCGATGCCTTCCTCGGCTACTGGTCGCCGTCCATGGACGCGGTGATAGAACCCTTCACCAGGGATGGCTCCGTCAAGGTACTCGAATCACCCAACCTGACCGGCGCCAAATACACCCTGGCGGTGCCGAGCTACACGGCCGAAGCCGGGCTGAAGAGCTTCCAGGACATTGCCAAGTTCAAGGATCAGCTGGGCGGCAAGATCTATGCGATCGAGCCCGGCAATGATGGCAATCTGCTGATCGAGAAAATGATCAAGGGCGACCAGTTCGGCCTGGGTGATTTCCGCATGGTCGAGTCCAGCGAGGCCGGGATGCTGGTTCAGGTGCAACGCGCGATCAGGAAAAAGGAACCCGTGGTCTTCCTCGGCTGGGCTCCGCATCCAATGAATGCCCAGTACGACCTGACCTACCTTGCCGGTGGCGACGATGTGTTCGGCCCGGACTACGGTGCGGCCAAGGTGTTCACGGTGGTGCCGCAGGATTACCTGGAGCGCTGCTCGAACGTCGGAAAACTGCTGCAGAACCTGCAGTTCAGCGTGCCGATGGAAAGCGAGCTGATGGAAATGGCGCTCGAGGGAGACGATCCACAGAGCGTCGCGAAGCAATGGATCAAAGCCAATCCGGGCGCCCTCGACCAATGGCTGGCCGGCGTGACCACCCGGGATGGGCAGGACGGTGTTGCTGCCGTGAGGAAGTTCGTCGGACTCTGACGAAAACGCAGCCGGACAGGCGCTCTTGGCGAATACGCAGGCCCCTGCCCGGGCTAGAGACAACCACTCCTATCTCATTTTATCGGTGCGCAGGCTGCGCATCGGAACCGCGCGTGGGGCCCCACTTAACACGTGAGGCCCCGGCAACAACCTTGAGCCCTGGTATGGGCCCCGGTCGGCATCACTGCCACTTTTCCTGACATGGAGCTAACACGCATGAGTCTGATCAAGCATCTCCTTTGCGGTCTCGGCGCCGCCAGCATGGCGTTCGGTATGGCGGCCAGCATGGCGGCGGATAAGCCCGAGCTGAAAATTGGCTACGTCAACGGTTGGGACGACAGTGTCGCCGCCACCCACGTGGCGGGCGAAATTCTGCAGAGCAAGCTGGGCTATACCGTCAAGCTGCAACCGGTCGAACCGGCCATCATGTGGCAAGGCGTGGCGCGCGGTGACCTCGACGCCACCCTATCCGCCTGGCTCCCGGCCACTCACGGCGAATACTTCGAGAAACTGAAGAGCAAGGTGGAAGTGCTGGGCACCAACTACGCAGGCGCCAAGATCGGTCTGATCGTGCCGGACTACGTGGAAGCGAAAAGCATCGAAGATCTCAACCAATACAGCGAGGCCTTCGACGGCAAGATCACCGGAATCGACGCCGGGGCCGGTGTCATGCGGCGGACCGAGGACGCGATCAAGCAATACGACCTGGACCTGCGCCTGATGCCGAGTTCCGGCCCGGCGATGACCACCGCGCTGACCCGTGCGGAAAAAGCCAAGGAACCCATCGTCGTCACCGGCTGGATCCCGCACTGGATGTTTGCCAAGTGGAAGTTGCGTTTCCTGGAAGACCCGAAGAAGGTCTTCGGTGATGACGAGCACGTCGATACGGTCGCCCATCCAGGGCTCGCCAGCAAGGCGCCCGAAGCCGCGGCGTTCCTGAAGAAGTTCAGCTGGGGCGCCGAGGAAGTGGGCGAAGTCATGCTCGCGATCCGCGACGGCGCCAAGCCGGAAGCCGCCGCCCGCCAATGGGTGGAAAAGCATCCAGACCGCGTTGCCGATTGGATCGAATAATCGCCCCCTTCTTTGTCCCTCCCGAGCGGCGCCCCCTCGTGGGCGTCGATCGACCCCAAGGACCTGCGTGCAGGCACGCACACGGCGATCTCAACACGCTCGCTTTCCATGAGCGCTACGCCGGTTTGCGGATGACAGCAGCCGCAGGACGGTTCACCGCACTCAATGCGCGACAGGAAATTACCCGATATCGACAACCACTTTATTATTGATTGATCGTTCAATAAAAAGACTCTAGCCTGGACCCTAGTCTAAACCTGACCGGATTGTCCCAGATGCCCAAGCTTGGTATGCAGCCGATAAGGCGCAGGCAGTTGATACACGCAACCCTCGAGGCGGTGGACCAGGTCGGCATGAGCGATGCCAGCATTTCCATGATCGCCCGGCTGGCGGGCGTCTCGAACGGCATCATTGCCCACTATTTCCAGGACAAGAACGGCCTGCTGGAAGCGACCATGCGGCACCTGATGAAGGCACTCAACCAGGCCGTTCGCGAACGCCGGGACCTGCTTGCCGACGACAGCCCGCGTGCCCATCTGAAAGCCATCATCGACGGCAACTTCGACAACAGCCAGGTGAACGGACCCGCCATGAAAACCTGGCTGGCGTTCTGGGCGTTCAGCATGCACCAGCCTTCCCTGCACCGGTTGCAGCGGATCAACGACCATCGCCTGTATTCGAACCTCTGCTGCGAGTTTCGCCGTGTGCTGCCAAAGGAGCAGGCGCGTTCGGCGGCGCGCGGAATGGCGGCGCTGATAGACGGCCTGTGGTTGCGGGGCGCGCTGATCGGTGACGACTTCGATATCGACCAGGCACTGCAACTGGCCTACGACTACCTGGATCAGCAGCTGGCCAAACAGGCGCGCTAACTATCTTCCGAGACACCAAGCGAGGATCGCCATGCCCCGTTTCGAGCAGCAGAAACTCTACATCGACGGCCGTTATGTCGACGCCACCAGTGGCGGCACCTTCGAAACCGTCAACCCCGCCACCGGCGAAGTGCTCGCTGAACTGCAGCGAGCCTCCCAGGCCGACGTAGACCGGGCTGTTGCCAGCGCTGCTGCCGGACAAAAGGTCTGGGCCGCCATGACCGCCATGCAGCGCTCACGCATCCTGCGCCGCGCCGTGGACATCCTGCGCGAACGCAACGACGAACTGGCCGAGCTGGAAACCCTCGACACAGGCAAGCCGCTGACCGAAACCCGGGCCGTGGACATCGTCACCGGCGCCGATGTGCTCGAGTACTACGCCGGGCTTATTCCTGCCATCGAAGGCGAGCAGATCCCGTTGCGCGAGACCAGCTTCGTCTATACCCGTCGCGAGCCGCTTGGCGTGGTCGCCGGTATCGGTGCCTGGAACTACCCGATCCAGATTGCCCTGTGGAAGTCCGCGCCGGCCCTGGCCGCCGGCAACGCGATGATCTTCAAGCCCAGCGAAATGACGTCCCTGAGCACCCTGAAACTGGCCGAGATCTATACCGAGGCAGGCCTGCCTGCTGGCGTATTCAACGTGCTTACCGGCGGTGGGCAGGAAGTCGGCTCCTGGCTTACCGAACACCCGGGTATCGCCAAGATTTCATTCACTGGCGGCACCAGCACCGGCAAGAAGGTCATGGCCAGCGCCTCCAGCTCGTCACTCAAGGACGTGACCATGGAGCTGGGCGGCAAGTCGCCGCTGATCATTTTCGAAGACGCCAACCTCAATCGCGCTGCTGACATCGCGGTCATGGCCAACTTTTTCAGCTCCGGCCAGGTATGCACCAACGGCACCCGCGTATTCATCCCGCGTTCGCTGCAGGCACGCTTCGAAGCCAAGGTGCTGGACCGCGTCAAGCGCATCCGCCTGGGCGACCCGATGAACGCGCAGACCAACTTCGGGCCGCTGGTGGGTTACGCCCACATGGAGCGGGTGCTGGGCTACATCGAGTCGGGCCGGGCCGAAGGGGCGCGCCTGCTGTGTGGCGGAACGCGGGTGACCGAGGGCGAATACGCCAAGGGCGCCTATGTCGCGCCGACCGTGTTCACCGATTGTCGCGATGACATGCGCATCGTGCGCGAGGAAATCTTTGGTCCGGTGATGAGCATCCTGATCTTCGACGACGAAGCCGAAGTGATCCGGCGTGCCAATGACACCGACTACGGCCTCGCTGCAGGCATCGTCACCCAGGATCTGGCCCGCGCGCATCGCGTCATTCATCAGCTCGAAGCGGGTATCTGCTGGATCAATACCTGGGGCGAATCGCCTGCCGAAATGCCGGTCGGTGGCTACAAGCAATCCGGTGTAGGGCGCGAGAACGGCCTCGTGACCCTGGCGCACTACACCCGCACCAAGTCGATCCAGGTCGAATTGGGTGAATTCGCCTCGGCGTTCTGACGGGCGACGCAAGCACCGGCCGCGCTGTCGTGCCTACCGATGGCCGAAGTTGGCGGTCTCCATTCGGGAGGATGCTGCTTTGAAGGAATACGACTACATCATCATTGGCGCCGGATCGGCCGGTAACGTGCTGGCGACACGCCTGACCGAAGACGCCGAAGTCAGAGTGCTGCTGCTCGAAGCCGGAGGGCCGGACTACCGGATGGACTTCCGGACCCAGATGCCCGCCGCCCTCGCCTATCCGCTACAGGGCCGGCGCTACAACTGGGCCTACGAGACCGACCCCGAACCGCACATGAACAACCGCCGCATGGAATGTGGTCGCGGCAAGGGCCTGGGCGGCTCATCGCTGATCAACGGCATGTGCTACATCCGAGGCAATGCCATGGACTACGACGGCTGGGCCAAGGCGCCTGGCCTGGAAGACTGGACCTACCTCGACTGCCTGCCCTACTTCCGCAAGGCCGAAACCCGCGACATCGGCCCCAACGACTACCACGGCGGCGACGGCCCGGTGAGCGTGACCACGCCCAAGCCCGGCAACAACCCACTGTTCCGCGCCATGATCGAGGCCGGCGTGCAGGCAGGCTACCCGGAAACCGACGACCTCAACGGTTATCGTCAGGAAGGCTTCGGCCCGATGGATCGCACTGTTACGCCCAAAGGCCGTCGTGCCAGCACCGCACGCGGCTATCTGGATATGGCCCGCGGCCGAGCGAACCTGACCATCGTGACCCATGCGTTGACCGATCGCATCCTGTTCAGCGGCAAGCGGGCCATCGGCGTGGCCTACCTGCACGGCAACAGCGACACGCCCGTGATTGCCCATGCCCGGCGGGAGGTGCTGCTGTGCAGCGGCGCCATCGCCTCGCCGCAGATCCTGCAACGTTCAGGCGTCGGCCCGGGCGCGCTGCTGCGCGAACTCGGCATCCCGATCGTCCACGATCTCCCGGGCGTCGGCGCCAACCTGCAGGACCACCTGGAGATGTACCTGCAGTACGCCTGCAAGCAGCCCGTCTCGCTCTACCCGGCCCTGCAGATGCACAACCAGCCCATGATTGGCGCCGAGTGGCTGTTTCTCGGCTCCGGGATCGGCGCCAGCAACCAGTTCGAGGCAGGCGGTTTCATCCGCTCACGCGCCGAGTTCGAGTGGCCAAACATCCAGTACCACTTCCTGCCGGTGGCGATTAACTACAACGGCAGCAATGCGGTGAAGGAGCATGGCTTCCAGGCCCATGTCGGCTCCATGCGTTCACCCAGCCGTGGCCGTGTGCATGCCCGATCGAAGGACCCACGCCAGCACCCGAGCATCCTGTTCAACTACATGTCCTGCGAGCAGGACTGGCAGGAATTCCGCGATGGCATCCGCATCACCCGGGAGATCATGGCGCAATCGGCCCTGGACCCTTATCGCGGTCGCGAGCTGAGCCCCGGCGCCGATATCCAGAGTGATGCCGAGCTGGATGAGTTTGTCCGCCAGCACGCCGAAACCGCCTTCCATCCCTCGTGCTCCTGCAAGATGGGTGAGGACGAGATGGCGGTGGTCGACGGTCAGGGCCGGGTTCACGGCCTGGATGGGCTGCGCGTGATCGATGCCTCGATCATGCCATTGATCACCACCGGCAATCTCAATGCACCAACCATCATGATCGCCGAGAAGCTGGCCGACAGGATTCGCGGTCGCCAGCCGCTACCACGCAGCACCGCGCCCTACTACGTCGCGGGAAACGACCCGGTGCGCAACCTGCCGCAGCCACAGCCGGCGGCCGCGCCAAGGGCGGCAAGAATGACGTAGGGTGGCCGACGCTCTTTTCATCCACCTTTGCCACCGCCCGGTGGATCGGTGAAGCGTGATCCACCCTACGAAGCTCCGC
>DGLA01000004.1:100486-108922 GCA_002387205.1 Stutzerimonas stutzeri | reverse complement strand
TGGCGCTGGATCTGGTCTGGGGCTATGCGGGCTTGCTGTCCCTCGGTCACGGCCTGTTCTTCGCCCTCGGCGGTTACGCCATGGGCATGTACCTGATGCGCCAGAGTGCCGGCGACGGTCTGCCCGCCTTCATGAGCTTTCTCGCCTGGACCGAGCTGCCCTGGTACTGGTACGGCACGTCGAGCTTTCTCTGGGCCATGTGCCTGGTGGTGCTGGCGCCCGGCGTGCTGGCCTTCGTCTTCGGCTTCTTCGCCTTCCGCTCGCGGATCAAGGGCGTGTACTTCTCGATCATGACCCAGGCGCTGACCTTCGCCGGCATGCTCCTGTTCTTCCGCAACGAGACGGGTTTTGGCGGCAATAACGGCTTCACCGGCTTCACCCGTATCCTCGGCTTCGACATCACCGCACCGGGCACCCGCGCCGCGCTCTTCCTGGCCACCGTGGCGTTGCTGGCCGGCAGCCTGCTGCTGGGTTGGAAGCTAGCGCGCAGCAAGTTCGGCCGGGTGCTGACCGCGCTGCGTGACGCGGAAAACCGCCTGATGTTCTGCGGCTACGATCCGCGCGGCTACAAGCTGTTCATCTGGACGCTGTCCGCAGTGCTTTGCGGCCTGGCCGGTGCGCTCTACGTGCCACAGGTGGGCATCATCAACCCCAGCGAAATGGCGCCGACGCAGTCCATCGAGGCGGCTGTCTGGGTTGCGCTCGGCGGGCGCGGAACACTGATCGGCCCGCTGCTAGGCGCCGGCATCGTCAACGGCATGAAGAGCTGGTTCACCGTCGCCTTCCCCGAGTACTGGCTGTTCGCCCTGGGTGCGCTCTTCATCGTCGTCACCCTGTACCTGCCGAAAGGCGTCATCGGATTGCTGCGCCGGAGGGGCGAAGGATGAAAACCGCACCCGTACCCGAACTGATCGACGTCGCAGACGCCAGCGGCAGCGGCCGCGATGCCATTGGGCTTGGCCGCGTGAAGAGCGCCGGCCTGGATGCCCGCCACGGGACCATCCTCAGCCTGGAGGACATCAACGTCAGTTTCGATGGCTTCAAGGCGCTGACGAATCTGAGCCTCTACATCGGCGTCGGCGAACTGCGCTGCATCATCGGCCCCAACGGCGCCGGCAAGACCACCATGATGGACGTCATCACCGGCAAGACCCGTCCCGACAGCGGCACGGCTTTCTTCGGCGACACCCTCGACCTGACGCGCATGAGCGAAGTCGAGATTGCCCAGTCCGGCATCGGCCGCAAGTTCCAGAAGCCGACGGTGTTCGAGGCATTGAGCGTGTTCGAGAACCTGGAGCTGGCGCAGAAAACCGACAAGTCGGTGTGGGCGAGCCTGAAAGCCAAGCTCAACGGCGAGCAGCGGGACCGCATCGACGAGGTGCTGAGCACCATTCGCCTGGACACCTCGCGCAATCGCCCGGCTGGGCTGCTCTCCCACGGCCAGAAGCAGTTTCTCGAAATCGGCATGCTGCTGATGCAGGACCCGCAACTGCTCTTGCTCGACGAACCGGTGGCCGGCATGACCGACGCCGAAACCGAGTTCACCGCCGAGCTGTTCAAGAGCCTGGCGCGCAAGCACTCGCTGATTGTGGTCGAGCACGACATGGGCTTCGTCGACACCATCGCCGACCACGTCACCGTGCTGCACCAGGGCCAGCTGCTGGCCGAAGGCTCGCTCGAAACCGTGCAGAACGATGAGCGGGTGATCGAGGTTTATCTCGGACGATGAGCTTGAAGCTGGAAGCTAGAAGTCGGAAGGAAGAGCCGCTCCGAGTCGCCTTGGCTTCCAGCTTCCGGCTTAAAGCTTCCAGCTCTCTAACGGAGAACAATTTATGCTGCAAGTCGACTCACTCCACCAATACTACGGCGGTAGCCATATCCTCCGCGGCCTGTCTTTTGACGCAAAAATTGGCGAAGTCACCTGCCTGCTCGGGCGCAACGGCGTCGGCAAGACCACCCTGCTCAAGTGCCTGATGGGCCTGATCCCGGCGAAGGAAGGCGCGGTGAACTGGGAGGGCAAGCCAATCACCGGCTTCAAGCCGCACCAGCGCGTGCACGCCGGCATCGCCTACGTGCCGCAGGGGCGGGAGATTTTCGGTCGGCTGACCGTCGAGGAAAATTTGCTGATGGGTCTTTCGCGCTTCAGCGCAAAAGAAGCCAAGGAAGTGCCCGAGTTCATCTACGAGCTGTTCCCGGTGCTAAAGGAAATGAAGCACCGCCGCGGCGGCGACCTGTCGGGTGGCCAGCAGCAACAATTGGCCATCGGCCGCGCGCTGGCGAGCAAGCCGCGCCTGCTGATCCTCGACGAACCCACCGAAGGCATCCAGCCCTCGGTGATCAAGGAGATCGGCGCGGTGATCAAGAAGCTCGCGGCCCGCGGCGACATGGCGATCCTCCTGGTGGAGCAGTTCTACGACTTCGCCGCCGAACTGGCCGACCAGTACCTGGTGATGAGCCGTGGCGAGATCATCCAGCAGGGACGTGGCGAGACGATGGAAGCCGAAGGCGTGAGGGGGCTGGTCGCGATCTAGAAACGCAGTGCCTGGCTGTGCAGAGCACGATGGCCACATGGCGCAGCAGTCATATCGATTCAATCGAGACAAGCGTCGGCCTCGTTGCTGCGTGGTCGATCGTGATTTTCGGTACAGCCATTATCTAAGCGGGCCGGATCTGGCCCCTGCAGGCGTCCAGCATTGTTATGCGGCGTGGCGCTTATCCCCGCAACAGAACCACTGCGAGCGCTTCCACTCTCAGCTGGAGGCGATGGATTTTCGACGCCTGATAAGGTGCCCTTCTGCTGCGCAACCTGCCGGCGCGCTTCGCCGCTGGCCATACCAGCCGGTGGTCGGCCAAACGAAGCAACCGCTTGTTCGGCTTCTACGCTAAAGGGCACGCAGGCATCCGGGCCAGACCTCTCGTGCAATCGGCTGAGCGGTGCAAGCGCGACATGCGGTGCCCCCCGTATCCGAGGACGATTTCCATGAAAACAATAAAAAACCGGCGTACCCAGCGTGCAATTCGGTACGGCCTCGTTTCGCTTTCACTCGCCATCTGCAGCGCCGCACAGGCTGCGCCGCGGCTGACGCTCGAGAGCCTTTCCAACCGGCCGGACAAACTCAGCGGTGGCGATGCACTGATCCGTATCCGGCTGCCAGACCCGGCCGCTGCCGAAGGGCTGCGGGTCAGGCTGAACGATACCGACGTCACCGGGGCATTCCGCCTGAGTGACAACGGCCGTTCGCTGGTTGGGTTGGTCGAAGGGCTCAAGGAAGGCCGCAACCGGCTCATCGCCCAGGCCAAAGGCAGCGGACCCGCCTGGCTGGTGCTGGTCTCCCACCCGCTGTCGGGGCCCGTCTTTGCCGGTCCCAAGCAGGAGCCCTTCGTTTGTGAGACCAACGAATTCCAGGTCTATCCGGGCGGCGAAACCCTGGGCGAGCCGCTTGACGAAAACTGCACCGTTGCACGCCGCGTGGACTATCTCTATCGCACCCAGTCCGGCCAGTTCCTCCCCTACGATCCACAAGTGCCGCCCGGTGATCTGACCATGACCACTACCCTCGACGGCGCCACCGTACCCTACGTGGTGCGGCTGGAGACCGGGGTGATCAACCGTGCCATCTACCAGACCGCCGTACTGGACGACCCGACACGCCCCGGCCCTTCAACCGTCCTGCGCGACGGGGCCTGGAACGGCCGGCTGGTCTACAACTTCGGCGGTGGCTGCCGGTCGGGCTGGTACCGCCAGGGCAGCAGCACGGGCGGCGTGCTGGACCATCGCGAACTGTCCCGAGGTTTCGCCACCGCATCGGCTTCGCTCAATGTGTTCGGCAACAACTGCGATGACCTGCTGGCCGCCGAGACCATGATGATGGTCAAGGAACGCTTTATCGAAACCTATGGTCGGCCGCGTTACACCATCGGCTGGGGCTGCTCGGGCGGTTCGTACCAGCAGCATCAGATCGGCGACAACTACCCCGGTCTGCTCGACGGCATCATCCCCTCGTGCAGCTTTCCGGAGGTCGGTTTCGGCACCGCCTATACGCTCGCCGACTCACGCCTGCTCTGGCACTACTACCAGAACGCGGGCGTGGAATGGACCGAGGAACAATTGCGGGCCGCATCCGGCTTTGGCGTGTTTGCCACCGTTGCCAACCTCGACAACGGGGCGGCGCGCCTGGACCCCGTGCCTGGTCGTCCTGATCGCGCCTCCGCCGAGTTCGACGCTTCGGTCGATGCCTCGCTGCGTTACCACCCGACCGACAACCCGCGCGGCGCTCGGGCAACCATCTACGACCATGCGGTCAACAGCTACGGGATCGACCCGCAAACCGGTTTTGCCCGCCGTCCGCTGGACAACGTCGGCGTGCAGTACGGGCTGGAAGCGCTGAATGCCGGGCAGATCAGCACCGCGCAATTTCTTGACCTGAACGAGAAGATCGGCGGGATGGACATCGATGCCAATTTCACAGCGCAACGCATGACCGCAGACCTGCGCGCCACACGCGCGGCCTACAGGACAGGTCGCATGCTCAATGGTGGCGGAGGCCTTGCCTCGATGCCGATTCTCGACTACGACCAGCTCTACACCGACCTGCAACCCGGCGGCGATATCCATCTCAAATTCCACCATTTCTCGACTCGAGAACGGCTGCGTGAGGCCAACGGGCACATCGACAACCACGTGATGTGGAGTGGCGGCGGCAACGCGGCGGATGACGCGGCCTACCCGGGCCGCGTCGCTTATATCCAAGACCGCGCTCTGGAGGCGATGGACCGCTGGCTGGCCCGGATCACTGCCGACACCAGCCCTGCGCCCAGGGCCGAGAAAGTGGTGCGCAACAAGCCCGCCGACCTTCAGGACGGCTGCTGGACACGGGAGGCAACGCCGGATTTCATCGCCGAGCCGCAACGTTTCGGTGGGCCCGGCACGTCAGCCTGCAACGACCTCTATCCGGCGTTCCCCTCGCCGCGAATGGTCGCCGGCGGCCCCATCGAGTCCAACATCATCAAATGTGAACTGAAGGCAGTCGATCCTCGCGATTACTCCGTTGATTTCAGCTCAGCGGACTATGCGCGACTGACCCGGATCTTCCCGACAGGCGTGTGCAACTGGGAGGTGCCCGGCGTAGGCCAGACCGACCTGGCAGGCACCTGGCTCGACTATACCGGGGTCGGTCGCTACCACAGGGACCCTCTGCCGCGCCCACATTGAGCAGACGACCCGGTTCGGGGCGCTTGAAACCAGGGCGGGCTGCAATGGCCCGACCCGCTAGCGAGCCGGTACGCCGCGCCACCAGCGCCTATGCTCACCGCCTAACGGCACGGTGAAAGCGCAGAGAGGGAAGCAGTATCGCTGCCACTCATGCACCAGAAAAGAGCGAAATGGATCGATAGCCATGATCTTGCGCCAGCCTGGTGCAGCGTGAGCGCGAGCGGACCACCCGCAATCCAGAGAGACCATGCCGTTCTGTCCAGAAGGGCTGCGCGCTAATGCACCGCTATGGCGCAGAAGGCACGACTATTGCTGTCATTTCTGGATAAAGGCCATCGCGTACCGACCATGACTGCAATGCCCCCCATTTTCACGCCAAGCTGGGAAGCAGAGCTGACACTCGCCTACGCCGCATTCGGCCAGACGACGCGGCCCGTGCTGCGCCGGCATAAAGGCCCGTTGCGGGTGCAAAAGCACCTCTATCCGGAAGGGCCGGAGGTCTGTCAGCACATCATCGTCCATCCTCCTGGCGGGATTGCCGGTGGCGACCGGCTCGACATCAGCGCCACGGTTGGCGCTGATGCCTGGGCACAGCTGACCAGCCCGGGTGCGGCGAAGTGGTATCGCGCCGCCGGCCCGGCATTTCAGGATGTACGGCTGCGCGTCGAGGCCGGTGCCACGCTCGAATGGCTTCCGCAGGAAACCATCGTCTACTCGGCGGCGCAGGCCGAGCTGAGGACATCCATCGATCTGGAAGGCGATGCGCGGTTGTTCTACTGGGACGTCATTGCGCTCGGGAGAAAGGCCAGTGACGAACGTTTCGAAGCCGGGCACTTCCAGGCGCAGCTGGATATCCACCGCGACGGCGAGCTGCTCTGGCATGAACGCCAGCGTGTTAGGGGTGGAGACGGGCTGCTCGACTCGCCCATCGGGCTCGACGGCCACCCCGTGTTCGCTACCCTGGTCGTCAGTGGCGAGATCGATATTGAACTGCTGGAGCAGTGCCGTGGACTTGCGAACCAGGTCCGAGGCGATCTGACACAGTTGCCTGGCATGCTTGTCGGGCGCTGCCTGGCTGGCGAGGCGTTGCATGCCCGCGCCTGGCTGATCGATCTCTGGCGACTGCTGCGACCGGCACTGCTGGACCGCGAGGCAGTGCCGCCGAGGATCTGGAGTACATGAATATTTGGTGGGCAAGGCTGCGCCGTTGCCCACCCTACGCCGGCGCTTGCTACGTGCCGCCCCGATAATCGCTGCGTGGTCTCGACCACGAGCCGGTGGATGTAAAAGCGACATCCACTCTACGACTGGAGCTGTTATGGATCTGTCACCTAGAGAGAAGGACAAGCTGCTGATCTTTACCGCCGGCCTGGTGGCCGAGCGCCGGCTGGCCCGCGGTGTGAAGCTCAACTACCCGGAGGCCATGGCCTACATTTCCGCCGCCCTGCTCGAGGGTGCGCGCGACGGCCAGACGGTTGCCGAGCTGATGCACTACGGCACTACCCTGCTCAGCCGCGAACAGGTCATGGAAGGCGTGCCGGAAATGATTCCGGAGATACAGGTGGAGGCCACCTTTCCCGACGGCACCAAGCTGGTCACCGTGCATCAACCAATCGCCTGAAATATGGGTCAATGTCTACTGCTAATGACCTTGAACCGCTTGGAAGGAACTCAACGTGCAGATACGCGACGCCCTGGACACCGACCTGGAAGGCATCCTGCAGATCTACAACGATGCCGTGCAGAACAGCACAGCAATCTGGAACGACCGGATCGTCGACCTCGAAAACCGCCGCGCCTGGCTGGCTGAACGTCACGCGCAGGGCTATCCGGTACTGGTCGCCATTGACGACCGCGGGCAGGTCGCCGGCTACGCCTCGTTCGGCCCCTGGCGCCCTCATGATGGCTTTCGCCACACCGTCGAGAACTCGGTCTACGTCAGCCCTGACCACCGTGGCAGCGGCATCGGTCGCAGCCTCATGCAGGTCTTGATCGAGCGCGCCCGGGCGCTGGAGAAACACGTGATGATCGCCGCTATCGAAAGTGAGAACCGCGCCTCCATCCATATGCACCAGCAGCTGGGCTTCATCCATGCCGCACAGATGCGCCAGGTGGGCTGCAAGTTCGGCCGCTGGCTGGACCTGACCATGATGCAACTGCCCTTGAACAGGAACCCTCATCCATGATTCCCGGCGAATACCAGATCAAGGACGGCGAGATCGAGCTCAACGCCGGCCGCCGCACCCTCACCCTCTGCGTGGCCAACAGCGGAGACCGGCCGATCCAGGTCGGCTCGCACTACCACTTCTTCGAAACCAACGACGCGCTCGCCTTCGACCGCGCCGCCGCCCGCGGCATGCGCCTGAACATTCCCGCCGGCACCGCCGTGCGCTTCGAGCCAGGCCAGAGTCGCGAGGTGGAGCTGGTCGATTTGGCTGGGGACAGACGGGTGTTCGGCTTTGCCGGACGGGTAATGGGAAAGCTTTAAAAGCCGAAAAGAGCGCTGAAGGCTTGAAGCCGGACGAAAAAACCAAAGGGCCACTCGATTTTGCCCTTTCGTCCAGCCTCCAGCTTTCCAGCCTCCAGCGAAGGCAGAACGCCAAAGGCATCAGAAGGAACACCAGCCATGAAGATATCCCGCCAAGCCTACGCCGACATGTTCGGCCCCACCGTCGGCGACAAGGTGCGCCTGGCCGATACTGACCTGTGGATCGAAGTCGAAAAGGACTTCACCACCTATGGCGAAGAGGTGAAGTTCGGTGGCGGCAAGGTGATCCGCGATGGCATGGGCCAGGGTCAGCTGTGCGCCGCCGAAGTGGTCGACACCCTGATCACCAACGCGCTGATCCTCGACCACTGGGGCATCGTCAAGGCCGACGTCGGTTTGAAAGATGGACGCATCGCCGCCATCGGCAAGGCCGGCAACCCGGATATCCAGCCCGACGTGACCATCGCCATCGGCGCCAGCACCGAAGTGATTGCAGGCGAAGGCATGATCCTCACCGCCGGCGGCATCGACTCGCACATCCATTTCATCTGCCCGCAGCAGATCGAAGAGGCGCTGATGAGCGGCGTGACCACCATGATCGGTGGCGGCACCGGGCCGGCCACCGGCACCAATGCCACCACGGTGACGCCCGGCCCCTGGCACATGGCGATGATGCTCAAGGCCGCCGACGCCTTTCCGATGAACATCGGCTTCACCGGCAAGGGCAACGCCTCGC
>DGLA01000004.1:30100-100187 GCA_002387205.1 Stutzerimonas stutzeri | reverse complement strand
ACGTGGCCTTCGCCGAGAGCCGCATTCGCCGAGAAACCATCGCCGCCGAAGACATCCTCCACGACCTCGGCGCGTTCTCCATGATCAGCTCCGACAGCCAGGCCATGGGCCGCGTCGGCGAGGTGATCACCCGCACCTGGCAGACCGCCGACAAGATGAAGAAGCAGCGCGGCCCCCTGCCCGGCGACGGCGCAGGCAACGACAACTTCCGCGCCAAGCGCTACATCGCCAAATACACCATCAACCCCGCGATCACCCACGGCGTCAGCCACGAGGTGGGCTCGATCGAGGTGGGCAAATGGGCGGATCTAGTGCTCTGGCGCCCGGCCTTCTTCGGCGTGAAGCCGACGCTGATCCTCAAGGGCGGCGCCATTGCCGCGAGCCTGATGGGCGACGCCAACGCCTCGATCCCCACACCGCAACCGGTGCACTACCGGCCGATGTTCGCCAGCTACGGCGGCTCGCTGCATGCCTCCAGCTTTACCTTCATCAGCCAGGCCGCCTTCGAGGCCGGCGTGCCCGAGCAACTGGGGCTGAAAAAGAAGATCGGCGTGGTGAAGGGCTGCCGTTCGGTGCAGAAGAAAGACCTGATCCACAACGACTACACGCCGGATATTCAGGTCGACCCGCAGAACTATCAGGTGCGCGCGGATGGGCAGCTGCTCTGGTGCGAGCCGGCCGAGGTGCTGCCAATGGCGCAGCGGTATTTCCTGTTCTGATCTGGACGGTTCTATATGAAGGCGGCCATGGCCGCCTTTTTTTGTGCACCTTGGGCTTGGCTTGCACGATTCAAGTGCAGAAAGCTCTCTTAAAGGCATCCCGTGCAAACGCGCATGGCTCGCAAAACCGCGAACGCCAAGCGGTAGCCGAGCGGGTCTGCCAACGCGAACGGGGGGCGATGAACCGCTCTGGAAGAGCGGCACCGGTATGGATCGCGGGAAGTGCATAACAAAGGTTTGATTTATGTATACAAAAACCATCAATCCGGGATTTAGCTTCTAAGCTCTACTTTAGGCCCGGTCCCATTTGGCACTGGCCAACAGGCTCTAATTCGCAGACTCTGTCATACGCGGAACAAGAACTGCATACAAAAACCTACAATAGTCATGCACAGAGCGTCCTCCTATGAATCACAACGATTTCCACATCAAGCAGATCGACCCCACTCTGTACAACGATGACCTCGCCCCGCTCGCCCCCGCCAAGCGCAAGTGGGGCTGGTTCGAGATCTTCAATGTCTGGTCGAACGACATCCAAAGCCTGTTCGGCTACACCCTCGCCGCCACGCTGTTCATCAGCTACGGCCTCAACGGCTGGGCCGTGCTCGCGGGCATCGTGCTGGCAGGTTTCATCGTCATGGGGCTGGTGCAGCTGACTGGCAAACCCAGCGTCAAGTACGGCATCCCCTTTCCGGTGATGGCTCGTGCCAGCATGGGCGTACGCGGGGCGAACTTTCCGGCGGTGGTGCGTGGCATCGTGGCGATCTTCTGGTATGGGGTGCAGACCTACTTCGCCTCGACCGCCGTAGCGCTGCTGATTCGCACGCTGGCAGGGCCGGGCTCGGAGGCCACGCTGCTGGGGCTTACAACCGTCGACTGGGTCGCTTACGTAATCGTCTGCGTGTTCCAGGTTGCGCTGTTCGTGCGTGGTGTCGATTGGGTCACGCGCTTCCTTAATTGGGCCGGTCCACTGGTCTACCTGGTGATGATCGCCATGATGATCGCGATCTGTTACCAGGCCGGGCCGAGCCTGGCCGGTGCGCTGGGCAGCATCTTCAGCGGTACCGGTAGCTACGCTGGCGGGCCCATCGCTGCGTTCGCCGCGGTGGTCGGCACCATGGTCGCCTACTTTGCCGCGGTGGTAATCAACTACGGCGACTTCGCCCGCTTCGTGAAGAGCGAGCGGCAGATGCGCATCGGCAACCTGCTCGGGCTGCCGGTGAGCCTGGCGTTCTTTTCGCTGATTGCACTGGTGATCACCGCCGGCACAGTAGTGGTGTTCGGCGAAACACTGACCAACCCCACCGACATCGTCGCGCGCATCGACAATGTCGGGCTGACGCTGATCGCGGCGATCACCTTCTTTGCCGCTACCGTGGGCATCAATCTGGTCGCCAACTTCATTCCGCCGGCCTACGACATTGCCAACCTGGCGCCTTCGCGCATCAGCGCGCGCACCGGCGGATTCATCACCGCGGCCATAGCGTTTTTCATTGGCGCGCTGTGGGTGTCGTTCATCAGCGCAGTGGGCATAGCTGCTTTCGTCGATACGCTGGGAGCGGTACTGGCGCCGCTGTACGGCATCATCGTCGCCGACTATTACCTGGTGCGTCGGCAACGGCTGGACGTTCAGCAGCTGTTCTCGGCCGAGCCGGGATCAGCCTATTACTTCAACGCTGGCTGGAACCGCAAGGCGGTGATCGCCTTTGGCATCAGCTCGGTGTTTTCCGTCGCCTCGGTCTGGATGCCCGGCCTGGAAAGCCTGTCGGGCTTCGCCTGGCTGCTCGGAGCGCTGTTCGGTGCCGTGGTGCATTACCTGCTGATGCGCAGGCAGATCCTGCCGGCGCATGCGCCGTTGCCGGTCAGGACTCAGGCGTAACCTGCTGTTGCAAGCCGAGTCGGGCCTGGCCGGTCGGCCTGGCTCGGCCTGGCGCTCCTGCTATTGACGCCGGCAGATCAGCAGGACGGCGCCCGGCGCGCATCCGCTCAGGCGGCGTGTTCAGCCTTCATCAGGGCGTAGGCACCGAGGTAAGCGCCAGCAAGCTGTGTTTTCTGCCGGTCACTTAGCAGTTTGCCTGCCATCTGGAAGAACTTGTGTTCCTCCTCCTGCAGGTGATGGTGAACCTTGTCCGAGAGCTTACGGGCCTGAGCAAGCCAGCCGGGACTGCTGGGATCGGTCTCTTCCAGCGCCTCGACCATCTCGTCCATCTCGTGATGCTCCGCAATGGCATGACGGGACAGATCGACACCACTGTCGTCATGCATCAGGGGGATATAGAAGTGCCGCTCTTCAGCGACCGAGTGCACCCAGAGCTCCTGCTTGAGCTGGGCGAAAAGTGCTTTGCGTTCGGCGCTGTCGCCGCTGGTCTGGATCAGGCGCTCGGACAGCTCACGCTGGATGTCGTGGCTCTGGCGCAGCGCTTCGAAAATCATCATGACAGCAGTCCTCTTCCTTGAATCGATGGGCAGTGCGGGTGTGACAGGCGTCCTCTCACCGAGTGCCACCAGAGCCGCAATTTTTGTCGATGCTCAACGCAACTGGCTGTCCTTGCTGCCTCGGCGGTTGTAGCCGCTGAACTTCGCCTCTTGCCTGTCCAGCTCGGTCTGGCACTTCACGCACAGCCTCACGCCCGGCACCGCCTGGCGCCGAGCCTCGGGAATCAGCGCATCGCACTCTTCGCAACGCGCGAGGCTTTCGCCTTGCCCCAGTCGGCTTCGTGCACGCTGGACCGCGTCCTCAATGGTGCTGTCGATCTGATCCTGGACGGCACCCTCGTTCGCCCAACCCGTAGCCATGATGACCTCCCGGCAACTCAAGCCTTAGCTGTTCAATGATTTGAGTATGCGCCTCCCGGGCCGTTCAGTGCCGCTCAAGAAGCTTACGCGCATCAGTCGTCAACCCGGCGGCACCATCCGTCGATCCGCTGGCGTCAAAACGACGAGCGGGGATCCCGCACTGGCTGCATTGTCTATCCTTCAGGCCGATTGAACGGCAAGGCCGGTTCGAGCGCCGACTCAGGCGCCCTACCCCGGGGCTCTGCCTGATCGTGGTCGCACGGCGGCCTTCTGTCGAACACACCCCAAGGGAAGCGGTGATGCACAAGAAGATCCTGACGGCGCTGATCATTGGCCTGAGCGGATGCGCCAGCCAACCAGAAGTCGTCGAACGCGAAGTGGGCCAGTTCGACCTGCGCCTCGGCACGGCTCCAACCCGCAGCATGGCGCAAGGGTTGGTCAGCCCGACAGCAGGCAGTACCTTCCGCGGCGGGCTGGACCTGACCCACAGCAGCGGCTTTTACGTCGGCCAGTGGACGCCGACCATGGGCATCATCGAAGGCAATCAGCTGGAGCTGGACACCTACGTCGGCTACGTCCAGCAGCGCCTGGACGACGCACCGGGCTTCGAGCTCGGCGTGATCCGCTACAACTTTCCCGAAATGGAGGACTGGGATCGCCATGAGTACTACGCGGGGGTCAATGTCGCGGGCAGCCGCCTGGGTGGCGCGCTGAGCCGGTCGCCGGGGCGAATCGACAGTACGATGCTGCTGGAACTTGGCTCGTTTCGGCCGTTCGATCTCGATGTGCGAGTGAAATACGCCACCCACTCGATGGACAGCCCCCAATATCACCTGGGCGGCAGCGTGCGGGTTTTTCACGACTGGTCATTGAACCTGTCCCGCCCGCTGCTCGGCATGCATCTGGACCTGTCCTACACCGACTCCAGCCTGAGCGGGCCCGAGTGCGGTGTCTATTCGGGGCAAAACGCCCATTGCGAAAGCTATTTCATGTTCAAGGCCGAACGCTCACTGTTCTAGCGCGGCGAGCAGGCCTGGTTGAAGCGCATCCGTGCGTGCCAGACCGCAAGCAGGAATGCCGTGGCGGCAAAGCCGTAAAGCATGCCGAGATTGCCATCCCCATAGAGCCATGAGCCGAGCACCGGGCCGGTGGCCATGCCCATGAAGCGGAAAAAGTTGTAGCTGCCCACCGCCGTGGCGCGGTTGTGCGGATACAGATCCATCAGCAGGCTGGTCTGTACCGGCAACGACAGGCCGAGAAACAGTCCGAAGGCGCTGACGGCGACCACCAGAGCAGCCAGCGACCACTGGGCGACGGCAAGAAACAGCAACAGGCTGAGCGCATTGAGCGCCGCGGTCGTGACCAGCGCCGGTCGCGGCCGCCAGTGTCCGAGCAGTCGTCCGCCGGCAAAACTGCCGATCACCACGGCAATGGACAGCGGCAGAAACACCATCCCTTTCTCACTGGCGCTCAGGCCGTACGTGCTGCCGAGGACGCGCGGCATGAACACCAGGTAGTTATAGAAGGCGTAGTACTGCACGAAGCTCAGCAGCATGATCGCCAGCCCCTGGCGGTTGCGCAGCACATCCAGGTATTCCCTGGGATGAAAGGCGCGAGGCGTGCCGCCCGCCGGACGGGTTTCCTGTAACCAGACGGCGTTGCTCAGCAGCGCAACGCCACCGACCACGGCGAGCAGCAGGAATACGTAGTGGAAGTCGAGGTGTTCACCAATGAAGCCGCCCACCACCGGACCTACCACCGGCCCCAGCGCCACCATCATCTGGAACGAGCCCATCGCCCGGCCGCGCTCGGCGCCTTCGAAACGGTCACCGATCACCGTCACTGCCACCACCGCACCGGCAGCGATACCCACCGCCTGCAAGGCACGAAACACCAGCAGCGTCTCGATGTTGGTCGAGAGAAAACAGCCGATGGACGCGCCGATGTAACAGGCCAAGCCCAGCAACAGGGTGCGCCTGCGGCCACTTCGATCCACCAGCGGGCCGTAGACGATCTGCATGAATGCCAGAACGAAGGTAAAGATGGAGATGCTGAGGTTGATCAGCAACGGCGTGGTGTTCAGCGATTCGCCCAGCTCCGGCAGGATCGGCGCATAGACCGTCTGGGTGAAAGGCCCGAGAAACGCCGCGAAGGCGACCATGAATGTCAGCAGGCGTGGGCTCAATCGATTCTCCGTTAGCTCAGATAAGGTCACCCGGCAACGCATGCGGCCGGGTGTAATCGGTCACTCCTTGACCTGCATATAGTCCTCGGCCCAGACCATATATTCCTCGGCCGTCGAGTATTTGACCGACAACTGCGAAGCGTTGAGATCGGATGCATCGATCTGGCGCTGTTCGCGCAGGCAGTCATAGGTGGCCTTGATGGCCGCGAAGTAAGCCGCATGTCCATTGACCACGATACGCACGCCAAGGTCGGCCAGCCGGGCATTGTCACGCAGGCGCGGGTTGCCATAGGTGACCAGCATCAGCGGCACCTTGAGCTTTTCCGCGACCTGCTCGAGCTGTTCGAAATCTTCGATACCCACCAGGCAGATGGCATCGGCGCCTGCGGCCTCATAGGCCTGCACGCGCGCAATCACCTCTTCCAGGCCGATCACGCCGGCGTTGGTCCGCGCGATGATGCACAGCTCGGGGTCGATGCGCGCCTCCAGCGCCGCACGGATCTTGCCGACCGCTTCGAACATGCCGATCAGGTCGGTGGACTTGCGCCCGAATTTGGCGGGCAGCAGGGTGTCTTCAATGGTCAGCGCCGCGATTCCTGCGCGCTCCAGCTCAACCACGGTGCGCATCACGTTCAGCGCGTTGCCATAGCCGTGGTCGGCGTCGGCGATGATCGGCAGTCGCGATACGCGGCCGATGCGCGTGGCCTGCTCGACGAATTCACTCAGGGTGATCAGCGCAAAGTCGGGCGCGGCCAGGACTTGTAGCGAGGCGACCGAGCCACCGAGAATGCCGACTTCGAATTCTAGATCGGCGGCGATACGCGCCGACATCGGGTCGAATACCGAGGCAGTGTGGTAGCAGCGGTCGGAGGCCAGCAGCCGACGGAATTCGCTGCGCAGGGTGTGATGAGAGATACGTTGCATGTGGGTTCCTGATGAATCGCACGCAAGGGTCGAGTCGCCCTTGTCTGGTCAAGTGTTGGTATTGCGCGGACAGCGCAGTGGGCTGTCCGAGTGTTTCAGAGTGTCGGGCGCGGTCGCCGCCCCTGCACATACGCCATGACCAGCCCGCTGGCGATGATGATGGCCATGCCGACAATGGCGCCCAGATCCGGCGTATGTCCAAAGGCAATCAGGCCCACCACTCCGGCAAAGATGATCTGCGAATAGGTGAAGGGCGCCAGCGCGGCGGCACTGGCAAAGCGAAACGCATTGGTCAGTAGCAGATGGCCGCTCATGGCCATGGCGCCGAGCGCTGCCATCAGCAGCGCGTCATGCAGCGTCGGAGTCTGCCAGTTGAAGATCACCAGCACGCTCAGCACCAGGCTGCCGACCACGCTGGTGATGAAATTGCTGGTCACCGGATGATCCGTGGCGCTGAGTCGACGCGTGATCAACTGATAGACCGTGAAGCTCAGCGCTGCGCCGAGCGGCAGCAAGATGGCCGGGGTGAACAGGGCACCGCCCGGCCGCACGATGATCATCACGCCGATCAGCCCACAACCGACCGCCAGCCATTGGGCACGGCTGACCTGCTCGCCAAGCAAGGCGGACGCGATGGTAACCAGCAATGGGGTCAGAAAGATGACTGCCGTCGCTTCGGCCAGCGGGATATAACTCAGGCCGCTGATGAACAGCATGCTCACGCAGACCAGACTGAGCCCACGGCAGATCTGCAGCTTCAGCCGCAAGGTGTGGAACACGCGGCGCCCCATTCGCGGCGTGAAGAGGGCAAACATCAGCGTCGACTGGGCCAGGTAGCGCCCCCAAATGATCAGGAACACCGGATAGAGCTGCGTCAGGTACTTGGACAGCCCGTCATGGGTCGCGAGCGTCAGGCAGGAAGCCAGGATGAGCAGCACGCCAAGCAAGGGCCGGTGGGAATTATTCAATGGGTTAACCGCGACAATAGGTAGCAACCTAAGAATTATGCCCGTAAATCGGCTTTTCGTCAGTGTCCGGATGAATCGAACTGACCAGTCGATCTCGCTTGTGCCCCTCGTCTGGCCGCTCACTCTGTCACATCTGTTCGCGTATGATCGCCAGCCCTTCGCGGCCCCACAGCGGTCCGAACCCGTTCGAGTGTTCTTTGATGTTCAAGTTGAGAGCGATGCAGGTGCGCGATCTACCTGCGGTGATGGCGATTCAGGAAGAATCCTATGCCGTCGAAGTCCACGAGGACGAAGCGGTGATCCTCAACCGTCTCGCCGCCTGCCCGCAGCTGGCCTGGGTGGCCGAGGACGACCTGGGCGTATGCGCCTATCTCTTCGCCTACCACTCGCGGGTCGGCAAGGTGACGCCACTGGATGGCGACTTCGAGTCCCACGCCAAGGCCGACTGCCTCTATCTGCATGACCTTGCCGTCTCCCGGCGCGCCAGTGGCCGAGGAATCGGACCGGCATTGGTGCAGAAAAACCTCGAGCAGGCGCGCAGTCAGAAGTTGCGCTATTCGGCGCTGGTGTCGGTGCAGGAGTCCGAGGCTTTCTGGTCTCGGCTCGGCTATGCGGCACATACGGAGCTGGAGCCGCCCCAAGCTAGCAACCTGGCCAGCTACCAGATTCCTGCCGTCTACATGGTGCGGGCACTGCACTGATCGCACTCAGATGGTGCAAACCACACACAGGCGCACCACAACGGAACAGCGCAGAGCCCCATTTTCACGCACGTTCGGCCCACAGGCTGCGGGACGCGTCTGTTGCGGCGGGTTGGCAAGGGCCTTGCTCTGCTTGTGCCAATAGCACAACCGGAACTGCTCGCCATGCTGGTCATTCACCACCGCACCTCCCCGCAGGCTAACGTCGACGCCGAGCTGGAGCTGACCTTCGAAGCCCGTAGCAAGTCGCGTCTGCGTTGCTTCACCACCACGGGTGAGGATGTCGGCCTGTTTCTCGAGCGCGGCCAGCAACCGCTACATGACGGCGAATGCCTGCGCGCCGAGGATGGCCGTATCGTCCGCGTAAAGGCCCGCGCCGAACAGCTCCTTCATGTGACCTGCAGCAGCGCGTTCGAACTGACGCGCGCCGCCTATCACTTGGGCAATCGCCATGTGGCACTGCAGGTCGGCGACGGCTGGCTGAGGTTGCTCGACGACTACGTTCTGAAAGACATGCTGCTGCAGCTGGGCGCAAGCGTCGAGGCCATCGAAGCCCCCTTCCAGCCCGAACACGGCGCCTACGGTGGCGGCCATCACCACTCCCACGCAGGCGAAGCCGAGTTCAGCTACGCGCCGCGTCTGCATCAGTTTGGCGTGCGCACGTGAATCCTGCAGCGTTCGCGCTGCTGCGGCTTGCCAGCCCGCAGTTGCCGATCGGTGGATACAGCTATTCGCAGGGCCTGGAAATGGCCGTCGAATGCGAGCGGGTACACGACGAAGCCAGCGCCCGTCGTTGGCTGGGCGATCAGCTGCTGCTGAATCTGGCGCGCTTCGAAGCGCCTTTGCTGCTGGCCCATTGTCAAGCGGCCGCGGCTGAAGACTGGGCAGAACTCGATCGACTTGCCGATTGCCATCGCGCCAGTCGCGAAACCCGCGAACTGCGCCTGGAAAGCCGGCAGATGGGCTACTCACTGAAGCAACTGCTGGACAATCTGCCCGAGCTCGACGCCCCGGCCCGCGCCCTGTTTCAGCGCATCGAGGAACCCGGTCTCGCCCTGGGCTGGGCTCTGGCCGCGCGTGCCTGGGGCATCAGCCCGGACGATGCGCTGACCGCCTGGCTCTGGGGCTGGCTGGAAAACCAACTGGCGGTGCTGATGAAAACCCTGCCGCTCGGGCAGCAAGCGGCCCAGCGGCTGACCTCGCAGTTGCTACCAACCCTTCAGCGGGCCCAGCACGACGCAACCCTTATCGAGCCAGAACACTGGGGCAGCGCCGCCTTTGGCCTGTCCCTGGCGAGCATGGCGCATGAACGACAATACAGCCGCCTGTTCCGCTCCTGAGACAACTTTCACACGAGGAAACAGACCATGAACACCCAACCCCTTCGCGTCGGCATCGGCGGCCCGGTCGGCTCCGGCAAGACGGCGCTGACCCTCGCCCTGTGCCTGGCCCTGCGTGAGCGCTACAACCTGGCCGTGGTCACCAATGACATCTACACCCAGGAAGACGCCCAGTTCCTCGTACGCAACGAGGCCCTGGCGCCCGAGCGCATCATTGGCGTCGAGACCGGCGGCTGCCCGCACACGGCGATCCGCGAGGATGCCTCGATCAATCTGGAAGCGGTCGAGCAGCTCAACCGCCGTTTTCCGGGGCTGGATCTGATCATCGTCGAATCCGGCGGCGACAACCTTTCGGCGACCTTCAGCCCTGAGCTCTCCGACCTGACCATCTACGTGATCGACGTATCGGCCGGCGACAAGCTGCCACGCAAGGGCGGGCCGGGCATCTGCAAGTCCGACCTGCTGGTGATCAACAAGGTCGATCTGGCGCCCATGGTTGGCGCCTCGCTGGAAGTCATGGATCGCGACACGCGCAAGATGCGCGGCGACAAGCCCTTCGTCTTCAGCAACCAGAAGGTCGGCCAGGGACTCGACGAAATCATCGCCTTTATCGAAAAACAGGGAATGCTCAGCGCTGCCTGATCGCCCATCCGCCCATAGAGGAATCCGAAATGAACCCCCGCAAACCGCTGCTTACCGCCGCCCTGTTGCTGAGCCCTGCCTTGGCCTTCGCCCATCCCGGCCATGATCACGCTGGCCTGATGTCCGGCATCGCTCACCCTATCTTCGGCCTAGACCATCTGCTGGCAATGCTGGCTGTTGGGCTCTGGGCGGCGCAGCAGCAGGGCAGCGCGCGCTGGTTGTTGCCGCTGACCTTCGTCGCCACCATGCTCGTCGGCGGGCTGCTCGGCTTCGCCGGCATTGAAATGCCGCTGATGGAAACCGGCATCGCCGGCTCGGTACTGGCGCTTGGGCTGCTGGTCGCGTTGGCGGTGCGTCCACCGCTGGCCGTTGCGGCCGGCCTGACCGCGCTGTTCGCCCTCAGCCATGGCGTGGCCCATGGTCTGGAACTGCCAGCGCTGTCCAGCCCTTGGGGTTATGCCGCTGGCTTCGTCGCTGCCACTGCCGCGCTGCATGGCATCGGTTACGCCATCGCTCGCAACCTGCCGCAACTCGCCATGCCCCTGGTACGCATTGCAGGCGGTGCCTCTGCGTTGGCTGGTGCCTGGTTGCTCATGGCCTGAGCAGGACACAAACCGAAACGTTCATGGAACCTGAGCGTCCCTTGAGACCCAAAAGTTGAGCCACGTCGCCGATCGTATTGGCGACGCCTCATCCATCGGTCCAAGGGAGAGCGCTACGTGTCCGGATCACCTCATGCCCGCGGTTTCGCCTACTGGGCGCTGAAAATCTTCGCCCTCATTGTCGCCCTGTTTGGCCTCGCCCTCGCTGCTGGCGGTGTCTGGCTGATCAGCCTCGGCGGTTCCTGGTATTACCTCATCGCTGGAGCCGGCATGCTGATTTCCGGCGTGCTGCTGTTCATGCAGCGCATCAGTGGCGTCCTGCTCTACTGGCTGGTGTTCATCGGCACCCTGATCTGGGCGATCTGGGAGGTCGGCCTCGACCTCTGGGCGCTGGTGCCACGCCTGGTGGCGCTGGCCGTAATCGCCCTGCTCACGCTGGCGTTCATTCCGGTGCTGCGGCGCCACACCCGCAGGGAGGCGCACCCATGACCTGTCTGATTCGACTCGTTGGCCTGTTAAGCCTGGCCTGGCTACCGCTCAGCTACGCCCAAACGACTCCCGCGGACCCTTCGCTCGAACCCGCCACCACGGTGTCGCCGGGACCGGCGGGTACCGAACCCGAACCAGCCGACTGGACCGCCTACGGACGCAACAATGCAGCCACGCGCTACTCACCGCTGGATCTGATCAACCGCGACAACGTCGCCGATCTCAAGCCGGTTTGGGGCTATCGCACCGGCAACCTGCCCGAGCAGTCGGTGGTCGACAAGAAGTGGGCGCCGGAAACCACGCCGCTCAAGGTTGGTGACAATCTCTACCTGTGCGATGCGCTGAATGTGCTGATATCGCTGGATGCCAGCAGCGGACGTGAGCGCTGGCGCTACGACCCGGAGGTTTCGACCGACCATATTCCCTATTCGGCCACCTGCCGTGGCGTGAGCTACTACGAGGTGCCGGATGCGCCCGATGACGCGGCCTGCAAGCGCCGTATCATCGAGGGCACACTCGACGCCGAACTGGTCGCGGTGGACGCCGACACCGGCATGCCCTGCGCCGACTTCGGCCATGCCGGGCATGTCGATCTAATGGAAGGCATGGGCGACTCCGTACCCGGCTACGTCGCAGTGACCTCACCACCAACCATCGTTCGCGGAGTCGCCGTGGTCGGACATCAGGTCCTCGACGGGCAAAAGGAAGACGCGCCGTCTGGCGTGATTCGCGGATACGACGCGACCACCGGCGAGCTGGCCTGGGCGTGGGACATGGGCCGTCCTGGCGAGACCGGGCTGCCCGAAGGGGATGAGGTCTACACCCGGGGCACGCCCAACGCCTGGACCATCTTCTCCGGCGACGAGGATCTCGGGCTGGTCTATGTGCCGATGGGCAACTCGTCGGTGGACTACTGGAGCGGCAATCGCCGTGAGTTCGAAAAGCCCTACTCGACCGCGCTGGTCGCTCTGGACGTTACCGACGGATCAGTGCGCTGGGTGTTCCAGACCGTGCATAACGATGTCTGGGACTATGACCTCGGCTCCCAGGGCAGCCTGATCGACTTTCCGGTCAGCGACGGCCGCACAGTTCCAGCGCTGGTACTGCCCACCAAGATGGGCGACATCTATGTGCTCGACCGCCGCACTGGCGAGCCGCTGACACCTGTCGAGGAACGCCAGGTGCCGGCCAGCACATTGCCCGACGAAACGCTATCGCCTACGCAACCATTCTCGGTCGGCATGCCGTCGATGCCACGCGAGCCGCTGACCGAGAGCGATGCCTGGGGCGTGACGCCGCTGGACCAGCTGTGGTGCCGGATCCAGTTCAAGCGCGCCAACTATGAAGGCATGTACACACCGCCGAGCGTGGACCGGCCATTTCTGCAGTGGCCGAGCTACAACGGCGGTAACGACTGGGGCAGCGCCGCGGTGGACACCGACCGCAACATCCTGGTGCTGAACTACAACCACATCGCCATGCATGACCAGCTCATCCCGCGCGAGAAAGCCAACGAGCGCGGCATGGTCCCGCTCGGCGTACCCGGCGGCAGCACGTCATCAGGAGGCTCGGTACCGCAGTCAGGTTCGCCCTATGCCGTGTCCATCCAGGCCTGGCGCAACAGCCTGACCGGCGTGCCCTGCTCACGTCCGCCGTTCGGCGGCATCATGGCCATCGACCTCAACACCCGCGAGGTGCTGTGGAACGAACCGCTGGGCACCGCGCGCCGCAACGGGCCGTTCGGTATCTCGTCGCATCTGCCGGTGAAAGTTGGTACGCCGAACAATGGCGGCCCGGTGATTACCGCGGGCGGCCTGATCTTCATCGCGGCGGCCACCGACAACCTGATCCGCGCAATCGACATCGACACCGGTGAAGTGCTGTGGGAAGACGTGCTGCCAGCCGGGGGCCAGGCGACGCCAATGACCTACGAGGCCAACGGGCGCCAGTACCTGGTGATCGTCGCGGGCGGCCATCACTTCATGGAGACGCCGCCGGGCGACTATGTGGTCGCCTACAGCCTGCCGGGCAAAGGCGACCCCAAACTGCCGGAGTTCCTGAAAGACTGAGCGTCTCGGCGAGCCGCCATCCGTTAGCGGAACGGCGGCTCGTCGAAGCTGCGCAGCTTGCGCGAGTGCAGCGAGTTGAGCTGGGTGCGCAACAGGTCGAGCGCGGCAATGCCGATCTTCAAATGCTGGGTCACCGCGCGTTCATAGAAGGCGTTGGCCGAGCCCGGCAGCTTGATCTCGCTGTGCAGCGGCTTGTCCGAGACGCAGAGTAGCGTCCCGTAGGGCACCCGCAGGCGATAACCCTGGGCGGCAATGGTGCCGCTTTCCATGTCCACCGCCACCGCGCGGGACAGGTTGATCAATGGCCGCTCCTGGGCCCAACGCAGTTCCCAGTTGCGGTCGTCGTAGGTCAGCACGGTGCCGGTGCGCAGCCGCTTCTTCAACGCCTCGCCCTTGTCACCGGTGATTTGCGCTGCGGCTTCCTGCAGCGCCTGCTGGACTTCCGCCAGCGCCGGCAGCGGGATATGCGGCGGCAGCACGCGATCGAGAATGCCATCGCGGCGCATGTAGGCGTGGGCCAGCACGTAGTCGCCGATGGATTGCGACTGCCGCAGGCCGCCGCAGTGGCCGATCATCAGCCAGCAATGCGGGCGCAGGACGGCCAGGTGATCGGTGATGTTCTTGGCGTTCGACGGGCCGACGCCAATGTTGACGAGGGTGACGCCGTCGCCATCCTCTGCCTGCAGGTGATAGGCCGGCATCTGGTAACGATGCCAGAGCACACCACCAATGATCGCCTGCGCCTCGCCCTCATCCATGCCGCGCTCGATGACGATATTGCCCGGCAGCACCATGCGCACGAAACGGGTGTCGTCGCGCAGCATGTCGAGACCGTGACGAATGAACTGATCGACATAGCGGTGGTAGTTGGTCAGCAGGATCCAGGGCTGCACGTGGCGCCAGTCGCTACCGGTGTAATGCACCAACCGGCGCAGCGAGAAATCCACCCGCGCACCATCGAAGAGCGCCAGCGGATAGGGGTCGGCATGTTCCCAGTCATACAGGCCATCAGCGATGTCATCGGTGGCAGCCGACAGATCGGTACTGGGGAACACGCGCGCCAGCTCGGCGGCAGTCACGCCGGTACCGGCCAGCTCATCGCCCTGCTCGATCACATAGGGGTAGGGAATGTTGCGGTCGCTGATACCCACCTCGACCTTCACGGCGAAGTCGCTGATCAGCGGGCGCAGCTGGTCCAGCAGGTAACTGCGGAAAGCCGTCGGGTGGGTCACGGTGACGCTGTAGACGCCCGGCGACTGCACCTTGGCATAGGCACGGGTGGAAGCCGGTACCTCGCCGTGGCACGCATAGGTCAGGCGCAGTTCGGGATAGTGGAACAGGGCCCGCTCGGTGGCATCCGGCTCCTGGCGCGTCGTGACATAGCGCTTGAGCGCCTGGTTCAGTGCGCGGGTGGCCTGCTGATGGAGCTCGGCAAGATGATCCACGGCTGCTTCAGCGCTGGTGGCAATGCGAAAGGTCTCGCCTGCTGGATTCATGGTGGGTTTCCTTGTTCATTCGTTGAAAACATCTTGCCTGCTGTTCGATGACAGCGGTAGCACCGCAGTGCTGCGATCACCGATCAGACGCGGCTATTCGCAGCGCCAGCGACTCCAGCCGCGCCTTCAGCACCGCCAGGCTGGGCGCTGCGGTGAGGCTCAGACGCAGCGCATTGGACGCGCCATGGCCAACCGCAAATACCTCCGCCGCTGCCGCTTCGATTCCTGCCTCGCGACACAGCGCTGCGGGATCGTGATCCTTCGCAAGCTCGAGCCACAGATGCGGCGAGGCGTTTGACGAGACGGACCCAAGCAGTTTCTGCGCCAGCCGCCAACGCCGGGCCATCTGCTCGCGCTGCCAGGCCAACCGACGCGCCGCGGTGCCGTCCTCCAGCCATTCGCAGCCGATCTGCAGGCATAGCGTCGACAAGGCCCAGCTGGTCGCCTGCCGTTCCGGATCAATACGCGACAGCCACTCGTTCGGCCCCGCGATGAATCCCAGGCGCAAACCGGGCGCGACCGTCTTCGACAGACTGCTGATCAGCAGGGTGCGTTCAGGCAACGTGGCGGCCAGTGGTGGTTCGTCGCCAAGTGCGCCGTAGATATCGTCTTCGATGATCAGCAAACCACGCCGTCGCGCCACGGCGGCGATAGCCTCGCGGCGCTGCGTATCCATGCTCACGGCGGTCGGGTTCTGCATGCACGGCGTCAGGACCGCCACGCGGGCCGAGGTAGCGCGGGCCAGGCGGTCGAGATCGTCCGGCAGGATGCCGAACTCGTCCATTGCCACTCCGTGCAGCGGCAGTCGTAACTGACGCCCGGCGGCCTTGATACCGGGGGACGTCAGGGCTTCGACCAGTACCGGCTCGCCTGGCTCGCACAATCCGATCAGCGCAGCGAACACGCCCTGCTGCGCCCCGGCACAGAGCATCACCTGCTGCGGCGGAATTTCAAGCGCACGACCACGCAACCAGCCGCTCACTGCCAGCTGGCCACGCTGCAGGCTGCGCGCCGAGGGATACCCCTGCAGGCTCGCCAGCTCACCCATCGCGCACAGTGCCGCCATGCTGCGCTGCATGTCGTCATCGTCGGGGTCGATTACCGGCAGGTTGGTCGACAGGTCGACCAGTTCCGGATGGGCCTCCGGCGTCTTCAGCCGGAACAGGCTGGCCTCGCGGCTGCTGGCGAGCACATAGGTACCACGCCCTACCTCGCCACCGACCAGATGCCGACGCGCCGCTTCGCGGTAGGCCTGCATTGCCGTGCTGGGATTGAGGCCGAGCGCCCAGGCCAGCCGCCGCTGCGGCGGCAGTCGATCACCCTGCCGCAGCTCGCCCCGTGCGATGGCCGATGCAATGGCATCGACCAGCGCCAGGTAACGCGGTTGGTCATCAGAGTCGAGTTTGGGTAACCACATTGTTGGCCATGCAATATAAATATTTACCCATACAATGCCCGCCACCTAGGATCGACGTCAAACTCGCCAAGGAGCCGTCGATGTTCGATCTATACCAACTGCGTCAGGCAGCCGAACTGATTCACCAGAGCGTACCGCCAACCCCGCAATACGCGTGGCCGCTGCTGGCCGAACGGCTTGGCTGCCAAGTCTGGGTCAAGCATGAGAACCACACGCCTGCCGGTGCTTTCAAGGTGCGCGGCGGTGTGCTCTATATTCATGAGCTGATCAAGCGTGAACCGCGCTTGCCGGGCCTCGTCACCGCAACCCGTGGCAATCACGGCATCAGCCTGGCGATGGCCGCACGCAACGCGGGTTTACGCCTGCAGGTTCTCGTCCCAGAAGGTAACTCGGCGGAAAAGAACGCCGCCATGCGTGCATGTGGTGCTGAGGTCATCGAATACGGTCGCGACTTCGATACCGCCCGCCAGCGCGCCGCGGAGCTGGCCGAGGCCAACGGCTGGCATTTTGTCCCGTCCCTGCACCCGGACCTGATCCGGGGCGTCGCCACCTATGCACTGGAACTCCTCGAAGCGGTGCCGGATTTGCGACGGGTGTATGTGCCCATCGGGCTTGGTTCGGGGATCTGCGGGATGATCCGAACCCGCGACCTGCTGGGCCTGGACACGGAGATCATCGGCGTGGTGTCCAGCGCGGCCGATGCCTACGCGCAAAGTGTCGAGCAGGGCCGCGTCGTCACCACCGAAACAGCCAACACCCTCGCCGACGGCATGGCCTGCCGCATCCCAGCGCCCGAGGCGCTTGAAATCATCCGCGAAGGCGCGGCGCGCATCGTGCGGGTCAGCGACGCCGAGATTCGCCAGGCCATCGTTGCGCTGCACGAAGACACCCACAACCTGGCCGAAGGCGCCGGCGCCGCCGCACTGGCCGCCGCCATGCAGGAACGCGAGCGCAACCTGGGCGAGCGGATTGCGGTGGTGCTTAGTGGGGGGAATATTGATCGAGCGGTGTTGGCGGAGATTTTGAAGGGCTGAACGGACCGCAGGCCTGCCACAAACCTCGATCTACGCGAAAAGCTTACCTATACGTTCATCCAGCGGTTTCGTTGAGCAAACCAACGGCATAGGATGCCAGCAATCAAAACGCCACTATGCAGCAGAGGCGAGGTTCGACATGGACGTTCACACTCGAGCTTTCCATGCTCATTCGACGACCAACCCCGACAAATCGGATTGGCAGCCCTTGCGTGAGCATCTGGAAGCGGTTGCGGAGATTGCTGCTCGAAACGCCTCTGCGTTTTCCGCCGACGCTCTGGCCCACCTGGCAGGCCTGCTACACGATTTGGGTAAGTACACCGATGAGTTCCAAAGGAGGATCACCGGCGACGCGATCCGGGTTGACCAGGCCGGCCCCGGCGGGCGCAAGGTGTCGCGCCCCACGCGGGGCGCGTGGGTTGAAACATCCTTCGCCGTGGCTGGCTCGGTCTGCTGGCCCGCTACGAGTTGCTCAGGTTCAAGGCCAATTTGGTTTCGCACCGATCCAGATTAGAGCCTGGTTAATAGTGATACCGACACATCACGATCTGCAGCTCGCCATCATCCACGGTATAAACCAGCCGGTGCTCGCTACTGATTCGTCTTGACCAGAAACCGCTCAGGTTGTGCTTGAGCGGTTCCGGTTTGCCGAGTCCCGTAAAAGGGTTACGCAGGGCATCGCGGATGAGCAGATTGATTCGTTTGAGGCCCGCCTTGTCGTTTTGCTGGAACCAGAGGTAGTCGTCCCAACCTTCGGGCGTGAACAGGATGTTCATGCCGCGCTTACTCTTCTTCCACCAACTGACGAGACTTCACCTTACCGGCGCGCAAATTGTTTACGGATTTGATCAGGCGCTCGGCATTAGCCGGCGAGCGAAGCAAATGTGCCGTTTCTTCCAGCGCATTGAAGTCGGCAAGGGAAATCATGACCACAGGCTCGCCTTTCTGCCGGGTGACCATGATGGGCGTGCGGTCGCCATTCACTCGATCCATGGTTTCAGCGAGATGCTGGCGCGCTGTGGTGTAGTTGATGGTTTGCATAATGGCTCCTCAGACATGCGCGAACTGTACATATATCCGTACATACTCTCAACCCGACCAGGCACGTTGGCAGTACGTGTTGACGAATCCTGCCTAGATTCACTGTTGCAGGGGAAACGGCTAATCCAGAAACGGCGCACCTCGCGCCAGCAAGGCGCTGATGTCCAGGCCACGCGGCAGGGTGCCGAATGCCCGGCCGTTGCCTTCCAGGCGGCTGGCGATGAACGCATCCGACACCGCTTCGTTACCCGCCTCCAGCAGCAGTCTGGCCTGTAGCGCAAGGGCTACATCTTCGGTGAGCTGGCGGGCGCGGTACTGAATGTCCTCCCTATCGGTGAAAGCTCTCTGCAATCGGTCGATGTGGTTCTTTAGGCGCGCATCGCCATGACCATCACCCAGTTCGGCAAACAGCACCTCAACCACGCCGGGCTCCTTCGACAACGCACGCAGCACGTCCAGACATTGGACGTTGCCCGAACCTTCCCAGATGGAGTTCACCGGCGCCTCGCGATACAGCCTCGGCATGATGGTGTCTTCGACATAGCCGGCGCCGCCCAGGCATTCGCTGGCCTCGGCGATCATTTCCGGGGCGCGCTTGCAGATCCAGTATTTACCGATCGCGGTCACCAGTCGGGCGAATTTCTGTTCCCCTTCGTCAAACGGATCGTCAAGCGCGCGGCCCATGCGCATGGTCAAGGCCAGCGCCGCCTCGCTCTCCAGCGCCAGGTCAGCCAGCACGTTCTGCATCAGCGGTTGATCAATGAGGGCACGCCCGCTCACCTGACGATGCGTGCAGTGGTGCATGGCCTGGGTCAATGCCTGGCGCATCAGCGAACTGGAGCCGATCATGCAATCGAAGCGGGTCGAGGAAACCATTTCGATGATGGTCGGCACGCCGCGCCCTTCTTCACCGATCATCCAGGCCAGCGCACCGCGATATTCGACTTCGCTGGACGCGTTCGACCAGTTGCCCAGCTTGTTCTTCAGCCGCTGGATATAGAACTGGTTACGACTGCCATCGGGGCGGTGGCGCGGCAACAGGAAACAGGACAACCCGGCGGCCGTCTGGGCAAGGGTCAGAAAGGCGTCGCACATCGGTGCCGAGCAGAACCATTTGTGCCCCACCAGCTCGTACAGCTGACCCGGACCGCTGGCGCCCATCGCATGCGCCTGGGTGGTGTTGGCACGCACATCGGTGCCGCCCTGCTTTTCGGTCATCGCCATGCCGATGGTGACGCCATTCTTCTGCTCCATCGGCAGGTTGCGCGGGTCATATTCGAGACTGAGGATTTTCGGCAACCAGAGGTCGGAGATACCCGGCTGCTGCCTGAGCGCCGGTACGCTGGCGTAGGTCATGGTCAGCGGGCAGCTGCTCCCGGCTTCGGCCTGATTGTGCAGGTACATCAACCCCGCACGCGCCACCTGAGCGCCAGGTTGCGGGTCGGTCCAGGGCAGCGACGGAATGCCGTGGGCGATGGCGGTACTCATCAGCTCGTGATAAGCGGGGTGAAACTCCACCAGATCGATGCGATGTCCATAGCGGTCATGGCTCTTGAACAGCGGTTTGTTCTCGTTGGCCAGGAAGCCTGCGGCCATCAGCGGGCCGCCGGCCAGCGCACCGTAGGCTTCCAGCCGTGCCTCCGCCCAGCCACCCCGATAACGCCGCACCCACTCCTGCAATGGCAAGTCGAGGCGATACAGATTCGCACCGTCGAGCGGCGGCACCTGGTTCAATACCTCGTGGGTTTCGGCATATTGATGCAGGCTCATGACGGCTCTCCTCGGCAGACAAAGCAACAAGGGGCCCGGCAGGTGGAAGGTGCGCAACACAGGCGGAGCACCCCCATGCAGCGCCAGCCATCAGCGGGCCGATGCGGGTACCGCTGCGGGCCCGCCCATCGAAGTGAAGCACGGCTGTCAGCTGCGACAAAGTGAGGTTTCGGCCAAAGTCTGCACACCCGGCATGGCAGGGGCAGCTGCCATCAGCATCTGTCAGCGGGTCTGGCAGGCCAGTCAGGTCAATGCGAGAGGAACCTGAACGAGAAAACGGCTGCCGCGCCCTGGCTCGGAGTGGTAGGAAAGGCTGCCACCCTGCAGTCCGACCAGCTGCCAGCACAGCGAGAGACCGATCCCCAGCCCACCATAGGGGCGGGTCATGCTGCCATCGAGCTGGCGGAAATACTGGTACAGCGAGTCATCGGCAGGGGCTTCGAAGCCGATGCCGGTGTCGCTCACCGTCACCTCCAGCAGGTACCCGGAGGGGGCGACCTCACGGCCGCTGACAGCCAGGGTGATCCCGCCGCGCAAGGTGAACTTGATGGCGTTGTCCAGCAGATAACCAAGGCTCTGTTTCAGCTTGCCGACGTCTCCGACCAATGCATCGGGAAGCTGACCATCAAGTTCCAGATCGAAGCTCAGGCCACGCTTCGCAGCCAGCGCGCCGTAATGGGCATAGAGTTCGTCGATCCACAACCGCAGGCCAAACGGCTCGTTTCGCACCCGCAATTTGCCAGCCTGCAGTTCGGTCAGCGCGAGGATGTCGTTGACCAGTTGCATCATGTCGCGCGCCGATCCGGCAGCAATGCGCTGGTATTGCTCGAGCTCGCTGCTCAATTCCAGCGTACGCATCAGCTCGAGACTGCCAAGCACACCATGCATCGGGGTGCGCAATTCATGGGTGACGTTGGCCAGGAACTGGTCCTTGAGGCGATTGCTTTCGGCCAGCTCGCGGTTCATCACTTCGAGCTTGCGCCCTGTCTCTTCGAGAACCTGGGCGCGCTCTTCCTTCATCACGTTGATTCGATCGGCCAGAGCCAGGGACAACAGCGCTACCTCCAGCGCGGAGCCGATCTGCCCGGCATACATGGTGAGGAACATATGTGGCAGGTAACCCAGCACCATCAGTGTGTTGATCTGACCGCCGATGAGAAACGCCGACCAGGCGATCAGAAAATAGCGCGCCACCCGCATCCCGCGGCGCCAGGCCACGATACCCGCGACCAAAACCACCAGGATGAAGCAGAGTGCGAGAAAGGTCGCCACGCGTAGTGCGAGCGCATAGCTGGAGGTCAGCGACACGACCATGGTTACCGCCCCCAGCCCTATCAGCAGCATCAAGGCACGGTCGATCCAGGGACTGTGCTCGCGGGTATGCAGGAAGCTGCGGGCGAACTGGCAACCAAACAGCCCCGCTGCACCGATGAGAAAGGGCGTCGACGCATTCGCCCACCATGGCGAATCGGGCCATAGGTATTGCACGCCCAGACCGTTGACCGACACCTGGTACAGGCCGAACGAAGCGATGTAGAGGATGTAATACAGGTAGCTGCGATCACGCACACTGAAGTAGATGAAAAGGTTGTAGAACAACATCACCAGCAGCACGCCGTAGATGATCGCGAGCACGTAAATGTGTCCGGACTGCTCTTCCAGATAGGCCACCGGGGCCCAGAGTGTCAGGGGTATCTGGATCGAACCCTGGCTTTCCAGCCGCAGGTAGATTCGCTGTGGCTGGTTGGCCGCCAGCTCGAGCTCGAACAGGTGATTGCGCTGCCTGATCTGGCGCTGGTTGAACGGCAGCGCATCGCCACTGCGCTGAGCCAGCCGGTAGCCGCCCTGCCCGTCAGGCAGGTAGAGGTCAAGGTGATCGAGCGGTGGATACGCCAGTTCCAGCCACCAGCGGCTGTTTTCGGCAGGCGGCTCGGCATGATAGGTCAGATCGACACGCAACCAGAAAGCCGAACGCGAATATCCAGCGTTGAGCACTGCCTCGGAGTGGTGCTCGAATCGGCCTGCTGCATCCAGCGCAATGGCGTCTTCGATGGTGGCGTTGCGGCTCGGGTCTTCCAGTACGGCCATCACCTGACCCAGTGGCAGGCGCTGGGTATGGCTGTCGAAATCGACGGCAACCGAGATCGCCGGCAGCAGACCGAACAGTATGAGGAAGAGGAAACGCATGGTTACGGAAGCCTGCCAGACAGCGTCAAGAGAAGCCCGTCCCCTCGAAGTCACGCAGCTGGATCAAAGTGGTGGCACTTTAGCATGACGCTAGCGGCGTCGGGACCAGATCATGCCCATCCTGCCGAACGGTCGGAGCCATAACAAGCCACCTGGCGGCACCCGCACGAGCCGCCCAGGAGGATTGGTGATAAGCTCGCACGCCATGAATTCCGGTCGCGCCTAGCCCAGACCGACGCCTCCACACCATGAATCGGGAACCTCAATCGAATGTCCGGCCCCTGCTCCCGCCCTGTCGTCCTCTGCCTTTCCGGCCACGACCCAAGCGGTGGCGCTGGCCTGCAGGCCGACATCGAAGCGCTGCTCGCCCAGAGCTGCCATGCCGCGCCAGCGGTCACGGCGCTGACCGTACAGGACACCGTCGACGTAGCCGACTTTCGCGTGCTCGATCGTGACTGGGTTCTGGCCCAGGCCAACGCCGTGATCGCCGACCTGCCGGTTGCCGCAGTCAAACTGGGCATGCTCGGCTCGGTGGAAATGGTCGAAACCGTGCTGCACATCATGCAAAAACTGCCCGGCGTGCCGCTGGTCTGCGACCCGGTGCTGCGCGCCGGAGGTGGCGGTGCGCTGGGCAAGGATGAAGTCGGCTACGCCATGCGCGAGCGACTGTTCCCGGTGTCCACCATCGCCACGCCGAATCTGCCCGAAGCACGGATTCTCGCCGAGCTGCCACATGGCACCGCTGACGAGTGCGCCGAGAAACTGCTGCCCTTCATCCGCAACCTGCTGATCACCGGCGGCCATGGCGACGAAACCGAGGTGCACAACCGCCTCTATTGCCGAGACGGCAGCCGGTACGACTTCAGCTGCCAGCGTCTACCAGGCAGCTATCACGGCTCCGGCTGCACCCTGGCCAGCGCCTTGTCCGGGCGCCTCGCGCTCGGTGAAGACCTGGCCAGTGCGGTGAAATCCGCACTGGATTACACCTGGCGCACCCTGCGTGATGCCGAAGCACCCGGGCGAGGCCAGTACATTCCCCGTCGACTGCCGCTGGACCTGGCCTGAGTGGAGCGCTGCACATGAAAGACACCAAGCTGCGCGGCCTGTATGCCATCACAGACAGCAAGCTGCTGGCCGATGGTCGTCTGCTGCCCTACGTCGAGGCGGCTCTCAAGGGCGGCGCCCGACTGCTGCAATACCGTGACAAGTCCGATGATGACCGACGCCGCCTGCGTGAAGCAGAGGCGTTGCGCGAGCTCTGTGACCGTTATGGCGCCCAGCTGATCATCAACGACGATGCCGAGCTTGCGGCGCGCCTGAATGTCGGGCTGCACCTCGGCCAGGACGACGGCTCGCTTTCGGTAGCCCGGGCCCTGCTCGGCCGAAAAGCCATCATCGGCGCGACTTGCCATGCCCGCCTGGACCTGGCCGAACAGGCGATCCGCGAGGGGGCCAGCTACATCGCCTTTGGCCGGTTTTTCGATTCGAACACCAAACCCGGCGCGCCAGCGGCCACGCTGGAGCTGCTGGCAGAAGCGCGCCAGCGGTTCAGCGTGCCGATCACGGCGATCGGCGGCGTGACGCTGGACAACGCCGCCAGCCTGATCACTCAGGGCGCCAGCCTGGTCGCCGTTGTGCATGCCCTGTTTTCAGCCGATTCGGCCAGCGAAGTCGAACGCCGCGCGCATGCCTTCAGCGAGCTGTTTCCCGGTCGATGACCGCGGCAAGGCCATATAGCCGTTCCAACCCGTTTCCACGTATCGAGAGGCCTCTATGTCCCGTTCCGAAACCCTCTTCGCCAGTGCTCAAAACCGAATCCCGGGCGGCGTGAACTCGCCGGTACGCGCGTTCCGCAGTGTTGGCGGAACGCCCCTGTTCTTCAAACATGCCGAAGGCGCCTACGTCACCGATGAGGACGACAAGCGCTACGTCGATTATGTCGGCTCCTGGGGTCCTATGATCCTTGGCCACAGCCATCCCGAAGTGCTCGACGCGGTGCGCAACCAGTTGCAACATGGCCTTTCCTATGGCGCTCCGACGGCCATGGAAACCGAGATGGCCGAGCTGGTCTGCAGCCTGGTGCCATCCATGGAAATGATGCGCATGGTCAGCTCCGGAACCGAGGCGACCATGAGTGCGATCCGTCTGGCCCGTGGCTACACCGGCCGCGACAGCATCATCAAGTTCGAGGGCTGCTATCACGGACACTCCGACAGCCTGCTGGTCAAGGCGGGATCCGGCGCACTGACCCAGGGCGTACCCAGCTCGGCTGGCGTGCCGGCGGCGTTTGCCCGGCACACCCTGACCCTGCCGTTCAACGATCTGGCCGCTGTCGAGCAGATGCTGAGCGAAGTCGGCAACGAAGTGGCGTGCATCATCGTCGAACCGGTCGCCGGCAACATGAATTGCGTACCGCCCGCGCCTGGCTATCTGCAGGGATTGCGCGAGCAGTGCGACAAGCATGGCGTCGTGCTGATCTTCGATGAGGTGATGACCGGCTTCCGCGTCGCCCTCGGCGGCGCCCAGGCCCACTATGGCGTCACCCCGGATCTGACCACCTTCGGCAAGATCATCGGCGGCGGCATGCCGGTCGGCTGCTTTGGCGGCAAGCGTGCCATCATGGAGCGCATCGCCCCACTGGGCCCGGTCTACCAGGCGGGCACCCTTTCCGGAAACCCACTGGCCATGGCGGCGGGACTGACCACGCTGCGATTGATCAACCGCCCCGGTTTCCACGATGAACTCACCAGCTACACCACCCGCATGCTGGACGGCCTGAAAGCGCGCGCCGTGGCGGCCGGCATTCCGTTCGTCACCACCCAGGTCGGCGGCATGTTTGGCCTGTACTTCAGCGAGGCGGACGACATCGTCACGTTCAACGATGTGATGGCCAGCGACGCCGAACGCTTCAAACGGTTCTTCCATCTGATGCTAGAAGGTGGCGTCTACCTGGCGCCCAGCGCCTTTGAAGCCGGTTTCACCTCCATCGCTCATGGCGACAGGGAGCTTCAAATCACCCTTGATGCTGCCGAGCGCGCCTTCTCCCAGTTGCAATGAACATGGGCGTTGAGCTACTGCAAGCCGCGCTGCTGATGCTGACGGCGTCGGCCAGCGCCATCTGGATCGGCATGGCTCGGCAGGGCTATGGCGAACCGGACCAGCCCGCCCTGTTCTCGGCCTTGCTTGCATTCAGCCTGGCCGCCGGGACGGGTGCATGCGCAACAGCACGCCTGGCGCTGGGCGCGGATACACTCGAAGCGGAGCGCTGGCTGCAGCAAGCGACCCTGCTGCTCGGCGTGCCGCTCGTCGGTGTGGTTGCCCTGACGCTCTCGCGCCGCTGGATCTGGAGCCGCCCGACCTGGGGACGCGTCGTGATCGGGTTGTGTGCCTTCTTCGAGCTGGCCCGTCAGCTGGGCTGGAGCGCGCCGTACGCGCTTTCCCTGGGCCTGCTCAGTGCGCTGCTGGTGGTCTACGCCGGCCTGCTGCAATGGCCGGCATCGCGGCAAGCAGCCGCCGGCCTGGCCGGTGGCACGCTGTTGGCGGCGCTGCTGCCCTGGGATGGGCTACTGACAGATGCCAGTTCTCTGGCGGCATATCAGCAGTTGTGGCTGGCATGCGCTATTCCGATCATTGCCTGGCTGCTGCTCCACCTCCCGGGCAACCTGCGCGAGGAGAGCCCGTCGTCGCCATAAAAAGACCGGCACTTGCCGTTAAAGCCTTTGTAAGCAGGCAGCGGCTTATCCATAATGTGACGGTCGGCTCGTTCCTGCCGGACTTTCAGTCACCGCCCTGATCTTCGAGGCGCATTGATTCATGACCTGCACCGGCCGCAGCCTAACCCTTGGCTGCCTGCTGCTTCTTTTGCCCCTGCTGACCATGGCAGGTGGTAACTCGCTGCTGATTCCAGCAACCTCCCGCTGCGCACTCAATACGGTCCCCGAGGCGATGCGCGAAGCGCTGCGCGCTTGCGAGCAGGCGGCCAGCGAAGGCGATCTGCAGGCCGCGTACGAACTCGGCGAGTACTATTACGACGGCCGCCGCACGCCTCGCGACCTGGCCAAGGCTCTGCAATGGTTCGAGCAGGCCTCGCTTCACGGCCATGCACTGGCTCAGCATCGACTGGGCATCATGTTCTTTCGCGGCGAGGGAGTACCGGCTAACAATGTGCAGGCCTACGTCGTGTTGAAAATGTCAGCGGTAAACGGCGAAGAAGACGCGCTGGACACCGCTGATCGCGTTTCGGCACAGATGCAGCGCGACGAACTGGAGATCGCCACGCAAGTGCTTGGGCAGATCTTTCGTGATTACCTGATGGACCTGCAAACCGCCGGCGAAGGCAAGCCCTTCTCGCCGTGATCGGTGAGGGGAGGTGCGACTTTCCCAGTCAGGTCTCCCTGAGACCCGTGCCCCTGCGCAGCATGCTTTAAACGCGGTCGTCGTCCGCATATAATCGCCGGTCATTTTTTGCACAACGCCGGCCCGAGACATGACCCGCAAGCTCTATATCGAAACCCATGGCTGCCAGATGAACGAGTACGACAGCTCGCGCATGGTGGATCTGCTGGGCGAGCAGCAGCCTCTCGAGATCACCGAGAATCCGGCGGAAGCCGACGTGATCCTGCTCAATACCTGTTCGATTCGTGAAAAAGCCCAGGAAAAGGTCTTTTCGCAATTGGGCCGCTGGCGTGAGCTGAAGCTGGACAACCCACAGTTGGTCATCGGTGTCGGGGGCTGCGTGGCGAGCCAGGAAGGCGCGGCGATCCGTGACCGCGCGCCCTACGTCGACGTGGTGTTCGGCCCGCAGACCCTGCACCGTCTGCCCGAAATGATCGATGCGGCGCGCAGCACGAAAAAGCCGCAGGTGGACATTTCCTTCCCCGAGATCGAAAAGTTTGACCGCCTGCCCGAACCGCGTGTCGACGGGCCGACCGCCTTCGTCTCGGTCATGGAAGGCTGCAGCAAGTACTGCACGTTCTGCGTAGTGCCCTACACCCGCGGTGAAGAAGTCAGCCGCCCCTTTGACGACGTGCTGGCCGAGGTCATTCACCTGGCCGAGAACGGCGTTCGCGAAGTCACGCTTCTGGGGCAGAACGTAAACGGTTACCGCGGCGCGACCCACGACGGCCGCACGGCAGACCTGGCAGAGCTGATCCGCGTGGTCGCGGCAGTCGATGGCATCGACCGTATCCGCTACACCACCAGCCATCCGCTGGAGTTTTCCGACGCCTTGATCCAGGCCCATGCCGAAGTACCTGAGCTGGTGAGATACCTGCACCTGCCAGTACAGTCAGGCTCCGATCGCGTATTGGCCGGCATGAAGCGAAATCACACGGCCCTTGAATACAAGTCGCGCATCCGCAAGCTCAAGGCCGCAGTGCCCGACATCCTGATCAGCTCGGACTTCATCGTTGGGTTTCCTGGCGAAACCGACAAGGATTTCGAGCAGACCATGAAACTCATCGAGGACATCGGCTTCGATTTCTCCTACTCGTTCGTTTACAGCTCGCGGCCCGGAACACCAGCTGCGGATCTGGTCGACGAAACGCCGGACGAGGTGAAAAAACAGCGCTTGTCGGTTCTCCAGCAACGAATCAACCAGCAAGGCTTCGAGAACAGCCGACGGATGGTGGGCACCCGCCAGCGCATTCTCGTCACGGACTACTCTAAGAAAGACCCCGGCATGCTTCAGGGCCGCACCGAGCACAACCGGATCGTCAATTTCAGATGCAACAACCCGAGACTGATTGGCCAGTTTGTGGATGTGCACATTGACGATGCGCTGCCGCACTCGTTGCGTGGAACGCTGCTGGAGCAGGTCGCAAGCTGAACAAAGCATCACCACGGCTGATCGCTGGAAGCCCCAGCCGTGCTTTTGCCCGGGGTCTCAAGCACCGGCGCGCCGCTGCTTTTTTCATCTCACGGCGCTATCCTCACCACATCTTCATGCAAAGCAGGTCAACTAAAAGCCCTTGAACGCCCCTACAGAACATCACCGTTTCACCCTCGAACCCTTTGAAGCCAACCGCTTCGCCAATCTTTGCGGCCAGTTCGACGAGCACTTGCGCCTCATCGAGCAACGGCTGGATCTGGAAATCCGCAACCGCGGGAACCAGTTCGAGCTGGTCGGCCCGTCCGACGTGGCCCAGGCTGCCGAGCATCTCCTGCGACGCCTGTACCGCGAAACAAAGAGCAGCGAGCTCTCACCTGACACGGTTCATCTGTTCCTGCAGGAATCGGCCATGGAGGAGCTGAACAATTCCTCCACCACGCCGAACATTTCGCTGCGTACCCGCAAGGGCAATATCCGCCCGCGCGGCGTCAACCAGCAGCGCTACGTGCAGTCGATCCTCGACAACGACATCAACTTCGGCATCGGCCCGGCCGGTACCGGCAAAACCTACCTGGCCGTCGCCTGTGCGGTGGACGCACTGGAACGCGAGCAGATTCGCCGCATCCTGCTGGTGCGCCCGGCGGTCGAGGCCGGCGAAAAGCTCGGCTTCCTGCCCGGCGACCTGGCCCAGAAGATCGATCCCTACCTGCGCCCGCTGTATGACGCCCTGTACGAGATGCTTGGGTTTGAACAGGTCGCCCGGCTGATCGAGAAGCAGGTCATCGAGATTGCGCCGCTGGCCTACATGCGCGGCCGGACCCTGAACAACAGTTTCATCATCCTCGATGAGAGCCAGAACACCACACTCGAGCAGATGAAGATGTTCCTCACCCGCATCGGCTTTGGCTCAACGGCGGTCATCACCGGTGACATCACCCAGGTGGACCTGCCACGAGGCACCAAGAGCGGCCTCGCTCATGTGATCGAAGTGCTCAGGGAGGTCAATGGCATCAGTTTCACGCACTTCAAGCCGAAGGACGTAGTGCGTCACCCATTGGTGCAACGCATCGTCGAGGCGTACGAGGCCTTCGAAGGCAACCAGGGCCAAGGTAATCGTTCATCGCAGGACAACCGCGGTGATTGAACTCGACCTGCAAAACGCAACTGGCGGTGCCGTTCCGGATGAAGCTGATCTGCGCCGCTGGTGCGAGCTGGCGTTAAGGCAGCGCCAGGGCGATTCCGAGCTGACCATCCGCCTGGTTGACGAAGACGAAGGTCGCGAGCTGAATCGCACCTGGCGGCAGAAGGATTACGCCACCAACGTGCTGTCCTTCCCGGCTGATGTACCTGAGGAATTGCTCGACATCCCGTTGCTGGGCGACCTGGTGATTTGCGTACCGGTGGTCGAGCGCGAGGCGGTCGAGCAGGGTAAGGCGCTGCAGGCGCACTGGGCCCACCTGGTGATCCATGGCTGCCTGCACCTGCTTGGCTACGATCACATCGACGACGAGGAGGCCGAAGAAATGGAAAGCCTCGAACGTCAACTGCTGGCTGAACTGGGTCACCCCGACCCGTATGCCGGCGAATAGCCCCAAGGGCACAGCAAGGACCATTGAGTCAAAGACATGAGTGAAGACCGATCGAGCAACGGGCAGAAGTCGTGGTTAGGAAAAATCACCCAGGCTTTTGCCCATGAGCCGAAAAATCGTGAGGAGCTGCTTGATGTACTGCGCGGCGCCCACCAGAACAAACTGCTCGACAATGAAGCCCTGGCGATTGTCGAGGGCGCCATCCAGGTCGCCGACCTGCAGGTGCGCGACATCATGGTGCCGCGCTCGCAGGTGATGAGCATCCGCGCCGACCAGCCGCCAAAGGACTTCCTGCCGGCGATCATCTCCGCCGCGCATTCGCGCTATCCGGTAGTGGGCGACAGCCTCGACGAGGTGATCGGCGTGTTGCTGGCCAAGGATCTGCTGCCGCTGATCCTGCAGGACGACCAGCAGAACTTCGATATCAAGGATCTGCTGCGCCCCGCCACCTTCGTGCCCGAGTCCAAGCGTTTGAACGTGCTGTTGCGAGAATTCCGGGCCAATCACAGCCACATGGCCATCGTCATTGACGAATACGGCGGTGTTGCCGGGCTGGTGACCATCGAAGACGTACTCGAACAGATCGTCGGCGATATCGAGGACGAGCATGACATCGAGGAAGACAGCTATATCCGCCCACTGCCCAGCGGCGACTTCCTGGTAAAGGCGCTGACACCGATCGACAGTTTCAACGAATTCTTCGGCAGCGAGTTTCCCGACGAAGAATTCGACACCGTAGCCGGGCTGGTCATGAGTACCTTCGGGCACCTGCCCAAGCGGAACGAGGTCACCGAAATAGACGGTTTCCGCTTCCGTGTACTGAACGCCGACAGTCGCCGCGTCCACATGCTGCGCCTGACCCGTACCCAAACGGAAAGTCGCTAGGCTCTGCCGGCACGCCGAAACCTTCGGTAGACTCTTGCGCTCCGTATTCCCGCCGCCGGACACCGTACCGGCGGCGATTTCCAAGGAAACCCCATGCGCTGGATCACCCGCCCCGGCTGGCCGGGCAACCTGCTGGCGCTCGTTGCCGGCGCCCTGACCACCCTGTCGCTTGCCCCGTTCGATATCTGGCCGCTGGCCCTGCTGTCGATCGGCCTGATCTATCTCGGCCTGGGTGATCTGGCGCCGAAACAGGCAGCCGGACGTGGCTGGTGCTACGGTTTCGGCCTGTTCGCCTCGGGCGTCAGCTGGGTGTACGTCAGCATTCATGATTTCGGCGCGGCACCGCCGATCCTGGCCGGCGTGCTGACCCTTGGCTTCGTGGCCGGCCTGGCCCTGTTCCCTGCCTTGCTGGGCTGGGTCTGGAGCCGCTGGCTTCGGCAGGAAGCAGCGCCTCTGCTCAACGCACTGCTTTTCTCCGCGCTGTGGCTCGCCATGGATGCGCTGCGTGGCTGGGTGCTGACCGGTTTCCCCTGGCTGTATGCCGGTTATAGCCAGCTGGAGGGCCCGCTGGCCGGGCTCGCACCGCTTGGTGGCGTCTGGCTGCTTACCTTCATGCTGGCGCTGACTGCAACCCTGCTGGTCGAGTTGCCAAAACTGTTCCGTCAACGGACGGCGCTGGTCGGCGCGCTGGTGCTGATGATTGCCGTCTGGGGGGGCGCACTGGGTCTGGGCCGTCACGCCTGGACCACCGCCAAGGCCGAACCCCTCACGGTGGCTGCGATGCAGGGCAATGTCGCCCAGAGCATCAAGTGGGACCCGAAGAAGCTGGAGATGCAGCTGCTGCTCTACCGCGACATGACCTTCCGTAGCCGGCCGGCCGATCTGATCGTCTGGCCCGAAACCGCCGTGCCGATCCTCAAGGAACATGCTGAAGGCTATCTGACGATGATGAGCCGTTTCGCCCAGGACCGTCAGTCGGCGCTGATCACCGGCGTGCCCGTGCGCCAGCCCAACGCCGAGGGTGAGCTGCGTTATTACAACGGCCTGACCACCGCTGGCGATGCCAGGGGCACCTACCTGAAGCAGAAACTGGTTCCCTTCGGCGAGTACGTGCCACTGCAGGACATCTTACGTGGCCTGATCGCCTTCTTTGACCTGCCCATGTCTGACTTCGCCCGCGGCACGCCGGAACAGGCGCTGCTGCAGGCCAAGGGTTACCAGATCGCGCCATTCATCTGCTACGAGGTCGTGTACCCGGAATTTGCCGCCAGTCTCGCCGCGCAGAGCGACATCCTGCTCACCGTCAGCAACGACGCCTGGTTCGGGCACTCCATCGGCCCGTTGCAGCACCTGCAAATGGCGCAGATGCGAGCGCTGGAGGCCGGTCGCTGGATGATCCGTGCGACCAACAACGGCGTTACGGTATTGATCGACCCACACGGTCAGATCACCGAACGGATCCCGGCGTTCGAGGAAACCGTGCTCTATGGTGAGGTCACCCCCATGCAAGGGCTGACGCCCTACCTGCGTTGGCGCTCCTGGCCTTTGATCGGGCTCTGCGGGTTGCTGCTGGTGGTGGGTGTGGTCAGGCGGGGCAAGGGGAAGCCTTAAACTGGAGGCTGGAGGCTGGAGGCTGGGCGATAGCGTAGCGGGCCTTGTCGAGGGGCTTTGGCTGCGATCGGGCTACCGCGATGAGCCCTGCCCACCGCCAATCGCGATCAGACCGCTACCACAGGAGCAGAGCCGCTTGAGGTTCAAGCTTCAGGCTTCAAGCTTCCCCCCCATACACCCATGGATAGACCAGCATGCCGACCGCCTCGTTGAGCAGCATGCCGTTCTGCCAGACGGCTTTCGACTCCGGCAGCCACCCCCCGAAAGGTCGCCCATTGGGCACGCCGACGAACCCCACGGGCGCTGCGATCACCTCCAGGCCTACCTCTTCGAAGCACCATCGTGACCTGGGCATGTGCGAGGCCGAGGTCACCAGTACGATCCGTTCGATGCCGGCCTTCTTCAGGATTTCAGCGCTGTACAACGCGTTCTCCCAGGTAGTGCGGCTACGCTCCTCCAGCCATCGGGTCTCAGTGGCGAAATCGCGCTGCAGCGCCTCGGCAGCCAGCAGCGCTTCGCTCGGAGGCTCGCCGTAATGCAGCCCTCCACTGGCGAGGATTGGCAAGCCCGAGGCCTCCGCCAAGCGGGAGGCATAGCGCAGCCGTTCGAGCGCGATATGACTGGGCTGATCTGCCCCCCACGCAGGATCGGACTGTTCACGTCCAGCACCAAGCACCACGATCGCCTGCGCCCGCTGGCCGAGGTCACGCCACTGCGATCGATCCAGCGCCACTTCGCTTTCGATCATCCGCGCCGCCCGTTCCACAGTCACTGGCAGGCTCATCAGCCACAGCCCGCCAAACCCCAGTACGAAGCAGAGCGCCGCCAGCCGTGGCGCGCGTCGCCGCAGCCACCAGGCAGCCAGCAGCAGCAGGAGCAGGCCGCCTGGCGGTAGCAGCAATTGTTTGAATAAGTAGCGAATCGGCATATGCAGCTCCGGAAGTCGGTCGCTGCCACTTTACCTGCCAAGGCGTCCGCTTGTCGGCAGCGCGGATGCCGTCAATGCTTTGGGTAGGTATGCAACCGCTGTCTCGCGCGGAGCAGCTGCGAGCCGCATGCTGAGCAGGCGACCACGCCGGCACCTTCCGGCCAGTGCGCAGCTGCACCACAGAGGGCGCAGGTCATGGATTGCTGCAGCGCCGGCGGACTCTGCTTGCAGCGCTTGCCGGAATGATGCCGCAGCACGTTGCGCAATGCCGGTCGCGCTGCCTGGCGGTCCAACTGGGCCTGCTCCTCGGCCGCCGCGTGCCAGCCGGACAGCCATTGCGAATCCTGTTGCAGATAGGCACGGATCAGATCGAACTCAGCCGGCGTCAGCCCGCCCACTTCCAGCTCGGTCGCACCACCGGGCTTGCCTCCCGCGCTCCGCTCCGCCTCTTCCAGCGCCACGGTCAGCCGCTGCAGCACCCGCCCGTACAGGTTGCCCTCGTCTGCCTGCTGTTCTTTGCCCATGTTTCACCTCTTCGTTCGTCCCGCCCCCTGTACAAGCGTAGCTCAGACCAGGAGGACGACGAGGGCTGCGACCAACGGGGCCGTGCTCCACCGGCAAATCAGGTTTCCCTCGGTCGCGGGGGGTCATGTATGCTACGGCGCTTCCATGCGTTCGTTTCCGGCCCGTTGCGCCGCGGTATTGCAGGTCCCGACCAGCAACACCCTAGCCCGAGCCGCCAGGCGAGCAGCCAGCCCCCATTCCAACGCCAGTAGCCATGCACGAACAGTATCAGCCCCGCGAAATCGAAGCCGCCGCGCAGTCCCACTGGGACGCGCAGAAATCCTTTGAAGTAAGCGAACAGCCAGGCAAGGACACCTTCTATTGCCTGTCTATGTTTCCCTACCCCAGCGGCAAGCTGCACATGGGCCACGTGCGCAACTACACCATTGGCGACGTGATCGCCCGCTACCAGCGTATGCAGGGCAAGAACGTGCTGCAGCCCATGGGCTGGGACGCGTTCGGCATGCCGGCTGAAAACGCGGCGATGAAAAACAAGGTCGCGCCGGCCAAGTGGACCTACGAAAACATCGACTATATGCGCACCCAGCTGAAGAGCCTGGGCCTGGCCGTCGACTGGACGCGTGAAGTCACCACCTGCAAACCCGACTACTACCGTTGGGAACAGTGGCTGTTCACCCGCCTGTATGAAAAGGGCGTGATCTACCGCAAGAACGGCACCGTCAACTGGGACCCCGTCGACCAGACCGTACTGGCCAACGAGCAGGTCATCGACGGCCGCGGCTGGCGTTCCGGCGCGCTAATCGAAAAGCGCGAAATCCCCATGTACTACTTCAAGATCACGGCCTACGCCGATGAGCTCCTGGAGAGTCTCGACGAGCTGGATGGCTGGCCGGAACAGGTCAAGACCATGCAGCGCAACTGGATCGGCAAGTCGCGCGGGATGGAGATCAGCTTCCCGTACGACGTCGCCAGTATCGGCAGCGAAGGCGTGATGAAGGTGTTCACCACCCGCCCCGATACCCTGATGGGCGCCACTTATGTCGCCGTGGCGGCCGAACATCCGCTTGCCACCCTCGCAGCCCAGAACAACCCCGAATTGCAGGCGTTCATTGACGAGTGCAAACGCGGCGGCGTCGCAGAAGCCGATATCGCAACCCAGGAAAAGAAAGGCCTTGCCACGGCTCTGAAGGTACAGCACCCACTCACTGGCGAGCTGCTGCCGGTATGGGTCGCCAACTACGTGCTGATGAATTATGGCGAAGGCGCTGTGATGGCCGTGCCGGCCCACGACGAGCGAGACTTTGCCTTTGCAACCAAGTACAGCCTGCCGATCAAGCCGGTGGTGCGTACCAGTGCCGGTGACCAGACTCCCGCGCCCTGGAACGATGCCTATGGCGAACACGGCGAGCTGATCAACTCTGGCGATTTCGACGGGCTGGACTTCAACGGCGCCTTCGATGCCATGGAAGTCGCGTTGCAGCGCAAAGGCCTCGGCCAGGCGCGTACCCAGTTCCGCCTGCGCGACTGGGGCATCAGCCGCCAGCGCTACTGGGGCTGCCCGATCCCGATCATCCACTGTGAAAGCTGCGGTGACGTGCCGGTGCCGGAAGACCAGCTGCCGGTGGTGCTGCCCGAAGACGTAGTGCCGGATGGCGCCGGCTCGCCGCTGGCCAGGATGCCGGAATTCTACGAGTGCAGCTGCCCGAAATGCGGCGCCCCTGCCAAGCGCGAAACCGACACCATGGACACCTTTGTCGAGTCGTCCTGGTACTTCGCCCGCTACGCCTCACCCCATTACGATCAGGGGATGGTCGACCCAGCCGCGGCCAACCACTGGTTGCCGGTTGACCAGTACATCGGTGGTATCGAACACGCGATCCTGCACCTGCTTTATGCGCGTTTCTTCCACAAATTGATGCGCGATGAAGGCCTGGTCAGCTCCAACGAGCCGTTCAAGAATCTGCTCACCCAGGGCATGGTGATTGCCGACACCTACTACCGCACCCTGGAAAACGGCGGCAAGGACTGGTTCAACCCGGCCGACGTCATCGTCGAGCGCGATGCCAAGGCCAAGGTCATTGGCGCCAAGCTGGCCAGCGACGGTCTGCCGGTGGAAATCGGCGGCACCGAGAAGATGTCCAAGTCGAAGAACAACGGCGTCGACCCGCAAGCGATGATCGACACCTACGGCGCCGACACCTGCCGCCTGTTCATGATGTTCGCCTCGCCGCCGGACATGAGCCTGGAATGGTCTGACTCCGGCGTCGAAGGTGCGAGCCGCTTCCTGCGTCGCGTGTGGCGCCTGGCCCACGCCCATGTCAGCGCCGGCACTGTTGGCAAGCCTGATGTCGCCAGCCTCGACGATACGCAGAAGGCCGTGCGCCGCGCCATCCATCTGGCAATCAAGCAGGCCAGCCAGGATGTCGGGCAGCACCACAAGTTCAACACCGCCATCGCCCAGGTCATGACCCTGATGAACGTGCTGGAAAAGGCCGCCACCAGCAGCGAGCAGGATCGCGCGCTGATGCACGAAGGCCTGGAAACCGTCGCCCTGCTGCTGGCACCGATCACACCACACATCTGCCACCAGCTCTGGCAGAACCTCGGCCATGCCGACGCCATCATCGATGCATGCTGGCCGACGGTCGACGAAGCGGCTCTGGTGCAGGACAACCTGACCCTGGTGGTGCAGGTCAACGGCAAGCTGCGCGGACAGATCGAAGTACCGGCCAGCGCCTCTCGCGAAGACGTCGAAGCCAGCGCGCGGGCCAATGAAAACGTGGTGCGTTTCACCGAGGGCCTGACGATTCGCAAGGTCATCGTGGTGCCGGGCAAGCTGGTCAACATCGTCGCTAACTGATTCGTCTTGGCGCGGGCGCCAAGCTGGCAAGGGGATACAACATGATCAAACGCAATCTGGCAGTGGTCGGCCTGGCCCTGCTGCTGAGCGCCTGCGGCTTCCAGCTCCGCGGAACCGGCACCACCAGCTTTGCCCTCCAGGAGCTCAGCCTGCAGGCTCGTGACAGCTATGGCGAAACCGTGCAGGCGCTCGAAGAGCTGCTCCAGAACAGCGGCGTCAGGGTCACCCCTGATGCACGCTACACACTCGACCTGGTGCGCGAGCAGAGCCGCCAGCGCACGGCCAGCTATACCACCGCAGCGCGCACCGCCGAATACGAACTGACCCAGATACTCGACTACCAGATCCGAGGCCCTCAAAGCACTGTGCTGCTGGAGGATCAGGTCGAGGTGTCCAAGGTCTACGTTCATGACAGCAGCAACCTGATCAGCTCGGATCAGGAAGCGAGCCAGCTGCGCCGAGAAATGCGCCGCGAGCTTCTGCAGCAGCTGAGCATGCGCCTGCGCAACATCACCCCGGCACAGCTCGATCAACTGCAACAGACAGCCGACGCGAAGAAGCGCGCCGAGGCCGAAGCGATCGAGGCACAAATGCGTGAGCAGGCCTCGCAACCGCTGCAGTCGCCCATCGAACTGCCCCTCCAGTGACTGCCAGGGAGCCTGCTCACGCGGGCTCCTGTCCCTCCGATGAAATTACCTCCCGCCCAGCTCGCCAAGCACCTGCAAGGTCCACTTGCGCCCGTCTACGTGGTCAGCGGTGATGAGCACCTGCTCTGCCAGGAAGCCTGCGACGCCATTCGTGCAGCCTGTCGGCAACAGGAGTTCAGCGAGCGCCAGGTGCTCAACGCCGAAACCGGGTTCGACTGGGGTCAGCTCATCGAGGCAGGTGCCAGCCTGTCGCTATTCGCCGAGAAGCGCCTGCTGGAGCTTCGCATCCCCAACGGCAAGCCCGGCGACAAGGGCGCTGCTGCGCTTCTCGACTACCTTGCACGGCCGGCCGAAGACACCGTTCTGCTGGTCAGCCTGCCCAAGCTCGATGGCAATACGCAAAAGACCAAATGGGCCAAGGCACTGATCGATGGCAAACAGGTGCAATTCCTGCAGATCTGGCCGGTGGACGCGCAACAGCTCCCGCAGTGGATTCGCCAGCGCCTGGCGCAGGCCGGCCTGGCCGCCGACCAGGAGGCGGTTGAGCTGATTGCTGCCCGGGTCGAGGGCAATCTGCTGGCAGCAGCGCAGGAGATAGAAAAGCTCAAGCTGCTCGCCGAAGGGGGTCAGGTCACTGTAGCCACCGTGCAGGCTGCGGTGGCCGATAGTGCCCGTTATGACGTGTTCGGGCTGATCGATGCCGCGCTGCTAGGCCAGCCCGAGCACATCCTGCGCATGCTGGAGGGCCTTCGTGGCGAAGGCGTCGAAGCCCCGGTCATCCTCTGGGCCGTGGCACGCGAGGTACGCCAGCTCGCCAACATTGCCCAGCAATACAGCCAGGGTACCCCGCTCGACCGGGCCTTCAGCCAGGCGCGCCCACCCGTGTGGGACAAGCGCAAGCCGCTGGTGAGCAAAGCCCTGCAGCGCCACGATGCTGCCGGCTGGCAAAGGCTGCTGATGAGTGCTCAACATATCGACGAACAGATCAAGGGGCAGTCTCCGGGTGACCCCTGGATCGGCCTGACAGATCTCTGCCTTAGGCTGAGCGGAAAGCGCATTGGTGGCTGACGCTTCAGCCGCAGCCGACTGATGCAGCGCCGCCCTGCGCTGGACATTTTCTGTACAAGCCCTAAGCTGCGCAACTGATCGCACGCAAGAGGCTTCAAAACATGGCAAAGAGTCGCAAAAGGCCGAACAAGGCCAAATCCCTGGTTGCCCAGCCGCTGTTCCGCAGTCGTCAGGAGCAGCCCCGAAAAGGTAAAGGCAGCTACCGTCGCGAAGCCTCCCAGTCAGCCAACTGGGAGGCTTCGGTCCTTCTGGCAGCTTGAAAAGCCAAGCAATTCAAAGCGTGATAAGGTCAGCTGCCGTTGACCTGCCGAGAGTGGTACATGCTTTACACCTTCGTTCCTGTACTGCTGCTACGCAGCCTGATTGCCGGATCAGCCCTGAGCATCATGGTCGCCTGCGCCGCCGAGCCGGTCTCGCAGTCACCGGCGCCATCATCCAGCCCGCAAGGCATGCTGCCGGCCGCTGACAGCGCCGCGGACAGCGACTCACCCATCGCAGCCGGTGAACAGCAGACGTTCACCCAGTGGCGTGACGCTTTCCGTCGCGAAGCCCTCCAGGCCGGCATCTCGGCCGATCTGTTCGACCGTGCCTTCGAAGGCATCACCCCTGATCCCAGCGTCATTGCGGCTGACCGCAGCCAGCCCGAGTTCACCCGGCCGGTGTGGGAATACCTGAACGGCGCACTCTCGAAGCAGCGTGTGCAGACTGGACAACGCCTGCTCGAACAGAACGCCGACATACTGGATCACATCGAGGCTCGTTACGGGGTGGACCGCAACACCCTGGTTGCGATCTGGGGCCTGGAAAGCAGCTTCGGACAGATCATGGGGGACAAGTCAGTGATTCGCTCACTGGCCACGCTCGCCCATGAAGGGCGGCGGCCTGCTTTCGCCAAGAGCCAGCTGCTGGCGGCACTGGACATTCTTGCGCACGGTGATGTCGAGCCCGCCCAGCTTCGCGGGTCCTGGGCCGGTGCAATGGGCCAGACCCAGTTCATACCCACCACCTACAACACCCATGCGGTCGACTTCAGTGGCGATGGGCGTCGGGACATCTGGAACAGCTCGGCTGATGCATTGGCCTCAGCTGCCCACTACCTGCAGGCGTCGGGCTGGAAAGCAGGCCAGCCCTGGGGCTTCGAGGTCCGATTGCCCGACGGGTTCGACTATGCCCTGGCCGACAGCAGCCTGCGCAAGCCGCTGGCGGCATGGCGGGAGCTGGGTCTGCGCAATCTTCCGCGGGGCAATGATGACGCCTCGGCGAGCCTGTTACTGCCTGCGGGCCACCGAGGGCCAGCATTTCTGATCCTCGATAATTTCCGTTCGATCTTGCGCTATAACAATTCTTCGTCCTACGCATTGGCTATCGGGCTGCTGTCGGAGCGCTTCGAAGGAGCAGGCAAGGTGGAAGGCAGCTGGCCCCTCGGCGAGCAGCCATTGAGCCGGTCGGAACGCATGGAGCTACAGGAGCGCCTTGCCGCCCAAGGCTTCGATCCCGGCCTGCCCGACGGCATCATCGGTGCCAATACGCGCAGCGCCATACGTGGATTCCAGCAGCAGCTCGGCTGGCCCGCCGACGGCCATCCGACGCAGGAATTGCTGGGACAGCTGCGCGCAGAGCCCTGAGGAACGCGGCCGAATCAGTCGGCCACGCGCTACTTGCCGTCCAACCCCGCGCAGGTGGGCCACGCAACTTCGGCAGCCCCTTCTGAGCGACTGCACCCAGCGCTGTGCGGACTGAACGGTCAGTGCCTGTGATAAACTGCGCGGCGGCCAAAAGCCGCCTCGTCCACGGAGTCTCTAGCGGAGCCCAGAAAGCCGATGTCCGAAACCTCCCAGCCCAAGGCCGTTGCCAGCGGCGAAAAATTCCGTACCACCCAGGGCATCACCGCAATCAAGGACGGGCAGAAGCGCCGCGCCTCGAGCGAACCCCAGGTGTTCGAACCCAAGCCCAAGTGGCTGCGGGTCAAGGCGCCCAGCGGCAGCCGCTTCGAAGCGGTCAAGCGCAATGTCGGCGAACACCGCCTGAGTACCGTCTGCCAGGAATCCCACTGCCCGAACATGGGCGAGTGCTGGTCCAACGGCACTGCCACCATCATGCTGATGGGTTCGGTCTGCACGCGCGCGTGTCGCTTCTGCGCCGTGGATACCGGCAATCCCAATGGCTGGCTGGATCTGGAAGAGCCGCAGAACACCGCGAAGTCGGTGGAACTGATGGCGCTGCGCTATATCGTGCTGACCTCGGTGGACCGTGACGATCTGGACGACGGCGGTGCCGCACACTACGCCGCCTGCGTGCGCGCCATCAAGGAGCGCACCCCGCATGTGGTAGTGGAGGCCCTGACACCGGACTTTGACGGCGACCTGCAAGCCATCGAACGCGTAGCGGACTCTGGCCTGGAAGTCTTCGCGCAGAACGTCGAGACGGTCAAACGACTGACCCATGACGTGCGCGACCCCCGCGCCGGCTACGAGAAGACCCTGCGCGTGCTGGAGCACGCCAAGCGCTATCGCCCGGAGATGCTGACCAAGACCAGCCTGATGCTTGGCCTGGGCGAAACCGACGAGGAAGTGCTGCAGACCATGGATGACCTGCGCGCCATCGGCGTGGACATCCTCACCCTCGGCCAGTATCTACAGCCGACCCGCAACCACCTGCCGGTAAAACGCTGGGTCAGCCCTGAAGAATTCAACCGTTTCCGCGACATCGGCCTGGAGAAAGGCTTCATGGAAGTCGCTGCCGGCCCGCTGGTGCGCTCCAGCTACCGAGCCGACCGAGTGTTCGAAAAGAACAACCTGGGCCTGTCCGCCCCGGTTCCGGTGCCGGGCCAGCCGTTTGAAAGCAGTCTGATTCCAACCCTCAATCTGAACTGATCGGGCCGAAAGGCGCCTGCCCCTGGGCTTCGCCTCGGGGGCAGGCGTACTTGTACGCCATGCCCCGCGCTCACCCGGTATAAACCAGCGCGCGACCTAGCCGTCTATCACTGCACCCTTCAGGGTCTGCTGCTGTGCGTAGCCGAGATGCCTGACCAACTGCTCACGCAGGCGGGCACTGACATCAGGAAATGCAACTGGTCCGGCCACCAGATCGGCCAGCTGGGTCATGGTCATGCCGGCATATCCGCATGGATTGATCCGCCCGAAGGGCTCCAGATCCATATCCACATTGAGCGCCAGGCCATGGAACGAGCATCCGTTACGGATGCGCAAGCCGAGTGACGCGATTTTCGCGCCATCGACGTACACACCTGGCGCGTCCGGCTTGGCCTGGGCCTGCACATCGTAACTCGCAAGCAGATCGATCAGGCTCTGTTCGATGCGACTCACGAGTTCGCGTACGCCAAACCCCAACCGCCTGATATCCAGCATCAGATAGCAGACAAGCTGTCCGGGGCCATGATAGGTCACCTGCCCGCCACGATCGGCCTGCACTACCGGAATATCTCCGGGCACCAGCAGATGTTCCGCCTTGCCAGCCTGTCCCTGGGTAAATACCGGGGCATGTTGCAGCAACCAGATTTCATCGTCCGTCGACGGTGTGCGTTCATTGGTGAAGCGTTGCATGGCCTGCCAGGCCAACGGGTACTCCACGAGGCCAAACTCGCGGACGCCCAGCACCGAAGCAGTCATTCGCAGGCCCTTCTGCCCGCAGGACCAGAAAGGGACCCGTCAGTTGCGGGCCACATCAGAGCACCATGTGTACGCGCCCGGTTGCGCGCAAATCGACATGGATCGCCTGCAACTGCTCGACACTTGTCGCCGTGATCAGCACCTGCACGGACAGGAAGCGGCCGTTGCGGCTGTCACGAGACACCAGCGTGGTTTCGTCCAGATTCGGCGCGTGTCGCCGAATCACCTCCACCACCGTCTCGCTGAACCCTTCGCCTGCATCACCGATGACTTTGATCGGGTAACGTTCGCAGGGAAATTCGATCCTGGGTGGCTGTGTTTCGCTTTTGCTTTCGGTCATGGCGACGGACTCGTGATCCGCAAGCACGCCCGGCGGTTGGCCAAGGCGCGCTCCAGAGGTCTAGTTGAAGAGGTTGAAGAAGAACAGCTGAATGCTATCCCACAAACGGCTGAACAGCCCACCCTCTTCCACCGCCTGCAAGGCAATGAGATCCGAGCTCTGCACAACCTGACCATCGAGGCTCACCTCGACCTTGCCCACCACATCGCCCTGCTGAATGGGCGCTGTCAGTTCGGGGTTGAAAGTCAGACCGGCTTGCAGCTTGTCCATTTGGCCGCGCGGCAGGGTCATGGTCAGATCGTTCGCCAGGCCGGCACTGACCTGGTCCTGTTCACCTTTCCAGACGCGGGATTTCGCCAGTTCGACGCCTTTCTGGTAGAAGGTGCGGGTTTCGAAGAAGCGGAAGCCGTAGGTCAACAGTTTCTGCGTCTCCGCCGCACGCGCCTGCTCGCTATTGGTGCCAAAGACAGCCGTGATCAGCCGCATGTCGTCGCGAACTGCAGAGGCTACCAGACAGTAGCCCGCCTCCTCGGTATGCCCTGTTTTCAGCCCATCCACCGTCTTGTCGCGCCACAGCAACAGGTTGCGGTTGGGCTGCTTGATGTTGTTCCAGAAAAATTCCTTCTGCGCGTAGATGCCGTAGTGCGCCGGATCCTCATGAATGATGGCCCGGGCCAGTTTGGCCATGTCGGCAGCGGACGAATAATGCTCCGGATGCGGCAGTCCGGTCGAGTTCATGAAATGGGTATTGGTCATGCCCAGCTGCTGCGCGGTGCTGTTCATCAGATCGGCAAAGGCATCCTCGCTACCGGCAATGTGCTCAGCCATGGCGACGCTGGCGTCATTGCCGGACTGGATGATGATGCCGTGCAGCAGGTCGTCCACCGATACCTGCGTATTGACCTGGATGAACATGCGCGAGCCACCGGTACGCCAGGCTTTTTCACTGACGGTCACCATGTCGCTTTCAGATATCTGGCCTTTGCGGATTTCGAGCGTTGCGATGTATGCCGTCATCAGCTTGGTCAGGCTGGCCGGCGGCAGGCGCTCGTCGCCATTGTTCTCCACCAGCACCTTGCCACTGGCCGCATCCATCAGCACATAGGATTTGGCCGCCAGCTCGGGAGGGGACGGGATGATCGGCTCGGCCTGTACAGCAGGCGCTACCGCCAGCAAGGTGATCAGAAACAGACGCTGCAGGAAGGTGGTGATAGTCATTGCACTCTCGGAAGATGGTGTTTGGCAAAGCGTTTGTTGTTGCGCCGGCGCCCAGCTGATGATTCCGTGGCGATCAGTCGCCTCTCACCCGTCGCGGCTGTCCCAGATTGGCCAGACGCACACTCTGCTCGAGTTGTGCCGCCTGATCCTGCGACTCGAGCGGCCCCAGGCGCACCCGATGGAGGATCTGCTCCTGGTGAACGACCGAACTGACGAATACCGGCGCCGCGGTCATGCTGCTGAGCTTGTCACGCAGCAGCTGAGCAGCATCGGGATTGGCAAAAGCGCCCACCTGAAGAAACAGTCCCGCATCGGCGCCCGCGCTGCCGCGATCGATCTCCAGGGGCACCGTCGCTCCCGCATGCTGGGCTGGCGGCGGCGTGTAATTCTCGACAGGCTGCGCCGTGGCCTTGAGCGCGGGCGCGCTCGGGACCTGTTTGGTCTGTGCAAGCACCAAGGGTACGGGCTGACCGCGATCGGCCCACCACTGCACAGGGTCGATACCCTCGACCTTTACCCGCGCTGTACCGGTTTCGGCATATCCCAGCTTCTTCGCCGCAGCGAAGGACAGGTCGATGATCCGATCCGAGTAGAACGGCCCCCGGTCGTTGACGCGCAGCACCACGGCCTTGCCGTTGTCGAGGTTGGTCACCCTGACGTAGCTCGGCAGCGGCAGGGTCTTGTGCGCAGCGCTCATCCCGTACAAGTCGTACTTCTCGCCGTTGGCGGTAGGCTGCCCATGAAATTTGGTGCCATACCAGGAAGCGGTACCGGTTTCCCTGTATTTTCGCCCGTCACCCATGGGGTAGTAGGTCTTGCCCAGTACCGTATACGGATTGGCCTTGAACGGCCCGTTATGCGGAGTGGGCGTTGCATCAGGAATGCTCGACACATCCACGTCCCACCAAGGAGCGCCATCCTTGTGTGGGCGCGAATAATCTCCCGGCCCGCTGCTTGCCGGACTGCTTGCCGCTGAAGGAGCGTGTGGCGTGGGCGATGACGAGCAACCGGCAACCAGCGCGATCACAGCTGTCACCCCCAAGAGGCGTCCCATCCTGCTGGTCATTGCGCGCCTCGTGCCGCGGCGAGCTTCTCGCCCAGCTGATGCACAGCCATGGCGTACATGACGCTGCGGTTGTAGCGGGTGATGACGTAGAAATTGGGCAACCCCACCCAGAACTCGTCGCCTTCGGCGCCTTCCAGGCGAAACGCGGTGACGGCTGTATCGTCAGGCAGGGTCGCATCGGTCTGCCATCCCAACTCACGCAGCTGCGCGGCGTTCTTCAATGGCTCCAGGCCCTCCGTCAGCCCCTCGGCATGACGATCACCGCTAACCCTGGCTCTCGCCACCACCGGTTCGTTGGTTACCCAGCCATGTTGCTTGAAGTAGTTGGCAGCGCTGCCTATGGCATCGACCGGATTCTTCCAGATATCGATGTGGCCATCGCTGTCGAAATCCACCGCATAGGCGCGGAAACTGCTCGGCATGAACTGCGGAAGCCCCATCGCACCGGCATAGGAGCCGGTCAGCGTGAGGGGATCGACCTGCTCCTCACGCGCCAGCAGGAGAAACTCCTTGAGCTGCTGGCGGAAGAAGGGTTGACGGGGCGGATAATCGAAACCCAGGGTGGAAAGCGCATCGATTACCCGGTAGCTGCCGGTGTTGCGGCCGTAGAAGGTCTCGACACCAATGATGGCAACGATGATCTCCGGGGGCACGCCGAATTCAGCCTCGGCGCGCTGCAGCGCGGCCTCATTCTCGCGCCAGAAATCGACGCCCTGGGCGATGCGCGAGTCGGTAATGAAGATCGGCCTGTATTCCTTCCACGGCTTGACGCGCTCGGCCGGCCTTGAAATGGCGTCAAGGATGGCCTGCTTGCGCTCCGCCTGGGCCAAAAGGTCGACCAGCTGCTCACTGGCGAAGCCGTAGTCATGGGTCATCTCGCGGATGAACTCAGCCACTTTCTCGCCTTCGTAATCGGCCGCCTGCACCAGCGAAGCACCGCCGAAAGCACTGCACAGCCCCGCTCCGAGGAACACCCGAGCCAACCAGCCACGCCTTAATGGATTCAAGAAATTCACTCTAGTCAAACCTGCGCGATCCACTTGCGATGGGTGTGGATCGACATCAAAACCCCGAACCCTGACAGTAGGGTCACCAACGAAGTTCCACCAAAACTGATAAAGGGCAACGGCACTCCCACCACCGGCAACAACCCGCTGACCATACCGATATTGATGAAAACATACACAAAGAACGTCATGGTCAGCGCACCTGCCAGCAGCTTGCCGAACAGGGTTTGCGCCTGGGCGGTAATCATCAGGCCGCGGGTTATCAGCAGCAGGTAGATCAGTAGCAGCAGGCAGACACCTACCAGCCCGAACTCCTCGGCCAGGACCGCAATGATAAAGTCCGTATGGCTTTCCGGCAAAAAATCCAGGTGTGACTGGGTACCCATCAGCCAACCCTTGCCGAAGACTCCACCCGATCCGATTGCGGCCTTGGACTGGATGATGTTCCAGCCGGTGCCCAGCGGATCGCTTTCCGGGTCAAGAAAGGTGTGCACTCGCTGCTTCTGGTAGTCGTGCAGAACGAAGTACCACATGGCCACCGCTACCGGCACCAGGGCCGCAATCGCGCCCAGCACCCAGCGCCAGCGCAAGCCGGCGATGAACAGCACGAACGCGCCGGACACCAGCACCAGGAGCGAGGTGCCCAGATCAGGCTGTTTGAGGATCAGCACAAAGGGCACCACGATCAGGGCCAGGCTGATCGCCGTGTGCTTGAGACTGGGCGGCAATGCACGGGCAGACAGGTACCAGGCAATGGTCATCGGCATGATGATCTTCATGAATTCCGATGGCTGGAAGCGAATCACCCCAGGAATATTGATCCAGCGGGTTGCCCCCATCGCCGTGTAACCGACGAATTCGACAGCCAGCAACAGCCCCACGACCAGCAAATAGCCGAGCGCAACCCAGCGCGCCATGAATCTCGGCTCCAGCTGAGCGATAAAAAGCATGGCCGCCAGGCCGATACCGTAGGAGGTGGCCTGCTTGATCAGCAGGTCCCAGTTCTTGCCACCAGCCGAGTACAGGATGAACAGGCTGCCAGCGGCAAGCAACAGCAACAGCAACAGCAGTACGCCATCGATGTGCATGCGTTGCAGCAACGTGGCGCGGCGACGCATCACGTCCGTGGTCGAAAGGGTGCGATCGAAGGTTCCGCTCATGGCGCAGCTGCCGTAGCACTGAGGGTCGGCGCGTACTCGGCCTTGAGCTGTCCCTCTTCATTGAGCAGCCAGGCGTCCATGACCTGCTTGGCCACCGGCGCCGCTACGCCAGAACCGGATTCGCCATTCTCGACCATGACCGCTACCGCGATCTGCGGGTTGTGAACCGGTGCGAAGGCGACAAACAGGGCGTGGTCGCGGTGGCGCTCGGCGAGCTTGCCACTGTCATAGCGCTCGCCCTGCTTGATGGCCACGACCTGTGCGGTACCGCTCTTGCCGGCAATACGATAGGTCGCGGTGTCGCCGACCTTCTTTGCCGTGCCACGAGCGCCATGCAGTACCTGCACCATGCCGTTGATGGAGGCGTCCCAGTAGCGCGGATCGCGCAGCTGGATATCAGGCATCGGCTCGGGATCCACGGGCAACTCGCCTTCGATGCGCCTGGCCAGGTGCGGCCTGATCCACTTGCCATGGTTGGCCATGAGGGCAGTGGCCTGGGCCAGCTGCAGAGGGGTGGTCTGCATGTAGCCCTGACCGATACCGAGAATGACCGTTTCGCCGGGATACCACGGCTGACGGTAGCGCGCCCGTTTCCAGTCCCGCGAAGGCATCAGGCCGGCGGTTTCCTCGAACATATCCAGGGACACGCGCTGACCGATGCCGAAGCGACTCATGTAGTCGTGCATGCGGTCGATGCCCATCTTGTGTGCCAGATCGTAGAAATAGGTGTCATTGGATCGCATGATCGCCGTTTCCAGGTCCACCCAGCCATCGCCGCCGCGATTCCAGTTGCGGTACTTGTGCTTGACGTTGGGCAACTGGAAGAAGCCCGGGTCGAAAACGCGACTGTTTTCGGTGACCACGCCGGTGTCCAGGCCAGCTACCGCCATCATCGGCTTGATCGTCGAACCCGGCGGATACAAGCCACGCAAGACACGGTTGAACAGCGGTCGATCGATGGAATCGCGCAGCTCGCCGTAGGCCTTGAAGCTGATTCCGGTGACGAACAGGTTGGGATCGAAGCTCGGCTGGCTGACCATGGCCAACACCTCACCGGTTGCCGGCTGCAGCGCCACAATCGCACCGCGACGCCCCGCCAGGGCTGCTTCGGCGGCTTGCTGCAACCGCAGATCGAGAGTCAGCGTCAGATCTTTCCCCGGGATCGGGTCGGTGCGCTTGAGCACGCGCAACACCCGTCCGCGCGCATTGGTTTCAACCTCCTCGTACCCCACCTGGCCGTGCAGCGAATCTTCATAGAAACGCTCGATACCCGTCTTGCCGATATGGTGGGTGCCGCTGTAATTCACCGGATCGAGCTGTTTGAGCTCGGCCTCGTTGATCCTGCCGACGTAGCCGACCGAGTGAGCAAAATGCTCGCCCTCGGGGTAGTGTCGAACGAGCTGAGCGGCGACCTCGACGCCGGGCAGGCGGAACTGGTCCACCGCGATGCGGGCGATCTGCTCTTCGGACAGCTCGTACATGATCGGCACCGGTTCGAATGGCCGCCGCCCTTGCAGTACGCGCTTCTCGAACAATTCCCGCTCTTCCGCCGTAAGCCCCAGCACCTCGACCACGGTATCAAGCGTCTTGCGCCAGTCACCGGCCCGCTCCCGGGTCACGGTCAAGCTGAAGCTGGGCCGGTTGTCGGCGATGATGATGCCGTTGCGATCGAAGATCAGGCCACGATTGGGCGGGATCGGCTGGACGTGGACCCGGTTGTTTTCCGACAGGGTCGAGTGATGCTCGTACTGCACCACCTGCAGGTAGTAAAGCCGTGCAATCAGCACACCGATCAGCAACAGAACCAGTGCCCCGCCCACGAGCACACGCTGACGCACCAGACGGGCATCTTTTTCGTGGTCCTTGAGGGGGATCGGCTGGGACATCGTGGGTTCGGCTGTACTACTTGTGATATGGATGGCCGGACAACAAGGTCCAGGCGCGATAGATCTGCTCGCCGATGAGAATACGCACGAGGGGATGCGGCAAAGTCAGCGGCGACAGCGACCAGCGCTGCTCGCTGCGCGCGCAGACCTCGGGGGCCAGACCTTCCGGCCCGCCCACCATCAGATTGACGTTACGCGCATCGAGCCGCCAACGCTCCAGTTCGGCGGCCAGCTGCTCAGTGCTCCAGGGGCGCCCCGTCACTTCCAGGGTGACGATACGCTCCCCGGGCTGCACCTTCGCCAGCATGGCCTCGCCCTCCTGGCGAATCAACCGCGCCACGTCGGCATTCTTGCCCCGAGTGTTTAGGGATATTTCGTGAAGCTCCAGAGGCAGCTCGGACGGCAGGCGCTTGGCATATTCATGCCAGCCGTCTTCTACCCAGCGGGGCATCTTCGAGCCCACCGCGATCAGCTTGATCCGCACGGATCGACTATTCCTGCTCGCCTGCGTGCTGCGCGCGGCTCTGCTCGGCACCCTGCCAGAGACGCTCGAGGTCGTAGAACTGGCGGGTCGGCACCTGCATGACGTGAACCACGACATCACCAAGATCCAGCAGCGCCCATTCACCGCCGTCCAGCCCTTCACTGCCAAGCGGGCGGACGCCCTGCTCCTTGACCTTTTCCAGCACGTTGTCGGCCAGGGACTTGACGTGACGGCTCGAGGTACCGCTGGCAATGACCATGAAATCGGTGACGCTGGTCTTGCCGCGCACATCGATGGTGGTGATGTCGGCGCCTTTCAGGTCTTCCAGGGCGCTGACGGCCAGCTGGACCAAAGAATCGTTTTGCATAACTTGAAACAACCTCAGTTCGACGCCCGGTAGAGTCCGTGCGCGTTGATATAAGCCAGTACGGAGTCGGGGACCAGAAAACGGACCGACCGGCCGCTGGCCAGAAATTGACGAATCCGCGTCGCCGACACCCCGAGAGGTGCCTGCCAGACGAATGAAATCTGCCCGCCACTGCCGGTCAGTGCCTGCGGATCGCTCACGCTGCGCGCCGCAAGCAGATCGCGGAGGGCTTCGGGCGCTTCGCTGTCGGCATCGGGACGCTGCATGACAAGCACGTGACAATGCTCGAGCAGCTCATCCCAGCGGTGCCAACCGGGCAATCCACAAAAGGCATCCCAGCCAAGGATCAGAAACAGCTGGTCATCGGCAGCCAGCTCGCTGCGCAACGACTCCAGCGTGTCGATGGTGTACGACGGTTCGTCCCGTTCCAGCTCGCGGGCATCGACGGCCAGCAGCGGCAGATCGTCTACCGCCAGACGCACCATGGCCAGGCGATGCTGCGCAGAGCTGTTTGGCGTCTCACGGTGCGGCGGACGGAAATTCGGCACCAGCCGCACCTCATCGAGCCCGAACATTTCGGCGACTTCCAGCGCACCCCGCAGATGGCCGATGTGCACCGGATCGAAGGTGCCGCCCAGTATGCCGATACGCTGTGGCGCTGGAGTCGAGATCATCAGGTACGTACGTGGCCGTCGCCGAACACCACATACTTCTCGCTGGTGAGGCCTTCGAGGCCAACCGGGCCGCGGGCATGCAGCTTGTCGGTGGAAATGCCGATCTCCGCACCCAGGCCGTACTCGAAGCCGTCGGCGAAACGGGTGGAAGCATTGACCATCACCGACGCCGAATCCACTTCAGTGATGAAGCGCCGCGCATCGGTGAAGTTTTCCGTGACGATCGCGTCGGTGTGCTGCGATCCGTAGCGATTGATGTGCTCGATCGCCTCATCGAGCGAGTCGACCACACGAATGGACAGGATCGGTGCGTTGTATTCGGTCGCCCAGTCCTGCTCGGAGGCTTCGAGAACTGCGTCTCCAAGCAAGGCGCGGGTGCGCGGACAGCCGCGAAGCTCCACCCCCTTGTCGCGATAGATGGCCGCCAGCGGTGGCAGTACACGGTCGGCGATCGACTCGTGCACCAGAAGCGTCTCCATGGTGTTGCACGGTGCATAACGCTGGGTCTTGGCGTTATCGGCGACGCGAATCGCCTTGTCGAGATCAGCGGCGCGGTCGATATAGACGTGGCAGATCCCATCCAGATGCTTGATCACCGGCACCCGGGCATCGCGACTGATGCGCTCGATCAGCCCTTTTCCGCCGCGCGGCACGATGACGTCGACATATTCCGGCATGGTGATCAATGCGCCAACGGCAGCCCGATCGGTTGTCTCGACCACCTGCACCGCCGCCGCCGGCAACCCGGCCTCGGCCAGCCCCAGCTGAATGCAGCGGGCAATGGCCTGATTCGAATGGATGGCTTCCGAACCGCCGCGCAGGATGGTGGCGTTGCCAGACTTGAGGCACAGGCTGGCCGCATCGATGGTCACGTTCGGCCGGGATTCATAGATGATGCCGACCACGCCCAGCGGCACGCGCATCTTGCCGACCTGGATGCCCGACGGCAGATAACGCATGTCGCGGATTTCACCGATGGGGTCAGGCAGCGTCGCTACCTGACGCAGACCTTCGATCATGTCGTCAATGCGGGCCGGCGTCAGCGCCAGACGATCGAGCATCGCCTCGTCCAGGCCGTTGGCGCGCCCGGCGGCCAGGTCCTGCTGGTTGGCCTCAGCCAGCTCGCCGCGGGCGGCGTCGAGCGCAGCCGCCGCAGCCTGCAGCGCGCGGTTCTTCTGCGCCGTGGCGGCGCGGGCAAGCACCCGCGAGGCCTCGCGCGCAGCGCGACCAAGGCGGGTCATGTAATCCTGTACGGACTCGGTCATGGTCTGGACTGGCCTGACGGAAGGGAAAGCCGCGGATTATAGCCAGCCATGAGGCTCACGCACAGCGGCGCCCGGCGAATGGCTGCAAAGCGCAGCTGCCAGGCGCGCATTCAGGCTGGGCGAGTCGATATCCTGTCGCAATTGCGCCGGCCGCTTTCATGGCCGGGGGTGAAACCCAGCCACCAGCAAACGGGTCGAAACCGTCTCGATTCAAGGAAAAACGCATGCCCGAATGGCTCACCATACTTACCGGCTGGCTCGCCGCCCATCCTCAATGGCTCGGGCTCAGCCTTTTCCTGGTGGCCTGCCTGGAGTGCCTGGCCGTGGTCGGGCTGGTGATGCCAGGCACCGTCATGGTGTTCGCCATCGCCGTACTCGCCGGTAGCGGCGTGCTGACGCTGGGCGAGACGCTTCTGCTCGGCTATGCCGGCGGGCTCCTCGGCGATTTGCTCTCCTATGGCCTGGGAAGGCGGTACCACCAGAACATCCGCAATCTGCGCGCATTGCGACGACACCCGGAATGGCTGTCACGTGCCGAGGTCTATTTCGATCGCTACGGAATCGCCAGTCTCCTCGTTGGCCGCTTCATCGGCCCGCTACGTCCGATGCTGCCGCTGACGGCGGGCATGCTGGACATGCCGTTCGGGCGCTTTCTGCTGGTGAGCCTGGTTGCGGCAGCCGGGTGGTCGATGGCCTATCTGCTGCCGGGCTGGGCCACCGGTGCGGCTGTTCGACTGCCGCTGCCGGAGGGGTTCTGGGGCGAAGCCGCTATCGTTATCGGCGCACTTGTGCTGATGATCGGCGGCGTCATCCACAGCAGCCTGCATCAGCTGCGCTGGGTCACACCGGTAGCAGCCGGCCTTTGCGCCGCCGCACTGGTCGGACTGTTCTTTGGCTGGCCCCATCTGGTTGAGTTCGACGAAGGCCTGATGACCGTCGTGCAAGGCGAGCGCAGCCCGGTTTTCGATCGTTTCATGGTCATCGTCACGCGAGCGGGTGATTTTCAAACCCAGCTATGGGCCGCCGTATTACTGGGCATCCTGCTGCTGCTAACCAGGCAGCGGCGGGCTGCCACCTTCGCAATCATCACACTGCTCGGCACCGCACTGGCCAACGGAGCGCTCAAGGCCCTGTTTGGCCGGATCAGGCCAGAAATCCTGCTCGAACCCCTGAGCAGCTACAGCTTCCCCAGCGGTCACAGCTCGGCAGCGTTCGCCTTCTTCCTGACGCTCGGTGTACTCGCCGGGCGCGGCCAGCCGCCTCGCCTGCGCCTGGCATGGGTGCTGCTTGCCGGGCTACCGGCGACTGCGATTGCCCTGTCACGGGTCTATCTGGGTGTTCACTGGCCGACCGACGTCATCGCTGGTGCAGTGCTCGCAGCCACGATATGCGCGACCAGCCTGGCACTGGTGCAGTGGCGCAGCCCCATGCATGCGATGTCACCCAAGATCTGGTGGCTGATCCTGCCGGCGACCCTTGGCCTGATCGGCGCGTTCATGATCTGGGCGTTGCCCGGCGCGATGCTGCTCTATCGCTACCAGTAACGGTAAGACCGCCCCGGCTACTCCGGCGAGTCGCCCTGCAACCTTTCGAGCCACAGCTGGATGCATTCAAGCTGCCGCCGTGGATCGTCCATTTGCAGCAACTCGACCTTCTGCTCGGGCTGGAACGGCAACAGGTAGGCCAGTTGGTTGGCCAATGAGCGCTGGCCGTGCACGACACCCGTCATCCCCAGCGTCTGCACCATCGGATGCTGACCCAACGCTTCCAGCAGGATGGCCAGTTCGGCGTGCTCGTCGCCCAGCGGCAATTCTTCCCCCTCACTGCGCCAGGCGACCTCGGCAACCGTGAGCTGATCACGCTGCACCTCGGCCGACTCCACATCGAAACGCCGGCCACCCTCCACGCGTATCCCCAAGAGCCCGTTGGGCCGCTGCTGCCAGTCTCGGATCAGCGCCTCGCAACCGGTCGTTGCGTATTCGCCAGGCGCCACGCCGACTTCGCTGCCCTCGACGATGCGCACCACGCCGAAGCCATGCCCCGCCTTGAGGCAGCGACTGACCATGTCCAGATAGCGCGCCTCGAATATCTGCAGGTCCAGCTGGCAGCCGGGAAACAGGACGGTATCGAGGGGAAACAATGGCAGCTTCATAGCAATTCCTTACAACAGGAGCGTCACGACAAGCGGCAGGAGTACGGCCGTCATGACGCCCATCAAGCTCATGGCCAGCGCGGCGAACGCGCCACATTCGTCGCCTTCCTGCAAGGCCTGTGCGGTGCCTACCGCGTGCGACGTAAGCCCCAGCGCCATGCCACGGGCAGCAGGATGCTGAACACCGAACCGGCGCAACAGTTCCGGGCCGAAAATCGCACCCAGGATACCGGTGATCATCACGAACACCGCCGCGAGCGCCACGATGCCCCCGATCTGCTCGGCCACGAGCATGGCGATGGGCGAGGTCACCGACTTCGGCGCCAGGGTCATCAGGATCATGCGGTCGGCGCCGAACGCCCAGGCCAGCACCATGCCGAGTGCCGTCGCACCAATGCCGGCAATCAGCAATGTGAGCATGATCGGGCCGAACAGCTCGCGGATGCGTCGCAGGTTTAGATAAAGCGGCACGGCCAGGGCGACCGTCGCCGGACCGAGCAACACCGTCAGCATTTGCGCGCTGACACGGTATTCGTCGTAGCGGAGGCCGCAGGCCAGGAGGATGCCGATGACCAGCAGCATCGACACCAGCACTGGCTGCAAGAACACCCAGCGGGTCTTTTCATACGCCGCAAAGGCCAACTGGAACGCCGCAAGGGTGATCGCCACACCAAACAACGGATGATGAATCACCGCTTCCCAGGCGGCTTGCCATTGCACGGTCATCATGCCCGTCCTGCCTTGCGCTGCTGACGCCGGATCAGGGCCTGCATCAGCCACCCGGTAAACACCAGCGAAAGCACCAGGGACAGCGCCAGCACCCCGACAATGGCCCAGAAGTCATCGAGGATCGCGCCGGTATAAGCCATCACACCGACCGCTGGCGGAACCAGCAGCAACGGCAGATAACGCAGCAGACTGCTGGCAGCAACCTGCAGGGACTCGCTCGCCTGACCACGCGCCAGCAATGCCACGAACAACAACAGCAGGCCGATGATCGGGCCCGGCAGGACGGGCAGAAACATCACATTCAGCGCCGTGCCAAGCAGTTGAAACAGCACCAGCCAGGTTAACCCGCGTAGCAGCATGGAAGCCTCCGAGACATGGAAGCGGCGATTATAAGCATCCCGCCGGAGCGAAGCCCGCGCACCGGCTTCAGCCAAACATATGGCTCGCCATTCGCGGCGGCCATGCTTGGTTGCGTCATGGTCACCTCCGTGCTGATCTAGCGGCCTGAACCCGCACTCGAACAACAACAATTCCGGAGGACGTATGCCGCAGGTGCCCGTAGCGGAACTCAAGAGTTACATTGGCAAGGAGCTTGGCCGCTCGGAATGGTTCACCGTCGACCAGCAGCGAGTCGATCAGTTTGCCGACTGTACCGGCGATCACCAGTTCATCCATATCGATCCCGAGAAAGCCGCCCAGACACCCTTCGGCGGCACCATTGCCCATGGCTTTCTCTCGCTGTCGTTGATACCGATGCTGATGCGCGACCTGCAGGTCACGCCAGAAGGCACCAGAATGGGCGTCAACTACGGGCTCGACAGCCTGCGCTTCATCCAGCCGGTACGCGTCGGCTCGCGGGTGCGCCTGGCAGCGACACTCGTGGACGCCTACGAGAAGAACCCCGGCCAATGGCTGCTCAAGGCTCGCGTCGTGATGGAGATCGAGGGTATCGAGAAGCCCGCCTACGTTGCCGAAACCCTGGCGCTCTGCATTCTCTGACGGCCATAGGGCGGGTTGTGGCCCGCCCGCGCGTTTGCGGCATACTGCAGGCATCCTGTTGTCTGGAACGCCGCATGCGCCAGTTTGCTCTCCTTTCATTTGCCTGCCTGCTCGCCGCCTGCGGTGAGGGCGAGCCGTTCACACCCGCCGATGCCACGTTGCCGGACGGCGGCCGTTATCGCGGCGAGATCGTCAACGGCCGGCTGCAGGGCGAAGGTCGCATCGACTACCCCAACGGCAGCCACTACGTCGGCGAATTCAAGGATGGCCAGTGGCACGGTCAGGGTATCTGGCAAGGCGCCAACGGTGATCGCTACGAAGGCGAATTCAAACAGGGACTGTTCGACGGACGGGGGCGTTTCAGCTATGCAGCGGGCGGCGTCTACGAGGGACGCTTCCAGCGCGGCGCGCTCAACGGCAAGGGTCGCTATCTCGAGCCGGGCCTGAGTTATGAGGGCGAGTTCAAGAACGACCTGTATGAAGGCGCCGGCAGGCTCGAAAGCGCTGACGGGGTCATCCATGAAGGCGCATTCCTTGCCGGTCAGCCTCACGGCCAGGGCATGCGCACCGATGAGAGCGGCGAACTCAGCGGAACCTTTGTCGAGGGTCGGCTAACTGGCCAGGGCCTGTTTCGCGGCAACAACGGCGAACACTATCTTGGCGGCTTCGAGAATGATCTGTTTCATGGACAAGGCCGCTATGAAGATGCCGCTGGCCAGGTGTGGAAGGGTCATTTCAAGCAGGGCGAACTCAGCGGCCAGGGCGAGTATGCCGGTACCGATGGCAGCCGCTATACCGGCGACTTCGAGGGTTGGAGATATCACGGCGAGGGCGTCCTGCAACAGGCCGACGGCAGCCGCTACACGGGTCGGTTTCGTGATGGCCGCTTCGATGGCGCCGGCACACTGCAACTGGCCGACGGTACCGAGCAAGCGGGAACCTGGCGCGCGGGCCGCTTGATCCGGGACAGCGCAGGCAAGGCGATAACCGATCCTCTGGAGCTGGGGCTGCTGAACCAGGGCCGGTTGCTCGACCAGGCACTCGAGGCAGTCCCCGCCTCCACCCCGGCCGTTGAGCTGTATAGCCTGACCTTCGCGGGCGATGGCCAGCAAAGCGTGTTCCTGCGTGAGGTCGATTACGTCGATGCACTCCTGGCAGAGCGCTTCGCCGCCCATGGCCAGATCAACCTGGCCAACCACCGAGACCATATCGCTGACCGACCTCTGGCCACTCGAGAAAATCTGTCTCGCGCCATCCAGACCCTTGCAGAGCGAAGCGGTCCGGAAGATTTGATCTTCATCTACCTCACCAGTCACGGCTCGGCGGACCATCAACTTGCCGTGGCACAGCCGAGACTGGAACTGGAAGACCTGCCGGCCAGCGAACTCGCCCGAATCATGGCGCCGCTCGCCGAACGCAACAAGGTGGTCGTGATTTCCGCATGTTATTCAGGCGGCTTCATAGAACCATTAAAGAGCGCGAACACGCTCGTCATGACCGCCGCTCGAGCCGATCGCGTCTCGTTCGGCTGTTCCGAGGAAAATGACTTCACCTACTTTGGCCGCGCCTTGTTCGCCGAGGCGCTGCAGCAGAGCAGAGATATCGTGCAAGCCTTCACGCTGGCGCAGACGAGGGTTGCCGAACGAGAGCTGGCCGACCACTATCAGCCATCAGAGCCGCAGATCTGGGCACCGGACCAGGTCGTCGAACACTGGCGAATGCTGAACGAACAGCAGCACACCTCGACCGACTGATCGCACAGGAAGCCAAACCATGTATCTGACGCCCCAGCGTATTCTGCTTGCCGGCGCCACCGGACTCACCGGCGAGCGCCTGCTCGACCGGCTGCTCAACGAACCCACCGTCGAATGCGTACTGGCGCCCAGTCGCAAACCACTCGCCACGCACCCACGACTGAAAAACCCAGTGGGACCGCTTCGCGACCTGCTGCCGCAACTGCAGGGCCAGCCCGATACCGCTTTCTGCTGCCTGGGCAGCACACTCAAGGAAGCCGGCAGCCCCGATGCCTTTCGTGCCATCGATCATGACCTGGTGGTGGCATTTGCCGAGCGTGCCCGAGCACTCGGCGCACGGCATCTGCTGGTGATCAGCTCGCTGGGCGCCAACCCCGATAGCGCGATCTTCTACTGCAAGGTCAAAGGCCAGATGGAAGATGCGCTGCGTGCGCAAGACTGGCCACAACTGACCATCGCCCGCCCTGCCCAGCTTCTCGGCCCACGCATGCAGGTACGGCCCATGGAGCGCCTGACCGCACCGATCTCCCATCTCCTGCCTGGCAAATACCGCGGAATCTCTGCGTGCATCCTTGCCCGCGCCCTCTGGCGCCTGGCGCTGGAGGAAGGCCAGGGAACGCGGGTGGTCGAGTCGGATGAACTGAGGCGGCTGGGGAGGTAGGTTGGAGGCTGGAGGCTGGAGGCTGGAAGCTGGAAGCTGGAAGCCGATAGTTTGGAACTGAAGGCTGGAGGCTGGAGGCTGGAGGCTGGAGGGTACGACACTGAACCATTGAGTGGAGGATGCTCCGCTCGTCCACACCGGAACGCACACGACATGCGGGGTCGCGCTTCACTCAAACGCCATCAACACGCCCGCAAACTCATGCCTTCCTGCTCAGCTTCTAGCTTCTAGCTTCTAGCTTCTAGCTTCTAGCTTCCGGCTTATAACTTCTGGCTTCTAGCTTCTAGCTTCCGGCTTATAACTCCTAGCTTCCGGCTTCAGGTCAGCCTCCACCTTCATCCCTTTATGAAATGCTCACGATAATGACGCAGCTCGGCGATGGATTCACGGATATCGTCCAGCGCCAGGTGTGTTCCGCCTTTCTTGAAGCCGGCCAGTACCTCCGGCGCCCAGCGCGCGGCCAGTTCCTTCAGGGTCGAAACGTCAAGGTTGCGGTAGTGGAAATAACGTTCCAGCTCCGGCATGCGCCGGTAGAGGAACCGGCGGTCCTGGCAGATGCTGTTGCCGCAGATCGGAGACTTGCCTTTTGGCACCCACTGCTCGAGAAAAGCCAGCGTCTGCGCCTCGGCCTCTTCGGTGGAAATCCGGCTCTCACGCACCCGCTGGGTCAGTCCTGAACCGCCATGCTGGCGGGTGTTCCACTCGTCCATCCCGGCGAGAATCTCGTCACTCTGATGAATGGCGATCACAGGCCCTTCGGCGAGAATGTTGAGCTGGCTGTCAGTGACAATCGTGGCCATTTCGATGATGACATCGTTGTCCGGATCAAGACCGGTCATCTCGAGGTCGATCCAGATCAGGTTCTGCGGGCTCTGCATGATGAACTCCTTGGCGGTGGCGCGCAGTTTAGCCGCTCGCACCCCTGCCGTCAGGTGCCGATGCCGAACCGGGCCGCCAGATCAGGAGCTGCGAACGGCGCCAGTCCTCTATCGGCAGGATTTCCCCCGCCTCGACGCCAGGCACCTCGAAGCTGTTGCTGATAAGTAACGCATCAGGCTTCATCTCGGCTGCTGCCTTGTCCCAGATCCGCGGCATGGGCGCGGGTGACAGGAAGCAGTAGACCACGTCATAACCGCCGAGCGGCTCACGCCAGAGGCTGCGCAAACGCACATGACAATTGCCTCGTGGCAGACAGCGCAGCCAGCACAGCACGAACGTCAAAGGCGCAGTTTCGACACCCACGAATTGCGCTTGCGGATAGGCCCGCGACAGCCGCAGCAGGGTCCCGCCGAGCCCACAGCCCAGATCGACGAAGCGGAACTGGCCGGGCAACGTCGCCAGTCGCTCCACCAGGCGCAACTCAGCCGCCGAGCCGGTCAGGTAAAGCGGAACCCGCTCGGTCAGTGCATTCCAGTTCAGCATCAACAGCACCAGGAAGCCGACCAGCAGCAGCCATGGCGGCACGGCGTGATTCTGCAGCAACACCAGACCGGGTACGAAACCGAGGTTGATCGGAAGCCACCAGCGGGACAGCCCCAGGAGCTGCCCGATCAACGCCGCGAGTGCGCCCTGCAGACAGGCTGCCCCCAGCAGGCCGAGATGCCAGCCCAGCAACCGCGCCAGCCCGAGCAGTAGCAGCCAGCTGAGCAGGAGCGCCAACACCTGACAGAACAGCGCCAGCAAGGCGGGAAAGCGAGCAAGAGACAGAGCAGGCATGGACACTCATCGCCGCAGGTTCGGACTGCCGAGTCTACCCGCCCGCCGGGGCCGTAAACAGGCCCACGGCGGGCGACTGACGGCGTGCTAGACTCGCCCTCTTTCACACCTGGGCACCGCATAAATGGCCAAACGCCAACTCAACCGCCGGCAAAGCTGGCGCATCGAGAAAATCCAGGAAGAGCGCGCCACCCGCGCGGCGCGGCGAGAATCCCGTGCCGTCGAAGAACTCGAAGGCGGCGATCTTGGCCCCGAGCAGACCGGCCTGGTCATTGCCCACTTCGGCGTGCAGGTCGAGGTCGAGGCGCAGGAAGGCGAGCATAGCGGTCAGGTCTTTCGTTGCCACCTGCGCGCCAACCTGCCGGCACTGGTTACCGGCGACCGCGTGGTCTGGCGCCCAGGCAACCAGGGAATCGGCGTCATCGTGGCGCAACTGCCGCGCCAGTCCGAACTCTGTCGCCCCGACACCCGCGGCCAGCTCAAACCCGTTGCGGCCAATGTCGATCTGATCGTAATCGTCTTCGCGCCGCTTCCCGAGCCCCACGCCAACCTCATCGACCGCTATCTGATCGCAGCCGAACATGCCGGGATCACGCCGCTTCTGCTGCTGAACAAGGCGGATCTGATCGATGCGCAGAACGAACCTGCGCTCAACGCGCTGCTGTCCGTCTATCGCCAGCTGGGGTACCCGCTGATGGAAGTCTCGGCGCACGGCGGCGCCGGCATGGATGACCTGAAGGCCCGCCTCGACGGTCACGTCAGCGTATTCGTCGGCCAGTCCGGCGTAGGCAAGTCATCGCTGGTAAACAGCCTGTTGCCCGGCGTCGATACCCGCGTCGGTGCGCTGTCGGAAATGACCGGCAAGGGCACCCACACCACCACCACGGCGCGCCTGTTTCACTTCCCCGGCGGCGGCGAACTGATCGATTCGCCCGGTATCCGCGAGTTCGGCCTCGGCCACGTCAGCCGCGCCGACGTCGAAGCCGGGTTCATCGAGTTTCAGGAACTGCTGGGCCACTGTCGCTTCCGCGACTGCAAGCACGACCGCGAGCCAGGCTGTGCGCTGCTCAAAGCCCTGGAGCAGGGAGAAATCCAGCCACAGCGCATGAACAGCTATCGCCACATCATCAGCAGCCTGCCAGAGGCCGACTACTAGCAGGCCGGCCGTCAGGACCCGCGCGGCTCAGTTGCCACCAGGCTGGTCGAATTCGAGCACACCGTCTTCAAAGATGTTCAGCCGCTCGCGCAATTGCGCAGGCTGGAGCGGATCGCCCGAACCAGGAGCAGCGGCGGCCCCGGCAGGTGGCGCCACGCCGGAACCTCCCGCCTCGGCGGGCTCATTGGCGGCACCTGACTGCTCGCCTTCGATATCGCGTTGCGCCCGCTTGGTCAGGACGAGGATGTCGATACGGCGGTTGACCGGGTTCAGCGGATCTTCCCGGTCAAACAATGCTGACGAGGCATAGCCGACGACGCGGGCAAGCTGCTCCTCGGGGTAGCCGCCGGCGACCAGCGCGCGACGAGCGGCGTTGGCACGCCCGGCCGACAGCTCCCAGTTGCCGAATTCGCCGCGCCCGGAATAGGGTTTAGCATCGGTGTGGCCGCTGATGCTGATCTTGTTGGGCACCGCGCGGATGGTATCGGCCATGGCCAGCAGGATGTCCTCGAAATAGGGCTGCAACTGTGCGCTACCCAGGGCGAACATCGGCCGGTTGGCCGCGTCCATGATCTGGATACGCAGGCCGTCCTGGGTGATCTCGAACAGGATCTGATCCTTGAAGCGCGTCAGCTCCGGGTTTTCATCAACCTTGTTCTGCAGTTCCTGCAGCAACAGATCGAGCCGCTCTCGGTCCAGCTGCTCGGCGAAGGTTTCCGCCTGCTCGGAGAACGTCTCGACCTGTTCGGCTTCAGGCTTCGCCTGGGTCTGCTGCTGGGCCGGATCGACCACATCGTTGAGCGTGCGATCCGGTGCCGGGGTCGGTGTACCGCCCAGGTCGATCACGTAGGGGCTGGCACTTTCAGTAAAGCCGATAGGGTCCTGAAAGTAGCCGGAGATGGCCCGCTTCTGTTCGGGGGTGGCCGACGACATCAGCCACATCACCAGGAAGAACGCCATCATTGCCGTTGCGAAGTCGGCAAAGGCGATCTTCCAGGCGCCACCATGATGGCCGGCCGCGACTTTCTTGACGCGCTTGACGATGATTGGTTGGGTATTGTCCATGGTCGCGCTTAGCTGCCACGCATGGCTTGTTCAAGCTCGGCAAAGCTCGGGCGGTGCGCCGGGAAGAGCACCTTTCGACCGAACTCCACGGCCAGCGTCGGCGGCATGCCGGACGCAGACGCGACCAGGGTCGCCTTGATGCTTTCATAGAGGTTCAGCTCTTCCTTGGCGTCATGCTCGAGCGCCCCGGACAGGGGCCCGAAGAAACCATAGGAAGCGAGAATGCCGAGAAAGGTACCCACCAGTGCCGTGGCAACCTTTTCCCCGATCTCGGCGTTGGTGGCCGATGCCAGGATCGACATGGTGATCACGATGCCCAGCACCGCCGCCACGATACCCATCGCGGGCAGGCCATCGGCAATCTTGGCCACGGCATGGGAGGGGTGGTCGAGTTCCTCCTTCAGCCCGTTCAACTCCATGTCGAACAGTCCCTCCAGCTCGTGCGGAGCCATGTTGCCGGACGACATGATGCGCAGGTAGTCACAGACAAAAGCGGTCATCCGCTCGTCCTTGAGCACGGCCGGATACTTGCTGAAGATCGGGCTGGCCTTGGGGTCCTCGAGGTCGGCCTCGATCGCCATCATGCCTTCGCGACGGCTCTTGTTGAGGATCTCGTAAAGCATCCCCAGCACTTCCAGGTAGTACTTGTGGGTGAACCGCGAGCTGAACATCTGCAGCGACTTCTTGAACACGATCTTGGTCGTGCTGCCGGGGTTCGCCTGCAGGAACCCGCCCAGGGCCGCACCACCGATGATCATGACTTCGAAGGGGTGGATGAGCGCGCCGACCTTGCCGCCGGAAAGAATGAACCCGCCGAGCACGCTGGCGATTACCACGATGATGCCGATTATCTTTGCCATAGGTAGGTACGTCTAAAACCTGATTTCGAGGCACCTGAAACGGGCCGTACAAGGGTGCACGGGCTCGAGCGGGGTCAGGTGAAAAGGCCAGATGAAAAGAATTGTTCTGGTTATCGGAACTTTTGCGCCAGACTAAAGGCCATCCCGATGAAATGCTAGTTCGGCGACATCATGACCACGACCCCGCTCCCCCGTACGCTTCCTGCCTGGATCAAGGTTCTGGACGCCGTAGCGCTGCCCGCTTTCGCCGAGCCCTACGGCCGCGTGCAGCGCGCCTTGCGCGACAGCAGCAAGTCGATGCGGCAGATTGCCGAGCTGATCCAGGAAAGCCCGGTACTGGCACTCAACGTCATCCGCGAAGCCAACCGGGACGCAGCCGCCGCCAACAAGCCGGCAGAAAGCCTGGAAGTGGCCCTCAGCCGCATCGGCCTCAAGCGTGCCGAAGCCCTGTTTCAGCGCATTCCCGCAGCGCAGACGGGCGACATACCCGCACCGCTCAGGCAGATGGTGCTGATCAGCCGACACGCCAGCCAGCAGGCCAACGGCCTGTTCGCCGCTCGCCTCGCCCGGCTCTGGCAGGAGATCCACTGGAGCAGCCTGCTGTTTCTCTCCCCGGTCTGGACACTGGTTGCAGCCTATCCGGAGCTGCTCGAGGCCTGGGAACAGCGCGTACTGGTCAACGGGGAACCGGCTCGCCAGGTCGAGCAATCGCTACTGGGCGTATCGCTGCTGGAACTCTGCGTGGCCCTGACCGAGCATTGGGCACTGCCCGGCTGGATTCCCCAGGGCTACCGCCTGCTCAGCGAGAACCGGCGCATGCTGATCAAGGCGCTGCATATTGCCCGCGACAATGAACATCCTCTGCACCAGCAGCAGATGCTGGACGCCAATCCCGACCTGCGCCGCTGGCTGACCCTGCCAAGCAATACCATCGTTCTTGCCAACGGCCTGGCGCTGTCCTCCCATCACAGCTGGAGCGGCATTCACAGCCTGCGCTGGCAGCGCCTCGCCGGGCTCTATCTGCAGGTTCCCCTGGCCGAGCTGCAGCAGATGGTGCATCAGCAAGCCGTCACCAGCGCCCAGTCGATTGGGCGAACCGATCTCTGGCATCCTGCACAGGGCCTGTTGTGGCCCTGGAACAGCCGATTCCAGACCGCCAGGCTGGCCAAGCCTCCCACGGCTGAAGCCTTGAGCGAATGGCGGGATCTCTGCCGAGAGCTGCTCAGCGAACGCACACCCTACGGCAACGTCATGCAGCTCACCGCCGCTGCCTGCAAGGCGGTGGCCAGCACCGGCATGCACCGCGTTCTGCTGATGCTGGTGGACCGCCGGCAGAATCGCCTGGTCGGTCAGCAGGCCCAAGGCTTGAGCGGGGAAGCAGCGAGGCTCACCCTCGTGCCGGACCAGAGCCAGGTCTTGCGTCGACTACTGGACAGGCCCGGCTTGTTGAGGCTGTCCCCGGACAATGCGGCGCAGTTCTCCGCACAGCTGCCGGGCGGACTCAAGGCCCTGTTTCCAGGCGATCATGTGCTGCTGCGCTCCATCGCACATGAAGGCCGGGTGGTGATGCTGGTGGTGGCTGACCAGCAGAACATGCCATTCAGCGATGTCGGCCTGCAGGCCTTCAACAAGACCGCTCAGTGTATCGAGCGGGCGCTGGCTGCGTTCAGCAAGCGCGGGCGTTGAGCTTTTTCGCTAGACTCCGCTCTTTCACCACCGACAGAGGCTTGCCGTGTCCGCCTTCTCCAATCTGCCCCTGGTGATCGAGCCGGCCGACCTGGCCACACGCCTCGATGCGCCCGAACTGATCCTTGTCGACCTGACCAGCGCTGCCCGCTACGCCGAGGGCCATCTGCCCGGCGCCCGCTTCGTGGACCCCAAACAGACCCAGTGCGGCCTGCCGCCGGCACCGGGACAGCTACCCGGCAAAGCGCAGCTGGAGGCGCTGTTCAGTGCCCTGGGGCATCGTCCCGATGCGGTCTACGTGGTCTATGACGATGAGGGCGGTGGCTGGGCAGGCCGTTTCATCTGGTTGCTGGATGTGATCGGTCACACGCATTACCACTACCTCAATGGCGGGCTGCACGCCTGGCTGGATGAGCAGCGCCCGCTGTCGACCGATGTACCCTCCCCCTCCGAGCGGCCACTGACGCTGCACCTGCATGATTCGCCGAGTGCTACCTGCGAATACCTGCAGAGCCGTCTGGGTGCGGCCGATCTGGCTGTCTGGGACGCCCGCTCGCCGGAGGAATACCGCGGCCAGAAGGTCCTGGCGGCACGCGGCGGGCATATCCCCGGGGCAATCAATCTCGAATGGACGTCAGGTATGGACCCGGCGCGAGCACTGCGCATCCGCGAAGACATCGCCGAGCGTCTGCTTGGGCTGGGGATCAGCCCCGACAAGGAAATCATCACCCACTGCCAGACGCATCACCGCTCCGGCTTTACCTACCTGCTGGCCAAGGCTCTGGGCTATCCCCGCGTGAAGGCTTATCCCGGTTCCTGGGGTGAATGGGGCAACCTGCCCGACACGCCGATCCAGCAATGAAAAGGTCAACCATGAAAGATCAGTTGTTCGTACTCAGCCAGTATCTGCTGCCACACCACCTCATTTCCCGTCTGGCTGGCTGCCTCGCCGAGTGCCGCCTGCCGTGGGTGAAGAACACCTTCATCAAGGCGTTCATTCGACATTTCGGTGTACCGATGCATGAAGCTCAGATCGAAGAACCGACCGCGTTCGAGCACTTCAATGCCTTCTTTACCCGAGCCTTGAAGGATGGTGCCCGCCCGCTCGACCAGACCCCGGGCGCAATCCTGAACCCCTGTGACGGCGCCATCAGCCAGCTCGGCAGGATCGAGCAAGGGCGGATCTTCCAGGCCAAGGGCCACAGCTACAGCGTGATGGAACTGCTGGGAGGGGACCATGAACGCGCCGCGCCGTTCATGGGGGGAGACTTCGCGACGGTGTACCTGTCTCCAAAGGATTACCACCGGGTGCACATGCCGCTCTCCGGAACGCTGCGCGAGATGGTCTACGTACCTGGCCGCATCTTTTCGGTGAATACGGTTACCGCCGAAGGCGTCCCCGAACTCTTTGCGCGCAACGAGCGGGTGGTTTGCCTGTTCGATACCGAGCGCGGGCCGATGGCGATGGTGCTGGTAGGCGCGATGATCGTCGCCAGCATCGAAACCGTCTGGGCCGGGCTGGTGACGCCACCCAAACGCACCCTCAGGACACAACGCTATGACGAGGCGGCCCGCGCGCCGATCCATCTCGAAAAAGGTGCCGAGATGGGCCGTTTCAAGCTGGGCTCGACGGTCATCCTCCTGTTTGGCCCTGACCAGGTCAGCTGGGCCGAACACCTCGCCGCGCTGACGCCGGTGCGCATGGGTGAGGGCCTGGGTCAGGCCAGGCTGGCCACGCCAGCGGCAGGAACCGACATCGATCCGCCACTTGCAGGTCCGGCGCCAACGGTCGGCTAGCACTGGCCAACGCCATCATGTTCGTTATGATGGCCACACCCAATCGCAAAACGCCATTATCCGGACAGCAGTCGACCATAAACACTGCTAGATTTTTGGAAGGCAAAGCGCCAGGGAACATGTAGCGGAGTGCGTAGTTTGGAAAATCAAGGTCAACCACTGCTGTTGCGCGTCCCGACGCCGGATTGCCAGGGGTTGTCCTTTTGCGAGCCCAGCGTCCGCGACCTCAAGCGCTGGGTATCGGGCCTGCCCAAGGCGAACCTCGGTGAAACCGCGCGCCGGCTGTACCAGGCGATGCAGGAACTCAACCAGCTGCGCACCCCGGCGCAGAACCGCCTGCAGTTGCTCGAGGTGTTGCGGCCTGAGATCCACTTCGTCTGCCGCCAGCTCGAACGCTATTTCATCAACCAGCCCATCGTACTCAGCGAAAAGCCACGCAAGGTCGCCAGCCTGTGCCAGGCGCTGCAGAATCACCTGGCCATCGGCTACAAGCTGATCATCATCGAGCTTGCGCCGCAAAGCGGTCGGGACAGGCTGCAGCTGCTGACCATATCGCTGCAGCGCGCCATTCACAGTCTCTGCGCCATTCTCACCCGCTCGACACAGCTGTACAGCCCGACGCCCGACGGTTTGTGGCTGGAGCTGCACCAGCTGTATCTCATCGCCATCGAACACGAGGTTCAGCGTACTCAGGTACGTGACGAGCTGGCCTACCACGTCAAAGGAGTGAGCGCCGAACAGAGCTACGTCGTCGCCCTGATGCTGGGCTGCGCCCGCTGCAACCAGATGCGCCAGCAGAACATTGCTCAACTGGCGCAAGTCCTGGGGCCCTGGAGCACGCTGGTACGCCTGCAGTCGGCACAGCACGCGTCCAGCCTGTTCGGAATCTCCACACGAGTCGACGGCCCGCCCCGCTATCGTTCCATGTTCAAGACCGAGGAGCTGCCAAGCCTGCTGGGCATCGATCCGCGCGGGCTGGTGCAGGCCATTCAGAAGCACCTGAACGCCAGCCCTGAAGCCCCGCGCGACCCGGCACTGGCCCTGCCTGATGGCTTGAGCACCGACCTGCTGCAGCACGTTGCGACAGCCTGGGGCGATGTGTCCGAGCGCAGCTTCCAGCGCACGGCGGCGCAGGGTCAGGTCAGCCTGTGCATCGGCATGAGCGCGCTGCACTACTACCTGTCCGGACAGCGCCTGTTCAGCGATTTGCTGAAGCGCCCTGAGCCTACCCGCTCAGCGGTTTTCAAGCTGAACAACGCCACGCCGGACGTCTGGGCGACGGCGTTCGACGCGCTATCGGTGACCGACGATGACGGCCTGTTACCCAGTGAAAAGATAGAGTTCGTGAGTGCCAAGGACACCGGGAAAGCAGACGAGCCGGCGGAGGAAAGAAACCCTTTTCCCACCTTCGATGTGCAATTGGTGAACCACAGCCCTGGGGGCTTCTGCCTGTCATGGCCGGACGAAGTACCCAACCAGCTCCAGGCCGGCGAACTGCTCGGCCTTCAGGACGGCACCAGCCATAACTGGAGCGTCGCGGTCGTGCGCTGGGTGCGCCAGGTACGCGGCGGCGGTACGCAGATGGGCGTGGAGCTTATCGCTCCATACGCACAGCCATGCGGCCTGCGCCTGTTGCGCAAGGTGGATCAGGGCAGCGAATACCTGCGTGCCCTGCTGCTGCCGGAAATAAGCGTGATCTCGCGGCCGGCGACACTGATCGTGCCGCGCCTGCCGTTCCAGGAAGGACAAAAGGTGCAGATCAACCAGAACGGTGACGAACACCGCGCCCTCCTCTGCCGCCGCAAGACCGGCACCAGCAGCTTCAACCAGTTCGAATACCAGCTGGTGGGGCTGGCGCCCACCGCACAGGAGACACCGATCACAGGCAGGGCGAGCCAGACGGCTCCCGGGAGTGAAGACTTTGACTCACTCTGGAAGTCGCTGTAGATTGCGGCTCACCGTAATCTAGCCCTCCGCGCCCCTCTCCGGCGCCCCAAAGCTGCTGCCATGGCCCCGCAAAAAAAGACCATCCGCCTGCTGATCCTCGAAGACTCGCAGAATGAAGCCGAGCGCCTGGTCAGCCTGTTTCGCAATGCCGGCCAGGCGACACGCGTCCACCGGCTCACTTCCAGCGAAGACCTGGCCGATGCACTCCAGCAGACCTGGGACCTGTTGATCAGCGCACCGGCCAGCGAAAATCTCGACCCGAGCGAAGCGATCGGCGCCATCCGTAAGCAAGCCAAGGACATTCCGGTCATTCAGCTGATCGACGGCAACGATGCCGACGCCATCACCGAAGCGCTCGCGCTGGGTGCACAGGGTGCGCTCCCCCAGGGCGAGGACGAATGGCTGATCCTGGTGGCCAATCGCGAGCTGGCCAACCTGGAAGAGCGCCGCGCCCGCCGTTCCGCCGAAGTGGCATTGCGCGAAGCCGAAAAGCGCTGCCAGCTGCTGCTGGAAAGCTCGGTCGACGCCATCGCCTATGTCCACGACGGCATGCACATCTACGCCAACCGCTCCTACCTGGAGCTGTTTGGCTATGAGGATGTCGACGAGCTGGAAGGGATGCCCATGATCGACCTGATCGCCTCCTGTGATCAGGGTGACTTCAAGGGCTTCCTGAAGAACTACCAGAGCCTGCAGGGCAGCGCCGAGCTGGTTTGCGGCGGCGTACGCGCCGATGGCGGTACCTTCAGGGCGAGCATGCATTTTTCACCGGCCAGCTACGATGGCGAGCCCTGCATACAGGTGGTGATTCGCGCCGAGAATGACAACGCCGAACTGGAAAAACTGCGGGAGATCAGCAGCCAGGATCTGGTGACCGGCCTGCACAACCGCAACCACTTTCTCGAACTGCTCGACGCTGCGGTCGAGCGCGCCGTCAACGCCGGCCAGGAAGCGAGCCTCGCCTACATCCGCGTGGACCGCTTTGCCAGTGTGCAAGCGGAAATCGGCCTCGGCGACTCGGACCGCCTGCTGGCGGAACTGGCGCAGCTGCTCCGTGGGCAGTTTCCTGAAACGGCACAGCTGGCTCGTTTCGGTGACGACGCCTTCGCCGTACTGTTGCCTGGCGCGGCGCCCGGCCAATGCGAGCGGCCGTTGACCGAACTGCTGCGAAAGGTTGTAGGCCACCTGTTCGATATTGGCGGTCGCACCGTACAAACCAGCCTGAGCATCGGCGTCGCTGCACTCGATGAAAAGACGGCCAAGGCCCGCGACGTCATTGACCGCGCACACCGCTGCGCTGAGGAAATCCCCGATGGCAATGCCCTGAGCATTCACAGCCCGGCCGGCGAGCTTGCCGCTGCCGCCAACCGCGGCAGCATTGTCGCCATGCTCCAGCAGGCGCTCGAGAAGAACAGTTTCCGCCTGCTGTTCCAGCCCATCATCAGTCTTCGCGGCGACAGCCATGAGCACTACGAGGCGCTGCTGCGCCTGCTCGACCCACAAGGCCTCGAAGTACCTCCCGGCGAATTTCTCGGCGCGGCGAAAGAAGCCGGGCTGGCGACCAAGATCGACCGCTGGGTTCTGCTCAACTCGATCAAGCTTCTGGCCGAACACCGCAGCAAGGGACATAGCACACGGCTTTTTGTCCACCTCTCGAGCGCCAGCATCCAGGACCCATCGCTGCTGGCCTGGCTCGGCGTCGCGCTCAAGGCATCGCGGCTGCCGCCCGACTCGCTGGTCTTCCAGCTCGACGAGAGCGACGCCGTCGCCTACCTGAAGCAGGCCAAGGCCCTGACGCAGGGGCTCGCCGGGCTGGGTTGCCGCTGCGCGCTGAGCCAGTTCGGCTGCATCCTCAATCCGTTCAATACGCTCAAGCATCTGAGTGCAGACTTCGTCAAGATCGACGGCTCCTATACCCAGGACCTGAGCCGACAGGAGAATCAGGACACCCTGAAACAGCTGCTGGCCGACCTGCATGAACAGGCCAAACAGACAGTCGTGCCCTTTGTCGACAGCGCGACGGTTCTCGCCACGCTATGGCAGGCCGGCGTCGGTTATATCCAGGGACAGTATCTGCAGGGCCCAAGCCAGTCGATGGACTACAACTTTTCGTCGGATGAAGAGTAGCTGGAAGCTGGAAGCTGGA
>DGLA01000004.1:8285-29984 GCA_002387205.1 Stutzerimonas stutzeri | reverse complement strand
GCTGGAAGCTGGAAGCTGGAAAAGCCTGCGGGCTGTTAGCCTGGAGTCAAGCCGGCCTCTGAAAAAGCCGGCGTTCGGTAAACATGCCTACAGCTCAACAGCTTCAAGCTTCAAGCTTCAACCTGCTTTTTAGTCCGATCCTTCGCGATCACGGAACCCGAGCAGGTAGAGGATCCCGTCCAGCCCCAGCGTGGAAATCGCCTGTTTGGCCGACTGTTTGACCAGGGGCTTGGCGCGAAACGCGACGCCCAACCCGGCCAGGCCGAGCATGGGTAGATCGTTGGCGCCGTCGCCGACAGCAATGGTCTGCTCCAGGCGCAGGCCCTCCCTGTCGGCCAGCTCCCGCAGCAGATCCGCCTTGCGCTGCGCATCGACGATGGGCTCCTGTGCGACTCCGGTCAGCTTGCCATCGACGATCTCCAGCTCGTTGGCATAGACATAATCGATACCCAGCCGCGCCTGCAGCTGCCGGGCGAAATAGGTAAATCCACCCGACAGAATCGCCGTCTTGTAGCCCAGACGCTTCAGCTCGGCGAACAGCACCTCGGCGCCTTCGGTCAGTCGCAGGCGGGCCCCGACCTCGGCCAGCACGCTTTCCTGCAAGCCTTCGAGCAACGCCAGGCGCTCCTTGAAACTGGCCCTGAAATCCAGCTCGCCACGCATGGCACGTTCGGTGATTTCCGATACCTGGTCGCCCACACCCGCCGCCTTGGCCAGTTCGTCGATGACTTCCGCTTCGATCAGCGTCGAGTCCATGTCGAACACGGCAAGCCGTCGATTGCGGCGAAACACCGAGTCGCGCTGGAAGGCGATGTCGACGTTCAGCTCCTGCGCCACACTGAGAAACTCGGCGCGCAGCGCGGCAGTATCGGCCGGCTCGCCGCGTACCGAGAATTCGATGCACCCCTTGCCCAACTCCTCGGGCATGTCCAGCGGCTGGCGCCCGGAGAGCCTGTCGATGTGGTCGATGTTAAGCCCGTACTTGGCCGTGATCGAACTGACGCGCTGCAGCTGCTCGGCGGTGACCTTGCGGGTCAGGAGCGTGACGATGTGCCGGGGCTTGCCCTGACCGCTGACCCATTGCTGATAGTCTTCTTCGGCAACGGGGGTGAAGCGCACCTGCTGATCATGCTTGTAGCCCATGAACAGCACATCCTTGAGCACCGACGAGGCCCCTGTGGTATTCGGTATTTCCACGAGGATGCCAAACGACAGGGTGTCGTGGATCACCGCCTGACCTATGTCGAGGATGTTCACGCCCCCTTGGGCAAGCACGCCGGTGATGGCCGCAGTCAACCCGGGGCGATCTTCCCCGGTGATATTGATCAGGACGATTTCGCGCAAGGCGCAGCTCCCATGGCAATGAAGGCGAGCATTCTACAACAGCCGCCCCATCGCCTGACTGCTGCTCGCCACGCTTTGGCCTCTGTCGCGCCGCCGTACCATTTCAGGCCAGTAATTCATCCGCTTTGAACGGCAGACCTTCAGCCCCTACCACGCTTTCCGTATACTGCGCGGCACTTCCCTCAAGAGAGCCGATCGCTGTGAACCGGCCCGCATCCGTCAAACCCGACAATTTCTTCCTGCTGATCTACCGGGCCCTTCGCCAGCGACGCGTGCCCCTGGTGCTGCGTGTGGCAAGCCATACCTTGCTGCTGGTCGCCCTTGCGCTGATCATCTATGCCTGGGTCATGGGCATGCAGTTCAAGCACGCCATGGAGCAACAGGCCGACGCGCTGGGTCAGAGCCTGATCACCCAGACAGCAGCCTCGGCCACCGATCTGCTGGTGGCCAACGACAATCTCAGCCTCAACGTGCTGTTGAGCAATCTGGTGAAGAACCCGCTGGTGGCTCACGCGGCGATCTACAGCGTCGACAACCGGGTGCTGGCAGAGTCTGGTTCGCGTCCACAGCGAAATCTGCTCGGCGACGAGGAAGGTCTGTACTCGACCCCCATCAGCTTCCAGGAAGTTATCGCCGGCCACCTGCGTATCAGCCTCGACATGCAACAGTTCCAGCAGCCGATGACCATCAGCCTGCAGAGCATGGGCCTGCTCAGTCTGATTCTTCTGGCGCTGACCCTGATCCTCAGCATGCGCCTTGGGCGCCAACTCTCGCTGCCGCTGATGCAGCTGCGCCTGTGGCTGCGCGACCCGGACGATCCGGCACCGGGCTCCGGACGTCAGGATGAGATCGGTGATCTCGCACGTCAGCTTCAGGCGCGCCTGGTACCGGAAGAACCCGAGCCGGAGATCGAGCTGGATGAAAGTCTGCAGGATCTTTATTCGGCACACCTCGATGTACCCGTTGCGACCCGCGAAAGCTACGAGCACCTAGAAGTTGACTTCACGGACCAGCTCGACGACGACCGGGACGCGTACGAGAGCAGCCAAACCGACGCTCAGCAGTCCAGCTCGTCTCGTGTCCGAGACGGCATCGAAGCAGACCCGCTGGCCGAGACGGAACCCCGCCATCGCTCAACGCCTGTGATACCGCTCGGGCAACCAGCGGCAGCAGCCGGTAAGACCGGGGTGCTGGCGATTCAGCTTGGCGCCCAGGAACAGCTGCGACGGTTGCCCCGACCACGGCTGACCGAGCTCCTGCAACGCTACCGCGACTGCCTGCAGCAAGCCGCAACCCTGTATCAGGCTGAGCTCCACACACTTGCCGATGGCAGCAGCCTGATGCTTTTCCATAGCCAGGATGACGAGCAGAACTACCTGACTCACGCCGTCTGCTGCGGCGAACTGATGCGCGCCCTGGGCCATGCCCTGCAGATCGACGTGGCCGATAGCGGCATCACCCTGCACCTGCAGCTCGGACTCACCCAAGGCGAAGGCCTGTACGACCTGAGCCAGGGCGATCTGCTGCTTAGCGAACCGGCACAGGCGGCCCTGGCGATGTCTCAGCACAGCCGCAACCTGCTGCTGATCGATCGCGCCATTGGCGAGGACCAGCTGATCAGCCAACGCGCACGCGTGCGTCCAATAGCCAGCCCGGAAGGCGCCTGCTGCGTCGAACGGCTACTTGATCCCTATCCTTCACTGCTCGAACGCCAGCTGGCGCGCATGCACGAGCTGCGCAACCGCAATTAAATGCACCGAATAAAAAACGCCGATCAACCTGGCAGCGATCGGCGTTTCTGTGTTGCTCAGCGGCGATGAGGGTCAGAAGCGAAACACTTCCATTTCTGTCCTGATCGGCTCAGTTGCAGGCACTGCGGGCGTGGCAGGTTCCGGCTCCGCCGGAGGCGCCTTGACGATGTTGCGCCTGGCCGTCGCCCTTGCCAGCAACACCGGTTCGATGGACGAAGCCATCAGTTCGCTCAAACGCTGCAGCAACAGACTTTGCGCGCGGACCTGGTCGCTGGCGGAGCCTTGGTGTTCTTCCTGCAGGCTCACCAGACGACTGGCCCGCCGCTTGCCTTGTTTGTCGAGCAGACGCCATTGAGCCTCCAGCACGGCAGGGTGTTGCGGCCCGGAATCCAGTCGGGTGATCTCGACTTCTACCTGCACGTCAGGAACAAACCCCTTGCCGCCCGGGCTCAGCTCCAGGCTCTGGGTTTTCAGGCGCCAGGCGAGTTGCCGCAGCAGCAGCTGGTCGATATCGCCCTGCAGGCTACCGGCCCAACGAGCCCGCTGACCATCTGCAGCCAGGCTGCCATCCGGCAGACGCTGGAGCAAGGCGTCTCGCTGAAGGTAATCGGCGAGCACTACAGGCCCCAGGAGCACTGCAGCGCCATTGGCCTGCGCAGGCACCTGCGCAGCCCCGTTATCAAGGCGATACATGGGTGTTGGTTGCAGGCTGATACAGCCTGTAAGGCTGGCGCATGCCAGCAACAGAACAGTCGTGAAGCGCAGCACGTTTCTCTCTACCTTTGCAGCGGACCCTGGCGATGGCCTCATGAAGGAGCGCTTGGCCGCCCTCTTACCTGTCATCGCCCATTCGCCGTGCCGATTATATGTCCAGCTCCGACGCACAGATGCAAGAAGCAGCTGCGCCGGAATCAATTAAATGGAGGGCCGCTATCTTCCGTGAAACCAGCCACAGAAGCCAGCCACCCAACGCCAGGTATCAGCCCACGGCCTCGACCAGCAGCGCGTCGACCCGCTGAAAGCCACGGGGCAGCTTGTTGCCACGGCGTCCACGTTCGCCCTTGTAATGTTCCAGGTCGTCGGCCTTCAACGACAGCGTACGCTTGCCCGCCTGCAAGACCAGTGTGGCGCCTGGCGGCAGTACGGCCAGGTCCGTCAGGTATTCTTCGCGGCTCGCTACCCGATCACCAGGGATGCTGATGATCTTGTTGCCCTTGCCTTTGCCCAGTTGTGGCAAATCCCGGACCGGAAAGACCAACAGGCGCCCTTCGGTGGTGACCGCTGCCAGCCAGTCCTGGTCGCGGCTCTTCAGCGGCCTTGGCGCCACGACCTGGGCACCTGCCGGCAGCGACAGCAACGACTTGCCTGCCTTGTTCTTGGCCTGCAGGTCCTCGCCTTTGACGACGAACCCATAACCGGCATCCGACGCGATGACGTACAGCGCCTCGTCTTCCGGCAGCAGCACACACTTGAAGCTGGCTCCCGGCGGCGGGGTCAGGCGTCCGGTCAGCGGCTCGCCCTGCCCGCGCGCCGAGGGCAGCGAATGGGCAGGTAACGAATAGCTGCGCCCGGTGGAATCGACGAACACCGCGTACTGGTTCGACCGGCCAGCTGCGGCGGCGCGAAAACCATCGCCGGCCTTGTAGGAAAGACCGGTGGCATCGATGTCATAGCCCTTGGCACAGCGCGCCCAGCCCTTCTCGGAAATGATCACGGTGACGGGTTCGGACGGCAGCAGTTCGTTTTCCGACAACGCCCTGGCTTCGGCCCGCGCAACGATGGGCGAGCGCCGGTCATCGCCATAGGTTTCGGCGTCGGCAATCAGCTCCTTGCGTACCAGCTTCTTCAGCTTGGCTTCGCTGCCGAGCAGCGCCAGCAGCCTCTCGCGCTCCTTGGCCAGTTCGTCCTGCTCGCCGCGAATCTTCATCTCTTCCAGCCGAGCCAATTGACGCAGCCGGGTGTCGAGAATGTAGTCGGCCTGCAGCTCGGACAGCTCAAAGCGCGCCATCAGCACCGGCTTGGGCTGATCCTCGGTGCGGATGATATGGATCACCTCGTCGAGGTTGAGGAAGGCCACGAGCAGGCCCTCCAACAGGTGCAGGCGCCGCTCCACCTTGTCCAGACGGAACTGCAAGCGGCGGCGCACGGTGCCTATGCGATAGGTCAGCCACTCGCTGAGCAAGACCTGTAGGTTCTTCACCTGCGGACGGCCATCGAGACCGATCACGTTGGTGTTTACTCGGTAGCTGGACTCCAGCTCGGTGGTGGCGAACAGGTGCTGCATCAGCTCATCGGCATCGACGCGGTTGGATCGCGGAATGATGACGATGCGGCAGGGGTTCTCATGGTCCGACTCGTCACGCAGGTCGGCCACCATGGGAAGCTTCTTGGCCTGCATCTGTGCGGCGATCTGCTCGAGCACCTTGGAGCCGGACACCTGATGCGGCAGCGAGGTCACGACGATATCTCCGTCTTCGACGCGATATACCGCCCGCATGCGCACCGAACCACGGCCGGTTTCGTAGATCTTCAGCAGGTCGGCCCGCGGCGTGACGATCTCCGCTTCGGTCGGATAATCCGGTCCTTGCACGTGTTCACAGAGCAGTTCAACGGTGGTTTTCGGATCGTCCAGCAGGCGCACACAGGCCGCGGCAACTTCACGCAGGTTGTGCGGCGGCACGTCGGTGGCCATGCCCACGGCAATGCCGGTGGTGCCGTTCAACAGCAGGTTTGGCAGGCGCGCCGGCAGCGTCGCCGGCTCGTCCAGGGTGCCGTCGAAGTTCGGCACCCAGTCCACGGTTCCCTGCCCCAGCTCGGACAGCAGGACCTCGGAGTAACGCGACAGTCGCGCCTCGGTGTAGCGCATGGCAGCAAAGGACTTGGGATCGTCCGGCGCACCCCAGTTACCCTGACCGTCGACCAGCGTATAGCGATAGCTGAACGGCTGGGCCATCAGCACCATGGCCTCGTAGCAGGCTGAATCACCGTGGGGGTGGAACTTGCCGAGCACGTCGCCGACGGTACGTGCCGACTTCTTGTGCTTGGAATCCGCGTTCAGGCCCAGCTCGCTCATGGCGTAGATGATGCGCCGCTGCACCGGCTTCAAGCCGTCCCCGATATGCGGCAGCGCGCGATCCATGATCACGTACATCGAGTAATTGAGGTAAGCCTGCTCGGTGAAGTCAGCGAGGGAGCGGCGCTCCACGCCGTCCAGGCTCAGGTCGATTGTTTCGCTCATGGTCGATCCGTGGCGTGTTGGCGCAGCACCAGGGTGCCGGCGCGCTGGGTGAATTCAAGTTGTTTCAGGGCGCTCATGCCAAGCAGCACCTGATTTCCTTCGAAGCCGGGCGCCACAATGGCGCGCACATCATGCAGAAGGATGTCACCGAGCCCGAGGCTCTCCAGTACAGTCCGGTAACCGGTGGTTTGCCCATTGGCGGTTCGCAGCATCACCGGGGCGCCACGAGGCAGCCCAAGGCGATCGCCCAGCTCGGCGGGTATGGCGACGTCGGTGGCACCGGTGTCCAGCAGAAAGGTCACCGTCTCGCCGTTGATGCGTCCATCGGCAACGAAATGCCCCTGTATGTTGCTTTCGAGGTGCACCTCGATCTGCTCGCCCTGGATCACAGATACCGGCTCCGGATTGGGGTTGAAACGACTCTGCTCCCAATCGCCGAAAAACCGCGTGGCCAGCAGCAACCCGGCCGCCCATGCCAGCACCAGCATGACGCGCCCGGCGCGGCGCCCGGCAGGCTGTGTCACGGCTTCGCACCCCAGCCGCCCTTGGGTGGGGAGAAGCGCCAGACGACGGGTCTGCCTTCACCATCGGCGCGAGAGAGCCCATTATTGTCGACACCTATCCAGGCACCCTCGGCGTCAACCCACAAGGCCTCGGCGTTACCGAACGGCGTGTCGTAGCGACGCGATTGCTCCAGAGCGACGGATGCATAGGACCAGCACACCTCGCTATCACCGGTTGATGCACTGCGTCGGCAGACCTGGTGGGGGACGGGCTCCAGAGTGAACAGCTTGTTCTTGTGGAAAGCCAGGCCGGAAAATCTCCGCGGCTGTTCGCCCCTGCCCATGGCGGCCGGCTGGAGCTCGCGCCCCCCTTCGGCCAGCAATACGCAGCCACCTGTGCACTGCCAGGCGCTCTGCTTGCGATGCATGACCATCAAGCCGCGGCGGCTGTGCTCGGCCGCCAGCCACAGGCGACCAGCGTCGGGATCGATGGCAATTCCCTCGAACATCGCATTGAATTCCAGCAGCATCCCACTCGCACGGGCCTGACGAACCAGGCCACCAGGCAGATTGAGCCATTGGGCGGCACCCGCCGGGCTGACCCTGAGCACAGCCGCATGCGCCTCACTGACCAGATAGCGATTGCCCAGGCTGTCGCAGCTCAGCCCCTCGAAATCCATCTCGCCGCCACGCGCCATGCCAACCAGAACGCTGCGCATGCGCACGCCCCATGACAAACCGGTATTCGGCACGGTCGGAAGCTCGAAGTGCTCGGCTTCGGCTCTCCAGACGCCTTCCGTGATATCAATCCGGTACAGGGCATTGTCTTCACGATCCGACACGGCATAGAGCGCGTCACCACACCAGGCGAGACCGGAAAGATTGCCCTGGGCAATCCCTTCCACCGGATGCTCGCTGACGAGGGCCAACTCAGGCACTTCAGCCGCCCAAACCGGAGCCGCCAGCGCCGCCAGCAGCGCGGCCCAACGGAGCCTCAAAGCAGCACCTCAGCCAGGTTGCCCTTGGACTCGAGCCATGTCTTGCGATCACCGGCGCGTTTCTTGGCCAGCAACATATCCATGATTTCCCGCGTGCCATCGAAGTCTTCGAGGGTCAACTGCACCAGCCGGCGCGTGTTGGGGTCCATGGTGGTTTCTCGCAGCTGGGGCGGATTCATCTCGCCCAGGCCCTTGAAGCGGGTGACCTGAGGTTTGCCACGGCGCTTTTCTGCGCTAAGGCGATCAAGAATGCCGTCGCGCTCGGCCTCGTCCAGCGCATAGAAGATGTCCTTGCCCAGATCGATCCGATAGAGCGGAGGCATTGCCACATAGACGTGACCGGCATCTACCAGCGGGCGAAAGTGCCGTACGAACAGCGCACAGAGCAGCGTGGCGATGTGCAGGCCATCGGAGTCGGCGTCCGCGAGGATGCAGATCTTGCCATAGCGCAGCCCGGTGATGTCCGCCGCGCCCGGATCGACACCGATCGCCACGGCGATATCGTGCACCTCCTGGCTGGCAAGGACCTCGCCCCCGTCGACTTCCCAGGTGTTCAGAATCTTGCCACGCAGCGGCATGATCGCCTGGAATTCCTTGTCTCGCGCCTGCTTGGCTGAGCCTCCAGCGGAGTCGCCCTCCACCAGGAAAAGCTCCGAGCGCGCCGGATCCTGGCCAGCACAGTCGGCCAGCTTGCCGGGCAGCGCCGGACCCTGGGTGATTCGCTTGCGCTCGACCTTCTTGCTCGCCTTGAGCCGACGCCCGGCATTGCTGATAGCCAGTTCGGCAAGCTGCATCCCTAGCTCGGGGTGCGCATTGAGCCAGAGGCTGAAAGCGTCTTTAACAACGCCAGAGACGAATGCGGCTGCCTCGCGGGAGGACAATCGCTCCTTTGTCTGGCCAGAAAACTGGGGTTCCTGCATCTTTGTCGAGAGCACGAAGGCAATCCGCTCCCAGACATCTTCTGGTGCCAACTTGACACCGCGTGGCAGCAGATTGCGAAACTCGCAGAACTCACGCATGGCATCCAGCAGCCCCTGGCGCAACCCGTTGACATGGGTTCCGCCCTGGGCAGTGGGGATCAGGTTGACGTAGCTTTCCTGAACACTGTCGCCGCCATCGGGCAGCCACAACAGGGCCCAGTCGACGGCTTCCTTGTTGCCGGCCAGGCTGCCACAGAAGGGCTCGTCGGGCAGCCGGGCGAACTCGCTGACGGCGTCGACCAGATACGAGCGCAGGCCATCCTCGTAATGCCACTCGACTTTCTCGCCAGTGCTCTTGTCCTCGAAGCTGACGTTCAGTCCGGGGCAGAGCACCGCCTTTGCCTTTAGAACATGCTTGAGGCGGCTGATGGAAAACCTGGGCGAGTCGAAATATTTCGGGTCTGCCCAGAAATGCACGCTGGTGCCCGTGTTGCGCTTGCCAACCGTGCCGATTACGTCCAGCTCGCTGGCCTTGAACCCATCGGTAAACGCCATGCGATATTCGCTGCCGTCTCGCTTGACGGTCACCTCGACACGGGTCGAAAGCGCGTTGACGACGGAGATGCCGACCCCATGGAGACCGCCGGAGAACTGGTAATTTTTGTTTGAAAACTTACCGCCGGCATGCAGCTTGGTCAGAATCAGTTCGACGCCCGAAACGCCTTCTTCCGGGTGGATATCCACGGGCATGCCCCGGCCATCGTCGATCACCTGCAGCGAGTTGTCCTGATGCAGGATTACCTGAACGGAACTGGCATGGCCCGCCAGGGCTTCGTCGACACTGTTATCGATGACTTCCTGCGCCAGATGATTGGGCCGCGAGGTATCGGTGTACATGCCCGGACGCTTGCGCACCGGATCCAGGCCGGAGAGGACTTCAATGGCTTCTGCGGTGTAAGACATGTGCGTCTCGTGATGTCCTTATGAATCGGAGAAATCGACGTCTGCAAAAAGCGCCGGGTCGAAGCCGGCAAACGCCAGCAGGGCGGGAATCCGTTCGGAAAAGCCCTGGAAGCCGTGATCGCCCCCGGCCTGAATGCGCACTGCGCAGCCCTTGTAGTAGCCAGCGGCATCGCGGTAGTCGAGGGTTTCGTCACCAGTCTGCAGCCAGACCTGATAACGCTCGGCATCCCCGGGCGGCGGCACTTCCAGCTCCGCCAACGCGGCGACATGATCTGCGGTCAACTGCCAGACTTCGCCAGTGTAGAGGTTGGTCTGCGACCCCAGATAACCGTCGAAACGACGGTGCGGGCAGACAGCCGGATTGATCAGCAAGGCCTTGAGCCCATGGCGCTCGGCGAGATGCGTTGCATAGTATCCGCCGAGTGAGCTCCCGACCAGCAAAGGCCGCCCCAGCTCAGCGATATCATCCTCAAGCTGAGCGATAGCCTCACGTGGATGATGGTGCAACGCCGGCACTCTAAGCGATACGCTCATGCCGATGCGGGCTAACGCAGCGATCAACTGACTGGCCTTTTGTGACAACGGGGAGCTGTTAAGGCCGTGCATGTAGAGGATCGAAGGCGGGTAGCTGGACATGGATACAGTTCGTCGAAAAGAGCAAAGGCTACAAGGCACCCGCCTTTCCCTGCAACCATGGGAGCGCCAGACCTCCCGAAGAAATGGCTTCGCCGCACCGCCCGTAGGAGCGGGCCATGCCCGCGAAAAGAGCTACCCCCCAGACGTAGGCCCCATTCGCGGGCGTGGCCCGCTCCTACACGTAGCAGGCGATCACTACCCCTTGGCGCCGTAGTCAACCTCGAAACCACTGCCGAACACCTGAAAAAGCGCTTTCGTCGCACCGCCTGTAGGAGCGGGCCATGCCCGCGAAAAAAGCTATACCCAGGCGTAGGCCCCATTCGCGGGCGTGGCCCGCTCCTACACGTAGCAGGCGATCAATATCCTTGGCGCCGTAGTCAACCTCAAACCACTGCCGAACACCTGAGAAAGCGCTTTCGTCGCACCGCCGTAGGAGCGGGCCATGCCCGCGAACAAAGCTATACCCAGGCGTAGGCCCCATTCGCGGGCGTGGCCCGCTCCTACACCTAGCGGGCGATTAATACCCCTTGACGCTGTAATCGACCTTGAAATCGATGCCGACTACCCGCGAGACGCCCGTCTCGATCCGTCCGTCCGCATGCAGGCGCAGCCAGCGGTAGCCAGGCGCCAGCTTGTCCACATCGAAATCTTCGCTGCCAGGGGTGAACTGCACGCCGGTCGAAGGCGTTGCGAGCAACCTTACACCGTCGCGGCTGGCGTCGAATTCCTGATGGATGTGTCCCCACAGCAGCGCCTTGACACCTGTGTGGCGATCAATGACATCGAAAAGCTCATCGCGATTGCGCAGCCCGATACCATCCATCCAGCGGCTGCCAATCGTGACAGGGTGATGGTGCAGGCAGATCAGATGGTGACGCTCAGGCGCTTCAAGCAGGGCGCGCTCCAACAGCTGCAGCTGATCCTGGCGCAGCATGCCGAACACCGAACCAGGTACCAGCGTATCGAGCATGATGACCCGCCATGCGCCGATATCCAGAACCGGTGACATCAGTGCGGTTTCACGGGTGGCCTCCTGCATGGCTGCCAGCTCATCATGGTTGCCTGGGCACCAGCGAACCGGCGCCTCGATACGCTCGGACAGCTGTCGAAAGCGTTCGTAGGACCTGAGCGAACCATCCTGGGAAAGGTCACCTGTGGCCAACACCAGGTCGATGCGAGGCTGCTCGTCAAGAACCAGGTCGACCACCCGCTGCAGGCTCCCGGCCGTATCCATGCCCAGCAGCTTGCCGCCCGCCTCGGCAAACAGATGGCTATCAGTCAGCTGTACGAGCAGGACCGAGTCGTTTTCAGCAGTGAAGGGCGCAGCAGCCAAGACCCGTCTCCTTTGGCGAAATCGCGCGGCAATTATGGTGGCTGGCCCATGCAGGGGTAAACCGCGCGATGCGGGCCTGCATCACAGAACAAAGCGGCTAGCCTACTGGCGCGCATCGGGTCTAATGCGACTGCTTGAAGCAGAGGAGCGTGCCCTTACAGAACCGACTCCAACTCGTGCCCGCAGGCGAGACAGTGCCCGAGCCATTCTCCGAGAAACAGGTTGAGCTGGTTCTTCTCGTCAGGCTGGTGCATCTGCGCGTTGGGGTAGCTGTAGATGCCACGGAAGCGCCGCGCATTTTCAGCGCTGATTACTTCGGCCATCCGGGCATCGTGGTACACACGAACGTCCATCTTCGGCACCGGCAACCAGGGCAGGCAATGTTCCTGCCGGACCTGCACCGTCGTGGTGTAGGGGCAGCTCTCTGTCACAGTCAGCACCAGCACACCCAGCAACCGATCGCCCTGGCTCATGGCGATGCGGCGCGTATCGGGATCGTTGCGCATGTCAGGCAGCAGACGCATCAGCCGTACGTAGTTCGCCTCGCAGGCCGCCTGCAATTCCAGCAGATCGACACGATATCGTTCGCGGACTCGCCTCATGTCCATGCCTCCCTGATTTCGTCACGGTTCAAGGCCAGCCACTGCAACGCAATGATGGTAGCTGCATTGTCGATTCGACCGTCGCGCAACGCCTGCAGTGCGTCGCCCAGTGACCACACCGCCGCGCGAATGTCCTCACCCTCCTCTTCCAGTCCGAATACGCCGCCGGCGTTGAGGCTGCTGCAACGCCCTACATAGAGATGGATGCGCTCGGTGCTGCCGCCAGGCGAGGGGTAATAGGCCGATACTGGCCACAGCTCGCCAAGTTCGAGGCCAGCCTCCTCGACCGATTCACGGCGGGCAACCTCCTCGGGCTGCTCGTCCTTGTCGATCAGCCCGGCCACCGTTTCCACCAGCCAGGGGTTATCACCCCGCGCCATGGCGCCCACACGAAACTGCTCGACCAGTACCACCTCGTCACGTTGCGGGTCGTACGGCAACACGCAGACGGCATCATGGCGCACAAACAGCTCGCGTTCGATCTCAGCCCCCATGCCACCCCTGAACAGGCGATGACGAAGACGGAAACGGTCAAGGTTGTAGAACCCACTAAAGCAGCGCTCGCGCTGGATGATCTCGACATCGCCCGCGCCGGCTTTGAAAATATCGTTCATGAACACAACTCACATCTGGTTTGTCCCGCACCTGCCGGCCACGGGTAAGGCTGCAACCGTCACAGTGTGAGCGGTTTCTCTGTTGCCATCCTAGCGCGCCATTTGTTCAGGCGCAGCCCTTTGCAGACCACTCGCATGGGACGACGCTCGAACTTCGTCCGGCTCACATACTCGAACCCGCACCAAGCGACCACAGGAGCCCCATGCATTGACGTCGATTCGCAACGCCATCGCCTTAGCAGCATTCACTCTGCTCATTGCCGGCTGCCAACACTTCGGCAGCGAGCGGCCTGTGGAGGTTCGACAGATTCTCAGTGAGCAACGCCAGGCAGGCTGCCCTGCACTGGACGATAGCTGCCCACTGGTGAACATCGATACTCAGCTGTTCGAAAACGAGCCCGCCCTGAACGCACTGATCGACAGGCGACTACGCGAGATGACGGTCAACAGCCCGGATGCGCAGATTCCGGCAGCCCTCGAGAACTATCAGCAGAGGTTCCTGCAGGACGCAGAACCCGGATGGACCAGCTACCTGCAGGCCAAGCTGCGCGAACAGCACGGGCCGCTGCTGGTGGTCGAGCTGTCGAGCTACCTTTACACCGGTGGCGCACACGGCATGCCCGGGCGCGGCTTCATCAACTATGACCGTGAGCACGACCGTGAGCTGAAGCTCGCCGACGTGCTGTTGCCGGGCAAGGAAGGCGCCTTCTGGCGCGCCGCAGCCAAAGCACATCAACAATGGCTGCTGGACAACGAGCATGACGCCAGTTTCAGCCGACAGTGGCCATTCCAACGGACCTCCAACATAGCCTTCCTGCGCGACAAGGTCCTGCTCAAATATGACGTCTACAGCATCGCGCCCTACTCGAGCGGCCACCCGGAGCTGGTGATCCCCTACGAAAAACTGGACGGCATCCTGTCGATACAGGACTGACTCAGTGAGGCCCCTGCCCCTCACCAGGCATCGGCTTGCCTTCACGCTGGCGGTATAACCAGTCGACGATATCCTCACGCGGGGCGTAGCCATCGACGGTCGCCCGCAAAATTCGCCGGATCTGCTCAAAGTCTTCGTCCCGCAGCGCCTGCATGAGACTGGCCATGACCACGCGGAAATCATCCCACGGCAGATAGTGTTCATCTGCCGACATGATCATCGGGTGTTCAGTCGGTGTAACGTTATCGCCGATCAGCAATTCTTCGTAGAGCTTTTCGCCTGGCCGTAAACCGGTGAACTCGATGGCGACATCTCCTTTCGGATTTTTTTCGCTGCGAACTGAAAAGCCGGACAGATGGATCATCTTCTCGGCCAGCTCGACGATCTGCACGGGGGCGCCCATGTCCAGCACAAAGACGTCGCCACCCTGCCCCATTGAGCCTGCCTGCAGTACAAGCTGCGCCGCTTCGGGAATGGTCATGAAATAGCGGGTGATCTTCGGGTGCGTGACCGTCACCGGCCCGCCCCGACGAATCTGTTCGCGAAACAGCGGTATGACCGAGCCCGACGACCCCAGGACATTACCGAAGCGCACCATGGTGAAACGGGTCTTGTTGAGCTGATTGACCGCATCCGGATGGCCATAGAGTACCGGGGCAGCTTCCCGACTGAGCGCTTGGAGGGCCATCTCGGCGAGTCGCTTGGTGCTGCCCATCACATTGGTGGGACGTACGGCCTTGTCGGTCGAAATCAGCACGAAGTGCCTTACGCCCGCCTGGATGGCCGCCTGGGCACAGTTCAGTGTGCCCAGCACGTTGTTCTCCACCCCTTCGGCGATATTGTGCTCGACCATGGGCACATGCTTGTAGGCAGCTGCGTGATAAACCGTGCTGACATTCCATGTATTCATCACCGCCAGCAGGCGGCCCGGATTGCGGACGGACCCTAGGATCGGAACCAGATCGAGCGACAGGGAACGCTCACTGACGCGCTGTTCCAGTTCGCCATGTATGGCGTAAAGACCGTACTCGCTATGATCGAACAGGATCAAGGTTTTCGGACCGAGGGCCAGTATCTGGCGGCTGAGCTCCGAGCCGATCGATCCTGCCGCTCCCGTCACGAGCACCACATTGCCGCGAATGCAATGCTCGAGCAAGTCATCGCGCGGTGCCACGCTATCGCGGCCTAGCAGGTCGGCAATGTCGACTTCCTGTATGTCTTCGACCTTGACGCGGCCACTCGCCAGGTCCATGAAACCGGGGACTGACCGGATATGCAGGGGGAAATGCTCGAGCGCAGCCAGTATTTCCCGCCGCCTGGCGCGGCTGGCCGAAGGGATCGCCAGCAACACCTCGGCCGCACCGGTTTCCTCGATCATCTTGGCGATGTGCCTGGGCTTGTAGACCTTCAGACCGGATATGACCCGATTGGCAATGTCGCCATCGTCGTCGATAAACGCCACCGGCCGCATCGATCGCCCCATTCGGAGGGCTGCGGCCAACTGGTTCCCTGCAGCGCCCGCACCGTAGATGGCAACCCTCGGCAGCCCATCATCACGCGCGAACGGGTTGGCCAACCCGACGCTGTACCAATCACCCAGCACATACTGGCGAAGCAGCAGGCGCAGGCCGCCCAGCAGGATCAAGCTAATCCACCAGTAATTGAACACCATCGAGCGGGGGACGAGCGCCGGAGCGTCGCGGTACCAGTACACCGCCAGCGCCAGCAGCAACGAAGACAGGGTTACCGCCTTGGCGATCGTGATCAGCGCGTCGTTACCCAGGTAACGCATGACCGCACGGTACATGCCAATGCGTATAAACAGCGGGATGGCCAACAACGGCGCTGCGGCAAACAGCCAGGCGTGCCCCCCCAGAGGATCGACCGGCTCGTAGGAACCAAGCCGCACGACAAATGCCAGCCACAGGGCCAGCCACACCAATACCACATCGGCCAATACCTGCAGCAACCGCTTGTACCGCCTCGGCAGCCCTAACAGATAATCACGTAGCATCCATCAACCTGCCTGATCGTTTTATTCATCCATAGAAACGGGCCCGCCCGCAGGGTAAAACCTGCCATCCTCCGCGGGCGTGGCCCGCTCCTACAAAGCACCACCCACCGTAGGAGCGGGCCATGCCCGCGAACATCCACGGCCTCAAACCACCTTCGCGGGCGCGGCCCGCTCCTACAAAACCCACCCACCGTAGGAGCGGGCCATGCCCGCGAACACTGCAGGACTTCACATCACCTTTGCGGGCGCGGCCCGCTCCTACAAAACCCACCTACCGTAGGAGCGGGCCATGCCGGCGAACATTGCAGGACTTCACATCACCTTTGCGGGCGCGGCCCGCTCCTACAAAGCACCATCCACCGTAGGAGCGGGCCATGCCCGCGAACATCGCAGGACTTCACATCACCTTCGCGGGCGCGGCCCGCTCCTACAAAGCACCATCCGCCGTAGGAGCGGGCCATGCCCGCGACAAGCGCCTCAAACACGCTCCGCCGCACCTGCCCGGAGCCAGAAGCACAAGCCCAGCAATGGCAGATAGGAGATTAACAACGCCACGGCCCCATCGACTCGACCGGCTGCCACCCCGAGCGCCCAGGGCAAAAGCCAGCACAGGTCGATAAGCGCGACCGACGAGGTCACCGGAACGTGCCGCCCGAACCGACGCGCAGCGGCCTGATACGCATGGCTGCGATGTGCCTGATAAACCGCTTCGCCACGCAGCAGACGACGCAGCAAGGTGAAAGTTGCATCTACGACAAACACACCGAGCAGAATCAGCCAGCACCAGAGCAAACGGGGCTCATCAAGCGCAGCATTGAGCGCGAGAATACCGATGACGATTCCAAGAAACCCACTGCCGGCATCCCCCATGAATATCCGCGCCCGAGGGAAGTTCCAGCACAAAAAGCCGACCACCGCGCAAGCCAGCAGCACTTCGGGGGCTCCACCTGCGGCCGAGAAATCGCCGGACACAACCGCATAACAGAGCACGCTGCCCAGGCACGCACAGATGGCCTGAACCGCTGCAATGCCATCAATGCCATCCATGAAATTGTAGAGGTTGAGCAGCCAGACCAGAAACAGCAGCGCCAGGGCATCTCCAGGCCATCCCAGGTCGAACGCCACACCAAATACAACGACAGCAGGCAGCCCGCCGAGCCAGAACAGTGCCCAGGCTGCCGCGACAAAGTGACCAAGCAAGCGCCAGCGCGCAGCAATGTGACCATGGTCATCAGCGAACCCGAGCGCCGCTACGCCGCCCCCCGCGCCAAGCAGGGCGATCGCCATGACCTCGCCTACCGCCCCCCACCACCACAGCGCAAGGAGCAAGCCCAGAAACACAGCGACAATCGCCATGCCGCCTCCCCTTGGGGTAGGCACCGTATGCGAACTGCGACTATTGGGCGTATCGAGCAAGCTGCGCTTCAGCGCATAGCCACGCAAAGCGCCGGTCAATACAAAGGAAGACAAGGCGGCAAGCGCAAACGTCAGCCAGATCACGGAACCTGCCGCCGTTGGTAGTCCGTTGCGGTAACGTGCAAGGCTTCATCCACGCCAACCGGCGGGGACCACCCCAGCAATCTGCGCGTCTTGCCGATATCGACCTGAAGCGAACCACAAAGACGCGCATAAGCGGCACGCTTGCCAAGCAACCCGGCCACTTTATCCAGAACGGCAACAGGCACAGGCAGTAGCCGCACGGGCTTGCCCAGCGCCGAAGCCAGGCGACGCAGGAGATCGGAGGTAGAGAGATCCTCGCCATCACCGGCGAGCAAGACTCCGTTCGCGGCAGCCGGGTGGTCGATACAGGTCACGATAAGGTCGACCAGATTATCCAGCGCAACGAGACTCCGCTGATTGTCTACCGCACCAAGTGGCAACGGGATACCGGCGGCCAACCAGCGCATCATCTCGAGGAAATTGCCCTTCACTCCAGGCCCATACACCAGCGGCGTACGAATGATGACGACCTGCAGCCCAGTCTCGTCAGCAAGCGCCCGCAACCCGATTTCAGCCTCAAGTTTGGATAATGCATAGGGGTCAGCGGGCTGAGGCGTATCGTCGGCGGTGAACGGTCTGCCAGGCGCCGTGGATTCGCCGTTGACCTTTATCGAACTGATGAAGATGAACCGCCGCGCACCGGAAGCGACGGCACTGCGTGCCAGCGCCAGCGTCCCCTCGACATTGACCCTGCGAAACTCCGCGAGAGGATCCGCAGCCTTGTCCGTCATGACGTGTACCCGCGCGGCACAATGAATGACAGTGTCGACACCCTCGATCTGCGTGCCCGCCGCAAAGGTTCGATTGAGCGAAACGGGTACGGGCACCACGCCGACCGGCAAAATCGAGTCCACACGACGTATCCAGGCCAGAACCTGCAGATCAGGGCGGGTAACGAGACGCTTCAGCAACGCCCCCCCTACGAAGCCGGTCCCGCCAGTGACAAGAATCTTCTGTTTCACGCTCAAGTCTCTTCGACATACGCAGCTGTCCATAGCTGCCTGGCGGCGAATTCTACGCATTACCCACCCGGCGTGCTCGGTTTCGATCGGACGACACCCGCTTTCGGCGCCGGGAACTGCCATGGCAATCCGATCGGGATTGCTTCAAGGCCAACCGATGCGACAGCCCGACGCAATCAAATTGCGATCACCACCTTTTCAGCCAAGACAACGTCATTCAAACTGTTCCCTTTCCATGGAAGGCACTCCCTCATGACCCAGGACTCAAGCGAAAGGCGCCAGCTTTACGCCCTTGGCGCACATATCGACACCTTGCTAGCAGCTGGCGCATCACTCGAAGGGCGCGACCCGGTTCGCCTGTCCCTTGACGGCCAGATCCTGATCGTTCGCCACGGCATGCTGGTCAGCGAAAACAGCCATTTGGACATCATCGAGACCCTTTCAAACACAGAATGGCTCAGCGAAAACCAGCGCAACCAGGCCATCGAAATGTGCCTTCATCACCTGGCTCAAGCGATCGACCAAGCCGAACTGACGCTACGCTGCTGGGAGCGCGAGGAGGCGCTGGCCGACTGATCACGCCTGCAACGACGGCACGTCATGCCGTCGGCGGACCAGCCCATTTTTTTCAGACCCTGCTGGAGGGAGGCCCGCCGGAACACTGCGAGAGGCCTCCTGATTTGCTGAACAGGCCGCGATCACGGCTTCACCCGCCCATAACGGTCCTCGAAGCGGACGATGTCATCTTCCCCGAGATACGCCCCGGACTGAACCTCGATAAGCTCCAGCGGCACCTTGCCGGGGTTGGACAGCGAATGCCTGGTTCCAAGCGGGATGTACGTGGACTGGTTTTCTGAAAGGATCAGTTCCTTGTCACCGCATACAACCCTGGCTGTCCCGGACACCACGATCCAGTGCTCGGCCCGATGGTAGTGCAGCTGCAGCGACAAGCACTCGCCAGGCAGCACCGTGATGCGCTTGACCTGATAGCGATCACCCTTGTCTATCGTGTCGTAATGCCCCCAAGGCCTGCTGACGAGAGGATGAGCGACGAACTCGTCACGCTGCTCGGCCTGCAAGCGCTGGACTATCTTCTTGACCTGCTGGCACTGGTCCTTACGCGTCACCAGCACCGCATCCTTGGTTTCGATAACCACCAGCCCCTCGACACCCACCGTCGTGACCAGGCGGTGATGCGACTGTACGAGACTGTTGTGGGTATCGACGGTCATGACATCACCCTGAAGGCTGTTGCCATCCTGGTCCTGCTCGCTCACATCAAGAATCGCGGCCCAGCTACCCAGATCGTTCCAGCCCGCATCCAGCGGCACCACCACTCCAGCATCGGTGTGCTCCATGACCGCATAGTCGACTGACTCGTCAGCGCAGAGGGCAAACTGCTCGGCCGGAACATGCAAGAAGTAGTTGTCTTCCTGCGCGTGCTTCAATGCAACGCGGCATGCCTCGAGAATATCGGGGCGCAACCGCTGCAGCTCCTCAAGAAACCTGGAAGCGCGAAACATGAACATGCCGCTGTTCCAGAGATAGCGGCCGGACTCAAGATATTCATGCGCCAGTTCGGCAGAGGGCTTCTCCTTGAATGCGGCAATGGCGCTACCCGTTTCGCCCAATGGCTCGCCGCACTGGATATAGCCGAAACCGGTCTCCGGGTGAGTCGGCGTAATTCCGAAAGTAACAAGCCGTCCTGCATCTGCATGGACAGCTGCCGAGGCGACTGCCGCCTGGAACGCGCACTGATCTGGAATGTGATGATCAGCAGCCAGAATCAACAGCACCGGGTCATCGCCTTCTCGACAAGCCTGCAACGCAGCCATGGCGATAGCGGGCGCCGTATTGCGCCCCAGCGGCTCCAGTATGATCTTCCCACTCGCCCGACCAGCAATTCGCAACTGCTCAGCCACCACGAAACGGTGCTGCTCGTTGCTGACAACAAGCGGCGATGAATGCTCAAGGCCATCGAGCCGTGCCAAGGTGCGCTGAAACATCGTGCCGCGCCCTTGCCCATCCAGAGCAAGAAACTGCTTGGGCAGCTGCTGACGAGACAAAGGCCACAAACGCGAGCCGTTGCCCCCTGCGAGGATTACGGGAGTGAACATAAAAACTCCGAGAAGCCATCAATGGCAAAGCTCGGCATTATCGAATCGCTCCGGCGATGATGCAACGCCCGCAGACGTACGCCAACCCGGATCAGCAAAACGGGCAGGTAGGCATTTTCGCGGATAGGCGCACGCCTGGTTGTTGCTTCGTTCGCGGGCGTGGCCCGCTCCTACGGATGCGCGGCTCGCCTGCCATGCAGGAACGGGCCGTGCCCGTGAAGGGGCACAAGCGCATGATGTTGGTTCGCGGGCATGGCCCGCTCCTACGGATGTGCGGCCCGCCTGCTTTTGTTGAACGGCCGTACCCGTGAAGGGGCGCAGACGCATGATGTTGGTTCGCGGGCGCGGCTCGCCTGCCATTGCAGGAACGGGCCGTGCCCGTGAAGGGGCACAAGCGCATGATGTTTTGTTCGCGGGCGTGGCCCGCTCCTACGGATGTGCGGCTCGCCTGCCTTTGTAAGAACGGGCCATGCCCGTGAAAGGGTATGGCGCTCCGTCATCGTTCCGCGGGCATGGCTCGCTTTTACGGTGGGTCATCCTCTGGCATAGGCGAACCTGCCGCCTGATACCATGCCGCCCAAGCCTGCCTTCCTGAAGGCCCGCCGTTTCACCGATCGTGCCCCAGCGTATCGGAAATACGATGCGACAAGCGGCTACACGCCCATGCCGAAGTACCACTCCATAGCCACCAGATGCAGCCTCTGGCGTGAATTACGGTTTGAAACACAGACGCCCTGCTCTCAAAAAAGAACAGGGCGTCCGGGTTTACATCGCATCACTTCGATAATCGAAGGCCTGCAGTCCGCGTGACCGAACCTGCCAGGCGCGGCCACACGACGCAGCAGGGGTTAGACGATCATGTCCTGAGTGAAGTCGGTGACGCCAGTCAGGGCGATGGCGATATCGCTGTCGGCTTCGAAAGTACCGCTTTCGTCAGCGTCTACCTGCAGCGTATCGGTATCAACGTCAAAAACGGCCTCGAATACCTGATCACCGGTCGTCTGGTTCGCGGTGAAGCTTTCAACCAGCGAAACGCTACCCAGCGCGCTGAAGTCCAGGGTATCGCTAGTCGACAGGCCTGTTATAGCCGCAGCCCCCTGCGTAAAGGCGATAACGAACTGTTCACTTTCGTCAGCCGCATCCACAAAGTCACCGTTATTGACAGTAACCTGCGTGGGCGACGGCGTTGTAGGCGTCGGCTCCTCAGGGGTAGTCGGCTCCTCAGGGGTAGTCGGCTCCTCGGGAGTGGTCGGCTCCTCGGGAGTGGTCG
>DGLA01000004.1:0-8161 GCA_002387205.1 Stutzerimonas stutzeri | reverse complement strand
GGGTAGTCGGCTCCTCGGGGGTAGTCGGCTCCTCGGGGGTGCCCGGCTCCTCGGGAGTGCCCGGCTCCTCGGGAGTGCCCGGCTCCTCAGGAGTGCCCGGCTCCTCGGGAGTGCCCGGCTCACCAGGATTAGCTGGAACCTCAAGGTCGGTTGGCGCGCCAGCCGAATCGATGTCCTGCTTGCGAGACAAAACAGTAGCCTGATCGGCGGCTACGGTAGCGATGGCTGCTTGAGACGCGATGTAAAGCGGATCAGCTTCAAGCCCAGCCCGAGTCGTGGTGTCTGTGGAAGGATCAAGGTTGGAGGCCTCGCCAAAGGTCTCAGCGTAGTAGACGCCCACTTCGGCTTTGTTGGTGAGCGTTGCCTGGCGGACCAACGCAGCGTCGTAATCTTCCTGAGAGAGTTCCCCTCCCTGGAGCAACGCGTCCAGGTCAATATCCATGGCGCCTTGAACGAACGAAGCCACGACCGAACCTATGTTCTCACCAGAATCCAGGCGGTCAGTCCAATACTGCACGCCCTCCGCGTCCCCTGCCGAGCCCAACACGTTGACGTAAAGCTGCTCGGCAAACTGAGCGTTAGTCAGGTCAGCGTAGGTTTCTGCAAAGACCGGATGATTAGCGAACCCTTCTGCTACTGCAGCGAGAGGCGCACCCGCTTCAAGCTGCGTCACCCAGAAATTGAGGCCCTGCTGGTCAGGGGCCCTGTTGAACACAGCGCTATAAAGTCCCGCAACCTGCATATTGTTTGCGATTGGCATAAAACAAACCCTTTCAAGGCAGTGGATTTACTGAAGAGCACGGAATCGACTACATGACTGAACCTAGAGCGCCTCCAGCTTGTCGGCAAAACGCACGCCCGCCCACGACAGGCATACACAAAATGGACAAGCGAGATCCTCCAACTGCGGTGCAGCGCGTCAGATACTGCAGAAAACCGACGAACAGTCCGGATACGGCGGAACCGCCTCGTGTCGCCAGCAGCCAAGAACAGCGGCGCGGCGCCAGCAACGCTCACGCAGATCCGTGAGAAATGAGGGGTTTGAAGACATGGGCCACGCCCGGCGCAGCCCCTAGGCAGGTATTGATTCAGCCAAATATGATGGGCTGACGGCGCGATTCAGCTCGACAGTAGCGCAGCCTGCTTGCATCTCCAGCGATGCTTCGCCGGGCCCATGCCGAGCATCAACAAGCGATGCTCGGCAAAGGCTCGTTGAGCTAGAAGCTCTACTGAGCCAAGGGTATTGATCGCTGGTTATGTGTAGGAGCGGGCCACGCCAGCGAACAGAGCACAGCTCCGACCGGACAGCCTGGCAGGCGAACGCCTCAGGCCGGAAAGCAAGAATGTCGACATTCCTTTCGATCATTACAGCTGGCAGCATGACGGGTCAGTATGTGCCGCCGTGAAATGATTCTACGGAAATAAAAAACCCCACCGAAAGGTGGGGTTCAGGTTCGCAGCGGATCTGCTCTAAGGCAAGCCGGCCCTCACGGGCCGGCTTTCTTTGGGCGTCCATGCCCTCACGGTTCAGGCGCCGTAAACCAGCGAATTACCGTCCCAGTTAATGTCCATGTTCGTTCCGACAATGATGATGCTCATATCGGCAACACCGTCGAACTGGCCTGTTGTAGCGTTGGCAATGTCGATGTTCACCTTCGTTGCAGTCACCAGGCCCGAGTCATTCCAGTTGGCGACTTGCACATTGCGGTCATAGCTGACCGCCAATGCCAGCGTACCTGCTTCCACTGCGTTGGCCACGTTGTTGGACGTGCCCTGGAAGAAGATATTACTGTTGTCCACGCTGGAGAACTCGATGGAATCGCCGTAACCCATGTTGCTTATGTAGTCGCGAGTTGTCGTGAAGGTTCCCGACTCGGCAACCAGCGCAGCCTTGGTGCTGCCGGCATAGATAAACTGATCACGATCATAGAAACCAGTCGTACCGCTGCCGATCAGGTTATCACCTCCATTGCCACCAGAGACCCAGTTGGAAATACCGGCGTCGCTCGTCCCGGTACCCATACCTGCACCGGTACCCGCGTAAATGGTGTCGCGGCCGTCGCCCCCATAAAGGGTGTCGTTACCGTTCCCTCCAATCAGGGTATCGTTGCCCGCGTTACCGAACAGGGTGTCGTTGCCTTCACCACCATTCAGGTTGTCGCTCCACTTGGAACCGGCAATGGTCTGGTTGCCGTCGGAACCGCTGGCGGTAATACCGCCGTAGCCGACCTGATCCATACGCTGGAAGACCTCGCGATCGCCGCCATCAATCACGCCATTGGCGTTCTGCGCCGCGGCGATATTCGACGCGCTGTCGTTGACATATAGATAATCGACGAAGCTGGTGGCGCGGTTGAAATCGTTCGCCGCAGCGTCGCCGTTCAGCCAATTGCGATCATTGCCCAGGTTGGCCACCGTATCGCTGATGCTGTAGCTCACCTTGTCATCGGTCAGCAGACTCGGCTCGGCGGTATGGAGGTTGTTGACCAACACGGCTGCTTGGTCATACGTCGCAGTACCATTGACGATGATCTGATCGGCATCGAGTAGCACGTGCTGAGTCGTAGTAGAAGACTCACCAGCATCTGCAGCGGCGGCACTGATGTTCGCAGCCGAGTCGCGCACGTAGTAGGTGTAAGGACGCAGGCCCTCCGTTTCGCCTTCTTCGCCAGCACCGTTGGCATCGATGAAAGCATTGAGACTGACAACACCATCCTGAATGACGCCTTGAAACTCGACATAGCCGGCGTTATCGAAGCCGAGAACCGTTTGCGCCTGCGAAACCGATGTCCAATAGCCCGTCGAGACGATATCGCCCGCCGCGCTCATGGCACCTGCACTGGCACCGACCAGATTGCTAATGGAATCGGTGACGCTGTAGGCAAGCGTGCCGGAATCACCACGATCGGCGTAGATTGCCTGGGCCTGGCTGGCATTGGCGATAGTCGTCGATTCCAGATCCCGAGCACCCTCGATGATTGCCGAAGCGCTGGCCAGGTTCGCCGCCGTGTCGGTGATATCGAAGATCGCCATACCGCCATTGGCAATATTGGTGAAGTAACCCGCCTGCTCGACCGTCATGCTGTCGGTGACGGTGATATCACGCGCACCGTTGAGCAGAACTCGCTTATCGACATCGTCATAGGCTGCGGTCAGTTCGGCGGCGGTGAGCTTGAGGTCGTATACGGCCGTGGTCAGGTCGTCTCCAGCCTCGGCCACCTTGGCCTGCAACGCTTCAGCTTGTACCAGGTTGAGCGAGTTAAGGGTGGTCAGCTGTGCCAGTTCAGCCTGGGCGCCCGTGGCGGTCCAGGTTAGCTCAAGGAATTGACGGCCGTTGTCATCGCCGGCAGCGATGGTGAAGCCGGCAGCGCCGTAGTTCCCGGACTGCTGCAGCGCCGCGACCAGCTCCTCGAGGGTGGCATCATCGTCGAGCACGTCGGTACGCAGCGTGGTGGCACCGACAGTCAGGCGGTATTCGCCGCCATTAGCTGGCGTGACGTCGATGGTCTGGACCTCGGCAATACCGACATCCCCTGCTATGGCTTCGATGGCAGCAACCGTCGCACCTTCCACCGTGATGCTGGACGCGTTCGGCAGGTAGTCAGCGAGGATGTCGCCTGTGGCCAGCTCATTGCCTGCGAACACCTGAGCACTGCTGGCAGTGAGGCTGTAGGTCAACGTCTGATCGTGGCCTTCGCTGTTTTCGTCGATCAGGCTGTAGAGAGCCGTCAGTTGCTCGTAGGTCAGCGCGCCAACGTTCTCATCGGAGACATCGGCATCGCCAGCGGCGTTGATCAGCTCTACAGCGGACTCATCGGCGGCCAGCAGCTGGGCTGCGCTATCGGTGATGTTGTAGGTCAGCGCCGAAGGCGTACCCCCGTTTGCCTCGTCTTGCGTCGCGGCAGACAGCGCCTGCACCTGAGCGAGGTTGATCGGGTCGGTGGTCACAGTCACACCAGCAAGGGGGTACTGCGCCTGTACGGCCAAGAAATCAGTCGACAGAACGTCACCCGTGAAGATGGCCGCGGGCGTGTCGCTGACTTCGACGCTATCGATACCGGTAATGCCGAGTAGATCAATCAAGTGACCGTTGAGCGCAGTGACGCTGTCCTGCACCACGAACAGCCCGGTGACACCATCATTGTCCAGCACCAGCGTGCGGCCGGCGAGATCGGCGATCTGCAGGTAGGCATTGGCGGTTTCGCCATCGGCCAGGGTGATGGTGCCGATCTTCGACGTGGGGTCAACGGTGTTGGCGGTCGAGGCGGTGTTCCCGACTGCAGCACCTGAAGTCGTCCCGTTGAAGGACACGGGAATGTCGTCGTTACCAGCACCAATGCTGCTATTCAGGGTGATCTCACCATTGAGTACGCTTATCGCCGCTGGATCGAGCAGGAAAGCATTCTCGAATGCCGCCTCTAGGGCCAACGCCACATCGTTGCTCGTCATGCCGACGCCGATGGTTACAGAAACCGGGGCTCCAAGGGTTGGGACAGAGATCGTCACCGTATGACCGGCCACTATGTCGATGTCGTCAATGTGGATGACCCGAGCATTCGTTTCACTACCAGCACCCCATGGGGCATCAGCGCCGGAAGTCGTGCCAGCAATCAGACCGCCGCTCACTACCTCAGCATATTCCACGCTGATAGCGGCCTTACCGAGGTCGAGGCTAGCCGCCAGCGTCACAACGCCGTTGCTGACCGTGACGGTAGAGCCATCCAGGTTATCGCCACCGTCGAGGCCGATCAGGGCGTCGGCAATGGCCTGGGCAACCTCGTCAGCGCTGGAGCCCTGACCGATCGCAACGCTGACAGGGGCCAGATTACCTACGGTGACGGTGACATAGCGCCCAGCCGTTCCCGCATTCGCCACATCGTTGGTGTCAATGGTGATGGTCCGCTCCGCCGCGCCAGGCACGGCGAAGGCCAGGTTGCCGGCGGTGAAGTCGGCACTGCTGAGGTTTGCAGCCGAGTCCTGCACGGTCAGGCTGGTGGCGGCGTCCATCTGCTCAGGTGTGAGCGCGTTGACTTCCGCTACGGTGCCGGTGTAATCGCCGCTGGCGCTGAACTGAATACCATCGCCAGCACTGGCCGCCGCCGCATTGCCGGTCGCATCGGCAAAGGCATCGGCGCCCCAGCTCAGGGTGTACTCGCCGGCCAGATCCAGCGGCGCAACCGGGGTGATATGCACGATCGTCGGATCGTTCTCGTCGACCGTTACCGTCACCTCAACCGCATTGCTATTGCCATCCAGCAGCGTGACGCTATCGAAGTTGGACTGCTCGGCAGAAATTGCCTCACCGAAGGTCAGGTCGATGCTGCCATCGAGCGAAGTGCTGCTACCGCCATCGGCGACAGAGGACGACGAGAAGGTCGGCGGAGTGACATCGGGCATTTCGAAGCTAACGCTATCCGTTGCCGCGTTGCCGGCAATGTCAAGGACATTGCCGCTAGTGAAGGACACCAGGTCGCCTTCGCGCAGAGTCGGAGTCGTTCCCAGCGTCAGGGTAAAGCTGCTCGCATAGCCATTTACAGGAGCGACGCCCTGGATCGAATAACCGGTACCAAAAATCACCGCAGCATCGGGGATGTTATCGATGAAATTCTGAATAGCGACATCGTAAACCGCTTCGCTGAAGGTCAGTGTGAACTGGCTGCCCGCCTGATAGACACCGGCGACTGCCGTCGCCCCGCTAGCGACAATCGGGCTCTCCGCCGCGCTCGTCGCCCCGGTGGTATCGCGGGTAAAGGTCAGCGCATCGGACACTTCGGAGATATTGCTCGCTGCGTCGGTCTGCCGAACGACAACGCTGTACTCGCCATCGCTGGCGGTCGCCAAGGCGTACCCCTGCGCGTCAAGCCAGTTCTGACCACCATCCAGGCTGTACTCGATGGTCGCGCCGGACTCGTGATTGCTCAGTTCGATGGCTGCATTCGAACTGATCTCGGCGCCAGCCGCTTCGTTCACCCCCGTATCCGCAACGAGCGCGATCACCGGCTTCGCAGGTGCCGTGTCGTCGACGTCGGTGATGGCCAGCGTCACGGTCTGCTCAGACGAGTTGGTCCCGTCGGTCGCTACTACGGTGAAGCTGTAGGTGGGCTTGGTTTCGAAGTCCGGGTTTACGGTCAGGGTAACTTCACCCGTTTGCGCATTAATGCTGAAGCTGGCCGCGTCGTCATTGTTGTCAGCTTTCAGACTGAAGGTGACCGCACCGCTTGACTCGACCAGATCCGTGGCCTGCGCGGTATAGACAACTGTGTCACCGTCAGGGTTGCTGTTTTCAGCAATCGTGGCTGTGTCACCCGATGTGAACGCCGGCGCCACTTCATCCAGGTCGCTGACGCTGACCGTGACAGCCTGGGTGGTTTGGTTGCTGGACGCATCGGTCGCCACAACGGTGAAGCTGTAGCTGGTCTTAGCAGGATCACCTTCGTAGTTGAGATTGCCGTCCTTCAGGGTGACCACGCCGGTCATACCGTCGATGTTCAGCAGGCTGGCGTCATCCTCGTTGCCCGACTGCAGGCTGTAGGTGACACCGGTCGCATCGGTGGCGGCCGCGGTGTACAGCACGTTCTGGTTCTCATCGGCCGCGGCTGTCGCCTCGGAGGTGAAGACCGGATCGATTTCGTCAGCGATGGCCGGCAGGGTGAAGGCGACACTGCCGATGGCCATGTTGCCGGCGATATCCACGACATCGCCGCTGGCGAAGCTGATAGTGTCAGCCGCAACCAGCGTGGTCCCGGTCCCGAGAACGATCTGGAAGGTATTCGAATAGCCATTTGCATCAGGCGATACGGCAACGAGCTGAGCGCCATCGCCGAGGAGATGGCCGTTGGCAACCGTGATCGAACCACTTGTCAGGGTTTCGACGTGGACAACCTCACCGAACATCACGGTAATGGTGTCACCTTCGCTGTAAGTGCCGTCTTTCTCGCTGGTTACGCTGATCGGGGTTTCAACATCGCGGTTCGGCGCGGCGGTGTCACGCACTACGGTGATGGTGCTGCTGCTGGTGTTGCCAGAAGCGTCTTCGCTGATCACCTTGAGCGTATTGCCGCCGATCACCAGGTTATTGACGCTGATGGCACCGTCTACGGCGAGCCTGTCGACGCCAGCGTCGTAGGTACCGTTGCCATCCTTGTCGAGCCAGGCGCGACCGCCTGCTTCAATACCGCCGACATTCAGGGTAACGGCCGTCTTGTTGGTGACCAGGTCGCCAGCGAAGCCGGTGTCGTCGGTTTCCAGCAAGGACACGCCAGGTACTTCAGGCGCGGTCTCATCGATTTGGGTCAGGCTGAAGATGTCGCTGACGGACTCGCTGCTGCCGTCGGTAGCGGTGACCATGACGTTAACCACGCCCACGTCGCCGTCAGCCGGCGTACCGCTGAAGGTACCCGTTTCGGCGTCGAAGCTGAGCCAGCTCGGCAGAGAGCCATCGCCAACCAGCTCGCCGCTGGTATCGACCAGCGCGGCGGTGTAGCTCAGGGTTTCGCCATCGGCATCGGCGAACGTATTGGCCGGGACCGTGAAGCTGAAGGGCTGACCCTGGGTCGCGCTCTGGTCGGCGATGGCATTGGCCAGCGTCGGTGCGTCATTGACGTTGATAATGGTCTGCGCTTCGCCGGTGAACTCGGTGGTGCCGTTCAGCGCATCGGTGGTGCTCGCTACAACGCGGACGCTCTGGCCGACCAAGCTCTGGTCGTCAGGTATGGCGAACGTAGCGGCGGTCGCGCCGTCGATATCGGTCCACTCGCCTTCAACTTGCACTTGCCACTGGTAGGCTGTGGTGGTTTCGCCGTCAGCGTCGACTACATTGGCCAGTTCAGCAGTGAGTACGGCGCCTTGCTCGGCAGTGCCGCTCACGGTCAGCTCGCCGGTGGCGGCATCATCGACGTTGGCAACGGTCTGGGCTTCTCCGGTAAACACGGTGGTGCCGCCCAGCGAATCGGTGGTGGTCGCTACGACGCGGACTTCCATCCCGACTACCAGTTGGGCGTTTGGCAGAACCAACTGGGCAGCTGTCTCACCGCCAATGTCAATCCACTCTCCCTCGACCTTGCCTTGCCACTGGTAGGCTGTGGTGGTTTCGCCGTCAGCGGCGGCTAGATTGGCCGGGTCGGCGGGGACTACGGCGCCCTGCTCGGCAGTGCCGCTTACG
>DGLA01000001.1:277868-278724 GCA_002387205.1 Stutzerimonas stutzeri | reverse complement strand
GCGTGATGGACAAGCTGGAGCAGGAGCGCACCCGCCACCTCGACAAAGTCGACCCGCCTGCCAAGCCTGACCAGCAAAAGCGTCAGCAGCAGAGCCAGCAGGTGGCCGACAGCCTGCAGTGGAACGAAGCCAAAACCCGCGCATTGCTGATCGACGCCATGCTCCTGCAAGCCGGTTGGGATGTCAGCAATCCCGCGCAGGTCGGCCAGGAAGTCGAGGTCGACTTCCCCGGCAACGTTTCCGGCAAGGGCCGTGCGGACTACGTGCTATGGGGCGACAACGGTCAGCCCCTGGCCGTGATCGAGGCCAAGAAATCCGGCAATGTCAGCCTGCAAGCCGGGCGCGAACAGGCCCGAATGTACGCCGACGGCTTCGAGCGCATGGGCATGCAGCGCCCGGTGATTTTCTACAGCAACGGCTACGAAACCTTTATCTGGGACGACAAGCAGTACAACACCTATCGCCCGGTCTATGGCCTCTACAGCAAGGACAGCCTGGAATACCTCGCCTATCAGCGCCAGTATCGCGTCCCCACGCTGGAGAAACACAACCCAGAGCTGAGCATTGCCGACCGCCCCTACCAGATCGAAGCGATCAAAACCGTCGCCGCGCACTTCCAGCAGCAGCGCCGCAAAGCCCTGATCATCCAGGCCACGGGCACCGGCAAAACCCGCGTGGCCATCGCCCTGGCTGAGTTGCTGCTGCGCACCGGCTGGGCCAAACGCGTGCTGTTCCTCTGCGACCGCAAAGAGCTGCGCGTGCAGGCCGATGACGCCTTCAAGCAGAACCTGCCCAGCGAGCCGCGCTGTGTGATCGGCGAAACCGGCAAGGTCGACCAGACCGCGCGCATCTACAT
>DGLA01000001.1:237185-277636 GCA_002387205.1 Stutzerimonas stutzeri | reverse complement strand
AATGAGCCGCCGTATCTGGTGCCATTCCGCGTGAAGGACCTCACCACGGACTTCCTACGCGACGGCATCCACTACAACGACCTCAGCGACGAGCAGAAGCGCCAGCTCGAAGAGGACCTCGGCGAGGAGGAGGCCAAGCGCACCACCATCGCCGGCAAGGACATCGGCCGCAAAATCTTCAGCGAAGACACCGACCGCATCATCCTGGAAAACCTGATCAACAACGGCATCAAGGATGAGACCGGCTCACTGGTCGGCAAAACCATCGTCTTCGCCCAGCGTCAGGACCACGCCGAGCACCTGGAAAAGCTCTTCTGCAAGCTCTACCCGCAGTACGGCACCAAGGTCTGCAAGGTCATCCACAACGCCATCCCGCATGTGGACACCCTGATCAAGGAATTCAAAAAGCCGGACAACGACTTCCGTATCGCCATTTCGGTCGACATGCTCGACACCGGCATCGACGTACCCGAAGTGGTCAACCTGGTGTTCGCCAAGCCGGTCAAATCCTGGGTCAAGTTCTGGCAGATGATCGGCCGCGGCACACGCCTGCGCCCCAACCTGTTTGGCCCCGGTAAAGACAAAACCGAGTTCCTGATTTTCGACCACTACGGCAATTTCGATTTCTTCGAGCAGGAGTATCAGGAGCCGGAAGACACCGGCAGCAAATCCCTGCTGCAAACCACCTTCGAAGCCCGCCTGGCGCTGGCCCAGGCCGCCCTGCGTCATAACCATGCCGCCGCCTTTGATGCCGCCATTGCCCTGTTGCGTGCTGACATTAACGACTTGCCCGACACCAGCGTGGCGGTAAAGCGTGAACTGCGCGCCGTGCACCAGTTGCAACAAACCCAGCAGCTGCAACAGTTCGATGGCAAAACCCAACACCTGCTGGCCAACACCATTGCCCCGTTGATGTCGGCCCGCGTGCTGCGCGACAAACACGCCACTGCGCTGGATAAGCTGATCGCCGGTATTCAGTGCTGCCTGGTCGAGCAGGCCACCTGCTTCGAGGACGGAAAAATTGCCCTGCTGGCCGAGTTGGACAAGCTCGCCGTGAATATCCAGGCCGTCCGCCAGAAGGATGCCCTGATCGCCGAAGTACGCAGCGCCGACTTCTGGCTGCAGCCGGGCATCGACAAGCTGGAAAACGCCCGCCAGGAACTGCGCGGCATCATGAAATATCGTCAGACCGGCACCGGGCCGGTTGATGGCATAGGAACCACCAAAACCAAGGATGGCAACCTGCTGGGTGACGAACGCGCGGTTTATATCAACGGTGCCAGCGAGGCCATGATCTACCGCCGCCGCCTCAAGGACATCCTTGCCGGCATGCTCGCCGCCAACCCGACCCTGCAAAAAATCCACAAGGGCGAGCCCATTGCCGAGAGCGAGCTGAAAACCCTGACCTCGACCATCCTCACCAGCCACCCCGGCGTCAGCCTGGAGGTGCTCAACGAGTTCTACGGTCGCACAGCGGATCAACTGCACCTCACCGTGCGCGAGATTATTGGCCTGGATGCACACGCCATCGAGGAACACTTCAAGCAGTTCCTCCATGCGCACCCAAGCCTGACCGCCCAGCAGGTGCGCTTTATGAATCTGCTGAAAAACTACATCGCCCAGCACGGCAGCATCGTGATTGAAACACTCTACGACGCGCCGTTTTCCAGCATTTCCCACGAAGGCATCGACGGCGTGTTCGCCCCCGCCGATGTCACCGAGTTGGTGGCCGTGCTTAAACCCTTTTTGAAGAACCCCGACCAGCCCGGCACACCCGCCTGATGGCCGCACAACCTATAGATCGAGACCACTGAATGCTCACCGGCAAAATCCGCAACGATATCGACAAGCTCTGGGAAAAATTCTGGACCGGCGGCATCACCAACCCGCTGACCGTGATCGAACAGATCAGCTACCTGATGTTCGCCCGCATGCTCGACATGCAGGAAGACGTGGCCGAGCGCAAAGCCAACCGCACCGGCAAGCCCTTCGACCGCCTGTTCCCCAATACCCCGGAAGGCCAACTGCTGCGCTGGAAGAACTTCCGCAACATGAGCGGCCGGGAGCTGCACAAGCACCTCAAGCAGAACGTTTACCCCTACTTCGCCAAGCTGGGCCGAAAGTCCGATGCGGTCGATGGCCTGGGTGAGGACGGCAGTGCGCTGGAAGCGCTCGGCCACATCGGCGAATACATGCAGGACGCCGATCTGGAGATCAAGAACGAGTCCGTGCTCACCTCCGCCGTGGAGATGGTCAACGACCTGCCGCTGACCCAGAGCGACGTAAAGGGCGATATCTACGAGTACCTGCTGAGCAAACTCACCACCGCCGGCATCAACGGCCAGTTCCGCACGCCGCGACATATCATCGATGCCATGATTGAGCTGATCGCCCCGCAGCCTACCGAGGTGATCTGCGACCCGGCCTGCGGCACCGCCGGCTTTCTCGCCCGCACCATGGAATACCTTAACCGCGTGCATTCCAGCCCGGAAGGCACCTTCACCGACGAAGACGGCAACCTGCATTACTCCGGCGACCTGCTCGAACCCTACCGCCAGCACATCAACAGCCAGATGTTCTGGGGCTTCGACTTCGACACCACCATGCTGCGCGTCTCCAGCATGAACATGATGCTCCACGGCGTGAACGGCGCGAACATCCGCTACCAGGACTCCCTGAGCAAATCCATCAAGGAGCACTACCCGCGCCAGGAAGAAAACTTCTTCGACGTGGTGCTGGCCAACCCGCCGTTCAAAGGCAGCCTGGACGAAACCAACACCAACCCCGATGTGCTTGGCCTGGTGAAAACCAAAAAGACCGAGCTGCTGTTCGTCGCCCATATCCTGCGCTCGCTCAAGCTCGGTGGCCGCGCCGCGGTGATCGTGCCGGACGGCGTGCTGTTCGGCTCGTCCAAGGCCCACCAGCAACTGCGCCAGGAGCTGCTCGACAACAACCAGCTGGAAGGCATCGTCAGCCTGCCCAGCGGCGTGTTCAAACCCTACGCCGGTGTCAGCACCGCCATCCTCATTTTCACCAAGGGTGGCAGCACCGAGCGTGTGTGGTTCTACGACCTGCAGGCCGACGGCTACTCGCTGGACGACAAGCGCACCGAGTTGAAAGGCGAGGGCAGCAACGACCTGCCTGACGCCATCGCCCAATGGCACAAATACCGGCAGATGGTCGAAGGCAATATCAGCGCCAGCACCATCAATACCCTGTTTGGCGACAAGCGCAAAAAGGCCTTTGTCGTGCCCGCCGAGGATATCGCCGCCAACAAGTACGACCTCTCCATCAACCGCTACAAGGAAGTGGTGTATGAGCAGGAAGAGTACGAAGACCCGAAGGTGATACTGCAACGGCTGAAAGGGCTGGAGCGGGAGATCATTGCGGACCTGGATGAGTTGGAGGGGATGCTGTGAGTTTAAATGCAGACGACTTCCCTAATCATTGGAGGGTTGTTCCTATCGATCATGTCGCCTTCTTTCAGGAGGGGCCAGGTGTTCGAACGCATCAATATACTGAATCTGGGGTTAAGCTGCTAAACGGCAGTAATATTAATGGCGGTTTCTTGGATCTAAGTAAAACGGATCGATATATTTCAGATTCTGAAGCATTTGGGAAGTACAAGCATTTCCTTGTCGAGCCCGGTGACTTGTTGATCGCCTGCTCTGGTGTGGTTGTAGATAAGTTTGAGGGTAAAATTGCATACGCTGAAGAAGAGCATCTTCCTTTGTGTATGAATACAAGCACAATGCGCTTTCGCTCTCTAAACGAAGAAGTATTGTATTTGGACTATTTTAGAAGGTTTTTACAAACATCCTTTTTTAAAACGCAACTCCAAAAGCTTATTACAGGTTCAGCGCAACTAAACTTTGGGCCAAGCCATATCAAGCAGATGGTAGTCCCCCTCCCACCCCTGCCCGAACAAAAGCGTATCGCCGCCATCCTCGACAAGGCTGACGCCATCCGCCGCAAACGCCAGCAAGCCATCCAGCTCGCCGACGACTTCCTCCGCGCTGTGTTTCTGGACATGTTCGGCGACCCAGTGACCAACCCGAAGGGGTGGGAGATGAGGAAATGGTGCAATGTTCTGAAAATAGTCAATGGAAAAAACCAAAAAGCCGTTGAAGATGAAGCTGGAGCCTACCCAATTTGCGGTAGTGGTGGCTTTATGGCGAAAGCGAATAATTGGTTGACGGAGGCTAACTCCGTAATCATTGGAAGAAAAGGAAATATTAATTCACCGATTCTGATGAGAGAGCGCTTTTGGAATGTTGATACTGCTTTTGGGCTGGAACCCAAAAGAGAAGCGCTAAGTCATAATTATCTATTTTGGTTCTGTAAGTTTTTTGATTTTGAACAGCTAAATAAAGCCGTAACCATTCCGAGCTTAACAAAAACAGACCTGTTGCAAATTGACATTCCGCTCCCGCCAAGGGATGTGCAGGGAAAGTTTGACGAGGTTGTCGAAAGAATTGACATGTTGAGTGCAAAGAATGAAAAAACTTTATCAGAGCAGCTGTTTGAATCTTTAAGCCAAAAAGCCTTCTCCGGCCAGTTGTAGATAAGGAAATCCACATGCACCTCAAGTCCGTCAAGCTCGCCCATTTCCGCGGCTACCGCACCACCACGGTTATTTCCATCGACGAAGGCATGACCGGCATCGTCGGTCGCAATGACGATGGCCAATCGACCAGCCTTGAGAGGTCGAGCTCGCTTGAATAGACAAGGCGCTCAGTGTGTCTCTCGCTGACACATGCTCACAGGCTGACTATGACTGCTGAATCCTCATCGATAGAGGTCGCCCCGCACTGGTTGATGCGCCTGTTTGGCGCGCAAGCGGCCACCTTCTCGTTGGGTGACAAAGGGTTAGCGGTCACGACCAAGAGCGGTGAGAACTACCTGATCGAAGCGACGTCGCTGGCTAACGAGGCAACCTTCCAGGAGGGAATCGTTTTCTCCCGGCTGGTGCTGCAAACGGACTGCGGCGAAAAGGTATTCCCTGGCCTGCGCAAGGCTGACGGTGAACGGCTATTTCAGTGGCTGCGAGCGCACTGGTTACGCAAACTGGCGCCCGAGATAGAGCAGGTCGTTCGTAAAATCCGGGCCCTGCTGAACAAAGGGTATCCCCGCCAATCCCGGCTGGACGCGGCCAGGGTTATGGCCGAGCAAGCCCTGCAGCGTTTTCAGCTTGTGCCTGAGCCCCACTGGTGTACCGATGTAGATGTCAGCCCATTCAAGTGGCTGGCAGCGGTTACCCGATGGCAGCAAGCAGACTGGGAAAAGCTGCGCAAGCAATACGTTGATCGGCAGCTGGCGCGCAACAGTGCCTTCTTCGACACGGTAGAGAGCCAGCCGCTTACCGAGCGCCAGCGTGTTGCCTGTGTCGTGGATGAGGATAACAACCTGGTGTTGGCGGGTGCCGGTACCGGCAAGACCAGCACCATGGTAGGCCGTGCAGGTTTTTTGATGGCGAGTGGTCAGGCTCGGGCTGCGGATATTCTGATGCTGGCTTTCGCCAACAAAGCGGCAAAGGAGATGCAGGAACGTATCGATCACCGGCTGGGTAAGTGCGGTATCACCACCAATACGTTTCACAAACTGGGTAAGACGATTATTGCCAAGGTAGAGGGCGAACAGCCTTCCCTTTCACCCTTGGCGGAAGACGACAAGGCGCTGGCATGGCAGGTGAGCCAGTGGTTCGAGCAGCATCTCAAGACTCCCGAGTACCAGCGGCTGGCGATTGATTACTTCCAGCACCACCTGTACCCGGAGGCGAACCCCTTTGAGTTCGAGTCAGAGGGGGAGTACTACGACTACATCCTTGCCAATGATATCCGCACCCTGAAAGGCGAGGCCGTGAAAAGCCTGGGTGAGTGCCTGGTGGCGAACTACCTGTTCAAGCAGGGTATCGCCTACCAGTATGAGCCTGCATACGAGTACAAGACAGCCAGCCCCCTTTATCGCCAATACCAGCCGGATTTCTATCTGCCCGAGCAGGGTATCTACATCGAGTATTACGGTATCGACCGACAGGGCGGTACAGCCCCCTACATAGACCGCGAGCAGTACCACCAGGGTATGGCGTGGAAGCGCCAGTTGCATGCCGATAAAGGTACGCGCCTGGTGGAGCTGTACCACTATCAGTTAATGGAAGGTGGGCTGTTTGATGCCATCGACGCGCAGCTGGCCGCACTGGGTGTTCAGTACCAGGAATTGCCCCCGGAAGCGGTGCTCGAAACATTACGAGAATTTGGCGCAATCAATAGCTTTGCGGTACTGCTGGCCGATCTGTTGAAGCGCTACCGCGCTAATTGTTACGAGCAAGGGCAGGTGGAGGCTGCGATCAAGCGCGCGAAGAACCCGAAGCAGGTGGACGCTGCGCTGGCACTGCTGCGGCCCATTCTGGACGACTATCAGGCCCTGTTGGATAGCGCCGGGCATATCGATTTCGATGACATGATTGGCAAGGCTATTGAGTACGTCCGCGAAGGGCGTTTCCGTAGCCCGTGGCGATATATTCTGGTGGATGAGTTCCAGGATATCTCTGAGGCGCGTGCCCGCTTGATCAGGTATCTGCGGGACTCTGTGCCGGAGTGCTCGTTATTCTGTGTGGGTGACGACTGGCAGGCTATTTACCGCTTCACCGGCAGTGATCTGAGCTTTACAACGGCATTTAGTGAACGGTTTGGCACGACCAAAGTAACGGCCCTCGATCTGACGTTCCGCTTCAACAACAGCATCAGTGATGTGGCGACGCGCTTCGTGCTGGCAAACCCGATCCAGGTCAGGAAGCAGCTTAATACGCTGCAAAAGGTTAAACGCCCTGCGGTATCCCTGCTCAGGGAAGACAATCGGCCTAAACCCGGCAGCGAGGAGCCAAGCCGGCTGGAGAAGGTCGTTGCCCGCATCGCAGAAATTGCCGAGCCTGGGAGCAGTGTTTATCTGCTTGGGCGCTACGGCTTTAACTTGCCAGACAGAGACGAACTGCGGCGACTCGCATCGCGATTCCCTTCGTTAGGGCTTGAGTGCCACACCATTCACGCTGCCAAAGGCAAAGAAGCGGATTATGTGGTGCTGCTCGGTCTGGAGACTGGCAAGCATGGTTTCCCCTCGCAGAAAACCACGCATCCGTTGCTGGAGGCATTGCTGCCGGCACAAGAGGATTTCCCTTACGCTGAGGAGCGTCGGCTGTTTTATGTGGCCCTTACCCGGGCAAGACAGCGTGCTTATCTGATCGCCGATATGGCCGTGGCGTCGGCTTTTGTTGTCGAGTTGTTGAAGAACGAATACGAGCTCGATCTGGACGAGTTCTCAACATCACTCAGTCAGCAATTGCTGCACATGCTCAAGTGCATCAAGTGTAAAACCGGCACCATGGTGTCACGGCAAAGCCAGTTTGGCCGGTTTTTTGGCTGCAATAAATTCCCGCTCTGCGCTCACAAGGAGCGCGGCTGCGCGCATTGCGACTCGCAAATGCGCCGCGCTGGGCGCTTCAAGGTTTGTATCAACCCAGACTGTCAGCGTTGGGTGCCTACGTGCCCGAAATGTGGTGCGGAAATGACCCAGCGAAAGGGGCGAAATGGCGAGTTCTGGGGGTGCCGGAACTATCGGTCTGAGGGCGAGGGCTGCAGGCATACCGAAAACAGGATCATGTTCGATTCGGGTTTGCTGGTTGCGGGTAGTCATGAACGTTCCTGACGACCAATGTGGAAGATGCACAGAGCAGAAAAGGGGACAGTTTTGTTTACTGGAATCACCCGTTGCTTAGCTGGCGAGCCATCATCGGCAAGGCGTGACAGCTTGTTGACTTTGCCGGACACAGGCTTCGTCACGAGAGTGTGACAACTTTATAGATCATGCATGTAAGGAATGGATGTATGAGCAATAGCGAAAAACGGCCACTAATCAGAAGGCGCATCGGGCTGGAGGAATTGCTGCAATTGGCGACGCCGGATGAACTGGTCGCAATCAGTAAAATTCTGCTGGATAAGGCCCATGACCGTCTGTTGGGCGATGATTCGACGCGGCAGCGTCTTGCCCAATGCTTTGCTGCTGGCGAGCTGTACAAGGCGGTCGACGAAATCGCTTTCGAGATCCGTGCGCTGGGCAGTGTCAGCCTGGCCAGCCTGTTGCGCCGGGGTGAGCCGGTTAGTTACGACGAGGTCGTGCGGGATGTCGCCAGTGAGCTGAAGGCTGAATTCAGCAAGGCAGATAGCACTTCGGCCATCGAAGAGAAGGTGCTGGCCAGGCTGGTTGAGAAACTGGCTGAGCAGGACGAGTCGGAAAGCAAGGCGAGCGGTGGAACGTGGTTTGACCGAGGGCGGCTCAATAGTGCCTTCAGTTCTTTGCTCGGCCCGCTCGGTAAGGTCGGTTTAGGTGCTGCCGGCGGCAACCTGCTGACTGTGGTCGGCTCACTGGCTGCTGGGGGCATGTTGGCAGCACTGCCGCTGACGGCGGTTGGCGCGCTCGGCGCAGGCGTCTGGGCATTCAACAACAAGCGGCCAGAGCTGCAAGGGCTGACCACGATTGTCATGTATATCGCGCGAATCCGTGCTGGCGTTGTCGCTGCGGATCACGAGGATTTTGCTAACCGTTTGAGGGCCTGTTTATGAGCGCTGAAATTCTTGCCAGAACCCTCAGCTCCGCGCCGGAGATTGTTGAGGGTATCCGATCTGGGCTTTATTCCGTTTGGGGTGGCGTTGTCAGGTACGCCGCAGGTAATCCAAAGGGCGGCCAGATCGTTGGTCATCTGCAATTCCCCGGTGATACGGCTCAGGCGTCAGAACAACTTGGCAAGCTGCAGCAGGCGCTTGGTGGCGTCCAGGATTCCCTGGGCGTTTTGCAAAACCTGCAATATGCGAACGTGGCTCTTTCCGGTCTCAATCTGGCGGTCTCGGTCGCCGGCTTTGCCATCGTTTGCAAGAAGCTCAATGGTATCTCCGAGCAGTTGCAGCAACAGTCGGAAAAGCTCGATGTGCTAATCGAAATGGCCTGTGATGCCAAAGACCGTGAGGAGTTGCGTGACAACGCTCGCTTCCGTGCCGCGCTCAAGACTGTTCGCCAATTTGCCGAGCAGGGCGATCTTCAGGGCCTCAGGACTCAGGTTGGTAATCTGCATGAGCAGTATGAGATCACCAAGCTGACGTTAAGCCGTGCGACAGCCGACGTCAGCAGAGACGGCTTCGTTGAGTCTCTCGGCGTGCTGCAGAGTCTGCAGCAACGCATGATGTATGTCGGCTTCCTGCAAGCATATGTACAGCAGCGTACGGCGGGCGAGAAGTACGCCATCGATACCCTGCGAGAGTTACAAGAGGACTGGCTGCAGATCAATACGGTGATTGTCGAGGCTATTGCTGCCAACCAGGAGTGGGTCGAACAATTGACCCAAGATGCGGGCGATAGCGTTGTGTCCTTCCTGGAGTTCCGCAAGCAAGCCGCCCCGGCCATCGACTATCAGCTTGGCTTGTTGGAGTTCGCCGCGAGTCATCCTGAGGCGGCTGAGCTGCTCAATGAAGAGGTCTCGGAGATTCGTTTTCTGGCGGCATGATTGAGCCGTTCTGACGTTACATAGGACAAAGGGAAGCGTTTGCGATGGCGTTGGATCTGAGCAAAACCCTGGTGGTGGGAATTTCCGCTACGGCTCTGTTCGACATGAGCGAGTCGGATCAGATGTTTAAGGCGGCACTGGAGGCCGACCCGGAAAGCGTGATCGACAACTACCGTCGGTATATGCAGGCGCGTGAGGACGAGTCGCTGACTCCGGGTACCGGGTATCACCTGGTCAAGGCGCTGCTGGATCTCAACCGGCATATGAAGGGTGGCGAGACCTCGCCATTGGTCGAGGTGGTGGTGATGTCGCGCAACAGTCCGGACACCGGCATCCGCGTGCTCAAGACCATTCGCCGTGACCAGTTGGCGATAACCCGTTCGGCCTTTACCGGTGGCGAGTCGGTGGCCGACTACATGGATGCCTTCGATGTGGACCTGTTTCTGACCACGAATGTGGAGGACGCGCAAAAGGTTATCGACTCCCGGCAGTGCGCTGCGGCCATCCTCAAGCCGCCACCCGCCAACGCCCCGCAAATACCCGAGGGCCAAGTGCGAATTGCCTTCGACGGTGACGCGGTGCTGTTCTCCGATGCCAGTGAGCTGGTCTACAAAACCCAGGGGTTGGATGCGTTCAAGGCTCAGGAAGATGCGCTGCAACATACACCAATGGATGAGGGCCCCTATGCCAGCTTGTTGATAAAGTTGGCCCGTCTGCAGGAGCGCCTGCCCACCGGTGGCAGGGATTCTCCTATCCGGATCGCCATCGTTACCGCACGCAACTCTCCATCTGAGATGCGCGTCATTAACACCCTGCGTGCCTGGGGTGTGTATGTCGATGAGGCGTTCTTTTTGGGGGGGGTTGGCAAGCCCAAAGTCCTTCGCGCCTTCAACCCGCACATCTTCTTCGACGACCAGGATGTGCACTTGGAAGCCGCTGCCAATCTGGTACCCTCTGGCAAAGTGCCATACCTTTCCCGCTCGGGCCTGGTAGATCTGCTACCAGCGGCAAGCGGGTAGATTCGTTTGACGCATGCAAAGGAATGCCCATGTCAGCGCAGAAGTACTCCGTTAATCAGCACCTGATCGAAACCTTGCTGACTTGGGTGAAATCCGGGGAGATCGCCATACCGGAAATTCAGCGGCCTTTCGTGTGGGACGCCAGCAAGGTGCGTGATCTGATGGACAGCCTGTATCAGGGCTTTCCGGTCGGTTACATCATTGCCTGGCGCAACCCGACGGTGAAGCTGAAAGATGGCTCGCTGGCCGAGGGCAAGAAGGTGCTGATCGATGGTCAGCAGCGTGTCACGGCGCTGACCGCTGCCATCGCCGGGCAGCAGGTGATCAACCAGGATTACCAGCAGGTGCGTATCCGCATTGCCTTCCACCCCATCGAAGAACGCTTCGAGGTCAGCAACCCGGCCATCGAGAAGGACAAAGCCTGGTTTGCCGATATCGCGCCCATCGTTAGCGGTGAACTGAAGGCGCATAAGGTCGGTCGTGACTACCTGGAGCTAAACCCTGATGTCGATGAAGACCTGCTTTACGAGCGCCTGGACCGGTTGTGCGATATCACCAAGAAGCAGATCGGCCTGATCGAGCTGGCGGCGGATTTGGATATCGAGACGGTCACCGAGATCTTTATCCGCATCAATTCCAAGGGGGTGGTGCTGAGCCAGGCAGACTTTGTCATGTCGAAGATCGCCGCTAACGAAGAGTTCGACGGCAACACCCTGCGCAAGGCCATCGACTACTTCTGCCACCTGTCCATCGCGCCCGAGTTTTACGCGCACATTGAGAACAACGATAAGGCCTTCGTGCAGACCGACTACTTCCGCGCCATGCGTTGGTTGAAGAGTGAAAACGACGACCTCTACGACCCCAGCTATTCGGACATGCTGCGCGTGGCCTTCACCACCAAGTTCAATCGTGGAAGGCTGTCGGATCTGGTCGGGCTGCTCTCGGGCCGTAACTTCGAAACCCGCAGCTACGAGAAGGAAATCGAAGAGGCGTCCTTCAAAACGCTGAGCGAGGGGGTGAAGGAGTTCATCAACGAAACGCACTTCAAGCGCTTCCTGATGATCATCCGTTCGGCTGGCTACGTGGACAGCTCTATGATCGGCTCGGTCAATGCGCTGAACTTCGCCTACGTGCTGTACCTCAAGCTCAAGCGCGACCTGGGCAACAACCCCAATATCGAAAGCTGGGTGCGCCGCTGGTTTGTGATGTCGCTGCTGACGGGGCGTTACTCGGGTTCGCCGGAATCCCGGTTCGACAAGGACATCAAGGCCGTACACGAGCGAGCGTTTGCTGACGTACTGGCTGATATCGAAGCGGCTGAACTGTCTGATGCCTTCTGGGACTTCGGTCTGCCGCAGGCCTTGAATACCTCGTCCGTCAACGCCCCGGCTATCAAGGTGTTCTGGGCCGCACAGGCCAATCGGGGTGATAAGGGCTTCCTGTCCAAGGACATCACCGTGCGTGACATGCTTACGCACCACGGCGATATCCATCACATCTTCCCGAAGAACTTCCTCAAGCAGCGGGGGCTGCTCAGAAGCAAGTACAACCAAGTGGCCAACTACGTGTACGTGCAGCAGGAAGTGAACATCAAGATCGGCGACACCGCCCCGGCCGTTTATATGGCGAAGGTCTTTGACCAGTGTCAGCAAGGCGCTGCGCACTACGGTGCGATCATCAGCCTGGATGACCTTAAGGCCAACCTGGCCGCCAACTGCCTTCCCCATGACCTCGCTGCCTATCAGCCTGAGCAGTTCGAAGCCTTCCTGGCCGAACGCCGCCGGCTGATGGCGCAGAAGATCAAGCAGTATTACTGGGGATTGTGAGGGGTATTTCCCACAGCGTTGTGAATGAGCCCCTCTTCGTGTCGGTAAACAAAATTACCAATAAATAACAGTTTTTACGTATATAACGATCTTTCTCGGCCTTCAAGATTGCATAACATACTGTTTTTAAAAGAAAACATGAGTTGGCACGGGATGCGCTTATAGGGAGATATCCAATTGACTATCAAGGAAGTACACAGTGTCAGAACTCAAAAAATTCCAGGTCCAAACCGCCCGTCCGCTGCCGATCATCGTTCTGGCTGACACCAGTGGCAGCATGTCTGTGGATGGCAAGATCGAGGCGCTGAACAAGGGCCTGAAAGACATGATCAGCAGCTTTGCCGGCGAGAGCCGCCTGCGGGCTGAACTGCAGGTCAGTTTGATCACCTTTGGCAGTCAAGCAGAGGTGAATTTGCCTTTGACTCCGGCTCATCAGTTGCAGGGCTTCACCCCGCTTACTGCTGCGGGGGCGACTCCGCTGGGTGGTGCTCTGGCACTGGCCAGCCAGATGATCGAAGACAAGGACAGCATCCCCTCCCGCGCCTACAAACCGGTAATCGTGCTGGTTTCCGATGGCCACCCTACTGATGACTGGCAGGGTTCCTTTGCTCGTCTGGCCAATGGCGAGCGCTCGTCCAAGGCCACTCGCTTTGCCATGGCCATCGGTGCTGATGCCGATGAGAGCATGCTCGGTGATTTTGCCAATGACCCGGAGGCACCGCTGTTCCGTGCCGAGAATGCTGCGGATATCCACCGTTTTTTCCGCGCTGTGACGATGAGCGTCAGTGCACGTAGCCGCTCGGCGACGCCGAATCAGTCTGCTCCGCTGCAAATCCCGACGGATGATCAGGACTGGGATTTCTGATGCGCTTGTTGGCGAGTGGGGCTTCGGTGAGGGGCCCCGCCCACCAGCAGGATGACTCACCTAACCAGGATGCCCTGGCCGTCAGTGGTATACGCGGCGGTTGGTGCGTTGCAGTTGCCGATGGATTGGGCAGTCGCCCCTTGAGCCACTTCGGTTCGCGCAAGGCGGTGCAGTTGTCACGGCACGTGCTTCGGTGCCAGGCGGACATTACTCATGCAGCGGTTACTGACGAGGTTCGCAAGGCCTGGCTGGCCTGTTTTGGCGAGCGTTATCGCCTGCATGAAACGACCTGCCTGTGGGCGCGCGTGGATGCCCGTGGCCGGGCTGTTGCCGGGCAGATTGGCGATGGATTGCTGCTGGCAAGAAGCGCTGGCGCTTTCAAGGTGCTGACCGATCAACGCCAGGGCTTCGGTAATCAGACCCTGACCTTGGCCCAGGCGGATGCCCGGAATACTCGCAGTTTCGAGTTTGAGTTGAGCCAGCCGGGTGATGGCGTACTGCTGATGACGGATGGTATCTCGGATGACCTGATTCCATCGCAGCTTGAGTCGTTTTTTGATGCCATTTACCGGCGCCAACTGCGTTGTAGTAGCAAGCGCCGCATGCGCCGCTGGTTGACGGGTGAGCTGCTGGACTGGTCGACGCCACGCCATGGTGACGACAAGAGCATTGCTGGAATTTTCTTAACGGATTGATACAGATGAGCACGAACAAGGCCGCGCCGCAGAAGCAGCGCATGGTGCAGGACAGCAAAGGTTCGGTTTATGAGCTCACGAGTGAGTTGAGCAGTGGTGGGCAGGGCGTTGTTTACCGCACCCAGTACCCACAAGCTCTGATCAAGGGGTTTACCAATAAGGATGAGCAGGCGCGCCGTCGTTGGCGTGAGCACATCGAATGGCTGACCCGGCAGGATCTGGCCGATTTGAAGCTGGCTAGACCGCTTGAACTGCTGGCTGAGCCACGCTGCGGTTATGTGATGGAGCTGATGGACGGGCTGGTGCCTTTGCAGGGGCTGCTGGACAGTTTTGCTAATGCTGAAGAAGAGGCGCATGAAGATTATCTGCGCCAGGGCGGGCTGCGTCGGCGTATTCGTATTCTGGGCCAGATGGCCAGAACACTGAATCAGTTGCACGGGCGCGGCATGCTCTACGGTGATCTGTCGCCGAACAATATCTTTGTCTCGGACGATCCGGCGTTTGCCGAGACGTGGTTGATTGACTGCGACAACATCAGCCTCGATAGCCACAGTGGCTTGACCCTGCACACCGTGGACTATGGCGCACCGGAAGTGGTGCGTGGTGAGGCGTTGTTGTCCAGCCTCACCGATTGCTGGAGCTTCGCCGTTATTGCCTATCAGTTGCTGACACACAACCACCCGTTCAAGGGTGAGATGGTCAGTGACGGTGAGCCCGAAGTCGAAGACGCCGCGCTGCGCGGTGAGCATCCCTGGATCAACGATAGCGCGGACGACAGTAACGCTTGCTTCGTTAATCTGCCGCTGCAGTTGCTGGAGCACAGCAAGCTGCCCCAACTGTTTAGCCGTTGCTTTGAGGGTGGGCGAACCAGCCCCTATGAGCGCCCGACTATGGCCGAGTGGCTTGAGGCGTTGGTTGAAGTGGATGAGCGTATGTACTGCTGCCCGGACTGTGGCAGTACCAGCCTGTTGCCAGTGGACTTGCGGGCAGCGGACGAGGCGGAGTGTTTTTTCTGTGAGGCGCCAGCTGACAGCCGTCTAGTTCTGTTTGAGGAATTCATTGCCTTGCCTGCCGAGCAGGACGAGGACGGGGAGATTCCTCAAGAGCTGGTGGCGACGGGGCGAAAGGTCTGGTTGCAGCCGGGAGGGGAAGTTGAGCTCAAGCGCTTGTTGCCGACGTTCAGCTATGACCGCTGGCCGGCGGACCATGTCCGCATCGAGTACAGCGACAAAGGCCTGGGGATTTACCCGCTGCCGGATAGCCAGTTGCAGTTGCAGCGCGGGGAAACCGTTAAAACGTTGCAGCGTTATCAGGGGATCAAGGAGAGCTTGCGTGGTAAGGATGAGGAGCCCTTTCTGATCCATGTGGGTGAGCCGGCGAAGTCAGGTCATAAGGACTCCAGGTTGCCCTCCAGTAAAGTCGTCTGGAAGTTCCGGTGGTGATAGCAAATGGAATTTAAAGATTTCCCCATGCTGTCAGCCGATGTGCTGGCGCTTTCTACAGATGAGTCCGTGGATGCCTTGCAGGACGGACAGGCGATTTTCCTTCAGCGCTACCAGGATGACTGGTTGGCGGTTCAGGGGGATGTGCGCATCCGCGTCAGTTGCACCCAGGCCGATGCCGAAATGTTTGGCCGTCTGGCCCTGCGTGATCAGACCCGCTGGTTGTTGACCGGTACGAAGAAGAACAAGCTGCTGGTGCAATACTGCGCACCGGTTGAAGTAACGGCAATGCAGCTTGAACTTGGCGTTGATGAGCTGCTTGCTGAGGATCTACACGCCAAGCACGAAATTGCCGACAGCACTGTTGAACTGGCCTGTCGCTGGTTTGTCGAGCACTTTGTGGTGCAGGGCCTGGCCGAGGGTGACTGGCTGACGGTTGCTCGCTTCAGCAATACCGCTAGCAAGGGCGGTTTTCAGTTGCTGGGTAATGGCTGGCGTGCCGATGTCGAGCAGCGCCAGGATGGCAGTTTTCTGCTCAAGCGTGTTAACCGTCATACCCATCGTGATGGTGCATTCTCCATCCTGCTTGGCCAATTTGAATTCAAGGATGCCTCTGTTGCGGCTGCACTCGGCAGTGCCAGTCAGCAGGCTCTGCTGAGTGCGGCGCTGCGTGACAACGCCAGCTATCTCGAACTCTGGAATCTTTACAACGATAAAGAGTGGCAAAGAGCTTTAGAGCAGGCAGAAAGTTTGGGTTCTCTGGCTTACGCCGAGTGCCACGGCTTTCAGGAGGGGCGTGGCAATGCCTGGCGTCTTATTCCCAAGTCGCAGGAGCAGTATCAGGCGTTCCGCGAGCGCTGGCGCGATCTGGAGCTGAGCAGCAATGATCAGTTTGATCTGGGCGATCAGCGCCCGGACTGGCTGGAAGAGCTTTCATCCGAGAAGGCTCAAAGGACTGCCAATGCTCCGCGGGGGACTATTCGCTTCGAGCCAGATTGCGTGATTTTCAAACAGGCGGCGGGTAAGACCAACATCCGACCGAAAGCGGGGGAGGGCTGGTTGTATCTGTCTCTTGCCGGCCAACGTTCGATGGGTAAGCGTCGCTTGGCAGCCAAGCAGTCGATTGACTCGGGCAAGCGGCTGCCGCAATTGAAATGGCTGCTGGAAGGGGTTGCGGTTCCTGCTGCGCGACGACGCCCGATCAGCGGGCTGACCCCATACGTGCTGGAGTCTTTCAAGGGTGGCAAGCCGACCGAGAAGCAGGCGCTGGCGCTGGATTGCGCGCTCAATACCCCTGATCTGGCAATCATCATCGGCCCTCCTGGTACCGGTAAAACCCAGGTTATTGCAGCATTGCAGCGTTGTCTGGGTGAGCGAGCGGAGAAGCAGAATATTGCGGCGCAGGTACTGGTCAGCAGTTTTCAGCATGATGCCGTCGACAATGCACTGGAGCGTAGCGATGTATTCGGCTTACCTGGCGCGCGGGTGGGCGGCAAGCACGGCGAGAGTGATCAGGCGGCTTTGATTGAGCCTTGGCTGGAACGCCAGGCGGCTCATTTGCACCGCAAGATTGCGCAGGAATACAGCCGCTTCCCTGAGCTTGAGCAGTTGCGGGCCATTTCCGCGAGGTTGGCCCTTGCCCGGGTAGCGAGTACCGGCCCTGCACAGCAGGCGGATGAGTTCCAGCGCCTTTTGCATGACTTGCGTGAACTGGAGCAAAGCGGCCTGGCATTGCCGCCCCGGCTTGAAAGTCAGTTCGAGGAGTATATCGATACGCTTGCCGGTCAAGCGCCGGCTACAGCTGCGGGAGGTCTGCCTCCCTCTCAGCTGCTCAGGCGTATCCGTGCTCTGCGTGTCGAGGTTGCTGCCTTTACCGATGATGGCGGCGAGCGTGCCTGGGATCTGCTGAGCTGGCTCAAGCGCCATGAAAAAGGTGTGGCCCCGGAGCTGCTGCGCCTGCTGGAAGAACTTGCCGACAGCTCGCACGTTGAGCCGGCGACCCTTCAGGCTCTGAAGATCTGGAAGGATCTGTTGCTTGATCAGCACTTGCCGGATTACCGGCCGGCTGCGCTGAAACGCCAGGTAGACCCTGATGGCCTAGCGCTGCTTGATGAGGTGGATCGCTATCTGGAAGACCGCATGGCCAAGCGCAAGCAGGGGGTTGCATGGGTCTTGGAGCAACTGGTCGATAGTCTGGAGTCCGATCGTTCCGCTGCGCGGGCTGTGGTCAATGAGTATTCGATGGTGGTCGGTGCAACCTGCCAGCAGGCTGCGGGCAAGCAGATGGAAATGTTGAAAGAGGTATCCACTAGCTCCAACTCGGATATCGAGTTCGATACGGTTGTCATCGACGAGGCAGCACGGGCCAATCCATTGGATCTGTTTATTCCGATGTCCATGGCCAAGCGGCGGATTGTTCTGGTGGGCGATGACCGCCAGCTCCCGCACATGCTTGAGCCGGATATCGAGGGGCAGTTACAGGAGGAGCATGAACTGACCGAACTGCAACTGGCGGCTTTCCGATCCAGTCTTTTCGAGCGTATGCGGGTCAAGCTACAGGATTTGGAAAAGCAGGATTCGATTCGCCGTGTGGTGATGCTTGATACCCAGTTCCGCATGCATCCGTTCTTGGGCAACTTTGTCAGTAAGCACTTCTACGAATGTGAAAACCTGGGGGTTCTGCATTCCGGCAGGCCGGCAGAGGCGTTTGTATTCAGCCAGGAGCTGCTTTCCAGGCTGGGGCCGCTGGCGGAGTCCTACCGTGGCCATGTTTGTCAGTGGATTGATGTGCCGGCGGTACAGGGGCGTGATCAGCGCCGGGGAACTAGCCGGGTTCGAGAGATTGAGGCGCAGCGCATTGCTGACGAAGTGGTAAAGCTGATGCAGGCCGGCGGTGAGGCGTTGTCTGTTGGCATCATTACTTTCTACGCGGCACAGCGCGATCTGATCATGGAGAAGCTCGCTCAGCAGAAAATCGACGGTACTCCCTTGATGGTAAAGCGCGAGGGGGGCTACGAGCCGCATGAGCAGTTCAAGTTGACCCGCAAGGTGCAGGCAGATGGAAGCGTGGTTGCAGAGGAACGCTTGCGGGTTGGCTCGGTGGACGCCTTCCAGGGCAAGGAGTTCGATGTGGTGCTGCTGTCTTGCGTGCGCAGTTTCCAGCCCAATCGCTCGGTGCGAGCTGCTGCCAGCGAGGGGGATGAGCGTGAGCTGCAACTGAACCGTCAGTTTGGTTTCCTGCGTTTGCCAAACCGCATGAACGTGGCCATGAGCCGGCAAAGGCAGATGCTGATTTGTGTCGGGGATGCTGCTTTGGCCAGTAACCCGGATGCACAAGAGGCTGTACCAGCTCTGGCTGCTTTTTATCAGCTGTGTGGGGGTGAGCATGGCTGCATTCGCTGAAACCGGTATTTATCTGCAGTTTGCTGAAAAGCCTCGCGGCGAGGCCAGGCCCTTGTTGTGGCCGGTGCTGGTTCATCGCGTGCTTTATCCCGAGGCAAAAGAGGCTCAGTTGAATCTGTTCCAGCGCGCTGTGCTGGGGTTGATCCGGGCACAGTTGACGCAAGCGGAGGCAATCGCTGAGTTGACCGGGCTGCATGTCAATCTGATCAAGCTGATACTGGCTCAAGGGGTGAGTAACGGCTGGCTGACTGATAGTGCCCGTGGGCTGACTGAAAAAGGCGAGCAACTGCTGGATGGTGAGTCTGTTGAGGATGACAACCTGAAGGCTGGTTATCTGTTCCAGGATGCTATCAGTGGTCAGTTCTGGCCACGCTTCGCTGAGCAGCTTGATTCGATCGAGCCCGAAGATCCGCTGCAACGCTATCCCGTATTCAAAGGGGAGCGGAAAAGCGGCAAGTCAATCCGGCCGTTTGTGATGGCGGCGGGCAAGTCATCACTGCCGACGTTGGATCATGAGGCGCTGGCGATAGCTTATCGCGACTATCGGGATGATTGCCGGGCAGCTCGGCAGCTCGATAGCGGCCAGTTCCCGCAATTCCTTAAGTTGTCTGGTGTGCAGCGGCTGGATGATACCGCCAAGCCTGCAAGGGTACTGCTCTGGGCCAAGCCTGATGACGAGGGGCTGGAGCTGTGGGCAGTCGACGATCCGTTTGCGCTGCGAGCCAACGCCTGGTGGTTACAGGATGCTTTGCGGGAGCAGACTGAGGGGGGTAACAAGTACCTGCTCAACCATTTACAGCCTTTGGTTTCTGTTCCGCGTGCGGATGATCAGACGGTTGAGCAGTGGCTGCAGGCCATGCGCCAGCAGGCGGATATGCAGGTGCTCACGGAATACCCCTGGGCGGCGCGGCAACCGGATATCAAGCGGCATTTGGCAGCCCTGCTACTGCGTATGAACAAGCTGGAACAAGGCGACCAGAGTGAGCAGGAACTGGATGCTGCAGTGATGGAGTGCCAGAAACTGCTTGAGGTCCTCATGCAGTGGTTGATTCACCAATATCCAGTTGAAGCAGGGCATCTGCCCAAACAGAAAATCGTTAATCGAGAGCTTAATGAGCGCTTGCTATCAGCCTTGCAGTTACCGGCCTTTACCTCGGGGGTTATCAGTACGCTGGCTGGGCAAAAGATTGGCCAGGTTATTCGGGCTTGTTCCCGGCCAAGCGATTCTCTCAAAGCTTTGCTGTTTGCTGCAGCAATGGGAACGCTCAACCACTCTGGGCACCCGTTCAAGACGCTGTTAGCTCGCGAGCTGCAACTTGACAGGCTGTTGCTGCTTGCGGATTTGCGTAACCGCAGCAGCCATGCGCAGAGCCGCTTTACCGGACGAGAAGTCGCCCCCCTCACCTATGAGGAAACGCTGGATAACATCCAGTACGCGCTGGGCTTCACCGAATTTTTTAAGGAATGGATGTAATGGGCAAGAAAAGCTCGAACAAGTTTGGTCCACAGCAAATCCCAGCAGCGGCACCGTCTGCGGCCGGTATGGCCCGTGCTTCAGTGGAGCAGCAAGTGAATGTATTGAGCGCTTCTTTCGAGAACGCTTCCAAGGCCTATCAGTCCTTTGACATGACACTGGATATTTCTGTCGAGCGTGAGTGGTTGCGCGGCGTCTGCGAGCGTTTTGAGGGCGACAGTGATCTGGTTCGCTGGATTGAGCAATTCGCCACGCTCTGCAAGGAGTTGGTGCGCTTCAAGGAGCGTTTGCATGACGAATATGCCGAGCGGTGGGCTGCTGCCAGCAAATTAGCTGAAACTGCCGAGGTGGCGGCACTGGCGCAGGTAGCCGAACAGGAAGCGCTTGTGGCCGTCCGCTCCGGACTGGATGCAGAGAAAGCTGAGCTCAAGGCTGAGTGGGACAAGCTGCTTGAGGCTCAGCAGGAATTGGCGCTGAAGATGGCCGAAAATTTGGAGGCCGAGCGTTCCCTGAATATGCGAGAGGCCAATGCGCAAGCCGGCTTTGTTGCGGAAAACGAAGCGGCTTTACGTAAGCTGGAGGCGCAACAGCGTCAGCAGGTGCGTCAGCATGAAGCGGATCTTCAGTCGTTGCGCGAAGACAAGCACCAGCTCGACGGTGAAATTTCCCAGGCAGCAAGGCGGCTGGCGGAGGTCAAGTTCAGTTGCACGGAGGCAGAGGCTGAACGTGTCAGGTTGCTTGATCAGCGTGAGCACGACATCAAGCAGAAAGTGGTTGAGTTAGATCGTGCGCGTAGCCGCCTGGATCGTGAGTGGGCGGATATCCAGGCAGAGGAAAAGGCCTTGCAGCAGCGTCTGGATGAGGAAATGGCATCCGAGCGGGCGAATCATCACCAGGTTGTTGCCAAGCTGGAAGAGCAGCGTGAGCGGGCCTGGAGCAAGGCGAATGAACTCAAGGAGCAGCTGCTCGATATTCAGGAGCTCAAGCAATCCCTGGGCGAAGTATCCGGAGCTGAGATCCTGCAGCAACTGGAAGCGCTGCGTCAGGAAAACCGTGAACTCAAGCGCAGCCTGGAGCAATCGGATACGGCGCAATTGCAGCGCGATAATGACTACCTGCGTGACAGCAAGGCTGATCTTGAAAGAGAAGTAGCTGAGCTACGCCCTGAGCGGGATGAGCTGCGTCGTGAGTTGAGCGGCAAGCGTGTCGCGGCTACAGAGCTTGAGGCTGTCGCGCGTGAGAAGCGCGTTCTGGAGCAACACAAAAATACGCTCGCGGTGCACATCAATGATCTGGAAAGCCGCATCGAGCAACTGACCAGTGCCCAGAAGACCCAGACGCCATTCCCGGCAATGACGCTGATGGATACAGGTCGTGATTTCAGGGCGCGCATGGATCTGGATGCGGTGCCTGATCTCAAAACGTTTGCAGAGCAGTTGCAACACCGGATTGCCCTGGCTGAAAAGCCTGTAGAGCTGTTCTATCCGATCGAGGATATCCGCGTGTTGCTGGGGGGCTTGGCCATGAGCCAGCTGCATGTCTTCCAGGGTATCAGTGGTACCGGTAAGACCAGTTTGGCCAAGGCATTTGCCAAGGCTATGGGGGGCTTCTGCACAGATATCTCAGTACAGGCCGGTTGGCGTGATCGGGATGATCTTCTTGGTCATTACAACGCCTTTGAGCGACGGTTCTACGAGAAGGACTGCTTGCAGGCGCTATACAAAGCGCAGACCCCGCGTTGGGAAGACACCTGCAACATCATCCTGCTGGATGAGATGAACCTGTCGCGCCCTGAGCAATACTTTGCCGAGTTCCTCTCTGCCCTGGAGAAGAACAACCCCGATGAGCGCTTGATCAGCCTCTCGGAAACGTCGTTGCCCAATGCACCTGCGATGCTGGCCGAGGGCCGCAAGATCAGGGTGCCAGCCAATGTCTGGTTTATTGGTACCGCGAACCATGATGAAACCACCAATGAGCTGGCGGACAAGACCTATGATCGTGCTCATGTAATGACTCTGCCCAAGCAGGATAAGCGCTTCACGATCAAGTCGTTTGAGCCGGCCAACTACTCTTATCGCTCCTTGCGCAAGGCATTTGGCAAGGCAAGTGCTGAGCGCAAGGAGGAGGTCGTCAAGCTACTGAAGGACCTGACCGGCGATGCCTTCACCGAACAGTTGGGCAGTCAGTTTGAGCTGGGCTGGGGGAACCGCTTTGAAAAGCAGGCGCTGGATTTCATCCCTGTCATGCTGGCTTGCGGGGCTTCTTCGGGGGAGGCGCTGGACCACTTGTTGGCCACGAGAATCATGCGCCCTGGCAAAGTGACCGGCCGCTACAACGTTTCTGCCGAGACGCTGCGCAATCTGAAAGGCGCTCTGGAGGACTTCTGGATCAGCGCTGATCTGGCGGGTGATCCGCGCAAGTCTATGGAGCTGTTGGAGGCTGATATTCGTCGCCTGGATGGCCGTAGCTGATGTGGTTTGATCGTTTTACGGGTGAGCAGTGCCGGCAGTTGCCGGCACTCATTCAGCCCGGTCGCTATCAGTCTGTGAATGACGGGCCTGCATTTAATGGCCATACACCGGTATTTACGGGTGTGCTGGTGAGTGATGGTGATCAGCGCTGCCAGTTGGGTGATGAGGCTTGCACTTTTACGCCGCCGCAAAAAAGTCTGGCGGCGGCAACGGAATTGCTGAGCAAGGTCATTGCGACGATTGATGCCGAGGCACTGCAGGCGCCTTTGATGTCTCCTTTGATGCCAGCTTCCATCATCGATGCCAAGAGCCATCTGCAGCCCTTTGAGGAGCGGCTTCTGGATGTGGTGAAGCAAGGGCATCTGCATCACATCTCGCAGCGTCCGCGCCTCGATCTTCACTATGAGGATGAGGTTGCTGATATCGGGCGTGCACGTCGTTTGGCCAAAGGGGCGCTGGTGCATCTGGCCTCGCACTCGGAGTGCTGGCAGCGGCAGACGTTGAGTGGCGTGATCCCCAAGAAGGTACTGGCCCGCTTCAGCGAAGATGACTATGGCATCTATGAGAATCGTGTCTATGCGCGCTTGCTGGATAAGATTGAACGCTATTTGCACGCGCGCTTGGCGGAGTTGCGTGGCTTGCAGGCGACGCTGATTCAGGCGCTGCGCTTCTATGAGGCGGAGAATGTCGATTACCGTCTGCGTGAAGAAATTTGCCGCTTGTGGGGGATGACATTCAGCGCAGAGGAAACCAGTAACGCATCAAAGTTGCTTGGTGAAACGCTTGAAAAGCTTGAACGCTTGTACCAGACGATTGCGGGCCTGCAGCAAAGTGGTCTGTATTTGTTGGTCAGCCGGCAGGCACAAGTGACAGGTGTGCTGCATATGACCAACATCCTTGGTCACGATCAGCATTACCGGCATCTGGCTATCTTGTGGGATCAGTTGGCCAAGGTGACACAGGCCAAACGTGCCACGCCGGCAGAGCGCTTCAGGCAGAACCAATCTCTAGCTTCTGTCTATTCTCGCTACGCCGGTCTGGTCATGAGGAGGGCGCTGCTGCCTTATCTGAATGGCCAGGACGAAGGTGTCTGGGCCGGAAGGCACATACTTCTTCGGCAACGTGGGCTGGAGTGGCAATTGCTTAGCAGTTCTCCTGCCCTTTCAACGCCAGAGGACGTATTGCTTACCATTGTGCCCTGGCTGAGTGATGCGCCTGCTCCTGAGGTGACTCCACAGAGCAAGGAGCGGTTTATCGCCTGGCCGGCAATGGGGCAGGAGATTGATGCAGCCTATTGTCCAGAGCAGTGGATACCGCTGTCTCCCACAGACATGTATTGCACGGAGCGCTTTGGCTTGCTGGTTGATCAGGTGCTTTGCCGAATGGCTATGATTACGTATGCGCAGCCGTTGCAAAAAATCCCGCAAAAGGTGCTGGAACAGGCAAAGCAGGTTGCGGGGGTTCAGGTTAATTCAGAGCAAAATGAGCTGATTGTTACTGAGGCCTTGGCCGAGGAGGCAGTGACGGCGCTCAAGGAGGCTTTGGTTTCCTCTAACTCCACTGCGCAAGCGTCAGCCCTGGAACGTCACAACCAGGCGATTCTTGCTTTGGAAAAGTGCCCGGTTTGCACTGGCAGGGCTCCGCTGGTTTTCCAGAGCCCTGTAGGGTTCAAAGCCAACTGTTTGGATAAAAAATGCGCAACGCGCTATCTGCGCTTGGAGCAGGCCGGGCGTGTTTTTGAGCAGTCAATATCGGAGTCCACTGGGTTTACGGTGGTTGGACGAAGGGCATTTACGATTAGGCAGATGGCTGGCGCCTGAGATGATGCCCGGCCGCTAACGTTCATTTGCGACAGGTTGTGCAGTTGTTCGTCGGTTTGCCAGGCGCTGTGGCACCTCGATACGGCCCACCACGCGTTCTCGACCAAAAACAGCAGGCTGCTTGGGTTGACGAACTTTTGACAAGTCAGCGTCCTGTGCAGGTCTGATATGCAATTTGTGACCAGCCCAGATCGACGGTTCCCGTAGACGCTGATTGATTCGATGGATTGGTGCCCCGTCATGTAGGCGATGGCCTTATCGCTCTCGCTGGAGGCTTTTAGGTTTGAGCCCAATTGGTGGCGGAAGCTTTTCAGGGTTGGGTGCTGCTTGCGCCTTGGCCACAGCGCTCTGCACTCTTTGCGTAGACGATCCCGAATAGCTGTATTGGTACGTTGGCAGATACGCATACATTTCGCTGCGCCCGCCACAGCCTGGAGCACCGCAGGGTCGTCAATGACTAGTGTTCTGTCGGAGCCCCTATCCTGCGGGACGCTTTTTCCGCCGATGACATGGATGTTGGATTCCACGGCCCTCCGGTCACCCGCCTGGGCAGGCAGCGACGCAAGATTTCTTCACTACCATCGACTAGTAGCTGCAGCTCGATTTATGGCTAGTACTCAAAATCCCCGCTCGCAAAATAGGGCGCCAGACTTTGAGGCACGGTTTAGGCACAGAATCGGCACAGCCCGAAAATGAGTCGAAAAGGAGCGCTGCGGGCAGTACTCACCACAATCTGACTATCCGCATGGAGATCAATTTTGAGAGATTAGCCAATTCGGGATCTGGATCGGCAGAGCCTTAGGAAAAGGCTTTTAAATCATACAGATATGGCGCACCAGGCGGGATTCGAACCCACGACCCCCGCCTTCGGAGGGCGGTACTCTATCCAGCTGAGCTACTGGTGCGTATATGTTGCGGCGGTCTATTTGACCATTAGCTGACACCCTTCTCAACTCGATGAGTATTGCCTTCGGAGGGCAGTACTCTATCCAGCTGAGCTACGGATGCGTTGCGGGGCGCAATCATACGCATGTCCTTCGCGGTCGTCCATGGTGCTTCGGCGGCTGCGGGTCGGATTGCCGGATGGCTGCGGGGCGCTGACTTCATGTCATCAGGCTGAGCTATGGTGCGTTAATTTTTCCGAACGCTGTATTGCCTGTTATCGGGATTTGGCCCTAGCATGCGTTCGAGATTTCAAACGCCTGAGTTTGCAGCCGGAACCCTCGGGTCTGGGTTCGTTCTGACCTGGAACGGCGTTCCGCTGCCAATCGCCCCGTATCGGCCTGATGGCCTTGGTCCAAATTCCCGGCACCGCGCCGGCTCGTAGGAGACTGCCATGCAACTCAAAGACACCACGCTGTTCCGCCAGCAGGCCTATATAGACGGCGCCTGGCAGGACGCGGATGACGGCCAGACCATCAAGGTCAACAACCCGGCCAGCAACGAAATCCTCGGTACCGTGCCGAAGATGGGCGCTGCCGAGACGCGGCGCGCTATCGAAGCCGCCGAGCGCGCATTGCCGGCCTGGCGTGACCTGACCGCCAAGGAACGTTCACAGAAGCTGCGCCGCTGGTTCGAGCTGATGATGGAGAACCAGGACGACCTGGGTCGCCTGATGACCCTGGAGCAGGGCAAGCCGCTGGCCGAATCCAAGGGCGAGATCGCCTATGCCGCCTCCTTTATCGAGTGGTTTGCCGAGGAAGCCAAGCGCGTCTATGGCGACACCATCCCGGGCCACCAGAAAGACAAGCGCATCATCGTCATCAAGCAACCGATTGGCGTGACCGCGGCCATCACGCCGTGGAATTTCCCGGCGGCGATGATCACCCGCAAGGCTGGCCCGGCGCTCGCTGCTGGCTGCACCATGGTGCTCAAGCCGGCCAGCCAGACGCCGTTCTCCGCGTTGGCCCTGGCCGAACTGGCCGAACGCGCCGGCATTCCGAAAGGCGTGTTCAGCGTCATCACCGGTTCGGCTGGCGATATCGGTGACGAGCTGACCGCCAACCCGACCGTACGCAAGCTCAGCTTTACCGGCTCCACCGAAGTGGGCGCCAAGCTGATGGCTCAGTGCGCGCCGGGGATCAAGAAGATCTCGCTGGAGCTGGGGGGGAACGCGCCGTTTCTGGTGTTCGATGACGCCGACCTCGACGAGGCGGTAAAGGGCGCCATGCAGTCCAAGTACCGTAACGCCGGGCAGACCTGCGTCTGCGTCAACCGCATCTACGTGCAGGACGGCGTGTACGACGAGTTCGCCAGGAAATTCCAGGCGGCGGTTGAAAAGCTCAAGGTGGGGAACGGTCTGGATGAGGGCGTCGACATCGGACCGTTGATCGATGACCGCGCGGCAACCAAGGTGCGTGAGCACATCGAGGATGCGGTGGCTAACGGCGCCCAGGTGCTCACTGGCGGCAAGGCGCACCAGATGGGCGGTAGTTATTTCGAGCCGACGCTGATGGTCAATGTGCCGCACAACGCCAAGGTCGCCAAGGAGGAAACCTTCGGCCCGCTGGCGCCGCTGTTCCGCTTCAATGACGAGGCCGAGGGCATCGCCCTGGCCAACGACACCGAGTTCGGCCTGGCGGCCTACTTCTACGCCCGCGACCTGGGCCGCGTGTTCCGCGTCGCCGAGGCCATCGAGTCGGGAATGATCGGCATCAATACCGGCATGATTTCCACAGAGGTGGCGCCGTTTGGCGGTGTGAAGTCCTCCGGCCTGGGCCGCGAGGGCTCCAAGTACGGCATCGAGGATTATCTGGAGATCAAGTACCTCTGCCTGGGGCTGTAGAGTCGCAGTGGATCAATGCTCGCGATCGTCCTGATCGACTGAACCCATGGGAGGCGTGGCAACAGGCCATCCCTCTTTCTCCAGGTGCGGCCCCGGCTCAGGTGCAAGCGAGCCGAGGGCCTTTTGTCGCACCCCGGTCTCGCGCAATGACCCATTGCTAGACTGCTCGCCAACATTTAAAAAACCGGATTGGCTTGCTGTGCCTCGCTCGAAGTCTCCTTTAGCGCTTGTTGTCCATGCCGACCCAGCCAGCCGCACACTGATCGAAGCCCAGGTTCTGGCAACGTGGCCCAAGGCGCGGCTCAAGGTGTGCCAGGACGGGACTGCAGCGTTGGAATGGAGCCATATCCAGGCACCTGACGTAGTCATCGCTGCCGCGCAGATCGGCAACATGACCGGTCTCGAGCTGTTTAGGGCGCTGCGCGCGCGGCCGCCTGCTGCGCGAGCCAATTGCGTGCTGGTGGATGCTGATGCCGACGCCGCGAGCGTGCGGGCTGCGGTTCCGCTTGGCCTGCTTGCCTACCTCACCCGGCCGCTTTCGGCCGAGTTGCTGGGGAAGCGGCTATTGGCGGCCTCTGCGACCGTCTCGAGTGGTGTGCCGGTCAGCCCCAACGAAGACCTCGAAACCTACCTTGAGCGTGTGCGCAATGACAACAGCGGCGCGCCGTTGCTGAGCGATGTGCAGGCCGCGGTGGGCCAGAGCCTGAAAACCGGTAACCTGGACCTTGCCGAGCTCGAAGCCATGTTCGCGTGCGAGCCCCAGATTACGGCGCGCCTGATAAGTGAGGCCAACAGCGCGGCTCACTATCAGGGGACGCCGTGCCAAAGCGTAGCCCAGGCCCTTTCGCGACTCGGAATCCGGCGGGTTTTGAACCTGGTGGTGTCGATTGCGCTTCAGCGCAACGCACGACTTGCCGATCCCCGTCTGGCCAGTCGCGCGTTGGAAGTGACCGAGCAGGCTCGGCGTGCAGCAGAGCTGGCCCTGTGGTTCGCTCGGCGCCTGCGGTTGGATGGTGAAAGCTGCTATACCGCTGGCCTGTTGCAGAACATCGGCGAGCTGGCGCTGCTTCGTGCCCTGCAAGGGTGGATCGACCGCGCAGAGGGTCTCGACGAGCCAACCATCGACCGGGTCATGGCAACGCGGGCCGCTGGGTTCGGCTCGGCGCTTCGCGCTCACTGGCGACTACCGCTCGGGCTTCGGCAATTGATAGCTGCGTACTATGGCCAGGGTGCAGGAGTCTTTTCCCAGGAGGCGCTGATTCTGGACCTTACCCACCGCCTGGTCGATCTGCCAGCAGGCACACCGCCTTCAAGCCTCGCAGGCGAGCGGACGGTGCGCATGCTGGGGATCGACCCACAGCTGCTCGACGAGGCGCCGTTGCGCTTTGCCGCCCGCTGAGTCGTACCGCCAGCGCTTCAGGTTTTACGCGGTATTTGGCGCATTGATCGTCATTCACACGGCGGATGCGCAACGCCTATTCTGGCAAACACTCGACAGGCAGAAATGAGTTCCTTATTCTGCACTGCGAAACATGATTCCGTGAAATAACAAATCCAATCAGCATTTCACAGCGGAGGCCTCATGACGGACGTCGTACGGCTCGAAGTTCAGGGCGACATCGCTCTGATCACGGTCAACAATCCCCCGGTCAACGCCCTCGGCCAAGCGGTGCGTGAGGGTCTGCTGCAGGCCTTTCAGCAGGCCGAAGCGGACCAGCAGGTCCGCGCCGTGGCGCTGGTGTGCGAGGGCAGTACCTTTATTGCCGGCGCTGACATCAAGGAGTTCGGCAAGCCGCCGCAGGCGCCGAGCCTGCCGCAGGTGATCGAGGTCATCGAGGGCTGCAACAAGCCAAGCGTAGCGGTGATTCATGGCACCGCCCTGGGTGGCGGGCTTGAGGTCGCGCTGGGCTGCCATTACCGCATCGCTCGCAAGGACGCCAAGGTCGGTCTGCCGGAAGTGAAACTGGGGCTGCTGCCCGGTGCCGGCGGAACACAGCGCCTGCCGCGCCTGGCCGGTGTCGAGAAGGCGCTGGACATGATTGTCAGCGGCACACCCATCGGTGCGGCGGAGGCGGTCGAGCATCACATCGTCGACGAGCTGTTCGAGGGTGATCTGGTCGACGCCGGCCTTGCCTACGCACGCCGTCTGCTGGCGAAGGGCCGCGGCCCGCGTCGTAGCGGTGAGCAGACTCGCGGTCTCGAAGGCGTCGACAACGAGGCGCTGATTCGCGCCAAGCATGCCGAGGTGGCCAAGCGCATGCCGGGGCTGTTCTCGCCGCTGCGGTGCGTTGCCGCCGTTGAGGTGGCGACCAAGCTGCCGCTGGCCGAAGGCCTCAAGCGCGAGCGCGAGTTGTTCACCGAGTGCCTGAATTCGCCGCAGCGCGGCGCGCTGATCCATTCCTTCTTCGCCGAGCGTCAGGCGGGCAAGATCAATGACCTGCCGGCTGATGTGAAACCACGTGCGATCAATTCCGCCGCAGTGATCGGTGGCGGCACCATGGGCGTCGGCATCGCCCTGTGCTTCGCCAATGCCGGGGTGCCGGTGAAGCTGCTGGAAATCAATGATGAAGCGCTGCAACGCGGCCTGCAGCGCGCCCGTGACACCTACGCGGCGAGCGTCAAACGCGGCAGCCTCACCGAGGAGGCGATGGAGCAGCGCCTAGCCCTGGTCGAAGGCGTCACCGAGTACTCCGCGCTGGCCGATGTCGACGTGGTGGTCGAGGCGGTGTTCGAGGAGATGGGCGTCAAGCAGCAGGTCTTCGAGCAGCTGGATGCGGTGTGCAAGCCTGGTGCGATCCTCGCTTCGAACACCTCGTCGCTGGACCTGAACTCCATTGCCGCCTTCACCAAACGCCCGCAAGACGTGGTCGGGCTGCACTTTTTCAGTCCGGCCAATGTCATGCGCCTGCTGGAAGTGGTACGTGGCGAGCAGACCAGCAACGAAGTGCTCGCCACCGCCATGGCGATCGGCAAGCAGCTGAAGAAGGTCTCGGTGGTAGTCGGCGTCTGCGACGGCTTCGTCGGCAACCGCATGGTTTTCCAGTATGGCCGCGAGGCGGAGTTCCTGTTGGAAGAGGGCGCCACGCCGCAGCAGGTCGATGGTGCGCTGCGCAATTTCGGCATGGCCATGGGACCGTTCGCCATGCGTGACCTGTCCGGCCTCGACATCGGCCAGGCGATCCGCAAGCGCCAACGCGCGACGCTGCCGGCGCACCTGGATTTCCCCACCGTCTCGGACAAGCTCTGCGCCGCCGGCATGCTCGGGCAGAAGACCGGCGCCGGCTACTACCGCTACGAACCCGGCAACCGCACCCCGCAGGAGAACCCCGACCTCGCGCCTATGCTGGAAGCCGCGTCGCGGGAAAAAGGCATCGAGCGAAAGGCGTTGGACGAGCAGTACATCATCGAGCGGACCATTTATGCGCTGGTCAACGAGGGCGCGAAGATCCTCGAAGAAGGCATCGCCCAGCGTTCCAGCGATATCGACGTCATCTACCTCAACGGCTACGGCTTCCCGGCCTTCCGTGGCGGGCCGATGTTCTATGCCGACAGCGTCGGGCTGGACACCGTGCTGGCGCGGGTCAAGGAGCTGCACGCACGGTGCGGCGACTGGTGGAAGCCGGCGCCGCTGCTGGAAAAACTGGCCGCAGAAGGCCGTACCTTCACCGAATGGCAGGCCGGGCAATGAGCACCGCCCGCCTGCAAACCGAACGCACCATGAGGACCTTCCCATGAACGTCAACTACACGGCCGAAGAGCTCGCCTTCCGCGATGAAGTGCGCGCCTTCCTGACAAACGAGCTGCCGGCGGACATCGCCGCCAAGGTCAAGCTCGGCAAGCACATGTCCAAGGAAGATCACCAGCGCTGGCAGCAGATCCTCGTCAAGCGCGGCTGGTACGCGCCAGGCTGGCCGGTGGAGCTGGGCGGCACCACCTGGGGCCCGGTGGAGAAGCACATCTTCGATGAGGAATGCGCCGCCTTCGGCGCGCCGCGTAGCGTGCCTTTCGGCGTCAACATGGTCGCGCCGGTGATCATCAAGTTCGGCACCCAGCAGCAGAAGGATCATTATCTGCCGCGCATCCTCTCCGGCGAAGACTGGTGGTGCCAGGGCTATTCCGAGCCGGGCGCCGGCTCCGACCTGGCCAGCCTGAAGACCCGCGCCGTGCGTGACGGCGATCACTACGTCGTCAACGGCCAGAAGACCTGGACCACCCTCGGCCAGCACGCCAACATGATTTTCTGTCTGGTGCGCACCGACCCCGAAGCCCAGCAGCAGCGCGGCATCAGCTTCCTGCTGATCGACATGAAGAGCCCCGGTATCAGCGTGCGGCCGATCATCACCCTGGACGGCGATCACGAGGTCAACGAAGTCTTCTTCGACAACGTCCGGGTGCCGGTGGAGAACCTCGTCGGCCAGGAGAACCAGGGCTGGACCTGTGCCAAGTACCTGCTGACCCACGAGCGTACGGGCCTGGCCGGCATTGGCGCCTCCAAGGCGGCGCTGGCACATCTCAAGCGCATCGCCATGAAGGAGGTGTGCGACGGCAAGCCGATGCTTGAGGACCCGCTGTTTCGCGCTCAGGTGGCGGAAGTCGAGATGCAGCTGATGGCCATCGAGATGAGCACCCTGCGCATCCTCGCCGCGGCGAAGGAGGGCGGCGTACCCGGCGCCGAATCTTCGATCCTCAAGGTCAAGGGCACCGAGATCCGTCAGGCCATCACCCACCTCTTGCGCAAGGTCATTGGCCCCTATGCGTTGCCCTTCCTCGAGGAGGAGCTGCAGCTGGACTACGAAGGCGAGCTCTTGCACGCCGACTACAGCGCGGCGCTGGCCGGCGACTACTTCAACATGCGCAAGCTGTCGATCTTCGGCGGCTCCAATGAAATCCAGAAGAACATCGTCTCGAAGATGATTCTCGAGCTGTAAGGGGGCACCGTAATGGACTTCAAACTGACTGAAGAGCAGCAAATGCTGCAAGACACCGCGGCGCGTCTGGTGCGCGACGCCTACCCGTTCGAGCAGCGCGAAAAGTTCAGCGAGTCGGAACTGGGCTTCTCGTCCGAGTTCTGGGCGCAGCTGGGTGAGCTGGGCCTGACCGCCGTGCCGTTCTCCGAAGAGATCGGCGGCTTTGGCGGCGGTGGCGTGGAAACCATGCTGGTGATGACCGAACTGGGACGCGGCCTGACGCTGGAGCCGTATCTGCAATCGGTGATCCTCGCGGGTGGCCTGATCAACCAGCTCGGTTCCGACGCGCAGAAGCAGGACCTGCTGCCGCAGGTCGCCGCCGGTTCGCTGCAACTGGCGGTCGCGTTCGACGAGCCGCAGAGCCACTACAACCTGAACGATGTACAGACTCGCGCCGAAGCGGTCGACGGCGGCTATCGGCTCTCCGGACGCAAGGCCGTGGTCATCGGCGGGCACAGTGCCGGGCAGATCATCGTTTCCGCGCGCACGTCCGGTGACAGCCGCGACGAAACGGGCATCAGCCTGTTCCTTATCGATCCGAACGCCCAGGGCGTCAGCCGTCGCGTCTACCCAACCATCGACGGGCGCAAGGGCTGCGACTTGTTCCTCGACAACGTGCAGGTGGGTGCCGAGGCGCTGCTTGGCGAGCTGGGCAATGCCTTGCCCGCGATGCGCTACCAGCAGGGCCGCGCGATCGCCGCGCAGTGCGCCGATGCCCTCGGCAGCATGGACGAGGCCTGCAAGCTGACCCTCGACTACCTGAAAACGCGCAAGCAGTTCGGCGTGCCGATCGGCAAGTTCCAGGTCCTGCAGCACCGCATGGTGGACATGCAGACCGAGCTGGAGCAGGCCACCAGCATGGCGATCCTCGCTGCGACCTTTGCCGACGGTGAAGACAACGACGACCGCCGTCGCATCATCGCGGCCGCCAAATACATCTGCGCCCGCGCCGCACGCAAGGTGGCCGAGGAAGCCATCCAGCTGCACGGCGGCATCGGCATGACCTGGGAATACAACCTCGCCCACCACGCCAAGCGCCTGGTGTTGATCGCCCACCAGTTCGGTGACGATGACCATCATCTGAAGGCCTATGCGAAGCTGATGCAGGTGGCGTAATCGCCGGCGAAGAGCGTTTGGCGGTTGCGCAGGCTCTTAGCAGCGAAACAGAGCGGCCGGGCGTTTGCCCGGCCGCTCTGTTTTCCGCTATAGAACCATCAAAGGCTGTCGAGCTGGGGGTCCAGCCGATCCAGCAGGCGCTCGCGGCGGCGTTCATCTTGCAGGTCGGTCAGGTCCGTCAGCAGCACACGCTTTTCGGGTTCGACGGTCAGCCGTATGCCGTTGACTTCACCCAGCATCAGCTCGCTCATCAGTTCGCAGGCATCCCGGAAACCGCCGGGAAGCGCCTTCACCTCCCGGTCGCAGTTTTCCTTGGCTTCGGCAACCACCTTCTCGTAGTACGCCTTGCGCTGCTGCTCGGCGCTGCCCGCGGAAGGGTCGAGAGGCGTGTTGTAGCGCTGATAGAGGGCAATGCTGCGGGCGGCCAGGCCCCGGTCCTGCAGGCTGAGCATGGTGCGCTCAAGTTCGGCCCGCTCGACGCTCGAGGTCAGCTCGCCCAGCGGGCCAGCGAAGCCGAACGGGCTGGCGTTTCCGCCCAGATCCTCTGCCAGGCGCCGCAGGGTGCGGTTCAGGTCACGCAGGTTGCTCAGCCGGTAGCTGAGGCGTGAATCGAACAGCTCGGGCATGCCCACGAACAGGTCGGTTTCAAGTGTGCCAGCGTCGTCGTCTATGTCGACGAACAGCTCGAGATCGAACGGCTTGAGCTCGGTCAGGCCGCTACTCACCGCTGGAGCGAAGCCGCGTAGCAGCCCGAACCCGCCGGTGAGCGAGTTCAATGCACTCAGCGCGGAACTGTCGGTCTGCACGCCTTCGAAATGCAGGCGAATGCGGGTCTGCTCGTCGCTGATGTCGCGATCACTGATCACCAGCTGTTCGGCACGCAGGTCCGGCTGGTTCTTTCCAAACTCGGCGCGCAGGCCGCTGATGGTCACGCGTCCGCCCAAGGGGCTGGATGACACCGAGTCCCAGCTGAGTTGCTCATCGAGACCATGATCGTAGACCCAGTCCTCCAGCAGCGCATTCGCCTGGCTGCTGCTGTAGGCGCTCAGGCCAAAATAACCGCCGGCCAGCACGACCACCGCGGCGCCGATCATCAGGGGTAGGCGGTTCATTGGTCATCTCCTTGCTGCGTTGCGTGCTCCGGCCGTGCCTGCGCGATGCGCTGCCTGGCCAGTTCCGGCGTCCATTGTGTGTCGCCGATCTGGTGGCGAACCAAGCTGAGGGGGTCGAGCAAGTCGGCACAGCCGTCTTCGCTGCACGGCTGAACAGAATCAGCAGACACTCGCGTCAGCGGCAGGCCTTGTTCGTCCTTCTGCGATCCATCCAGACGGGCCTTGCCCTTGACCAGATACCAGCCGTCTTCGAGTTCCGGCTGGTTTGCCCCGCTCTCCAGCACCGCGGCGTAGGGGTAGTCGATAGCCCAGTCGCTGCCCGCCTCACCGTCGATATGGACGATCTGGCTGTAGGCCTGTTCGTTGCCGCGCATCATCGAGGCGTAGCTGCCTCCGCCAAAGGGCGTGTAGCTGGCATCGGCCAGGAGGCGACGGTAGAGGGTCTCCGGTTTGCGCACCTCTTCGCGGAACTGGTCGTACAGCTGCAGTTGCTGCTCGGCCTGGCGAGCCGCCAGTTCACGCTCCAGTTGCGCCTTGCGCTTGCGCTCCAGCTCGGCCTGCCGCTGACGTTCGGCTTCCTTGCGCTCGAAGACAAACAGGTGGTTCTGCGCGCGGGCGGGGTTGTACTCCCATTGCTTGGTCCGGTAATGGCGGTTCAGGCCGATTTCGTACAGCCAGTAGTCCCGGTCGCGCTCCTGCATGCCTTTGACCAGATCGCGTACGCCGTAGAAATGGATGCCACGCAGCGAGGGCGCGCTTTGCGTCAGGTAGGCGGTGGCCAGATCGATGGTCAGACGAATGCTGTCCAGGTCGCGGAACAGGTCCCGGTTTTCGGTAAGGGCGACCAGGGACGCGCTGCCGCCGTTCCAGTAGCTGCCATAGCTGTAATGGTCGAGGCGTATCAGATAGTGCACCTTGCTGGCCGGCTCGCTGTGCAGCAGCAGGTACAGGTTACGGCCCTGGTCCAGGCCGACGACGGGCAGCTGCGGCACGTCGCCCCGGATTTCCAGGCCATGCAGGAAGCTGCCGTTGAAGTCGTGGACCGGCACCCCGTCACGGCGAACGAGAACAAGGGTTCCCTCGCCCTGCGCGTAGCCGTCCGGACCGCAGGTTGCACCCTTTGACTGCGCGGTGACATTGTCTATGCCATCCGCCGGCGTGAAACCGAGACGAAAGCGACAACCGTTCTGGTCGCTGATCTCGGTCAGGAAGTCGGCCTTGGCCAAGACCTCCTGCGGCGGAGCGGGTTGCCAGCCGGCTACGCTGAACGGTTTGGCCTGGGCGGTGGGGGCCTCTGCCGGCTCTTCGATGCTTGCCTGGGCAGGCCCGGGCTCGGGTGTGGCTGCAGCGACAGGTGGCTCTGCCGGTTGCTTCAGGGCCGGTGCATCGGCGGCCGGAGCAGCTTCATCCTCGGGTTGCGGTGCGTCCGCGATCTCGGTTGAACGGGACGCGACCTCCGGTTGATTCGCGGCCGGCGGGGCCTCGCTTCCGGGGGCTGGCGATGCTGACGGTGAGGGAGCGTCGCTCGTCGTGTTCTTCGCAACTGCCGGTTGGGCCGGACGGGCAGCCCAGCCTGTGGCCTGGCTGGCGGCGCCGTTAAGGGCGTCTGCGCCTGTCGGGCCCGAGGCCGTCCAGGTGAGCTGGGTTGCCGCCGGGCACTGGCTGCCCATCAGTCCGCCGAGCTTGGGAAGCAGCCGATCGATCGCAGCCTTATCGACCGCGCCGGAAAACACGAAGCGCAGCTTGAGGTCATCGCTGCACCAGGGTTGGCTGTCCGGGTGATCGACGAACACCTCGACATTTTCCGCTTTGGAATACGCGAGTCGGTGGCTTGCGGCTTGTACCGAAAGGGTAGCCGCCAGCAGTGGAAGGGTCAGCAGGGCGCTGGTGCGTGGTGTCATCAGATCAGCTCCCACGCACCGTCGGCCGCCTGGCAGGCCTTGGCGGTCTGCTGCTCGCTGGAGCCTTTTGCGGTCACGTCATAGCTGATCGTGCGGCAGGTGGTCTGGGCGGTCATGGCCTGCTCGACTGGCGCTGCATCCAGATCGATGGCATCCAGATCGATACCCTTGTTTGCAGCGCTGGCCAGGTCCAGGCTGTCCAGGTCGGTTGCGGTATCGGTACTGGCGGTTGCCTGCACGGGCTGCGCCTCCACCTGCGCCACCAGCGGTGCGTAGACGTAGCCGATGGTTACGCCTCGTCGACCCACCATGATCCAGTCATTGTCAGTGCGGCCAATGGCGGTAAAGGTCGTGCCGGTAGGCAGCCCCGCGACTTTCTCGGCTTTCAGGTCTGGCGCGTTGCGCACGTTGGCTGATTTCAGTGCCCGGTAGGGCTGGTTGATCAGCGTCATGTTCGCCACCGGCTGAACCTTGGGGGTGCGCTTGACCGCAACCTGGCGCTCCACGGTTTCCGTCTTGACCGGCGTGATGGTGGCCCTGGCATCGCTGTGGGTCGAGGACCATTGGGTGGCCTGGCCATCCTGCGCGTGCTGCAAGGCCTGCTGGGTTTGCTCCGCCAAGGCTTCACGGTCGCGCGCGTCGAGGTTCGCGCCGATGGTCTTGCCCAGGTAGCCGCCGGCCAGTGCACCGGCGATCATCGCAGCGGTGCGCCCGCTGCCACCGCCAATCTGGCTGCCGACAAGGATCCCTGCCGCTGTGCCCACCAGCGTGCCGATGTTCTCCTTGTTGGCCCATTCCTGGTCCGCCATGTTGGCGCAGCCGGAGCTGAGTGCGATTGCGCTGCCAAGCAGCAGGGTGCTGGTTTTCCTGACGAAGCCCATAGAGCAGTCCTCTTTCGTATGGCCGGCTGACGAGCGGACTGATGCGACGGCAGGTGCCATGCCGAAGAGCTGCCGTTCAATCCATGAAGTGGCGGGCAATTACACACAATTCCCACCAGCACCACAAACTAAAAAGGCTCTAGGACAAGGGTTTCAAGGCTTAGGGTGATCTTGCGCAAGGATTAATCCAGGCCTTGCGCAAGGTGATGTCCTCCAGTTGCGAGCGGTCTCGCACCAAACTGCCGGCGAAACGCTCCGCTTGTTACGGGAACTGTTGCAAGCCGACCCGATTAATACCCGGACCGGGCGAGCCGACTCGAAGGGGCATCAGACGGACGCTGCTGCGGCACCCTGTGGCTGCCATTCCTGCAACCGATCCAGGCTTGCGCGGTAGTGCTTGAGGCCGAGGCTGAGCAGCAGGATCGCGCCGGCCAGGGCAATGCCGGTGACGATCAGCAGCGAGTAGCGCAGGGCGTTGTCGTCGCCGAAGACGAAATCGGTGCCCAGCGCCACGGCGGTCGGGCCGATGCCCAGGCCGACCATGGTGATGACGAACAGGTACACCGCCGAGGCCTGTCCGCGCATGGAGTTGGGCATGATTTCCTGAATCGCCGCCGGGCCGACGCCAAAGGGCATGGCAATGGTGAACACGTGGAAGGCAATCAGGGTCAGCGCCAGCTCGCCGCTGCCGGCCAGGTAGGCGAAGTTCAAAGGCAGTGTGAGCGCTGCGGAGATGATGCCTACGCGTAACGGTGCGTCGCGGTAGCCGCGGCGATGCAGCAGGTCGGAGAGCCGTCCGCCAGCAATGATGCCCAGCGAGCCGGCCACGGCCACCACCGAGCCGTAGAGTACGCCCACGTCACTCGCCGCCCAGCCGTAGGTGCGGATGAAGAACGTGGGAATCCACGCCGAGCTGCCGTAGGCGGCAAACGCCAGGCAGGCGAAGCCGAAGTTGTGGCAGAGCACCGTGCGTCGATTCTGGCGGATGTAGCCGGCCACTTCGGCGAGCGGCACATCGACGCCGGCGCCGACCCCTTTGCGCGACGGCTCGCGGATCAGCAACAGCACCGCGGTAAAGATCACCCCTACGGCGCCCAGCACAAGAAAGATCAGCTGCCACGGACGCACCAGGCCGAGCACCGGCAAGGCGACATCGCCCTGCGCCGAAGCGAACCTGACCACCAGCCCGCCGAGCAGGAAGGCCAGGCCCGAGCCGATGTAGATGCCCATCGAATAGACGCTCATGGCAGTCCCGCGCAGCCTGGGCGGGAAGCTGTCGGCAATCAATGAATAGGCCGAGGGTGACAGCGCGGCCTCACCCACACCGACGCCGATGCGGAACACGAGGAACTGCCAGAAGGTACGCGCGGTGCCGCACAACGCGGTCATCAGGCTCCACACCAGCACGCCGATGGCGATGATGCCGCGGCGGCTCTTGCGGTCGGCCAGGCGCCCGATCGGCACGCCGCAGATGGTGTAGAACACGGCAAACGAAAAGCCCATCAGCAGGCTCATGTGGGTGTCGGTGATGTCCAGATCGCGGCGGATCGGCGCCACCAGCAGGTTGAGAATCTGCCTGTCGACGAAGGACAGCACGTAGGCGAGCATCAGGATCGCCACTGTCATCCAGGCGCGGGTGCTCGAGGGGTAGCCGTTATTGTTGTTGTGCATGGCAAGCTCCGATGGGCGAGGGCGTTTACGCCTTCCTCACTGTTGTCGGAGATCAGCCATCCGGCAAGGTCCATAACCAGCACATATGGTTCGAAATACGACGGCCATGTTTCGCACTGCGGAATATGGAAATCGTTTGCGCTGGCGGTTGGTTGTCAATGGCGACGGGCCGCCCGCACTTCGCGGCCTTGCCTTTTCAGACACCCAGGCTTTCGATGTCGCGCGCAAGCATTTCCAGCTGATGGGCCAGCGAACCCCTGAGGGTTTCCTCGCTCAGCTGGAACGACGGTGCGCCGCAGGTCAGCGCCATGATGCTGCCATCGGCCAGGTGCAGCGGTACGCCGGCAGCCTTGACGTTGCGGTCCCAGTCACCGAGCGACAGGCAGAAGCCGTGCTGGCGAAATTCCTCGAAGGATTCCTCCAGCGAGCGCTTCATGGCCGGCCACTGGTCGCCGTACTTGGTTTCCAGAGCCGCCATCAGGTGCCCGCGCTCCTTTTCCGGCGTGGCGGCGAGAAACGCCCGGCCAGCCGAAGTAGTGGCCAGCGGCAGGCGAACACCGGCATCCATGCGCAGCGTCGAGACTTCGGCCGGGCGGCAGTTTTCCACATAGATCATCGACAGCCGGTCTCGGCACGTCAGGCCTACCGTGGTGTTGGTGCGACGGGCGAATTCGTCCATGTAGGGCTTGGCCAGCTGGCGTACGCGCAGATTGGACACATAGGCATAGCCCAGCGCGAGCACGCCTGAATCCAGCTGGTACTTTTCCAGTTGCTGGGAGTAACTGAGGTAGCCGAGCTTGGTCAGGGTGTAGGTCATGCGCGACACCGTGGGCTTGGGCAGCCCGGTGATCCGCGCGATGTCCTGGTTGCCCATCACCACCGAGCCGTGGGTAAAGGCACGCAGGACTTCCAGCCCGCGGGACAGGGCCTCGACGAACTTGCGGTCCTTGGGGTTCTCGGTATCGTTTTCTTCGATGTCGCTCATTGGTGGTGTCGGTCTGTCTGGGTAGTGGGCCGCGGGCGCGAACGATAGCAGATTGCCTGGACGGTGTTGCGGCCTGCGCACCGTACGCTGGGCAATCAGGGATGCAGCGATGGATGGCATGGTATCGAAAACGACCCGCAATTTCGCACAGTAAAACCATAACCGCCATTATCGTGGCCCGCTCGATCTCCCTGGGTACCGAGCGTCAGACGTTCCTTCTTTATATATGCAGCAACGCGACGAACGGCGCCCGGTGCCGGGCCGCTCGGAAACGCTCGTGCCACGGCTGATCGGAGCAGGTTCTCTGGCGGGGAAAAGTCAATCCGTGCTTGTTCCGAAGGGGGCGTTCTGATATAAAGCAGCGCTCTTTTCTAGGGGCCCGGTTTCTTCGCTTGCCGCGTAGCCGGTAAGACCCCAACGAAACGTGGCGCTGAGCGCCAAATGACTAGTGAATTCAAGCGGCCAACCC
>DGLA01000001.1:0-236954 GCA_002387205.1 Stutzerimonas stutzeri | reverse complement strand
CCGACAAGATCGAAATCAAGAAGTACGATCCTGTTGCCCGCAAGCACGTGATGTACAAGGAAGCCAAGATCAAGTAATTGGTCGGCCCTTGAAGAAAGAACCCGCCACTGGCGGGTTTTTTCGTTTCTGGCGTCCGGCTTGCGTTGGGCGGTCCGTCATGGCGTGCCGCCCGTGGCTGGTGGATCGCTCAGGCCGCCTTGCGAATGGCATCGGCGAGGCGTTCGATCATCGCATCGATATGCTCGCGTTCAACGATCAGAGCCGGCGACAGGGCGATGGTGTCGCCGCTGGCGCGGGCCAGCAGTCCATCCTCGAAGCATTGCCGGAAGACCTCGTAGCCGCGCTTGCCGACGCCATCGGCATGGGCGGTGAACTGGATACCGGCGACCAGGCCGACGGTACGGATATCAATGACGTTCGGCAGTCCCTGCAGACTGAACAGGGCATCCTGCCAGTAGCCTTCGAGTTCGATGGCTTTCTGGAACAGGTTCTCGCGCAGGTAGATCTCCTGGGTCGCCAGCGCGGCGGCGCAGGCCACCGGGTGGCCGGAATAGGTGTAGCCATGGAAAAACTCGATGGTGCTTTCCGGCCCCTGCATGAAGGCGTCATGAATGCTGTCGTTGACCAGTACCGCGCCCATGGGGATCGCGCCGTTGGTCAGCCCCTTGGCGCAGGTGAGGATGTCCGGCGTGACGCCCCAGCGCTGAGCGGCGAAGGCTTCGCCGACGCGGCCGAAGCCGGTGATCACCTCATCGAAGATCAGCAGGATGCCGTGCCTGGCAGTGATCTCGCGCAAGCGCTGCAGGTAGCCCACGGGCGGCAGGATGACACCGGCCGAGCCGGACATGGGTTCGACGATCACCGCGGCGATATTCTCCGCGCCATGCAGTGTGACCAGTCGCTCCAGTTCGTCGGCCCGCTCCGCGCCATGCTCCGGCAGGCCGCGGCTGAAGGCGTTGCGCTGCAGGTCGAGTGTGTGCGGCAGGTGGTCGACGCCCGGTAGCAGCGCGCCGAACGCCTTGCGGTTGTTGGCCATGCCGCCGACCGAGATGCCGCCGAAGCCGACGCCGTGATAGGCGAGTTCGCGACCGATCAGACGGGTGCGGCTGCCCTGGCCGATCGCCTTCTGGTAGGCCAGGGCGATCTTCAACGCGGTATCGGCCGATTCCGAGCCCGAGTTGGTAAAGAACACCCGGTTGAGCCCGGCTGGGCTGATCCTCGCGAGCCGCTCGGCGAGTTCGAACGGCAATGGATGGCCCATCTGGAAGGTCGGTGCGAAATCCATCTCGGCGATCTGCCGGCTCACTGCTTCGGTGATCTCGCGGCGCCCGTGACCGGCGTTGCAGCACCAGAGCCCGGCGGTACCATCGATCACCTGGCGGCCGTCGGTGTCTGTGTAGTACATGCCCTCGGCGCGCTCCAGCAGACGCGGACTGGCCCTGAACTGCCGGTTGGCGGTAAAGGGCATCCAGAAGTGTTCGGCAGATGTGGCGGGATCGTGGGCCATGGCTAGCTCCGGCAGGGCGACGGTATTGGCGGCTATGCTGTAGCGCGACTCCAGGGCGCGCACAGCGTTTGCGGCGAGTCTATGTTTAATAAAACGAACAAAACAAGGCGGAAATCCGTGCCAGCGTAAAAAATATTGATAGCCCAGGTGCCCCTGGTTTAGGGTGCCTTTCTGATTATTCGACCGATATCGAGGACGCCCCATGACCACCCTGACCCTTGCCGATTGGCAACAGCGTGCCCGCGACCTGCGCATCGAAGGACGCGCTTTTATCCAGGGCGAATACACCGCGTCCAGTGCCGGCGCCAGCTTCGAGTGCATCAGCCCGGTCGATGGGCGGGTGCTGGCGCAAGTGGCCAGCTGTGACGAGGCAGACGCCGATCGCGCGGTGATCAGCGCACGCATGGCTTTCGAGTCCGGCGTCTGGTCGCGCATGGCTCCGGCCAAGCGCAAGGCGACCATGATCCGTTTCGCCAACCTTATCCAGGCCAACGCCGAAGAGCTGGCGTTGCTTGAAACCCTGGACATGGGCAAGCCGATCAGCGACTCGCTGAACGTCGACATCCCCGGTTCGGCCAATGCGCTGCGCTGGTCCGGAGAGGCGATCGACAAGATCTACGACGAGGTCGCAGCCACCCCGCATGATCAACTTGGCCTGGTGACCCGCGAGCCAGTCGGTGTAGTGGCGGCCATCGTGCCCTGGAACTTCCCGTTGATGATGGCCTGCTGGAAGCTGGGCCCGGCGCTGGCGACCGGCAACTCGGTGGTACTCAAGCCTTCGGAAAAATCGCCGCTCACCGCCATTCGCGTCGCGCAGCTGGCCATCGAGGCAGGTATCCCGCCGGGCGTACTCAATGTGCTGCCGGGCTACGGCCATACCGTCGGCAAGGCCCTGGCGCTGCACATGGATGTCGATACGCTGGTGTTCACCGGCTCCACCCGCGTCGCCAAGCAGCTGATGATCTATGCCGGCGAGTCGAACATGAAGCGTGTCTGGCTGGAGGCTGGCGGCAAGAGCCCGAACATCGTCTTTGCCGATGCCCCGAACTTGCAGGCCGCTGCCGAGGCGGCGGCCAGCGCCATCGCCTTCAACCAGGGCGAGGTCTGCACTGCCGGCTCGCGGCTGCTGGTGGAGAGTTCGGTCAAGGCGCGCTTCCTGCCAATGGTGGTCGAGGCGCTCAAGGGCTGGAAGCCGGGCAACCCGCTGGACCCGGCGACCAACGTCGGCGCCCTCGTCGATACCCAGCAGCTCGACACCGTGCTCGGCTACATCGAGGCCGGCCGCAACGATGGCGCCAAGGTGCTGATCGGCGGCCAGCGCACCTTGCAGGACACCGGCGGGCTCTACGTCGAGCCGACCATTTTCGACGGTGTCAGCAATGCCATGAAGATCGCCCGGGAGGAGATTTTCGGCCCGGTACTGTCGGTAATCACCTTCGACTCGGCGACCGAAGCCGTGGCCATTGCCAACGACACCCCGTACGGCCTTGCCGCGGCAGTGTGGACGTCGGACATTTCCAAGGCCCACCTGACGGCCAAGGCACTGCGGGCCGGCAGCGTCTGGGTCAACCAGTACGACGGCGGCGACATGACCGCGCCCTTCGGCGGCTTCAAGCAGTCCGGCAACGGTCGCGACAAGTCGTTGCATGCCTTCGATAAATACACCGAGCTGAAGGCGACCTGGATAAAGCTGTAGAAAGCAGCTGGAAGGGGGAGGCTAGAAGCTGGAAGCAGAGCGGGGCGGATTGGTGAAGCGTGATCCACTCTCGATGCTTCAAGCTTCAAGCTCCTAAGTTGAATGTCGCCTTTTACATCCATCTGGGACTTTATGGTGGATCGGTGAAGCGTGATCCACCAACATGCTTCCAGCTTCCAGCTTCCAGCTTCCAGCTTCCAGCTTCCAGCTTCCCGCTTCCAACTTCCCTACTGCCCCCACCGCCCGCTGCGGCGCATCGTGCCCCAGTGGTGTTTGCGTCGCGAGAACCACTGCCACAATCCGCGGCAGCGCCAGAGGGTGTTCAGCTGGCGGTAGCCAAAGTTTTCCAGTACGGCCATGAGAAACAGCCGCAGCATGTCGCGCCGACGTTCATAGACGCGGAACGACAGGGTCTCGAGCAGCAAACCGTTGACCGACAACAGGATACCCATGCCAATGGCGACCAGCAGGAAGGTCGCCAGTGCCGCGTAGGACACCGCCCCCAGGACGAACCCTCCGAGCATGAAGCCGTAGCCGAGCAGTTCGATCAGCGGCCCCAGCCATTCGAACAGTGCCATGAACGGCCAGGCCAGCCAGCCCGGCGTGCCGCCGCGCAGGCTGAAGGCGAGGCGGGCGTGACGGCTCAGGCTCTCCGCCAACCCGCGCTGCCAGCGGCTGCGCTGGCGACCGAGGGTGGCTAGGTCTTCCGGGCATTCGGTCCAGCAGATGGGGTCGGGCAGGTAGCGGATGCGGTAGGGGATGCGCTTTTCCCGGTGATAGCGGTGCAGCCGCACGACCAGCTCCATGTCCTCGCCGACGGTGTCGGTGCGATAGCCGCCAATGTCCATGACCCGCTCCTTGTCGAACAGGCCGAAGGCGCCGGAAATAATCAGGACAGCGTTCATCGGTGACCAGCCAAGACGGCCAAACAGGAAGGCCCGCAGGTACTCGACAATCTGCAAGCGCGCCAGCCAGTTGCTTGGTAGCCCGGCGCGGACCAGGAAGCCACCACGCACCTCCGAGCCATTGGCGATGCGCACGGTGCCGCCGGCGGCAACGGTACGCTCGTCTTCAAGAAAGGGCTGAACCACCCGCAACAGGCTGTCGCGCTGGAGGATGGAGTCGGCGTCGACGCCGCAGAACAGACCATGACGTGCGGCGTTGATGCCGGCGTTGAGGGCGTCGGCCTTGCCACCGTTGGCCTTGTCGATGACCCGCAGGTTGGCGTAGCGCCGCGAGCGGTAGATGGCCCGGACAGCTTGATGCGCCACGGCCTGCCGCAGTGGCTCGGGGTGCAGTACCAGCTCGAACTCCTCGATCAGCACGGCCAGGGTGCTGTCCGTCGAACCGTCGTTGATCACCACCACTTCGAATTCGGGGTACTGCAGCTGCAACATCGAGCGTACCGAGGTGCGGATGGTGGCTTCTTCATTGAAAGCGGGCATCAGCACCGACACCGGCGGCTCCACACCGATATAGGGCGCTATCTCCCCGATCTCGGCGCGCTGGCGGATGTAGCCCAGCAGGTTGACCATGGACAGCGCATTGAGCAGCAGGTACATGCCGTTGAGCAGCAGGAAGTAGAGGATGAAGCCCAGTTGCAGCCCCCAGAGCCAATCGATGCTCACCGCCTGACCTCCGCCACCGCACGACGCAGCGCGTCCTGGCCGTAACGGTCGTCCACCTGCAACCCCTGCAGGCGTTCGGCTGTAACGCCGGGCAGGGTGGCCAGGCTGTCCGCGGCGGCTTGCCGGACCCACCAGCTGCGATCGGCAAGCAGCGGCAGGAACACCTCGCTGTCACTCTCACGCGCCTGATTGTGCAGGGCCTGCAGCGCCGCCAGCCGGACATCGGCATGCTCGTGCTGCATGGCGCGCAGCAGCCGGCTACGGTCGCGCGGGTCGCCCAGCTCGCACAGGCAGCGCAGCGCGACCTGCAACAGCTCGGGTGCGGCGTCTTCCTCGAGCCGAGCCCGTGCCCAGGGCGCCGCGTATCGGGGCTCGCCATGTACCAGCAGGGCGACCAGCCGCTTGCGCTTCGGGTCTTCAGAGCCGGCTAGCGCAATCAGCAGGGGCTGGGTCACGGCCGGCTTGCCGGCTTGCTGGCAAAGGCTGGCAAGGCGCGGCAACGCCCAGTCCGGCCGGGCCACGGCGGCCGGCATGATGATCTGCATCGCCCGGGATGGGTCGATGGCGATCAGGGTTTGCGCGGCAGCGAGCGAGACAACCGCGTTGCGGTTCATCAGTAACGGCTGCACCGCGTCCCAGTGAGCCGGATCGGCCAGATGGCGCAGGCAGGTCAGCCCGATCAGCTTGCCGCGGACCCGGCCGCGCAGCAGGTGCAGTGCCTGACGATCCATGCCGAGGGCAACGAGGGCACGGTTCATTCGCTCCCGAGCCGAGCCGCGTAGCTGCAGCTGGGTGCGGTTCCACTGCAGCAAAAACCATAGCTGGCGGCTGCGAGGCAGGCCGGGCAGGGGGCCGGGCAGCTCCTCACCCAGGCTGCAGAGGGCAAAGAATGGTCGCCAGTAAGCGTTGAACTGCCGCCGCCGCAAAGCACGGCGCCGAGCCACTTCGCCCAGCAGCATTACCTGCACCATCACCAGCAGGGTCAGGCCGCCCAGCCCCAGGGCGGCATACAGCGCCAGCTGCAGCATGCTGTCTTCAGGCCAGATGACCAGCCATGCCTGGCGTGCCGCCTCACAGAGCCAGGCCGGGCAGGCGAAGTCCCCGTCAGAAGGCATGTCGCAGGCCGAGCTGCAGCCAGCGCCTGGTGTAGTAATCGCCCTGGCGGTGATGCCCCATTTCCCAGGTCAGAGCCCAACGGCTGTCGAGCCAGTGGCGTCCCTGTAGGCTGATGGCGCGTACGTCACTGGTGATCAGCTGTTGCTCTTCGACCGCTTCTTCTCTGCCGACGGTCAGGCGCAGCCCTGCATGGCTGAGACCTGCGTAGTAGTAATCCAGCGCCAGGTCATGGCCGATCGGCGTGCCCGCGTTGGCGACGTCGGTGATGTTCAAGGTGTAACCCGCGCGCCAGGAGTTCCAGTAGCGCTCGGCGCCGAGGGCCAGCCGATCGACCCGGGTGGTTTCGTAGTCGGTGCGACGAAGGCTGACGGCGCCGAGAAAACCCGCCGGCAGGCTGCGCTGAAGACGAAGATCGGCGTGCCACCGGGGCAGGAAGTAGGGTGAAGGCTGGTAACCCACTTCGGGTTGCAGGGTCCAGTGCCGGTCCAGCGCGATCACCGCACCGGCCTCGGCGCCCTGATCCCATTCGCCGAATCGCTGCTCACGAAGCAGCGCGCCGTACCAGCCAGGACCGTCCGGCTGTGTCGAGGTGTAATCCAGGCGCTGGCTGCGCCAGTTGTCGAAGCCGTTGTCCAGCCAGTCCTGGCGGGCCGAAAGCTCCAGCTCATGACGGCGTTGGGCCGGGGCCGCATCGTTGGATGGGGTTGCAGCTACCGGGGAAGTCAGCGCGGCGCGGGCCTGCTGCATCACCTGCTGCACCTCGGCGTAGTCCGGCGCAAGCTCCGCGGCGCGCTCAAGCGAGACGAGCGCCGCTTGCGGCCGCCCGGCCCAGAGCAATGCCTGCCCTTGACCGAGCAGATAATCGGCGTTGTTGGGTTCACCTTGCAGCAACTGCTCGTACAGCGGCAGAGCCCGCTCGGGAGCACCTTGCCAGGCCCGGACCCGCGCCAGCAGAAATCGCGCTTCGCTGTCGTCGGGCTGGCGGTTCAGATGGGTTTCGAGGGTCGCCTCGGCGGCATCCAGTTGCCGGGCCTCGACCTGTCGCTGCGCGGTGGCGACATCGGCACCTGCCAGTGACGGCAGCAAACAGAGCGGCAGCACCATTGCCAGGCCCAGCCGGCTCATCGCGGCCTCCTCAGCAGGCGCCGAATGCGCGCCAGCAGTTCCTCCGGCTGGAAGGGCTTGGTCACGTAGTCATCGGCGCCCAGCTCCAATGCCCGAACGATGTCGACTTCACGAGCCTTGGCGGTGAGCATCAGCACCGGCACGCTTTGCCAGCCGGGCTGGGCGCGCAGTCGCTCGATCAGCTCCAGGCCATCATGGTACGGCAGCATGATGTCCATCAGCGCCAGATCCGGGGGCAGGGTGCCCGCCAGTTTCTCCAGCGCCTGGCGGCCATCGGCGGCATGGTCAACGGTGAAGCCGTGGCGCTCAAGCAGGTAGCGGATGAGAAAGGCGATGTCTTCTTCGTCCTCCACCATCAGGATGCGCTGGCTAGCGGTATCGCTCATGGGTTGGCCTCGTCCAGGTATTCGGTCTGGCCTGCGGGCCAGTGTTGCAGCTGCTGCTGGATCAGCGCGGCCAGCTGATGGCCGTCGTGGCGTGACTTGACCAGCTGGCGCAGGGCCAGGCGGCTGTCATGCACCGGCGAGTCCAGCGCGGAAAAGATGATGACCGGTGGCGGCGGTAGGGCCTGTGCCAGTTGGTCGAACAGCTCGCTGCCGTCTCCGTCGGGCAGCATCAGGTCGATGATCGCCAGGTCGTAGCGATGCTCGTCGATCAGGCGGCGCGCCTCGCCCAGGGTCGCGGCACCCTGCAGGTCGATTTCCAGCGAGGTCACCAACCGTGCCAGCAACATGCGCAGGTCCTCGTCATCCTCGACGTGCAGGATTCTCGGACGTGAACCGGTAGTGGCGAGGCAGGCGCGCACGACCTCCATGACGCGGTCGAGATCAACGGGCTTGTGCAGCCAGTCGACCACTCCCACTGCTCCACCGCGCAGCGCCCCGTCGTCGTTGTCGCGGCGCTGGGGCTGCAGACTGACGATCAGCACTGGCAGGTGCCGGTAGCCTGCCTGGCTGCGCAGGCTCTGCAGGAAGGAAATGCTGTCCTCGTCATTCAATGCCGGGCTGAGCGTCAGAGCCTGGACGCTGAATTCGGCCAGCAGCTCCCGGGCCTGGGCAGCGGTATCGGCAATCAGGGTGGCGTATCCCTGCTGCTGCAGCGCGATGGCAAGCTGTTCGGCCGCCTGCACATCGGGTTCGAGCAGGAGGATTCGCGCCGGTGGCTGGCGCTCGTCGGCGGCCGGTTGCAGTGAGGTTGCGCCCGGCGGAGTGCCTGTCTGTGCCTGTGCCTGTGCCTGTGTTTGTGGCTGTGTCTGTGGCTGTGGCTGTGCCTGTATTTGGGCCGGTGCCAGGGGCAGCCGTATCCAGAAGCGCGTGCCCTGTCCTTCCTGCGAATCGAAACCTATCCGACCCTGCATCTGCTGCACCAGCGTGCGGGTGATGGCCAGTCCCAGCCCTGTTCCGCCGCGCTTGCGCGCATCGGATGCGTCCGCCTGAGCGAAACGCTCAAATATGCGCGAGCGGAAATCCTCCGGGATGCCCTGGCCCTGGTCCTGCACGCCGATCTCCAGGGTCTGGCCATCGTCCCGCAGATCAATGCTGACCACACCGCCTGCCGGCGAATGCTTGATTGCGTTGGACAGCAGGTTGGCCATCACCTGGGCGAAACGGTCCGGGTCGAGGTTCGCTTCAGCTACCGGGCCGTTTGCAGAGGCGAACGACAGGCTGACGCCGTATTCGTCCGCGTACGGCCTGAGATCTTCCAGGGCCTGTCCGACCAGGCCCTGCACATCGCAACGGCTGAAGTGAAAGGGCAAGCGCCCGGCTTCGAGCTTTTCGATATCGAGTATGTCGTTGATCAGCCGCACCAGGCGTTCGCTGTTCTTGTGGGCGATGTCCAGCAATGGCCTGGCGCTGCAACCGATCTCACCGGCGATGCCGCCCACCAGCATGCCCAGCGCGCCACGAATGGCGGTCAGGGGTGTGCGCAGCTCGTGGCTGACGGTGGAGATGAATTCGGTCTTCATCTGTTCCATGCGCCGGCGGAGTGAAATATCGACCGCAACGGTGACCACATGGCAGGCTCCGTTGGACATGGTCAGGGGGCGCTTGACCACTTGCAGCCACCGTTCCTGGCCCATGGCGTCGGTGAGGCCGACCTCGGTGATACGCAGCTCGCCGCTGCCGCCAAGCAGCTCGGCTTCGCCCTGCAGAAGCGGCAGCAGCAGCGGTGCACCAGGGATCGCCTCGACGCGGCGGCCTTCAATGGCGTCCGCCTGGCTGTTCAGCAGCGCGGCAAAGGCGTTGTTGCACAACAGGAAGCGACCCTGTTCGTCACGAACGAATATCAGGTTTTCATCGGTATCCACGACCCGCCGGAGGAACACTTTCTGATCCTCGAGGGTGTCGCGGCTGCGCTGCAGCTCGGTGATTTCGCGCGCAATGGCCAGATAGTCGCCGAGTCCGGTCGGCGCCAGGCGGACCTCATAGGTACGCTGCCGGTCCATCTCGCACCAGGTCGAGCGGCGCAGCTGCAGCGAATGTTCCTCTTGCTGCAGCAAGTCAGCCAGCAGTGGCTGGATCGAGTCGAGCGCAGGCCCGCGGTTGTCGTTCGCCCTGGACAGAGCCGTCACCCTTTGCTGGCGGTCGATGGCGTAGAGATTGTCGGGAATGGCCTGCAGCAGCGCACCGAGCCGCGCCTCACCGGCCTGGGCTTTGGTGGCCAGTGCCTGGCGAATCCGCAGGTTGCGGCGAATCGCCCAGATGGCTGCGAGAAACAGCGTCGCTACCATCAGGCTGCCTGCCAGGCCCAGCCGGCGGCTGCGGTCGATGGTCTCGGCAACGGCGCGGTTGGCGGCGGCGAGCCCTTGGCGCTCGTGCTGCTCGACCGAGCCCAGCAGCGCCCGCAGTCGGTCCATGATCTGCTTGCCGCCCGCTTGTCTCAGATGCTCGACCGCCCCCTGCAAGCCCGTGTCACGGCGCGCCTGGATGTTCTTCGCGGCGATCGCCAGACGCAGCGCGATGTGCGTGTCGAGCTGGTCGAACCAGCATCGGTCAGGGTATTGCCGATCCTGCACCAGCCCCTGCAGGCCCCTGCGGTGGGCTTCGAGTTGCCTGCGACCCTGCTCATAGGGTTCCAGATAGCTCGGCTCGCCGGTCAGGACGAAACCCCGGGAGCCGGTTTCGATGTCCTGCAACGACGACAACATGGACTGGATGGCGGTAATGATCTCCAGGCTGTGGCTGACCGAGCGGTTGGCCGCCAACACCGCCTCCTGGGTGCGCTTGCCCTGCCAGCCGAGTGCGACCAACAGGATGAATGCAGACACAAAGGCGAGCGAATGCCAACTTACAGCGGGTTTTGCAGGCAAACCGGAACTCCTTCAGCCGGCTGAATGGCACTGGCAGCGATGCAGGCTCAGGCTCTTGTCGCCCTGAACTGCAGGCCTGAGACCTGCAGCTTTGCTCGCCGGGCTTGATGCAGTGTAGTTGGAGTCGAAGATGACGCAGCGGTTCGCCTGGGGTTTGTCCGACAAAGCGCTCAGCGCGGCTCAGCGATCCGGACCTGGTTGCGACCGTTGTGCTTGGCGACGTACAGGGCCTGGTCAGCCTGCTCGAGCAGCATGCCAGGGGCGGTATGACCGTCGGTCTCGCTGATCCCGGCACTGAGGGAGACGCTGAAGCTGCGTGCGCCGGCATTGAAGCTGAGGGCGGCGAAGCGCAGTCGAATTTCGTCGAAGACCTGCCTGGCCTGCTCGGCGGTGCAGTTGGGCAATACCGCGACGAATTCCTCACCGCCGTAGCGACCCAGGCTGTCGACGCGGCGCAAGCGCTGGCGCAGCAGGTTGGCCAGCGAGCGAATCACGTTGTCACCGGCGGCGTGGCCATACCGGTCGTTGACCTGCTTGAAATGGTCGAGGTCGAGCATGACCACGCTGGCTGGCTGGCCGGTGCGCTGCGCTCGCTGCACTTCAAGCGCCACCTGCTCCTTGATGTCGGCATGCTTGAGCAGGCCGGTAAGGCTGTCGCGGGCCAGTGCCATGCTCAGCGAGCGGGCGCGCTTGGCATGAGAAAACACCGCCGCGATCAGCGCGTTGTCACTGATCGGTTTGGTGATGAAATCGTCGCCGGCCTTGAGCAGGGCGGCCATCTGCCGGTTGATGTCGGTCTCGGCCGACAGGTAGATGATGGTTACCCGCAGCCACTCGCTGTTCAACCGGATCATCTGCGCCAGCTCCGGCCCGGAACAGCCTGGCATGTTGACGTCCAGCAGCAGTACTTCGGGGTTGAAGCTGTGCATCGTCTCGAACAGCTCGCACGGATCGTTCAGGGTCTGCACGAGCATCTGCGAGTTGCGCAGCACCAGGCTGTAACGCGCGGCGAGGTCGGCATCATCGTCGATGATGAGGATCCGGTATGGCTCGCTGAGCTGCAGGTTGAGGCATTGCTCAAGGCTGTTTTCCAGCCCGGTGATGTCCACGGGCCGGGTGAAATACCCCTGGGCGCCGGCGCGTACGGCAGCCAGCTGGCTGTCGAAGTCCAGATGCTGGCTGATCACCAGCAGCGGCAGTGGCGTCTCCAGTTTCTGCTGCAGTTCGCTCACCCCCTGCAGTTCGCCAGTGTGCTGGCTGACGATCAAGGCGTCCGGCAACTGGCCATCCAGGGCCGTCTGCAGCAGGGGAATGCTGGGGAACAGCAGCACTTCGTAACCAAAGTTGCTGAGTGTCTGGCACATCTCCCGGCCGGCCAGCGGATCGCTTTCGAGCAGGTACACCCGGCAATCGGCTGGTCGCTGTTCCTGGCTATCGGCCAGCTGGGCCTGCTCCGGCGGCTGGACGCCGCCCAGCGCCCCGTCTGTCCACTGGCCGATCGCCTGAGCGAGCTCATCAAGCGCCTGGCCGCTGGGCTTTGTTGCGTCCAGCCAGCGGTCCGCCCGCCGTTCCAGCAGTCGCGATTGCTGGCCGAGCGCGGTGAAGCCAAAGGTGCCAGCGGTGCCGGCGAGCCGGTGCAGGCGCTCGCGGAGCTCGATCACCCGCTGACGACGCTGTTCACCTGTCCGGCTCCTTGGCAGCTGCTCGGCGAGCGCAGCCAGTGCCGGCAATTCCTCCTGGAGGCGCTCGGTGAATCGTTCGGTCAACGCATGCAGTTGGCTTTGCAGCTCGGCGCCGCTGCCATCAATCATAAGTGGTATCCCATATCTCGCTCAGTTGTGCGGCCAGTTGCAGCGGGTCGAAGGGCTTGTGCAGCAGCCTGCGTACTCCCAGCTGGCGCAATGCAGCAAGATCGTCCGGCGGCTGTTGACCGGTCAACAGCACCACGGGTGTCTGTTGCAGGTCCACCAGGCCTGACAACTGGCGCAGCAGCTCGAGGCCATCCATCTGCGGCAGCATGACGTCCAGAAGTATCATGTCGGGAGCAAAGGCCTGCACCTCTGCCAGCGCCTGTTGCCCCGAGGAGCAGCTCAGTACCTCGAAACCACCGAGCTTCTCCAGAGCCACGCGCGTCACGACCTGGATCGAGGGAACATCCTCGACGTGCAGGATCCGCTTGAGAGGGCTCATGGTGGCCACTCACGGGCAGGCTGGCAAGGCAGTTCGAACCAGAAGCAGGCGCCTGCACCTGGCGTCGAGTCGAAACCGATCGTGCCGTCCATATGTTCCATAAGCTCCTTGCTGATCGCCAGGCCAAGCCCGGTACCACCCTGCTGGCGGGTGTCGGAGGCGTCGGCCTGGGCAAATTTGCTGAAGATCCGTTCGCGGAACGCATCGGCGATACCGGGCCCTTTATCTCTGACGCTGACACGCAGGCGATGTTCACCGCGCTGCTCGGCCCATAGATGGATGGATTCGCCCGGCGGCGAGAATTTTGCCGCGTTGGACAGCAGGTTGCTCAGCACCTGCTGCAGGCGCATGGTGTCCACCTTGACCATCACCGCCGGGCTCTCGCCCAGTTCGATGCTGACCCGGTAGGTGTCGGCGTAGCCCTGGTTGCTGCGCACGGCCTGTTGCAGCAATGGCCGCAGCGGCTGCAACTCCAGCTCGAAACGCATCTTGCCGGCGTACAGCTTGTCGATATCCAGCAGGTCATCGATCAGGGCGCTGAGCCGCTGGCTGTTCTGGTGGGCGATGTCCAGCAGCTCGCCCAGCTCTTCGGGAACCTCGCCCATCACGCCGCCGCAGATCAGTCCCAGCGAGGCGGTGATGGAGGTCAGCGGGGTGCGCAGTTCATGGCTGACGGTGGAGACGAAATCACGCTGCAGGTTTTCGATCTGCTTGCGTTCGGTGATGTCGTGCAACACCACCACCGCCCCGTTCTGCTGGCCATTGGAGGCGTACATCGGGTCGGCATTGGCCAGCACGTAGCGGATGGTGCCGTTGACGACGATCGTCAGCTCGACGTTGCGGATGTGCTCGCCACGCAGCGCTCGCATCAGTGGCACTTCGTCCATGCTCAATGGGGTTGTGCCGTCAGGATGGAACAACCGGTAGTACTCGGCCCACTGCTCGGGCGGGATCTGATGGGCGTCGAGCCCATGCCAGAGGCGGGCGGCGTTGTTGAACAGCGTCAGGTTGCATTCGGCATCGCAGGCCACCACCGCTTCGGACAGGGCTTCGAGCAACCGTCGGTTCATCTCCTGCTGCTTGTCCAGCTCGGCCTGTTCGGCCTTGCGCTCGCTGACGTCGGTCACCAGCCCGTGCCAGAGTACCGAGCCGTCGGCCTGGCGCATGGGGGTGGCGCGTGCCTCGACCCAGATCAGGCCCTTGCGCGGGTGCTCGATACGGTGTTCAAGGTGCCAGGGTGTCAGGGTGGTTGCCGCCTGGCGAATGCTGGCCAGCACCCGGGTACGGTCTTCCAGGTGAATCTTGGCGTAGATCAGGCCGATGCTTGGCGCCATCTCCGTGGGGCTGAGGCCGTAGATGTCCTGCACCCCTTCGCTGACGTAGGGGAAGGAACTGTTGCCGTCCGGCCGCCAGCAGAACTGGAAGAGCATGCCCGGGACTTGCGCGGCGATCTGTTGCAGGCGCAGCTGAAGGTGTTCCTGATGCGCCAGATCGTAGGCGCTCACGACATAGCCGCGCAGCAGCTGATGCTCGTCGTGAATGGCCGAGACGTTCAACAGTACGGGCACTTGCCCGCCGTTGCGGTGCAGCAGTCGCCACTCGCGCATCTCGCGGCGCCCCTCGATCAGCGGTGCAGTGAGCACGCCGAAGCAGGGCTCCACGGTTTCGTCGAGCTCGTTGCTGAGGATCGCGGCGCGGCGTGCCAGGGCATCCTGAGGGAACAGGGCCGAGGTCAGCGCCTGCCCCAGCAGCATTGATTCGGGATAGCCGAACAGGCGCTCGGCAGTAGGGTTGACGCCGGTGATGAATCCCTCTGCCGAGGTAACCAGCATGGCACTCGCTGCGCTGTTGAGCAGGGCCTGCTGCATCGCCGCCTGCTCGGCGTAACGGTGCGCCTGCAGGCGTTCCTCGAACAGGCGCATGATTTGTCGGCTGAGGCGGGTCAGCGCGTCGCGCTGGGCGGGCGAGAGGCGCCGTGGCTGGCGGTCGATCACGCAGAGCGTGCCCAGGTTGTAGCCATCCGGCGTGGTCAGCGGCGCGCCGGCATAGAAACGGATGTGCGGCCCTTCGGTAACCAGAGGATTGTTCTGGAAGCGCGGGTCCTGCAACGCGTCGTTGACCTCGAAGATGTCCTGGCCTTCGATGGTGTGGGCGCAAAAGGAAATGTCGCGGGGGGTTTCGCTGACCTCCAGGCCCAGCCGGCTCTTGAACCACTGACGATGGTCGTCCACCAGCGAGATCAGGGCGATGGGCGTGTTGCAGATATCCGCGGCCAGGTGGGTGAAGTCGTTGAAGGCCGACTCATCTGGCGTGTCGAGGATCTCGTAGCGCAGCAGCGCGGCGAGGCGGGACAGTTCGCGGGAAGGCGCCGGCGCCGGCGCTCTGGGCTCCATGCTAGCTGACCTGCTTCGCTGAGGTTGGGAAGGCCATCGATTGCTACTCGCTGCCGGCATCCCAGATCGCCTGGATCTGGCCGGCCAGGCGCATCGGGTCGAATGGTTTGATGATCACGTCGCGGGCGCCAAGTTTGCGCAGATGGTCGATTTCGCCTGGCTGCACCTTTGCGGTCATGAAGGCGACCGGCACCTCTGTCAGGTCGATGCGCTCGGCCAGCCTGAGCAGTGTCTCAGGCCCGCCCATCCCCGGCATCATGACATCCAGGAGGATGAAGTGCGGAGCGAACCCCTGGACCTCCTCCAACGCCTGCTGACCGGATGAGCACGACAGCACCTGGTAGCCGCCGATGGCTTCCAGCGCGAGTTTGGCCACCGCTTGAATGGACGGATCGTCCTCGACGTGAAGTATCCGTTTCAACTCGGTCATGGGGTGTCTCCGTCGGCCAATGCACGCTGCGATCGATCAGGCAGGCAGTTTGCCAGCTTGTCAGCCGGCTGGCCCGGCACTTTTTCAAGATAGACCTTCATCACCCCTCGCGAGCAGGCAATTCGAACCAGAAGCAGGCGCCCAGCCCCGGTTCGGAGTCGAAACCGATGCACCCGTGCATGCGCTCGACCAGCTCCTTGCTGATCGCCAGACCAAGGCCGGTGCCGCCCTTGTGGCGGGTATCGGAGGAGTCGGCCTGGGAAAACTTCTGGAAAATCCGCTGGCGAAACGCTTGCGGGATGCCCGGGCCACGGTCGCGGACGCTGACGCGCACCTGATCGCCCCGGCGGCAGCTGCTGAGGATGACGGCCTCGCCGGCTGGCGAGAATTTCGCTGCGTTGGATAGCAGATTGGCCAGTACTTGCTGCAGGCGATGCTCATCGACCCGCACCTGGACGGCCACCTGCTCGCCCAGTTCGAAGCGCACTCGATATTTGTCGGCGTATCCCTGGTTTGCACGAAGCGCGTCTTCGAGCAACGGCGGCAGAGGCTGGACGCGCAGACGGAAGGCCATCTTGCCGGCGATCAGCCTTTCCATGTCCAGCAGATCGTCGATCAGCAGGCCCAGGCGCTGGCTGTTCTGGTGCGCAATATCGAGCATCTGCCCGAGCGCCGGCGGCACCTCGCCGGTAGCTCCACCAGTAATCAGTCCCAGCGCCCCGGAAATCGATGTCAGTGGCGTGCGCAGCTCATGGCTGACGATGGAGACGAATTCGCTTTTCATCTGTTCGATGCGCTTGCGCTCGGTGATGTCGCGCACCAGGCCGATGAACTTGCGTTCGCCGCGGTGGCTGATTTCCGACACGCGCAGTTCGATGGTGAAGCGTTCACCATTCCGGTGTACGGCCTGCAGTTCACGGTTCTGCTCCAGGCTGCGGGCAACGCCGCGCCGCCCATAGGCCTCCAGGTAGTCATCATGTGCAGCGCGGTGGGGTTCGGGCATGAGCATCGACAGGTTGCGCCCGAGCACTTCCTCTTCGCGGTAGCCAAAGGTCCGCTCGGCGGCATGGTTGAAGGTTTCGATCAGGCCCTGCTGGTTGATGATGATGATGGCGTCGGCGACATTGGCGATCAGCAGGCGCACATAGCGTTCGCGCTCGACAGCCTCCCGCTCGGCGAGGGTGCGGGCGGTAATGTCCCAGATGAACCCGTCGTACCACTGCAATCGGCCGTTCTCGTCGCGTAGCGCACGGCCGATTTCCTGTACCCATAGCGTTTCGCCGTGGGCGTCGATCAGCCGGTAGGTGCGCTCGAACTGATCCGCGCCGTCGCCCTGCAGGCAGGCCTGGTCGTCCGGGTGGATCAGGCTGCAGTACGGGCGTGTGCCGGGTGCAACGAAGTCGCTGGCCGGGTAGCCCGTCAGGCGCTCGATGCCGTCGCTGAGGTAGCCGATTGTGCGTTCGGGGTCGTTGCCACGCCGGTAGACGGCGCCGGGCAGGTTGCTGACCATGCTGCGGAATCGGCTTTCGCTTTCGCCCAGCGCAATAGCCGTGCTCATCAGTGGCGTGATGTCGGCAATGAACCCGTGCCACAGGATGGAGCCGTCACGCAGCCGCTCGGCGGTTGCGCGTACCTCGACCCAGATCAGGCCCTTGTGCCGGTGATTGATCCGGTAGCGTGTCGAACCGCTGCCCAGGTTCGCTGCCGAGCGATCGATTGCCTCTCGCAGGTTCGGACGGTCTGGGTCGTACACCGCGGCAAAGGCAATGGTCGCATCGTCGATGAGCTGCTCGGGATTGATCCCATACAGCTCGCGTGATCCTTCGCTGGCGTAGAGAAAGCTGTAGGCGCCGTCCGGCGATCGTTTGAGCTGGTAGACCATCCCGGGCAGCAGGCTGGCGATTTTCTGGCCCCGTTCGAGCAGGCGCTTGCGATGGCGCGCCTGCTGCATCGAACGAACACGATGGATGCGCTGGACTATGCCGCGGCGTTGCAGCAGGTAGGCCAGTATCAGCAACAGCACTTCGGCCGTCAGCCAGGCCAGCCCCCATTTGGCCAGCATCCGCCGCTCAGCCAGGCGCTGCTCATCCAGTGCCAGGGTGATGTCGCGCCAGGCCAGCGCAACGGCCATGGGCGCATGCGCTGGACGGTGGTCGGCCCTGGCATCGTGCAGCGGAATCTGGTTGAGCAGAAAGCTGTGCCCGGCCGATTCGAGCAGGCGCAGGGCCTGGCCGGATTCAGGCGGTGGCAGCGATTGCTGCTGCGCCCATTGCAGGATCTGTGGCGCCGAGTGGCTGTCAAGCAGCCAGCCGGGCAGGCCCTGCAGCTCGATGCCCACCGGGTGCTCCCAGAGCACCTCCTCGAGCGCATCGCGATTGACCAGCAGGCCCAGCCCGGCATTGAGCTGGCTGCCCAGTTCGTCCAGGTCCGGAAGAATGCCGAATCCGACCTCGAGCGCGCCGATCACTTCGCTTTCGGCGCTGCTGCTGGCGCGGATGGGCACGATGGCCCGGTTGCCTGCACTGTGCTGGCCCACATCCAGCCCGGAGACGCTTTGGCCGTGGTTCAGCGCCTTGTACAGCAGCGGCCGGCTATCAGCGACCGCATCACCATAGGCGTCAGGAGCATGCATGCGCAGCAGTGTGACCCCGGCTTTGCCCAGGTACAGCTGCAGCTGCAGGGCACCATGAGCCTGCATGGTGGTCCAGGTCGGGGTGAGCGAACTGACCAGTCGCTGGCGGATCAGGCTCAGCCGGGGGCCGTCCCACTGGGCCCCGGCCCGCACGGCGCGGTCTGCCTGGCGGACCAGCCGAAGGGTGTCCGGGCTGGCGCCCAGGGTACTGGCGATCAGCCGTGCCTGCTCTTCCAGCCCCTGCTGGGCGCTGCGCAGGGCCAGGACCTGAAGTTCGCCCTGTTGCTCGGTCTGCAGTCGCCAGACGGCATCGCGTGCCTGACGGTCCTTCAATGCCAGGCCGCCGAACAGCAGGACAAGAAGCAGGCTGCCAATGCCAAGAATCCAGTGGGGGACGGTGGCGCGAGAGTGGGTTTTCATCAGGTTACGGACACCATGCTGCTTTGGCTTACAACGTTGTGCTTTGCAGGCCGGTGGTTCCGGCAGTTCCCACGAGAGGGCAGAGCGGGTAATGGCCCAATGATATAGATCAGGCCGGTGTTGAGGTTGCTTGGATATCGGCCGTGCAGGGTATTTCTGTCAGACCCTGAAACGAAAAAGAAACCAAGAACGACAGACGGCGGCGTATCAGACCGGCAGAGGTAGATAATGCCATCAGGTCCGCATCTGCGGACCGGGACTCTACACCGCGAGGCAGCGACACTATGTGGTACACCGGTTTCCTAGACCTTTCCGCCTGGCAAGTGGTCCTGGCCACACTGCTTCTGACCCATGTCACCATCGTTGCGGTTACCGTCTATCTCCATCGTTATTCGGCGCATCGTTCGCTCGATCTCAACGGTGGCCTCAAACACTTTTTCCGCTTCTGGCTGTGGCTGACCACGGCGATGAACACCCGTGAGTGGACCGCCATCCACCGCAAGCACCACGCCAAGTGCGAAACGCCCGAAGACCCGCACAGCCCGGTGCAGAAAGGCCTGGGAACGGTGCTGCGGCGCGGCGCCGAGCTGTATATGGAGGAAGCCAGGAACGAAGAAACCCTGCGCATCTACGGCAAGAACTGCCCGGATGACTGGATCGAACGCAACCTGTACTCACGCTTTCCCAACCTTGGCATCGTGCTCATGCTGGGCCTTGACCTGGCGCTGTTCGGCATCATTGGCCTGAGCGTCTGGGCGGTGCAGATGATCTGGATTCCGCTATGGGCAGCCGGGGTGGTGAATGGCCTGGGCCACGCGGTGGGCTACCGCAACTTCGAGTGCCGCGACGCGGCTACCAATCTGATGCCCTGGGGCATCCTCATCGGCGGTGAGGAGTTGCACAACAATCACCACACCTACCCGAACTCGGCCAAGTTGTCGGTGCGCAAGTGGGAGTTCGACATGGGTTGGGCCTGGATCAAGCTGTTCAGCCTGCTGGGGCTGGCCAGGGTGAACCGCACTGCACCCATCGCCCATCGCATTGAGGCCAAGCACCAGCTGGACATGGACAGCGCCATGGCCATTCTCAACAACCGTTTCCAGATCATGGCGCAGTACCGCAAGCAGGTGATCAAGCCATTGGTGCAGCTGGAGCTGCAGCGCGCCGATGCCTCGGTGCGCCATCAGTTTCACCGCGCCAAGGGCCTGCTGTCCCGCGAGCCGAGCCTGCTGCAGCAGGATCAGCAGGCCCGCATAGCAGTGATACTGGAGCAGAGCCAGTCGCTGCGGGTGATCTACGAACAGCGCCTGGCGCTGCAGCAGATCTGGACGCGCACCAGCGCCAACGGTCACGAGATGCTGGCGGCAATCAAGCAATGGGTGCAGGACGCCGAGGCCAGCGGTATCCAGTCCCTGCGGGAGTTTGCCGACCAGCTGAAAACCTATTCGCTCAGGCCGGCTGTCGCCCATGCCTGACCTTTGATCGGCGTGGCCGTCTGCCGGCGCGCCGTTCGGAACTTTGCCTATCTGGCACTCTCTGAACAGCATTCTTGTGCCATTGCGGCAGTTACCCTGCGGTCTTCCGCCGGTGCCTGACGCCATTTTCGGAACGCCGGTATGAATCTGTTGAAACAGCGAAGCGAAACGGGAGGCGGCATCCTTCCGCCGACCGAGGCGCAAACCCTCCTGGCCCTGATGCACGCCCGCGCCGAAGTCGAACGACTGAGCGAGCGCGAGCAGCTGTTCAGCACGCTGATGGGTGCCGTCAATGCGGTGCTCTGGGCATTCGACTGGCAGGCGCAGCAGATGATTTATGTCAGCCCCGCCTACGAGCAGATCTTTGGTCGATCGGCAGCCCTGCTGCTGTCGGACTTCGGCGAGTGGCGCAACAGCATCTACCCCGACGATGTGGAATACGCACAGAAAAGCATGCTCGATGTCCTCGACAAGGGCGCTGTCGAGGAACGCGAGTACCGCATCATCCGTGCGGACGGCCAGCTGCGCTGGCTTAGCGACAAGTGCTTTATCGCGCGCAACGCCGATGGCACCCAGGGCCCTATCATTGTCGGCATCGCCGAGGACATCACTGAAAAGAAGCAGCTGGAAGGTGAACTGCAGCGCCTGGCGACCATCGATGTCCTGACGCAGAGCAGCAACCGCCGGCACTTTTTCGAGTGTGCCCAGCGTGAATTCGAGCTGGCCCGGCAGTACGCCACGCCGTTGGCGTGCCAGTTGCTGGACATCGACGACTTCAAGCGAATCAATGACACCCATGGTCACCAGATGGGCGACCAGGTCCTGCAGCGCGTCGCCCAGTGTGGCTCTTCGGTGCTGCGTCGGGGTGATCTGTTCGGCCGCATCGGCGGTGAGGAATTCGCCTTGCTACTGCCCGGCTGTCAGCCTGACCTGGCTGAACAGATCGCCGAACGGTTGCAGCGCGAGATCCAGCGGCTGGTCTTTACCAGCGCAGACGGCCAGCGCTTCGGCGTGACGGTCAGCCTGGGCCTGACCTACCTGCGCGCCAGCGACCCGGATCTGAGCACCCTGTTCGCGCGTGCGGACGCTGCGATGTACACCGCCAAGCGCCTGGGCAAGAACCAGGTAATCGTTGCCTGACCACCGCCATCCATAACCGCTGGCAGCCGCGGCGCAGCCCTTGGGCCGCCGCGGTTTCAGCTTGCCTGCCGTGCGGCAGGCTCAGCCCTTGTGCGTCAGCGTGGCGATTGGCTGCTGCTGGGTGATGCAGTGGATATTGCCGCCGCCCAGCAGGATCTCCCGGCCTGGCACCATCACCACCTGATGCTGCGGGAACAGGCGGCTGAGGATGGCCTCGGCTTCGCTATCCAGGGGATCGCCGAAGGCAGGGGCGATAATGCCGCCATTGACGATGAGGAAATTCACGTAGCTACCGGCCAGGCGAATGGACGGGTCGCGCGGCTGGCTGCCCGCCAGTGGTACGACGCCGGCACATTCCTCCTCGGTGGCATGCAGCGGTCCGGGGATTGGCATCTTGTGGACTGTCAGGGGCCGGTCCCAGGCATCCGTCGCCGTTTCGAGCACCCTCATGGCGGCCTGGCAGCGTTCGTAGTTGGGGTCGTCGCGGTCGTCTGTCCAGGCCAGCAGGACCTCGCCGGGCCGTACGAAGCAGCAGAAATTGTCGACGTGGCCATCGGTTTCGTCGTTGTAGAGCCCGTGCGGTAACCAGATGACCTTGTCGATGGACAGATAGTCGGCCAGCTGGCGCTCGATGTCCTCGCGTGACAGATGCGGATTGCGGTTGCGATTGAGTAGGCATTCCTCGGTGGTGATGAGGGTGCCCTCGCCATCGACATGAATGGAGCCGCCTTCCAGCACGAAGCCTTCGGTGCGGTAGCGGTCGCAGCGTTCGATTTCGAGGATCTTCTGGGCCACTTCGTCATCACGCTGCCACTCGCCGTACAGCCCGCCATCCAGGCCGCCCCAGGCATTGAACGTCCAGTCGACGCCGCGCACGCCGCCCTTGCCATTGATCAGGAAGGTCGGCCCGGTGTCGCGTACCCAGGCGTCATCAGTGCTGATTTCCACCACACGGATGCGCGGATTGTCCAGCTGCGCCCGCGCCGTCTGGTAGTGCTCGGCAGCGGCGCAGACGGTGACGGGTTCGAAGCGGGCGATGGCGTTGGCCACTGCCGCGAATGCCGCCTGGGCCGGGGTCGCCTGTTCCCGCCAGTTATCCGGGCGCTGCGGCCAGACCATCCAGGTCTGGCTATGCGGCGCCCATTCGGCAGGCATATGGAAGTCGTCGGCACGCGGGGTGGTGGTCAGGGTGGTCATCGTTATTCCTGCAAAGGGACAGCGTTTTATCAGGGCCGGGAAGCGAGTGAAGATTCATCAATGGCGAGCATCTGACCACGGCAAGCGGAATTCAATCGCAATGGGTCCTTGGCCTGCATCGTCACGATTGGCTTCGGCAAAGACGGTTGAGCGTGGATCATCCATGCTCCTGTGCGAGCGGCAGCAGTTTAAACCAGAGCGTTCTCAATGCGCTGCGGATGAGGGCGTCTTGCCGTCCATTGCCTGCGCCTTACCCCGAGGCGCCCTTGTGACAGGCAGGCCCAGGATGCTGCTACGTCGAGCCTTGCACTGCATTTCTGACGTACGCTGCAATATTCTTTCTGTGCGTATCGGGCGCTGGGCTGGTCGAAGGGTCATGTCAGGCCACAGAATCGGGCCTGATTTCGGAAGCTGCAGGAGAAGCGTTGCGTTGACGACCGAACCTTATATGACCGCTACCGCCGACTGTGCCCAGGAGCCGATTCACCTTCCCGGGACGATCCAACCCCATGGTGTGCTGCTGGGTTGCACCTTGCCGGACTGGACCATCACCCACGTCTCGGCCAACGTTTCGAGTGTTCTCGACGGGACTGACCCTGAAGTCCTCCTAGGGCAGTTGCTTGAGCGTGTACTACCACTCGAAACCGTCCACGCGATCCGCAATCAGCTGCAGACAGCAATGTTGTCCGGTACTGCCGAGCGCCTGGATTGCCTTGCGCTCGACAATGGACCGCGGCGGTACGACCTGACCGTGCATATGGCCAGCGGGCTGGCAGTGATCGAGGCGGCGCCGAGTGTACAGGGGGCGGGCGCCAACGGTGTCGTCCTGTTACGTGGCCTGGTGGGCAGGCTGCGGCGCATGCCGACCGTAACGCGGCTGCTCACGCTTGCCGCCCAGCAGTTCCGCGCCGTGACCGGTTATGACCGGGTCATGATCTATCGTTTTCTACATGATGACTCGGGCGAGGTGGTAGCCGAGGCGGTGCGGCCGGGCACCGATTCCTATCTGGGCCTGCGCTATCCGGCCAGCGACATCCCTGCACAGGCTCGCGCGCTCTACCGACGTCAGCCGCTGCGGCTGATTCCTGACGTCCATTACGTGCCGGTGCCGGTACTGCCCGGGCGCGGCCCTGACGGGCTGCCGCTCGATCTCAGCCTGGCGGCCCTGCGCAGCGTCTCGCCAGTACATATCCAGTACCTGCGAAACATGAACGTCCGCGCCACGCTGACAGTGAGTCTGATGCGCGGTGATCAGCTCTGGGGCCTGATCGCCTGTCATCACGGCGAGCCGCACTACCTCAGCGGTGCACTGTGCTCGGCGGCAGAACTGTTCGGACAGATGCTGTCCCTGCAGATCGAAGTGCGCGAGCAGCAGCTGGAGCAGCAGCGTCTGTCCGATGCGCAGGACGCGCACGATCGTTTGCTGGCGGCCATGTCGCCCCGGGACACGGTATTCGAGGACCTGAACCGTTACGCCGACATGCTCAACAGCATGATCGCCTGTGACGGCCTTGCGGTCTGGTCGAACGGGCGGCTCAGCGGGCAGGGCGTGCTGCCACCCGAGGAGGCAATCACCGAACTGATCGCCTTCCTGGGCCAGGCGGCGGCTGATCGCATCTTTGCCACCGCATCGCTTGCCGAACATATCGCGCCGGCCTCCCGTTTTGCCGATCGAGCCAGCGGCGTGCTGGCGATCCCCATCTCCCGAGCGGCGCAGGACTACCTGCTGTTCTTTCGACGCGAGGAGATCCAGACCGTGACCTGGGGAGGCAACCCGGACAAGGCGCTGCTGCGCGACCCGGCGACCGGGCAGCTGCACCCCCGTAACAGCTTCGAGGCCTGGCGTGAAACCGTACGGGGCCGCGCCAAACCCTGGACGGCCAGCGAGCGGCGAATCGCCGAAACCCTGCGCGTGGCCTTGCTGGAGGTCGTACTGCGCCGCTCGGAACTCATCGCCAGCGAACGTCAGCAGGCGCAGGAGAGCCAGTCGCTGCTCATCGCCGAGCTCAACCATCGGGTCAAGAATGTGCTGAGTCTGGTGCTCGCCACGACGCGCCAGAGTGCCCAGCAGGCGACTTCTGTCGAAGGGTTTACAGCAGAAGTGGAGCGGCGCATCCAGGCGCTCGCCAGCGCCCATGATCAGATCAACGCACCCAGCGGTGCCTCGACCCAGCTACGTGCGCTGCTCGAATCCGAAGCACTGGCGTGGAACGGCGGGGGTGAGCTCGATGAGCGCATCCAGCTGACGGGCGACGCCGTCCTGCTGGACGTGCGCGGCTACCAGACCCTCGCGCTGGTGTTCCATGAAATGATGACCAACGCGGCGAAATACGGGGCCCTGAGCGTACCGGGCGGGCAGCTGGCGGTGAGCTGGCGGCTGGTCGAGGGGGCCGGGCTGGAAGTCGAGTGGAACGAGAGCGGGGGGCCGGAAGTGCAACCGCCGACCCGCCGTGGCTTTGGCAGCATCGTCACCGAGCGCACCATTCCCTTCGAACTGCAGGGCGAAGCCAGGGTCGAGTACCGCCCCGAAGGGCTGTTCGCCTTCTTTCACGTGCCCCCCGAACACGTCTGGGCCGGGCAGGATCAACCGCGCCGCTCCGGGGCAGCCAAGGCGCATTCCCCGAGCTCGATCGCCGGCCTGCGCCTGTTGCTGGTGGAGGACAGCATGATGATTGCCCTTGATGCGCAGACCATGCTCGAGGACGCAGGGGTGCAGGTGGAGATTGCCGGCTCGCTTGAAGATGCACGGCGCGCATTGCGGCGCGACCGTTTCGATCTGGTCGTGCTGGATGTGAATCTGGCCGGCGAAACCAGCCTGGGGATCGCCGCTGAACTCGAGGCCGCGCAGCATCCTTTCCTGTTCGCCACCGGCTATGGCGCCCGCACGGCCATTCCCGAGCGATTCGACCGGGTGCCGGTGGTGACCAAGCCCTATAACCTCAGCGCCCTGGCCTTTGCCATCGGCCAGTTGCAGGCCAGCCACCATGCGGGTGGGACAGTGAGACCGGGGACGTCGGGGCCGGAACCTGCTTCTTTCTGAAATTGCGCCCGGCACTGGCGCAGCCTATGGCTGCCGTCCGTGTTCAGCGGGCGCTGCGTCGCCCCGCAGCGGTGCGGGGCGGAGCGTCAGACGGTATGCAGGTACCAGTTGTATTCCAGGTCGGAGATCGAGTGTTCGAACTCTGCCAGCTCGCTTTCCTTGCAGGCTACGAAGATGTCGATGTAGGTCGAGTCGATGTAGCGCGCCATGATTTCGCTGTCGTCCAGCTCGCGCAGGGCATCGCGCAGGTTGGTCGGCAGGCTCTGCTCCACCTGCTCATAGGAGTTGCCTTCGATGGGCTCGTCCGGTGCGATCTTGTTGGTCAACCCGTGATGGATCCCGGCCAGTACGCCAGCCAGTAGCAGATAGGGGTTGGCATCGGCGCCCGCTACGCGATGCTCGATGCGCACGGCGTCCGGGCTGTCGGTGGGGACGCGCAGCGCGACGGTGCGGTTGTCCAGGCCCCAGCAGGGTGCGTTGGGCACGTAGAACTGAGCGCCGAAACGGCGATAGGAGTTGACGTTGGGGCAGAGGAAGGCCATCGACGCTGCCATGGTCTGCTGAATGCCGCCGATGGCGTGCCGCAGCGTTTCGCTTTCCAGCGGGTTGTCGGTGGCGAAGATGTTGTTGCCGTTCTTGTCCAGCAGCGAAATGTGCACATGCAGCCCGTTGCCCGCCTGGCCCGGGTAGGGCTTGGCCATGAAGGTGCTGTCCATTTCATGGTCGTAGGCGATGTTCTTGATCAGGCGTTTGAGCAGGACGGCATAGTCGCAGGCCTTGATCGGGTCAGCGACGTGATGGAGGTTGACCTCGAATTGCGCCGGGGCGCTTTCCTTGACGATGGCATCGGCGGGAATGCCCTGTTCCTTGGCGCCTTCGAGAATGTCCTGGAGACAATCGACGTATTCATCGAGATCGTCGATCAGGTAGACCTGTGTGGAATGCGGGCGCTTGCCCGAAATCGGTGAGCGCGGCGGCTGCGGACGACCGTTCACGTTCTCCTGGTCGATCAGGTAGAACTCCAGCTCGAACGCGGCGCAGATGGTCAGCCCCAGCTCATCGAACTTGCTCACCACCTGGCGCAGCACTTCCCGGGGATCGGCGAAGAACGGCGAACCGTCGCGCTCGTGCATGGTCATCAGCAGCTGCGCGGTAGGGCGCTTCTGCCAGGGTTCGTTGCTCAGGGTATTGGGAATCGGGAAGCAGGTCCGGTCGGAATCACCGATGTCCATGCCCAGGCCAGTGCTCTCCACGGTGATGCCATTGATGTCGAGGGCGAACAGCGAGGCCGGCAGGTTGATGCCTTTTTCATACACCTTGTGCAGGCTGGCGCGTTCGATGCGCTTGCCACGAACGACACCGTTCATGTCAGCGATCAACAGGTCGACGTACTGGACCTCCGGGTGTTCCTTGAGAAATGCGTTCGCTTCGTTGAGCTGAACGGCACGCGGCGGCGGAAGCATGATGAAGCACCTTAATTGTTAAAAATTTCAATCATCAAACAGCGTGTCTTGGAGTCAATCGAAAAGCCTTGTCGCTGTCAATAGCGCCCCGAAATGCCCCATCGAGGCCCACATTGGGCGGTTTTGGGGCGATCAGCGAAAAATTCGCCTTGCGTTGATGGCGCTTTCGGAAGCGGGATCGCTCGGCTATTGTCTATAAAAATGAACAAGACTACTCTGCGACGAGCCCCATCCGAAAAGACGAGTATCCCATGCCTCGCGTGCCATTGATCGGCGTTTCGGCCTGTACCAGGCAGATCGGCCACCACAGTTTCCATATTGCCGGTGACAAGTACCTGCGGGCGGCAGCCATCGCCGGCCTGCCGCTGGTCATCCCGGCGCTCGGCGACCTCATCGACCCCGCCGCCCTGCTAGATAGCGTAGACGGCCTGTTGTTTACCGGCTCGCCATCGAACGTCGAGCCTCATCATTACAGTGGCCCGGCCAGCGCCGAAGGCACGCTTCATGACCCGTCACGTGATCGCCTGACGCTGCCGCTCATTCGTGCAGCAGTCGATGCCGGCATTCCGGTGTTCGGGGTTTGCCGTGGCTTCCAGGAGATGAACGTCGCCTTCGGCGGTAGCCTGCACCAGAAGGTGCATGAGGCCGGACCCTATGCCGATCACCGTGAGCGCGCCGAGGATCCGGTGGAAGTGCAGTACGGTCTCAGCCATCCTCTGCATGTCCAACCGGGCGGATTGCTGGAGCGTCTCGGGCTACCGGCGCAGATAGAGGTCAACTCGGTGCATGGGCAGGGCGTCGAGCGACTCGGTGAGGGCTTGCGCATCGAGGCGCTTGCACCCGATGGGCTGATTGAAGCGTTTTCCGTCGAAGATGCGCGAAGCTTCGCGCTCGGCGTGCAGTGGCATCCGGAATGGAAGGTGCATGAGCATCCTTATTACCTGGCGTTGTTCGAGGGCTTTGCCCGCGCTTGCCGGGAACGCGCGGGACGGCGCTGAACGCGGGCCGGCACGGCGCTCGTTTCATTACTCTCTGAGGTCGATATGTCCAGCAAGCTCGACCAGCTCACCGGCTGGCTGAAAGAACGCAAGATCACCGAGGTCGAATGCCTGATCAGCGACCTGACCGGCATCGCCCGCGGCAAGATTTCACCTACCAACAAGTTCCTCGACGAGAAAGGCATGCGGCTGCCGGAAAGCGTCTTGCTGCAGACCGTCACTGGCGACTACGTCGAGGATGACATCTATTACGAATTGCTCGACCCGGCGGACATCGACATGTTCTGCCGGCCCGACCCGGACGCCGTATTCCTGGTGCCCTGGGCCATCGAGCCCACCGCGCAGGTGATCCACGACACCTACGACAAGATGGGCAACCCCATCGAGATCTCCCCCCGCAACATTCTCAAGCGCGTGCTGAAGATGTACGCCGACAAGGGCTGGCAGCCCATCGTCGCACCGGAGATGGAGTTCTACCTGACCAAGCGCTGCGAAGACCCGGATCTGCCGTTCCAGCCGCCGATCGGCCGCTCGGGTCGCCAGGAGACGGGCCGGCAATCTTTCTCGATCGACGCCGCCAACGAGTTCGACCCGCTGTTCGAGGACATGTACGACTGGTGCGAAGCCCAGGGGCTGGACCTGGACACCCTGATCCACGAGGAAGGCACCGCGCAGATGGAAATCAACTTCCGTCATGGCGAGGCGCTGCACCTGGCCGACCAGATCCTGGTGTTCAAGCGCACCATGCGCGAGGCGGCGCTCAAGCACAACGTGGCGGCCACCTTCATGGCCAAGCCCATGACCGGCGAGCCGGGCAGTGCCATGCACCTGCACCAGAGCGTCGTGGACCTGGAAACCGGGCGCAACATCTTTTCCAACAGCGACGGCACCATGAGCCAGCTGTTCCTGCACCACGTCGGCGGCCTGCAGAAATACATCCCCGAGCTGTTGCCGCTGTTCGCGCCGAACGTCAACTCGTTCCGCCGCTTCCTGCCCGATACCTCGGCGCCGGTCAACGTCGAATGGGGCGAAGAGAACCGTACCGTCGGCCTGCGAGTGCCGGATTCCGATCCGCAGAATCGTCGCGTCGAGAACCGCCTGCCAGGCGCCGATGCCAATCCTTATCTGGCCATCGCCGCCAGTCTGCTGTGCGGCTACATCGGCATGGTCGAAGAGCTGACACCGAGCCAGCCGGTCAAGGGCCGCGGCTATGAGCGCCGCAATCTGCGCCTGCCACTGACGCTTGAGGCAGCCCTGGAGCGGATGGAGAACTGCCGAACGCTGGAGAAGTACCTGAGCCCCAAATTCGTCACCGGCTACGTAGCGGTCAAGCGCGCCGAGCAGGAAAACTACCACCGGGTCATCAGCTCCTGGGAGCGGGAGTTTCTGATGCTCTCGGTGTAAAGCGGTCGTAGGGTGGATGACGCTTTATTCATCCACCATGGCTCCGTTCGGTGGATCGATGAAGCGTGATCCACGTTGCTGGAAGACCAAAGCTTCAGGCTTCTGGCTTCAAGCTCCAGAACTTTAAAAGAGGTGATTGATGAGCGAATCGCAAACCCTGCAATGGCAAGCCCTGAGCCGCGACCACCACTTGCCGCCGTTCACCGATTTCAAGGCGCTCAATGCCAAGGGCACGCGCATCATCACCCGTGGCGAGGGTGTGTATCTCTGGGACAGCGAAGGCCACAAGATCCTGGATGCCATGGCCGGGCTCTGGTGCGTCAATCTCGGCTATGGCCGCGAAGAGCTGGTCGAGGCGGCGACAAAGCAGATGCGCGAGCTGCCCTACTACAACCTCTTTTTCCAGACCGCCCACCCCCCGGCACTCGCTTTGGCCAAGGCCATCGCCGAGATCGCGCCGGAAGGAATGAACCATGTGTTCTTTACCGGTTCCGGCTCGGAGGCCAACGACACCGTGCTGCGCATGGTGCGCCACTATTGGGCGATCAAGGGCAAGCCGCAGAAGAAAGTGGTCATCGGCCGCTGGAACGGCTATCACGGCTCGACCATCGCCGGCGCCAGCCTCGGTGGCATGAAGGCGATGCACGAGCAGGGCGACGGGCCAATTCCAGGTATCGAGCACATCGATCAACCCTACTGGTTCGGCGAGGGCGGTGATCTGGACCCGGAAGAGTTCGGCGTTCGGGTCGCAGAACAGCTGGAGCAGAAAATCCTGGAGGTCGGTGAGGACAAGGTCGCCGCCTTTATCGCCGAGCCGATCCAGGGTGCTGGCGGCGTGATCATTCCGCCAGACAGCTACTGGCCGAAGATTCGCGAAATCCTTGCGCGATACGAGATTCTCTTTGTCGCTGATGAGGTCATCTGTGGCTTTGGTCGCACCGGAGAGTGGTTTGGTAGCGATCACTACGGTAATGCGCCTGATCTGATGCCGATCGCCAAGGGCCTCACTTCTGGCTACCTGCCCATGGGCGGCGTGGTGGTACGCGACGAAGTGGTGCACACGCTAAACGAAGGTGGCGAGTTCTATCACGGCTTCACCTATTCGGGGCATCCGGTGGCGGCTGCGGTAGCGCTGGAAAACATCCGCATCCTGCGCGAGGAAAAGATCATCGAGCGGGTCAAGACGAAGACGGCACCTTATTTGCAGTCTCGCTGGCAGGAATTGGTCGAGCACCCGCTGGTAGGCGAGGCCCGTGGCGTCGGTATGCTCGGTGCGCTGGAACTGGTAAAGAACAAGAAGACTCGTGAGCGTTTCGCTGATCCCGGTGTGGGCATGCTCTGTCGCGAACACTGCTTCCGCAACGGCCTGGTGATGCGCGCGGTAGGCGACACCATGATCATTTCGCCACCGCTGGTGATCAATGAAGAGCAGATCGACGAGCTGATAGGCAAGGTTCGGCTGTGTCTCGATGCCACTGCCAGGGATGCCCTGGGCTGACGGAAAGGCGTCTGGGCTGTTGAAAAACAACCGTCGACCTTGCCAGACTGCGCGCGTGCCGAGGCCTGACCCTCAAGGGGATGTCGATGCCGGCACGGCCTCGGCCAGTTAAGAAAATTCAGGGCAGGCGGCGCTTTTTCTCGACCTGTTCCAAGCCCCGATACCAACGATGACAACAGGAGCTGCACGGATGAAACCCTTTGCCAAGACCCTACTTGCGATGACGTTGGCCGGCGCGGTTGCCGGCGCTGCGCAGGCTGAAGACAAGGTGCTGCACGTCTACAACTGGTCCGACTACATCGCCGAAGACACCTTGGACAACTTCACCAAGGAAACCGGCATCAAGGTCGTCTACGACGTATTCGACAGCAACGAAGTGCTGGAAGCCAAGCTGCTGGCGGGCAGCTCCGGCTATGACGTGGTGGTGCCATCCAACCCGTTCCTGGCCAAACAGATCAAGGCCGGCGTGTTCCAGAAGCTCGACAAGAGCAAGCTGCCGAACTGGGAAAACCTCGACAAGGATCTGCTCAAGGCCCTGCAGCCGAGCGACCCGGACAACCAGTACGCAGTGCCGTACATGTGGGGAACCATCGGCATCGGTTACAACCCGGAAAAGGTCAAGGCCGCGCTGGGTGAAGACGCGCCGGTGGACTCCTGGGATCTGGTGTTCAAGCCGGAAAACATGGAAAAGCTGAAATCCTGCGGCGTCTCGTTCCTCGATTCACCGACCGAAATCCTGCCCGCTGCGCTGCATTACCTTGGCTACAAGCCAGACACCACCAAGTCTGACGAGATCAAGAAGGCTGAAGATCTGTTCATGCAGATTCGCCCGAACGTCGCCTACTTCCACTCCTCGAAGTACATCTCGGATCTGGCCAACGGCAACGTCTGCGTCGCCATCGGCTATTCCGGTGACATCTACCAGGCCAAGGCGCGTGCCGAAGAGGCCGGCAATCAGGTCCAGGTCAAGTACAACATTCCCAAGGAGGGCGCAGGTACCTTCTTCGACATGCTGGCCATACCGGCCGATGCGAAGAATGTGGACAGCGCCCATGTCTTCCTCAATTACCTGATGAAGCCGGACGTGATGGCCGCCATCACCAACTATGTACAGTTCCCCAACGGCAATGCCGCGGCCACGCCGCTGGTGGATGAAGCCATCCGCACCGACCCGGGCGTCTACCCGAGCCAGGCCGTGCTGCAGAAGCTCTACACCTTCCCGGACCTCGATCCCAAGACCCAGCGGACCATGACTCGCAGCTGGACCAAGATCAAATCCGGCCGTTGACGCACCAGCCGACTCGCCAGATACCGTTGCCTGCGCGAGTCGGCACCAGCCCGAGGAGGCCTGCAGGGCTTCCACCGTACACGTCGGTATCCTTCGTCATCTCATGCCAGTTGATTTTTAGAGGTTTTTCCCATAAATAGCCCGCCTTTCGTCCGCTGATCGCGCGGCCTGAACAAGAGGACACTCCCATGCGTTCGACATTGAAGTCGCTTCTTATCGCCGCCACGGTCAGCGGCGCTGCATCCGCTCAGGCTGCCACGGTGCACATCTACAACTGGTCCGACTATATCGGCGAGACGACGCTGGAAGAGTTCGAGAACGAGACAGGCATCAAGCCCGTCTATGACGTCTTCGATTCCAACGAAACCCTGGAAGGCAAGCTGCTCGCCGGTCGTACAGGCTATGACGTGGTGGTGCCGTCCAACCATTTCCTGGGCAAGCAGATTCGTGCCGGGGCGTTCCAGAAGCTCGACAAGAGCAAGCTGCCGAACTGGGGAAACCTCGATCCTGCGTTGCTCAAGCAGCTGGAGAAGAACGACCCGGGCAATGCCTATGCCGCACCCTACCTCTGGGGGACCAATGGCATCGGTTACAACGTCGAGCAGGTGACCGCCGCGCTGGGCATCGAAAAGGTCGATTCCTGGGCTGTGCTGTTCGAGCCGGAAAACGCCAAGAAGCTTGCCGGCTGCGGCATTGCCTTCCTCGATTCGGCTGACGAGATGATCCCGGCCATGCTCAACTACCTGGGACTCGATCCCAACAGCACCAACCCGGACGACTATGCCAAGGCAGAGGCGAAACTGCTCGAAATACGCCCCTACGTTCGCTATTTCCATTCATCCAAATACGTCTCGGACCTGGCCAACGGCAACATCTGCATCGCTGCAGGCTTCTCGGGAGACGTGTTCCAGGCGGCGGCGCGTGCCGACGAAGCCGGCAAGGGGATCGACATCGCCTATACGATTCCCAAGGAGGGCGGCAATCTCTGGTTCGACATGCTCGCCATTCCCGCCGACGCACAGAACGTCGACGAGGCCCACACCTTTATCAACTACCTGCTCAAACCCGAGGTGATCGCTTCGGTCAGTGATTATGTCGGCTATGCCAATCCCAACACCAAGGCCGACGGGCTGATGGATCAGGAAGTACGTAACGACCCTTCCGTGTACCCGCCGCAGGCCGTGCTGGACCGCCTGTATGTGTCAGCGGAGCTGCCGCAGAAGATCAATCGTTTGATGACCCGTACCTGGACCAAGGTCAAGTCGGGGCAGTAAGCATGCCGGGCGAGAGTGCAGCTGATGGCTTGCTTCTCGCCCGCGCAACATGACTATTCCGGCGCCGTCCGGGCCCATTTTTTCATTCGGGAGTTCGCGCATGGCCGTTGCCTCCAGCGCCTACAAAAAGGCCCTCACCGGTGAGAGCCAAAGCAAGCAGGTGCTGCTGAAGATCGACCGCGTCACCAAGAAGTTCGACGAAACAGTGGCGGTCGATGATGTCTCGCTGAGCATCCACCAGGGCGAAATCTTCGCCCTGCTTGGAGGCTCCGGCTCGGGCAAGTCCACTCTGCTGCGCATGCTGGCGGGCTTCGAGCAGCCTACCGAGGGGCGGATATTCCTCGACGGCCAGGACATCACCGAGATGCCGCCGTACGAACGGCCGATCAACATGATGTTCCAGTCCTACGCGCTGTTCCCACACATGAGCGTCGAGCAGAACATCGCCTTCGGCCTGAAGCAGGATGGGCTGTCGAAGGATGAAGTTAAAACGCGTGTCGACGAGATGCTCAATCTGGTGCAGATGAGCCAGTACGCCAAGCGCAAGCCGCATCAGTTGTCCGGCGGTCAGCGTCAGCGTGTCGCCCTGGCCCGTTCCCTGGCCAAGCGACCGAAATTGTTGCTGCTGGACGAACCCATGGGCGCGCTGGACAAGAAACTGCGCTCGCAGATGCAGCTGGAACTGGTGCAGATCATCGAGCGGGTCGGCGTGACCTGCGTGATGGTGACCCACGACCAGGAAGAGGCCATGACCATGGCCGAGCGCATCGCCATCATGCACCTGGGCTGGATCGCTCAGGTCGGCAGCCCGATGGATATCTACGAGACGCCGGCCAGCCGGCTGGTCTGTGAATTCATTGGCAACGTCAACCTGTTCGAAGGCGAGCTGATCGAGGATATGGAAGACCATGCCGTGATCGCATCGCCCGGCCTGGAAAACCCGATCTACGTGGGTCACGGCATCAGCACCCGCGCCCAGGACAAACACATCACCTACGCGATTCGGCCGGAAAAGCTGCTGATCGGCACCGAGCTGCCCGAGCTGCAACGGCCCGGCTACAACTGGGCCAAGGGCGTCGTCTATGACATCGCCTACCTGGGCGGCCATTCGGTCTATTACATACAGATGCCATCAGGCGGCATCCTGCAGGCGTTCATGGCCAACGCCGAGCGCCATGTGAAGCTGCCGACCTGGGAGGAAGAAGTGTTCGTCTACTGGTGGGATGACAGCGGCGTGGTGCTGCAGGCATGAGCCGCTCACGTCTGAACACGGGTCGCCGGCTGGTCATCGGCGTGCCCTTCATATGGCTGGCGCTGTTTTTTCTGCTGCCGTTCGTGATCGTGCTGAAGATCAGCTTCGCTGAAGCAGACGTGGCGATTCCGCCATACACCGAGGTTTTCGCCTACGCCGAGCAGCAGCTGCAGGTGATCATCAACCTGGGCAACTACATCTTCCTGAGTGAAGACGACCTGTATTGGGCGGCCTATGCCGGGTCGCTGAGGATTGCCTTTTTCAGCACGCTGATCTGCCTGCTCGTCGGCTATCCAATGGCCTACGCCATCGCCCGGGCGCGCAAGGATCTGCAGACCGTGCTCTTGCTGCTGATCATGATGCCGACCTGGACGGCGATCCTGATCCGCGTCTACGCCTGGATGGGCATTCTCAGCAGCAATGGAATCCTCAACGGCCTCCTGCAGGGGCTGGGGCTGATCGACGAACCGCTGCGCATCCTCAACACCGATCTCGCCGTCTATATCGGTGTGGTGTATTCCTACCTGCCCTTCATGATCCTTCCGCTCTACGCCAACCTGGTGAAGCACGACTTCAGCCTGCTGGAGGCCGCTTCGGATCTGGGCGCGCGCAACCTCACCAGCTTCTGGAAAATCACCGTGCCTCTATCGAAGAACGGCATCATCGCCGGCTGCATGCTGGTGTTCATTCCGGTGGTGGGCGAGTTCGTGATTCCCGAGCTGCTCGGCGGGCCGGAAACGCTGATGATCGGCAAGGTGCTCTGGCAGGAGTTCTTCAATAACCGCGACTGGCCCGTGGCGTCAGCCCTCGCCGTGGTGATGCTGGCGATCCTGCTGATACCGATCATTCTCTTCAACCGCAACCAAGCCAAGGAACTGGAGGGCAAGCTATGAAGCGCTACAGCTTTTCCAATCTGATCCTGGTGCTCGGGCTGCTGTTTATCTACCTGCCGATGGTGCTGCTGGTCATCTATTCGTTCAACGCCTCGCGGCTGGTGACGGTGTGGGGTGGCTGGTCGCTGAAGTGGTATGTCGGTCTGCTGGACAACAGCCAGCTGATGGGTGCGGTCATGCGCTCGCTGGAGATCGCCCTGTACACCGCCGTTGCTGCGGTGGCGCTGGGCACCATGGCGGCTTTCGTGCTGACGCGGATTCCAAACTTCCGCGGCCGTACCCTGTTTGGCGGCCTGGTCACCGCGCCGCTGGTGATGCCCGAGGTGATTACCGGCTTGTCATTGCTGCTCCTTTTCGTGGCCATGGCGCAACTGGTGGGCTGGCCGGCACAGCGGGGCATTGTCACCATCTGGATCGCGCACACGACGTTCTGCTCGGCCTATGTTGCGGTGATCGTGATGGCGCGTCTGCGCGAGCTCGACCAGTCCATCGAGGAAGCGGCGATGGACCTGGGCGCGCGCCCCTGGAAGGTGTTCTTTCTGATCACCATGCCAATGATCGCGCCGTCTCTGGCCGCTGGCGGCATGCTGTCCTTCGCCTTGTCGCTGGATGATCTGGTCCTGGCCAGCTTCGTCTCCGGTCCGGGTGCAACGACGTTGCCTATGGAGATCTTCTCGGCAGTCCGTCTTGGGGTGAAACCGGAGATCAATGCCGTGGCCAGTCTGATCCTGCTGGTGGTGTCGCTGGCAACCTTCATCGCCTGGTACATCAGCCGGCGGGCCGAGAAGCGCCGCATGCGCGCGATGCGTCAGGCCATGGATGACAGCAATGCCAGCCCCAGTTGGCATCAGGCCATCGACAGCGGCAAGGTCATGGCGCCACCTTCGGCACATAGCTGATCAGGCGTCGTCATCGGTTCTCTGCGGGCTGCCAGTCGCAGAAACAGGCTACCGCGAGTGACTGCGTCGCGCGCACGGCACGGCCTGCCAGCAGCGCGTCGAGGACCGGCTCAACGAAACTGTTGTCGGAGCTGCAGACGGCGCCTTCGCTGTAGGGGCCGATATAGGCCAGCCGGCCCTCGGCATCCCAGATGCCGGCTGCGGGGCTTGCCGGCAGCTGCGACGCGCCGCCGAGCTCGGGGAGTGGTTGGAGTGCCGCGAGCTGCCCCGGCAACTGGCCCTTGCTTCCAGGCTTTTGCACCACATAGAACGCGACCTGCCTGCCGGCAAAGCGCTTCAGCAGCTCTTCGAGGTGCTGCTGATTGCCCACATTGCAGGGGCATCCCGGATCCCAGAAATGCACGAAGCGCACCGGGCCGGGTCCCTGCAGCTGCGCCGGCAACTGCAGCGCCTCCCCGGAGAACAGCTCGGCACGCTCGCCTTCGAAGGTTCGCAGGTAGCGCGCTTCGAACCACCAGAACGCGGCCAGCATGACGCCGCCCCAGAGCAGGGCGATCAGCGCGGCGATCAGGTATTTACGGCGTATGGACATGGCAAGACTCGTCTATGGGGGCGCCAGCTTGCCATGCCGGGCCGCAGAGCTGAATATCCTCACCGTCCCGGATACGAAAACCGACCATGTCCCTGCAGATCGATCCCGATGCTCTCCGCGCCCAGCTGGGTTCTCTGAGCAGCGGTGCCAGGCTCACCAGCCATGCCCATCAGTACCAGGCCCACTACGGGCTGGACCTCTCCCATCGCGGTGACGTCCGGCGGCATCTCGGCCGCTTTACCGTGCACGGCTATGAGCTGGTGGCCCAGGCCTGGTATCCGGAGCAGCCGGTGGCGACCCTGCTGATCCTGCATGGCTACTACGACCATATGGGGCTGTACCGGCATGTCGTGGACTGGGGGCTGCAGATGGGTTTTGCAGTGCTTGGCTGCGATCTGCCAGGGCATGGCCTGTCCAGCGGACCACGGGCCAGTATCAATGAGTTCGAGGAATACCAGGCAGTGCTGCACGGGCTGTTGCAGGAAGCGGACGCGCTTGACCTGCCGAGGCCCCGGCACCTGCTTGGGCAGAGCACCGGCGCGGCTATCGTGCTGGATTACCTGTTGAACGCGCCGGCGCATCCCAACCTGGGCCGCAGCATCCTCCTTGCTCCGCTGGTCAGGCCCCACGGCTGGCGCGGGTCGCGATTTCTCTATGAGGTGGTTCGCCGCTTCGTCAAACAGATCCCGAGACGTTTCAGCGACAATTCGGGGGATGCGGCCTTTCTACGATTCGTCCGGTCCGAGGACCCGCTGCAACCGGACGTGTTGCCCACCGCCTGGGTCGGCGCCTTGTCGCGCTGGATCCCCCGCATCGAAGGCGCTGCCGCCAGCGTGCACAGTCCGATCATCGTTCAAGGCGAAGCCGACCTGACAGTGGACTGGCGGCACAATCTGCCTGTCCTCCAGGAAAAATTCGACCGCCCCGACATTCTTCGCCTGCCCCAAGCCCGCCATCATCTGGCTAACGAGCGCGAAGCGCTGCGGCGCGAGTATTTCGCCTTCATCAGTGAGCGCCTGCGCTAGGCGTAACGCGCTCGTTCCGATTGCGCTAGATGCCCGAATTCATCTGGGCGCTGTCCATCCCTACTGCCAGCCCGGCACGCAGGGCGTCCAGGGCTGCCTGGTAATAATCCTTGCCGGCCGGCGACTGGGCGAACTCGACGAACTCTTCCAGTTCCGCGTCGGACAGGTCGCGGTAGATAAACAGCAACGTATTGTCCAGGTCGCTCTCGACCTGCTGCTGCAAGCGCTCACGCTGGCCTTCCAGCAGCCCCTGCGCCTGACCACCGCCGAGCAGTCCGGGAATCATCTGGCTGAGGCTGTCGGCGGCAACCCCGGCCAGCGCCAGGCTGACTTCTGCCCCGGCTTCGGCGGCAGGGAGGGCCTGGGCCAGATGACGGATAAGGAGCTGGCGATTGCTGCCCGCCTCGATCCGGGGGATGCCGTTTTCGTATCGAGCCAGTTGTTCACGACGACCGGCGAGCGTCTCGGCCGCCACAATCTTATGACCGAGCGGTGACTGGAAGAACTCAAGCGCCGAACGCGGGTTGGCGAGGTTGTCCCGCAGCGCCTGCTTGGCGCGCTGATCGATGGCATCTACCGCGAAGCGACGATTGCTGTTGGTGACCAGCGCCTGGTAAACCGCAGGTGGCAAGGTGTTCTTGTAGCGCTGTTGCGCGGCGGTCAGGGCATCACTGAAGTTGGCGCGTTGTTCGGTCCAGCCGGCGGTTTCATAGAGTTCGTCGTAGGTATCGGCGAGGGCGTTGAGGCTGAAGGCGAGTAGTGCACAAGCAATTAGGGCGCGCATGGAAGCTCCTGTCTGGCGGGCAGTTTATTTTCAGCGCCCTGACAGCTGCTGTCGAGGCGCGAAAGCGCTGCTGCTAGACTCCGAAACAATCCTTCCGGAGTCTCTTCCTTGCAGTTCGAAACCATCATTGACGACCTCGCCGAGCATGGCTGGTCGCTACAACATTCGTTCCTATCAACGGATCTGACCCTCGGTCTGGCCGCGGAGTGCCGCAGGCGTGAGGCGCAGGGTGCCCTGGCGCCTGCGGGTATCGGTCGTGGCGAGGCGCTGACGATCCGCGAGGGCATCCGCGGCGACCAGATCCAGTGGCTGGAACAAGGCCAGTCGCCCCTATGCGATAGGTATCTGGAGTTGATGGATGCGCTGCGGCAGCGCCTCAATCAGACGCTGTTCCTCGGCCTGGAGGAGTTCGAATGTCATTTTGCCTTTTATCCGCCGGGTGCCTTCTATCGGACCCATCTCGATCGCTTCCGGGACGACGACAGCCGCTGTGTCACCGCCGTGGTCTACCTCAACCCGGATTGGCAGCCCTCGGATGGAGGCGAGCTGCGCATGCATTTCGCCGACGGCTCGCAGCGCGACATACCGCCGCTGGCGGGTGACCTGCTGGTCTTTTTGTCCGGTGACTTTCCCCACGAAGTGCGGGTCACCCACGCTGACCGGCTGTCGCTCACGGGCTGGTTCAGGCGTCGTCCTGCCGACGTACTGGCCCTTTGAGCAGGAGGATCGGCTGGCCTGGGCTGACGACACGAAAAGGCCGCTGCCCCATGACAGGTCGCAGCGGCCTTCTTTTCTAGCGGCTTGCGGTTAGCCGCGAGCGCCGCGCACCCCTTCGCTCAACTGACGGCACAGGCCCAGCACGCCTTCGACGGCGTGCTCAGAGGTTTCGGCACTGGCGATCTGGTCGATCAGCGCCGAGCCCACCACCACGCCCTCGGTCAGGCGGGCGATGGCGGCGGCCTGTTCCGGCGTGCGAATGCCGAAGCCGACGCATACCGGCAGATCGGTATGACGCTTGAGGCGTGCCACGGCTTCTTCGACGTGTTCCAGGGTGGCCGAACCGGCACCGGTCACGCCGGCCACCGAGACGTAGTAGACGAAGCCCGAGCTGCCGTTGAGCACGGTGGGCAGGCGCTGGTCGTCGGTGGTCGGGGTGGTCAGGCGGATGAAGTCGATGCCGGCGTTCTGGGCCGGGTCGCAGAGCTCGTCGTTATGCTCCGGCGGCAGGTCGACGACGATCAGGCCGTCGACGCCTGCTTCTTTCGCGTCGCTGACGAAGCGCTCGACGCCGAAGGCGAAGATGGGGTTGTAGTAGCCCATCAGCACCAGCGGGGTGCTGCTGTTGGTCTCGCGAAATTCGCGGACCATCTGCAGCGTCTTCGGCAGGTTCTGCTTGGCCGCCAGGGCGCGGATGTTGGCCAGCTGGATCGCCGGGCCATCAGCCATCGGGTCGGTGAACGGCATGCCCAGCTCGATGACGTCGGCGCCGGCAGCCGGCAGGCCCTTGAGGATGGCGAGCGAGGTGGCGTAGTCCGGGTCACCGGCGGTCACGAAGGTCACCAGCGCGGCGCGGTTTTCCTGCTTCAGCTGTGCGAAGCGCGTCTGCAAGCGAGTGTTCACCGAGCTCATATGTGTTCTTCCTGTTCGTCGTAGTGGTGCATGACGGTTTGCATGTCCTTGTCGCCGCGGCCGGAGAGGTTGACCACCATCAGGTGCTCCCTGGGCAGCGTCGCCGCGCGCTTGAAGGCTTCAGCCAGGGCGTGGGCGGATTCCAGCGCGGGGATGATGCCTTCCAGGCGGCAGCACTGGTGGAACGCGGCCAGGGCTTCGTCGTCGGTGCAGGGCACGTATTCGACGCGCTTGATCTCATGCAACCAGGCGTGTTCGGGGCCGACGCCGGGGTAGTCGAGGCCGGCGGAGATGGAGTGCGCGTCGGTGATCTGGCCGTCCTCGTCCTGCAGGAGGAAGGTGCGATTGCCGTGCAGCACGCCCGGCGCGCCACCGGCCATGCTGGCGGCGTGCTTGCCGGTTTCGATGCCGTGGCCGGCTGCTTCAACGCCGACGATCTGCACCGACTCGTCATCGAGGAAGGGGTGGAACAGGCCGATGGCATTGGAGCCACCGCCGATGCAGGCCACCAGCGAGTCGGGCAGGCGGCCTTCCTTCTGCATGATCTGCTCGCGCACTTCGTTGCCGATTACCGACTGGAAGTCGCGAACCATGGCCGGGTAGGGGTGCGGGCCAGCGGCGGTGCCGATCAGGTAGAAGGTGTTGTGGACGTTCGTTACCCAGTCGCGCAGGGCTTCGTTCATCGCGTCCTTCAGCGTGCCGGTGCCGGCGGTGACCGGGATCACCTCGGCGCCCAGCAGCCGCATGCGGAAGACGTTGGCCTGCTGGCGCTCGATGTCGGTGGTGCCCATGTAGACCACGCACTGCATGCCGAAACGCGCGGCCACGGTGGCGGTGGCCACGCCGTGCATGCCCGCGCCGGTCTCGGCGATGATGCGCTGCTTGCCCATGCGCTTGGCCAGGAGAATCTGGCCGATGCAGTTGTTGATCTTGTGCGCGCCGGTGTGGTTCAGGTCTTCGCGCTTGAGGTAGATCTTCGCCCCGCCGAACTGCTCGGTCAGGCGCTCGGCGTAATACAGCGGGCTGGCGCGGCCGATGTAGTCGCGCTGGAAATAGGCCAGCTCCTCGAGGAAGGCCGGATCGCTCTTGGCCTTCTCGTACTCGGCGGCCAGCTGGTTGATCAGCGGCATCAGGGTTTCGGCGACGAACTGACCGCCGAAGCGGCCGAACAGGCCCCTGGCGTCAGGACCACTGCGGAATGAAGTCATGGTCATCTCCTGCGGGAATGAATGGCCGCCGCCCTGGCTCAGCCAGGGCATGCGCGATGGGCAGGAAATTACCCGAGTCGAGCCACTATAAAAAGCGATAAGATCGCCGGGACCTGTCAGGAAATCTCACCAATGAGCCAAGCCCTTCCTCCCCTCAACGCGCTTCGCGCTTTCGAGGCGGCCGCCCGGTTGCAGAGCATAAGCCAGGCGGCAGCCGAACTAAGCGTGACCCACGGTGCGGTCAGTCGGCAGATTCGTCTGCTTGAGGACGACCTGGGTGTTGCGCTTTTCAGCAAGGAAGGACGCGGCGTAAAACTCACCGATGCGGGGCTGCGGTTGCGTGACGCGGCAGGCGAGGCATTCGAGCGGTTACGGGACAGCTGCGCAGAGTTGCGTCAGCAGACCGCCGATGCGCCGTTCGTGCTCGGCTGTCCGGGCAGCCTGCTGGCGCGCTGGTTCATTCCGCGGCTGGACCGGCTCAATCGCGACCTGCCGGATCTGCATCTGCAGCTGTCCGCCAGCGAGGGCGAACTGGACCCTCGCCGGCCGGGGCTGGACGCCACCCTGCTATATGCCGAGCCGCCGTGGCCGGCTGATATGCAGGTATTCGAGCTGGCCACCGAATGCATCGGCCCGGTGCTGAGCCCGCATCATCCCAACTGCGCGACGTTGCGCCAGGCGCCGCCATCGGTGCTGTTCAACGAGGCGCTGCTCTACACCGCGTCGCGTCCGCAGGCGTGGCCCGCCTGGGCCCAAGGCAATGGGCTTGATCCCAACGGCTTGCGAATGGGGCAGGGCTTCGAGCACCTCTACTTCCTGCTGGAAGCCGCGCTGGCCGGGCTGGGCGTTGCCATCGCGCCGCAACAGCTGGTGGCCGATGATCTGCGCCAGGGTCGCCTGCTGGCACCATGGGGATTTGTCGAAACCCGGGCGCGGCTGTCGCTGTGGGTGCCATCACGGCGGGCCGATCGACGCGCTCAGCGATTGGCGGACTGGCTATGCAAGGAGTTGGCCCAGCCAAACAGCCACTAGCCGCATCTATCCGACAGGCGGTACGCCGTTCGTCTGGCGCCACTAAAACGACATCACTGTTGCCGATACAGTCTCGTGCATCTTTTCTGATGCTGCCTCGCATGGTTGTGGGGCCGTCTGTAGTCGTTCTGGAGAACAGTGATGGTCATACAAAAGCGCGCGGGGCTTCTGATGTTTACGCTGCTTGTGGTCGGTGTAGGTGAGGCGGTGGCCAAGCAGAACCCGGCAGTGGATGCTTCGCTCAAGGCCGGCAGGCCGTTTGTCGAGGGCGAACTGCTGGTGCAGTTCAAACCGGGCGCGTCCGAGGCGGCCAAGAGCGCTGCGCTGAGCAGGCGAGGTGCCAAGGCGGCGCAGAAGCTTCTCGACAAGGCAGCACGCAAGGACGCCAAGGGTGACCTGGTCCAGGCACAGCTTGGCAAGGGCAAGAAGGTGGACGCCGCGCTGATTGCGCAGCTGGCTGCCGACCCCGCGGTCGAGTACGTCGAACCCAACTGGATCTACCGTACCCAGCTGGCCAACCCTAATGACCCAGGCCTCAATCTGCTATGGGGCATGCAGGGGGCGACGACTTCGCCCGCGTCTGCGTATGGCAGTGGTGCCCTGGCAAACTGGAACGCAGGAGCGCTGTGTTCCAGCAAGGTCCATGTGGGCATCATCGACGAGGGCGTCATGACCAGCCATGGCGACTTGCGCGCCAATCTCTGGATCAATCCGGGCGAGGGTTCCCGTGCTGATCGCAAGGACAATGACCGCAACGGATATGCCGACGATATCTACGGCTGGGACTTCGCCGCCAACAACGCCAGCGTGTACGACGGTCCGGCTGACGATCACGGTACCCATGTCGCCGGCACGATCGGGGCCGTGGCAAACAATGGCGCTGGCGTCTTCGGCGTGTGCCCGAGCGCGAAGCTGATCACGGCCAAGTTCCTCGGTGCCAACGGTGGCACCACCGCCAACGCGGTGAAGGCCATCAACTACCTGACGCAACTGAAGCTGGCGAAGAAGATCAATCTGGTCGCCACCAACAATTCGTGGGGTGGCGGCGGTTATTCCCAGGCGCTGTACGACGTCATTCAGGCCGCCGGAAACGCCAACATCCTGTTTATCGCAGCAGCCGGCAACAGTGGGCTCGATATCGATAACACCCCGAGCTACCCAGCCAGCTACAGGCTCCCTAACCTAATCTCGGTCGGGGCGATCGGTCAGGATGGTCGTCGTGCGGGCTTCTCGAACTATGGGGTCAACAACGTGCATATCGCTGCACCGGGCGTCGACATCGTTTCGACGGTGCCGACTTCCACTGGCGCGGCCGGCTACGCCTACATGAGCGGCACCTCAATGGCCGCGCCTCACGTGACCGGCGCGGCGGCCTTGTATGCCTCGCTGAACCCCTGCGCGACCAGCGTGCAGATTCGCGAGGCGCTTCTGCGCACAGCCGTGATTGATCCTCAGCTCACCGGAGCGGTACAGCAGAGCCGGCGACTGGACGTCTCCAGGATTCGGGCCGAACTGAACTGCAGCGCCCAGTGAGCGTGCCGGGTATCTGCCGTCTGATGCTCAGCTGGCCATGGCGGTCTTGCTGTTTGCCGCTGCGGAGGCGCTGACGGCGGGCTTCTCGGTCGCATAACCCTGCGGGTTGCGGCTCTGCCAGCGCCAGGCGTCGGCAAGCATCGTCAGTAGATCCCGCTCGGCTTGCCAGCCCAGATCGTCCCGTGCCTTGCTCGGGTCGGACCAGCACTGTGCGATATCGCCTGGCCGGCGCGCCTTGAACACATGAGGCAGAGGCCGGCCGATCACTTCCTCGAACGCGGTGATCATCTGGCGCACCGAATGGCCACGGCCAGTACCGAGGTTCCACGTGGAAACACCATGGACCCGGTCAAGCTGCTCCAGGGCCTTGAGGTGACCCTTCGCCAGATCGACCACGTGGATGTAGTCACGCACACCCGTGCCGTCCGGCGTCGGGTAGTCCGCGCCGTACACGCTCAGCTGGTGTCGGCGGCCCACGGCGACCTGCAGCATGTAGGGCAGGAGATTATTGGGAATGCCGTTCGGGTCCTCGCCGATCAGGCCGGATTCATGCGCGCCGATTGGGTTGAAGTAGCGCAGCAGGGCGATCGACCAGCGCGGGTCGGACTCGGCCAGGCCTTTGAGGACGTTTTCGGCCATCAGCTTGGACTGGCCGTAAGGGTTGGTCGGGATTCCCGTCGGGCAATGCTCGGTGATGGGCATCCGTGGTGAGTCGCCATAGACGGTAGCCGACGAGCTGAACACCAGCTTGAAGATACCTGCCTGTGCCATCGCCTGACACAGCGCGATGCTGCCGCTGACGTTGGTTTCGTAGTAGCGCAGCGGCTCGCGAACACTCTCGCCCACGGCCTTGAGGCCGGCGAAGTGCAGCACGGCCGTGACCGGATAGGAGGCGAACAGCGCGTTGAGCAGCGAGCGGTTGCGCACGTCGCCCTTGACGAACTGAACCGGGCGACCAGCGAGCCCCTCGACCCGATCCAGAGCGACCTTTGAACTGTTGCAGAGGTTGTCCAATACCAGTACTTCGTGGCCGGCCTGGAGGAGCTCGAGCACCGCATGGGAGCCGATGTAACCCGCTCCGCCCGTGACTAGAATCATGTTTCGTCCTCGCATAACAAATTGTTTGACGCGCGCGGGGCTGCACGGCTGACCGTATGAGCGCGGCCGCTGCAAGCATCTCCAGGGTTGGGTTCGGCGAGTCGGATGGTGCTGACTGCTGGTGCACGCGGTTCCGATGCCGGGGGTAAATCAGGCGTCCTGTGATAGGGACGGGGGAAGGTGTGGCCAAGTTCCAACGAAACGGCGGTCAACCGATGACCGACCTCTGAAGTCTGGCAAAGGGAACCTTGGATCGTCCCGTGTCGTCCATACCCGGCGGACAGTGCTTGCGTGTTGGTCTTTATCTGCTAACGGAAGCGTCCACCGATTTTCTGCTCTGCGCGGACTGCGCGGGCTTATGCGATGCGGCAGAAAGGAGTCTGGAAGGGCATTGCCACCCTAAACGAGGTTTCCATGAGCTGGGCCGGCCCTTACCAATACGAAATCGGCAAGTCACCCGAGAAACAAGCGACCCCACCGGAAGTCATTTTCGATGAGCTGGTGCCGACCTTGCTGTGTCTGTCCCATCTGCGCTGGAGCTTCGTCTACCAACGGCCGCAGCACCTGATGTCAAGGTTCGCCCGGGATTTCAACGTGCTCTTCGTCGAAGAGCCGATTCCTACCGAGGATGCCAAGCCCTGGCTGGAAGTGCGTCCCGAAGAAAACGGCGTTCAGGTACTGATCCCGCGTCTGCCCCAGGGCTGTGAGGGCGAAACGGCGCTGCGTGTCCAGCGCGACCTGCTCGATGGCTACCTGGAAAAGCTCGGCGTCAACGAGCTGATGCTCTGGTACTACACCCCGATGGCGCTGGGTTACGCCGGACATCTGAAGCCCAGACTCACCGTGTATGACTGCATGGACGAGCTTTCCGCATTCCGTGGAGCGCCGCCGGAACTGGTGCAGCGTGAGCGTGAGCTGCTGGACCGGGCTGACGTGGTTTTCACTGGCGGCTACAGCATCTGGGAAGCCAAGCGCGAGCTGCACGACAACGCCTTCGCCTTTCCCAGCAGTGTCGATGTGGCGCACTTCGCCGAGGCGCGGCGGACCCAGGCCGACCCGGACGACCAGGCCGAAATTCCGCACCCCCGGCTGGGCTTCTACGGCGTTATCGACGAACGCTTCGATATCGGGCTGGTGGCCGAGATGGCGGAGAAACGACCCGACTGGCAGTTCGTGCTGGTGGGTCCGGTGGTGAAGATAGACCCGGCAGAGCTGCCCCGGCGCGACAACATTCACAACCTGGGGGCGAAGACCTATGACGAGTTGCCCCGCTATCTGTCCGGCTGGGACGTAGCAATCATGCCGTTCGCGATGAACGAATCGACCCGTTTCATCAGCCCGACCAAGACACCCGAATACCTGGCCGGCGGCTGCCCCGTGGTGTCCACGCCGATCAAGGATGTGGTGCGCACCTACGGCGACACCGAAATCGTCTACATCGCCGATACACCCGATGCGTTCATCGCAGCGGTGGAGGACGCCCTGGCCGACGCCAACGACCGTGACCGCCTGTTGAAAACCGCCGACGAAATCCTCGGTGACATGTCCTGGGACCACACCTGGGCGCTGATGAAGGAGAAGATGCAATGCGCGATGTGAGCCTGCAAGACAGCAATACCGAGCACGCAGGCGGTGGCGCCAGCGACGGCTCGTCCAGGCGTCGTGGTTTCGACTACCTCATCGTCGGTGCCGGTTTCGCCGGCAGCGTCCTGGCCGAACGCCTGGCCGCGGGGCTGAACAAGCGCGTGCTGGTGGTCGACCGGCGTCCCCACATCGGCGGCAACGCCTATGACCATTACGACGAAGCCGGTGTGCTGGTTCACCGCTACGGCCCGCACATCTTCCATACCAACGCCCAGCGTATCGTTGACTATCTGTCCCGGTTCACCGAATGGCGCCCCTACGAGCACCGCGTGCTGGCGCAGGTGGACGGGCAGGAGGTGCCGATTCCGATCAACATGACCACGCTGAACAGGCTTTACGGCCTGAACATGACCAGCGAAGAGGAAGCGGCGGATTTTCTCGCCAGCCGCGCCGAACCGGTGGAAGACATCCAGACCAGCGAGGACGTGGTAATCAACGGCATCGGCCGGGAGCTGTATCAGAAGTTCTTTCGCGGCTACACCCGCAAGCAGTGGGGGCTGGACCCGTCGCAGCTGGACAAGTCGGTCACCTCGCGCATCCCTACGCGCACCAACACCGATGACCGCTACTTCACCGACACCTTTCAGCAGATGCCCAAGCATGGTTACACCAGGATGTTCGAGAACATGCTCGCGCACCCGAACATCAAGGTGATGATCAACACCGACTACCGCGAGATCCGCGACGAGGTGCAGCACGATCACCTGATCTTCTGCGGGCCGATCGACGAGTACTTCGACTTTCGCTTCGGCAAGCTGCCGTATCGTTCCTTGAAATTCGAGCACAAAAGGCTCGACCAGGAGCAGTTCCAGGCGGTTGGTACGGTCAACTACCCCAGCGAGGACGTGCCCTACACGCGCATCAGCGAGTACAAGCACCTGACCGGTCAGGTTCATCCACGGACCAGCATCACCTATGAGTATCCCTCTGCCGAGGGTGACCCCTACTATCCGATCCCGCGGCCGGAAAATGCCGAACTCTACAAGCGCTACCAGAAGCTGGCGGACGAGACGCCGGGTGTCACCTTCGTGGGACGCCTAGGCACCTACAAGTACTACAACATGGATCAGGTGGTCGGGCAGGCGCTGGCGCTGTACAAGCGCATCGAGGAAGCCGAGCTCGGCCCGACGGCTGGCGAAAGTGCAGAGCACAGCCGGTCTCTGGCCAAACAGGTTCCCTGAAGACGAGGCACAAGGATGCACCAGCCGACGCTGTTCAAAAGCTTTTTCCTCGGCGGTTTCGAATGCTCGAACCATCGTCGCAGCGACGGCCGCCGCCTGGACCTGCTCGCGGCCACCGGCCACGACCGCTGGGCAGCGCAGGACTATGCGGTATTGCACCGGCATGGCCTGCACAGCGTGCGTGACGGTCTGCGCTGGCACCTGATCGAACCGACACCCGGCCAGTACGACTGGTCGAGCTTCCTGCCGATGCTGCAGGCAGCCCAGCGGCAGGGCACCCAGGTGATCTGGGATCTCTGCCACTATGGCTGGCCGGATGATATCGACATCTGGCGACCGCAGTTCGTCGAGCGCTTCGCCCGCTACGCCGCAGCTGCAGCGCAGCTGATCAAGGACGAGACCGACGCGGTGCCGTTCTACGCACCACTGAACGAGATTTCCTTCTGGGCCTGGGCCGGTGGCGACGAGGCCTATTTCAACCCCATGGCGCGCGGTCGTGGCTTCGAGCTCAAGCACCAGCTGGTACGCGCCACCATCGCCGCGATGCAGGCAATCCGCGCCGTCGAGCCGCGGGCGCGCTTCGTCCAGGTCGATCCGGCCATCCATGTGGTTGCACCCAACGACCGTCCCGGCCCCCAGCGGGAGGCGGAGCGCTTTCGCCAGGCGCAGTTCGAGGCCTGGGACATGCTCAGCGGTGAACTCTGGCCAGGCCTCGGCGGCGCGCCGGAATACCTCGACGTGCTGGGCGTCAATTACTATTCCGACAACCAGTGGTACCACGGCGAAGGCAACACCATCAGCCGCGACAGCCCGGACTATCGCCCGTTCAAGGGCATCCTCAGCGAGATCTGGCAGCGCTACAAACGCCCCATACTGATTGCCGAAACCGGTGCCGAGGGCGATGTGCGCGGCGACTGGCTGCGTTACGTCAGCGAGCAGGCAGGCCTGGCCATGCAGCGTGGCGTGCCGGTGGAAGGCATCTGCCTGTATCCGGTGCTGGACTACCCGGGCTGGACCGACGACCGTCACTGCCCGGTGGGGCTTCTGGGCTTTCCCGACGAAAACGGCAAGCGTCCTGTACACCAGGGACTGGTCGATGAACTGCGTCTGCAGCAGGCGCGCTTCAGCCATTCGAGTCCGCTCCCTCAGATCGCCGAAGCCCTGCCATGAACGCCCTCGCGCCGCGTAAGCCCCCGGTAGCCGTGGGCCTGCCGGATCGGCCGGTCGCTTTCTTGTGGCACTACATCTGCTTGCGGCCGTGGCATTTCGGCGGGCTACTGCTGTTGATCGTCGGCGCTGCAACCTGTGCGGTAGCGGTGCAGTACGGCATGAAGTTGCTGGTCGACGCCATGGCGCAGGGCAGCACCAATCGAGGCGCTGCGGATGTGTGGTTTCCGCTGGGTCTGTTCATCGGGCTGATCGTCGTCGAAAACGTCTTCTGGCGTCTCGGTGGCTGGCTCGGCTGCCGCACGGTGGTAGCCAGCGTGGTGGACATCCGGGTCGACCTGTTCAAGCACCTCACCGGCCATCCGATGCGCTACTTCACCGAGCACTTCGCCGGATCGCTGGGCAATCGGATCTCGGCGCTGGGCCAGGCCGCAGGCGCGATCTATGGTGGTCTGGCGTGGAAGATCGTGCCGCCCATCGTCGACTTCATCGGCGCGGTGGTAGTGCTGCTGACCGTCGACTGGCGCATGGCCGTTGCGCTGATCCTGTTCGTTGCCATCGTCGCGGCCCTGATCACCGGGTTCGGCATTCGCGGCCGCTCCAAGCATCAGCGCTTTGCTGCGCAATCGGCGCGGGTCGGTGGCGAGCTGGTCGATGCAGTGTCCAATGTCTGGACCATCAAGGCGTTTTCCGCGCGTGACCGGGAAGCCGAGCGCCTGGCCAACGAGATCGGTTACGAGGCCAAGGCCCAGCGGCGCAGCTGGATGTACCTGGAAAAGGCCCGCGTAATCCACGACATCTGCCTGTCGCTGATGGCCGGTGGCATGCTGGTCTGGGCGATCAGCCTGTGGGTGGGCGGCTCGGTGACCTCGGGCGACGTGGTGCTGGTCAGCGCGCTCACCTTCCGCATCCTGCATGGCTCACGGGATCTGGCGCTGGCATTGGTGGACACCACCCAGCAGATCGGCGCCATCGACGACACCCTGCGCATCATCGTCCAGCCCCACGGCCTGGAGGATTCCGAAACACTGCTGATGCTGGCCGAAGGCGACATCACCTTCGAGGACATCAGTTTCGGCTATCCCAAGCGCGGCATGATCTTCGAGCATCTCAACCTGCATATCCCCGCTGGGCAGAAGGTCGGCGTGGTCGGGCCGTCCGGGGCGGGCAAGTCGACCCTTATCCAGCTGCTGCAACGCCTGGACGACGTGCATGCAGGGCGCATCCTGATCGATGGTCAGGATGTCCGCTCGGTCAGCCAGAACAGTCTGCGGGAAAAGATCGCCGTGGTGCCACAGGAGACGGCGCTGTTCAATCGGACGATTCGCGAAAACATTCGTTACGGACGCCCCGAGGCCAGCGATGAGGAGGTGGTGGAGGCGGCCCGTCGTGCCTTCTGCGATGGATTCATCCGCGAGCTGCCGCAGGGCTACGACACCCTGGTTGGCGAGCGTGGCGTGATGCTGTCCGGTGGCCAGCGCCAACGGCTGGGCATCGCCCGGGCGTTCCTCAAGGACGCGCCCATCCTGATTCTCGACGAGGCGACCTCGGCGCTGGATACCCAGTCGGAAGGGGAAATCCAGGCGGCACTGAACAACCTGGTGCACAACCGCACCGTGGTGGCGGTCGCGCATCGACTGTCCACGCTGGCGAGCTTCGACCGCATCATCGTGCTGCGCAACGGACTGATCATCGAGGACGGCGCGCCGATGGACCTGCGCAACCGCGGCGGCGCCTTCGAGGCCCTGTGGCGGATGCAGGCCGAAGGCTTCAGGCATGAGCCCGATCCGGCGGTATGAAGCGCGTCCCGGTGGACTCGCGCAGCCTGCGTGCACTGGGCTATGACCCGGATGCGCAGGCGCTGGAGGTGGAATTCCATAACGGCTCGCAGTACCGCTACGAGCAGGTGCCGGCTGAGGTGGTAAAGGCGCTGCTGGAGGCGGACTCGCTCGGGCGGTATTTCAATCGGGAATTCAAGTCCCGCGACTTTCCTTATCGACGACTCGATTGAGCCGTCTCGCTGAACTTCCGGCCTGCTGCACGGGCCTCAATTGACAGGACGCTTCATTACCGAGCGGAGGCTCCTCAGACCAGAAGGGGATTTATTCATGTCGGATCATCACACCTACAAGAAAATCGAGATTGTCGGTTCCTCGCGCAACAGCGTGGATGAGGCGATTCAGAACGGCATCGCCGAGGCCAGCAGCAAGCTGCAAAACGTCGAGTGGTTCGAAGTGGGCGAGATCCGCGGCCACGTCGAAGACGGCAAGGTCGGCCACTTCCAGGTCACCATGAAGGTCGGCTTCCGCCTCGCCAACAGCTGACCTAGGGCCGGCAGGCCACCCCGGCAGCGGCTATCCGGCCGGCTGCCGGCAGGCCGGCTCCCATCTGCATCAGCCGTGGGTGGACGGCTTCTGACCGCGGCTGCGTTCATACAGTCGCAGCAGCGGCTGGGTACTCAAACCGTGCGCGACGATGCTCATGACCACCACCGAGATCACCAGCGAGATGATGTCGTCTGCCTCATCCGGGAGCAGCCCGTGGGTGACCGCGTAGCTCAGGTAATAGAGGCTGCCGATGCCGCGAATGCCGAACCAGCCGACGGTCAGGCGCTGGGCGCGATCCAGGTAGCGGCGCGGCATCAGCAGCCACACGCTCAACGGTCGGATCAGAAGGAACAGCGCCAGGGCAATCGGCACGGCACGCCAGTCCCAGTGCACCGAGACCAGCACGCCGAGAATCGTCACCAGCAGCACTTCCAGGCTGCGTTCCAGTTGACCACCAAAGGTCAGGATGTCGCCCATCATTACCCCGGCGGCCACCTGGGGTTCGGCGATCCTTTCGTTTTCCAGCGGCAGCTCGCGGGGTGTCAGGCCGCCTTCGGCCATATGCGGTACGGCATGGGCGATCAGCTCCTCGGACGGGGTTTCCGACTCATGCGCTGCATCCTTCTCCGCATGGCGCAATCCCAGCCCGGCGGCAAATACCGCAAGAAAACCCCAGGCTCCGATCAGCTCGGCGCCGACATAGGCCAGCGCGATCAAGGCCAGGGCCAGCGAGTCGTTCGGTGACATGGACGTATCGGCGTGGCGGGCGCGCAGGTAGATTGCCAGCTTGCCGATCAGCCGGCCCAACAGATAACCGAACGCCAATCCGGCCGGGACGGCCCAGACCAGACGATGCAACGCCCACTCGCTGACCCAGCCGGTGGCCATGGTTTCCTGTTCGATCAGCAGCAGGCCAAACACCACGAAGGGAAACGCGGTGCCATCGTTGAAGCCGGCCTCGCCGGACAGGCCATAGCGCACATGGTCACTGTCTCGCGAATTGTTCACCTGCACGAGGCTGGCCAGCACCGGATCGGTCGGCGCGAGAATGGCGCCGATCAATACCGAGATGCCCCAGCTGAGCCCGAGCAGGTAATGGCTAAGGGCGGCAACGCCGGCGATGCAGGCGAGCATTACCGGGCCGGCCAGAACGTAGGCGCTTTTCCATGCCGGGTGGCGCAGCGGCATGCGCAGCTTGAGACCGCTGACGAACAGCGACACCAGCACCGCGATCTCGGTTAGATGCTCCATCCAGCCGGCGATATGCGAGAACTCCATTTCCCACAGGCCCACGCCAAGCTGGCCAATGAGCAGGCCAAAGCCGAGGTAGATCAGCGAGGTGGTAACCGGCAGCCAGCGCAGGTAGGCCGATGCCAGGGCGAGGATCAACAGCAGGATGCCGAGCACGGCCATCCATTCGAGAAAATTCATCTAGGGTTCCGAAGCTGAGGCGGCGGCGAATGTCCGGCGCGGTGTCAGCATTCGAGCAAATGGTCCGGTCTAGGTTCAGGGCGCCCGGCGGACGGCATGTTGGCCAGCCGTCCCGTGAGTGGAATTGCCCGCCCGTGTCCCTGTCACTAAAAGGCGAACCGAAACCTTCTACCTGTGTGCCGCGGAGCGCTGCGGCATGGGAGCGGAACATTCATGACTGATTCGAAAGTGGCTCTCGTCGTGGGAGCCAGTGGCATCATCGGCCACGCTCTGCTCGAAACACTGGTCGAGGACGGCAGCTGGAAGGTCCGCGCCGTGCGGCGGACTTTCGTCCCGGATGTCGAGGCCCTCGACCTTGATCTGACCGACGCCTCGTCCACCCGTGATGCACTCGCCACGGCCGGCGACACGACCCACGTGTTCTACGCCGCGCTCAAGCCGGACCAGAACCTCGGCCGCGAGGCCGAAATCAACGGCGCCATGCTGCGAAATCTGCTCGACGGGCTGAAGGCCGCCGGGGCGAAGCTGCAGCGCGTGGTCCATTACCAGGGCGCAAAGGTCTACGGCGTGCACCTGGGGCCGAGTACCGCACCGTTCTACGAGGACGAGACGCCGCGGCACCTGGGGCCGAACTTCTACTACAACCAGGAGGACCTGCTGCGCGAGCGTGCCGAACGCGGCGACTTCGAGTGGTCAATCCTGCGTCCCGACGTAGTGGTGGGCGATATCGCCGGCAATCCGATGAACATCGCGCTGGTTATCGGCGCATTCGCCGCGCTCAGCCAGGAGACCGGCGTGCCGCTGCGCTTCCCGGGTTCGGTACGTACCTACCGCGAGGTGCTGGCCCAGCTGACCGATGCACGCTGGCTGGCGCGGGCCAGCCTCTGGGCAGCTTTGGCTCCGGCGGCGCGCAACCAGGCGTTCAATCTGGTCGGCGAGCCGTTTCGCTGGGAGCGCATCTGGCACAAGGTCGGCGAGGCGCTGGGCCTGGAGGTCGCCGAACCGCTGCCGTTTTCCCTGGCCCGGCAGATGCCGGAAATGGGGGATGTCTGGCAACGCATCGCCGAGCGTCACGGCCTGCAACCGCTACCGTTCGACAGGCTGGTGGGCTGGCCCTTCGGCGATTTCATCTTCAACACCGAATTCGACATGGTGTCGGACATGGGCAAGATCCGCCGGGCAGGGTTCACCGAGGCCGTCAGCATCGAAGACTGCCTGATCGGTGCGCTGCGCCGGCTGGGCGAGAAAGGCTACATCCCGACATTCGACTCTTCAGACACAAGGAGCATCCGATGAAAGCCATGATCTACGAGCGTTACGGCGAACCCGACGTGCTGCAGCTCAGCGACCAGCCCATGCCCAAGGTAGCGCCCGGTGAGGTACTGATTCGCGTGCGCTGCACATCGGTCAACCCGGTGGACTGGAAACTGATGTCCGGCAAGCTCGATGCGGTGATGCCGACCTTTTTCCCGGTCGTTCCCGGCTGGGACGTGGCTGGCACGGTAGAGGCGGTGGGCTTCGATGTGCCCGAATTCGCGCCCGGTGACGAGGTGTTGTCCTACGCGCGCAAGGATTTCGTGCAGGGCGGCACCTACGCCGAGTTCGTCAGCGTTCCGGCACGGGCGGTGGCCCGCAAGCCGGCAGCGCTGGGTTGGGACGAGGCGGCTGGGCTGCCGCTGACGGGGCTGACCGCCTACCAGGTGCTGATGCGCATGGGTACGAAAGCAGGCGATATAGTGCTGGTGCATGCCGCGTCTGGCGGCGTAGGCATAAAGGCTGCCCAGATCGCCCGAAACCTGGGCGCGCGGGTGATCGGCACCGCCTCGCTGAAGAACCACGCGTTCCTCGACTCGCTCGGTATCGAGCCGGTTGAGTACGGTGAGGGGCTGGCGGATCGCGTACTGGCCCTGGCGCCGGATGGCGTCGACGTGGTGGCTGACTTTATCGGTGGCGTATTGCCGGTGACCCAGGCGGTGCTACGCGACGGCGGGCGACACGCCTCGATCGTCGACGATTCGGTGCAGCAGGCGGGCGGGCACTATATCTGGGTGCGCCCCAGCGGCGAGGACTTGCAGAAGCTTGCCGACATGGCAGGCGAAGGGAAGCTGACCGTGCCTGTTGCCGAGCGCTTCCCCCTGGAGAAGGCCGCCGAGGCGATGCGGTTGAACCAGACCGGCCACGCCCCCGGCAAGGTCATCCTGCAAGTCTCCGGAAGCTGATCGGCTGCGCAGCGCCGGGTCGATACCTGGCGCTGCAAAGACGGTCAACGCAGCCCGGCGACGATCTCGAAGGCGCGGTGACGGTCGGCGGTTTCGTAGAAGTCGCAGGTAAAGATCAATTCATCGGCGCCGGTCTGTTCGAGCAGCACATCCAGGCGCGCACGGATCTTCTCCGGCCCGCCGATCAGCGCCATACCGAGGAAGCTGCCCACCGCATCCTGTTCATGCGGCAGCCATTTGCCCTGCATGCTCGTCACCGGAGGCACCAGTACCAGGCTCTGGCCGCGGATCAAGGCAAGGATGCGCTGGTAGGCGGTGGTGGCCAGATACTCGGCCTGCTCGTCGGTATCGGCCGTCATCAAGGGGACGCCAAGCATTACGTAGGGCTTGTCCAGGACCTCGGAGGGGCGGAAGTTCTCGCGGTACAGGCGAATCGCCTCGTGCACGTAACGTGGCGCGAAATGCGAAGCGAAGGCGTAGGGCAGGCCTTTGGCAGCAGCCAGCTGAGCGCTGAACAGGCTCGAACCGAGCAGCCAGATCGGCACGTTGCTGCCCACACCCGGCATGGCGATGACCCGCTGGTTGGGCTGGCGCGGCCCGAGCAACCGCTGCAGTTCTTCCACGTCCGCCGGAAAGTCATCGGCGCTGCCCATGCGGTCGCGGCGCAAGGCATGGGCGGTGAACTGATCGGCACCCGGCGCGCGGCCCAGGCCTAGCTCGATCCGCCCGGGATAGAGCGCTTCCAGCGTGCCGAACTGTTCGGCGACCACCAATGGCGCGTGGTTGGGCAGCATCACGCCGCCGGCACCCAGGCGTATCCGTGAGGTACCGGAAGCCAAATAGCCGATCAGCACTGAGGTGGCAGCGCTGGCGATGCCGTCCATATTGTGGTGTTCGGCTACCCAGAAGCGCTCGAAACCGAGCTTCTCGACGTGCTGGGCCAGGGCCAGCGAATTGCGCAGGGCGAGCCCGGCGTCGCCGTCATCGCGGATCGGTGCCAGGTCGAGGGTGGAGAAACGGGTGTGTTCGATACGGGACATCGTCTACCTCTTTGCTGACGGCTGCTCAGTAGCAGTGCTCGGCTTCGGCGCGCGCCAGGACATTACGGTCTTCATCGCGCAGCCAGCCTTGTGGGGTGAAGCCCAGCGATCGGGCCTGGAACAGGTAACGCCGGCCGGGTTGGAAATTGTCGTAGTCGATCACCAGGGTGCAGCGCAGGTACTGGGTATCGCCAAAATCGCCAAAGCCGCCGCTGCTGATTTCGAATTCGTAGCGCGCCTCGAGTTCATGCGCACCGGGGCTGACCTGGAAATAGCGACCGTCGGGCGTGCGTTCGCCGTCCAGTTGGTCGGACATGAAGATGTCGCTGGGTTGCGCGGTCAGGTCGACCCAGGCCATGCCGGGGTCAGGGGCGGGTAGCGGGCCGGCACAGCCGGTCAGGCCTAACACCAGGAGTAGCGGGAGCGACAGACGCATGATGGATCCTCCGGGGTCCGCAGGATCAGCCTGTGCTGCCGCGGTCAGCCATTGAGCCTGAGCCAGATGGGGCTCTATTTCAACGACTGCTTCACCGGCGAACGGTTCACAGCGTCAGCGTGTTGCGACTCCGCCGCAACCGCGCTCGGTCGCCTTGGCCAGAAGCTGGTCGTTCTGGTCGTAAAGCTTGGCCCAGGGACGGAAGCCGTAACCGCCGGCGACCAGGCGATAGCGGGCACCGGCGTCGAAGCTGTCGTAGCTCAGGGTCAGCCGGCAGTCGCGCGGCAGGGCCTCGCTGTCGCTTCCGACGTTGGCCGGGCCGACTTCGAAGCGATAGCGCATGCCCAGCTGATGGCTGCCGGGTTCGACCTGAAAATAGCGCCCATCATCGAGTGGCTGGTCATCGACCGCCACGGCCACCAGTTCGGTCTCGCCGTGCGGGGCGAGGTCAATCCAGGCCTGGTTCGGGTCAGGCTTGGGCATCCACATGGCGCAACCGCCCAGGCTGGACAGCGCAAGAGCAAGTATCAGGGTTCGCATGAACAGGGTCTCCGACCGGTAGCGGCCTGCTATGTCGCGTCTGCATGTTCGGTTTTGGGTGGGCTTCGATGTCGTTGTAGGCTCATGCGCACCGACCCCTGGAGGGTCATCGCAGGTGGACCAGCCTTTGTCTAGGAAGCCGCAGACCGCCCTTGTCGACAATCCGGTCGCCCGTTGGGTTCCGCTATCGCTATGCATTTTTCTGAGCGGTTGCAGCACTTATTACGGTCAGTTGGCGGGCGGCCAGATGGATCTGCTACGCCAGCGCGAGCCGATCACCGCCGTCATCGACCGCCCCCAGACCGATCCGCAATTGCGTCAACGGCTCGCCCTGGCGCTGCAGGCCAGACGCTTTGCCAGTTCCGCCCTGGCGCTGCCGGACAACCGCAGCTATGAAGTGTATGCAGACATCCAGCGGCCCTATGTGGTGTGGAATGTGTTCGCCACCGAGGAGTTTTCCGTGGCTCCGCTGACACACTGTTTTCCGATCGCCGGATGCGTCGCCTATCGCGGCTATTACCAGGAGGGTCGGGCACGGGGGCAGGCGGCCTTGTTGAAAGCGGAAGGCCACGACACGCTGGTGGCCGGCGTGCAGGCTTACTCCACCCTGGGCTGGTTCGACGATCCGCTGCTCAGTTCCATGCTGCGCTGGGATGACGAGCGGCTGGCCGGGCTGATCTTCCACGAGCTGGCGCATCAGCAGCTCTATGTGTCCGATGACACATCCTTCAACGAGTCCTTTGCCTCCTTCGTCGAGCGCGAAGGGCTGCGGCAGTGGCGCGCCAGCCGCGGCCTGCCGCCACCGGGCGAGGCCGCACGCAACCAGTACGCCGATCTCAGCAGGCTGGTGCTGGCGACCCGAGACCGGTTGGCGGCGATCTATGCATCCGGCTTGAGCGAGTCTGCAATGCGCGCCGCCAAGCGTGACGAATTCATGCGCATGCGGCAGGCCTATGGGCAGTTGCGCAACGGGCCCTTGGAGGGTGACGGCCGCTTCGATCGCTGGATGGCCCAGCCGCTTAACAATGCCAGTCTGGTTCCGTTCGGTCTCTATGATCGGTGGGTGCCTGCGTTCGCCGCATTATTCGAGCAGGTCGGCGGTGATTGGCAGCGTTTCTATACCGAAGCGGCTGCCTTGGGCCGCCTGCGTCCCGACGAGCGGAAGAGTCGGTTGGACGCGCTTCGCTGAAACACTCGCCGCTTCGTTTGAGGTCCCATGCGGCAAGGTGTCGTTGCCGATTCCCTTTCGTTGAGACTCAACCTATTCGAAGGGGATGCCAGCTGCCGCCTGTCGACTCCTTGCATGTTCACAGCAAAATTCACGGAATTCTTTTCCGCTTGCCTCCGTCCCTTTTCTAGGCCGTCAGCGCTGCTGACCCGTGATTTAGCCGTACGGATTCGTACGCCTAGCCAATACAAGCCGTTCAAACGGAGGCTCCATGGACAACCTAACCGGCATTCTCGACAACAAGGGCACGCCGCTCGACAAGCAGAAGTTCACCTGGAAGGAAATGGCGGGCAAGCCCATCAGCAAGCTCGACGACGACGCCTTTACCCGGGTGCGCATCATCCTGATGAACGGTGTCGAAACCGACGCGCTGCGCCTCAAGCATGGCATTGCGCGTATCACCGGCCAGCTGCGTGGCCCGCTCGCTGAGATCCGTCGCGCCGAGCAGCACCAGGCGACCATGATCAACTGGCTGATCTCCGCCGACCACTCGCCCCTGGAAACCACGGTTGCCTACGAGCAGGTCGCCATCGAAGTGACTGCCGCGGTCGCCCAGACTGAGCCCGATCCCTACCAGGCACAGACCTATCGCTATGGTCTGCTGGAAGATTTCGACCACCTGTACCGCTACTCGGCCATGCTCGACCGCCTCGAAGGCAAGGATGCAAACAACATCCTGCAGGGCTACACCGATATCGTGCCGGGTCGGCAGACGTCCGAGCATCATCGCCACCCTGAAAATGACCTGCGCGAAAGCTACGCGAAGGAGCAGGCGGACCTGATCACCAAGATTCATTGCGCCCTGATCACCGCCGCCGAATTCCAGACGCATGACTACTACCAGAACATCGGCCCGCTGTTCGCCGACCCGCTGGCGCGCCAGCTCTACGCCGAGATCGCCTCGGTCGAAGAGCAGCACGTCACCCAGTACGGCTCGCTGGCCGATCCGCAGGAATCCTTCATGGAGAAGTGGCTGGTGCACGAGGCGATGGAAGTCTATGCCTACGCCAGCTGTGCCGAGCAGGAAACCAACCCGCGTATCAAGGCCATGTGGGAGCGCTTCCTCGATTACGAGCTGGGCCACCTGAACATCGCCTGTGAGCACTTCAAGAACATCGAGCGCCGCGATCCGGCGGAAATCCTCGGCGGCCCGCTGCCGAAGATGATCGAGTTCAAGAGCCAGCGTGAGTTTGTCCGTCAGGTCCTGGCGGCCGAGGTCAACCTGCGCTCCAGCGGCACCCAGTACGTCGACAAGAGCCAGGAGCCGCAGAACTCCCTAGACTATCGGGCCCAGCTCAATTCCGAAGGCATCGCGTCGAATATTGTCTCGGCGGGTTATCAGTGGGCCCCGGGCGGTGAACTCATGGGCATGCGCAAGGTTTCTTGAGGAGAACAGGACATGACAACTTCAGCAAAACTGGGTACCAATTTCACCGGCGTGCAGATGTCCCCGAAGGACACCAAGAGCCTGCTCGACGCCGTCAATGAAATCCATCCGGACGTACCGGGCGATTCCAAAGGCATGATGATGGAGCGCGCGACCCGCGCCGAAGAAGCCGATCGCATCGGTTCGGTACCGGTTCCAGGCTCTGCCAAGGGCATGCTTAAGTCGACGTTCGACATGGCGCTGGGCAAGAGTCCTGAGCTGCTGGTCGACAAACTCGGCGAGCGCCTGGCCTTCGAGCGGACTGGCGTTCGACTGTATGACGCCATGATCGCCAAGGCCAGAGCTCTTGAAACGGCCGAGTCGGATCTGATTCAGGTGCTGCAGCACATTCGCGACGAAGAGTTCGAACACATGAACATGGTCGCTGAGGCGATCGAGACGCTTGGTGCCGATCCTACAGCGCAGACGCCCTGTGCCGATGTCGTAGCGGTCAAATCCATGGGCGTGCTTCAGGTGGTGACCGATCCACGTACTAACATCGCGCAGGGCATCAGCGCATTGCTGACGGCCGAGCTCGAGGACAACGCAGCTTGGGAATTGCTGATCGAACTGGCCGAAGCCGGCGGACATCCCCGGATCGCCAAGGGCTTTCACAAAGCCAAAGAGCAGGAAGACGACCATCTGGTCAAGATCAAGACTCTTCTGCGTCAAGACCTGATCAGGCAAGTCCAGTAATACGCGTGCGCTTCAAACCCTTGGCGCGCCTCCGGCGCGTCTTTTTTATGCGCGTATGGTAGGCGCGACGCTTCATTAGTCTTGTGTTTTTGCATAAGCAAATGCGTTCTTATTCTTTCTTTTGGCGGGTTCTCGAGCGATAGACTCACGGCTCAGCGACTACATGAGGCCATCCTATGCGGCGCGGACCGTTCCATTATCTGATCGTCCCCGGCTGGCACGGCTCGCCTGAGGATCATTGGCAGAGTCACTGGCAGCGCACCCTGCCGAACAGCCGACGCGTCGAGCAGGCCGACTGGATGCAGCCGCAACGCCCTGACTGGGTAACCGAACTTGATCACGGAATCGCCACAGCGCCGGAGCCGGTTGTCCTGATCGCTCACAGCCTCGGCTGTCCGACCGTCGCGCATTGGGTGGCGCAGGCGGCGCCCGATGCGCTGCGGCGGGTTCGGGGTGCGCTGTTGGTCACCCCGGCGGACGTCGAGCGACCGGGCTGCCCCGAGCCTTTGCGCAACTTCGCGCCGTTGCCCTTGACGCCGCTGCCGTTCCCGAGCGTGCTGGTGGGTTCCGACAATGATCCAGCCGCAAGCGCCGAGCGGGCGCGTGCCATGGGCAAAGCCTGGGGGAGCGAAGTGACGCTGCTCAGTGGCGTCGGGCATATCAACGTGGCCTCAGGGCACCATCGATGGGAGGAAGGGCTCGGCTTTCTCCATCGTCTGCAATCTCTGATCGGCGAGCAGGTGCAACGGAGCGCCTGATGACATCCAGCATGAACGTCGGATTACGCCTTTGGCTAATCCAACCTGCGAGACTTGAGACCGTAGGGTGGATAACGCTCTTTTCATCCACCGTTTGCCCGATCGCAAGCCAGCTTTCCGTAGGATGGAACCGCCGAAGGCGCTTCCGTCGTTAACCGCGAAAAGGCTATACCATCGCCCAACAACACAACCGCACCACCACGCATGAACGTCGGATTACGCCTTTGGCTAATCCAACCTACGAAAACTTGAGACCGTAGGGTGGATGACGCTCTTTTCGTCCACCGTTTGCCCGATCGCAAGCCAGCTTTCCGTAGGATGGAATCGCCGAAGGCGCTTCCGTCGTTAACCGCGAAAAGGCTATACCATCGCCCAACAACACAAGCGCACCACCACGCACGAACGTCGGATTACGCCTTTGGCTAATCCAACCTACGAAAACTTGAGACCGTAGGGTGGATGACGCTCTTTTCATCCACCGTTTGCCCGATCGCAAGCCAGCTTTCCGTAGGATGGAATCGCCGAAGGCGCTTCCGTCGTTAACCGCGAAAAGGCTATACCATCACCCAACAACCCAACCGCACCACCACGCACGAATGTCGGATTACGCCTTTGGCTAATCCAACCTACGAAACTTGAGACCGCCCATCGAGCTGTTGAATGCCCAGCCCCGCACCATCCGACACCGCTGCATCCCTTCCCCTCGTGCTTGCCGGGCCTATGCTGCGCCGGCTCGAAACGGGCCGGCTGGTGCTCTGGCTGGTGGCCAGCGAGCCGCTGCAGTTGCACCTGAGGTTGCAGCCCGAGGGAGAGGCGTCGGTATCGCTGGCAGTGGAAGGCGAGGCCTGTCGCCAGCTGCGCGTCGGTACCTCGGCCTGGTTGCACCTGATCGATGTCCGCCTGGATACGCAGCTGCCGGTCGATCGCTTGATCGAGTACGACCTGTTGATCGAGCGCGAAGGCGGTGAGCAGGGCATCGCCGATTGGGCGCCGCACCTGATCCATGAAGGGTTCGAGCGCCCGGCGTTCGTCGTTCGTTCGCGCTATGACGATCTGCTGCACGGCTCCTGCCGCAAGCCGCACCACGCCTCGGCGGATGGGTTGGTTACCGTCGATTCATTGGTCGCCCAGGCCCGCCAATCACCCGAGCACTGGCCCGCCGCGCTGTTGATGACCGGCGACCAGATCTATGCCGATGACGTAGCCGGCCCGACATTGGTGGCCATCCATGCGCTGATTCGCCGGCTCGGGCTCTACAGCGAATGCCTAGAAGGTGCGACCGTCGCTGACAGCGATGAGTTGATGGCGCATCCGGCGACCTATTACCGGCGCGCCGAACTGCTGCCAGCGTTCAAATCCAACGAGGCCCTGCGTGAGCGCTTCTTCGGTGGCGTCGAGAAGCCGGTGTTTACCACCTCCAGCGCACACAACCATCTGGTGTCGCTGGGCGAGGTCCTGGCCATGTACCTGCTGGTCTGGTCGCCGGTGCCCTGGCGGTTGATCGAACTTCAGTCACCCCAGCTGGACGGCGAGCTGGCTGACCGTTGGGCTCGTGAGCTGAGCGCTGTCAATGCCTTCCAGGCAGGCTTGCCGCAGGTCGCACGAGCGCTGGCGCACCTGTCTTCGCTGATGATCTTCGATGACCACGACATCACCGATGACTGGAACCTCAGCGCCCGCTGGGAGCAGACCGCCTACGGCCATCCCTTTTCCCGCCGAATCATCGGCAACGCCTTGCTCGGCTATCTGTTGTGCCAGGCCTGGGGCAACGCGCCGGATGCCTGCGTCACGTCATTAGGCGCAGTCGAGGCGCTGCTGGACAGCGGTGAACAGGGGCGACTCGATTGTGCCCTGCATGATCGAGTGGTTGACGAGTTGCTGGAGCGCGGCGACTGGGGCTTTGTCATACCCAGCGAGCCGGCCCTGGTGGTGCTGGATACCCGGACCCGCCGCTGGCGCAGCGAGCGCAACCTGAGCCGGCCTTCGGGGCTGATGGATTGGGAGGCCCTGACCGACTTCCAGCAGGAATTGCTCGACCATCGTTCGGTGATCATCGTCTCGCCGGCGCCAATGTTCGGCGTCAAGCTGATCGAGACCGTGCAGCGCGTGTTCAGCTGGGCCGGGCTGTCGCTGCTGGTCGACGCCGAAAACTGGATGGCCCACCGCGGCGCGGCCCAGGCCATGCTCAATATCTTCCGCCACACCCGCACGCCGGGTAACTACGTGATCCTGTCCGGCGACGTGCATTACTCGTTCGCCTATGAGGTGCGCATTCGCGGCCGTGCCGAGGGCCCGCGGTTATGGCAGATCACCAGCAGCGGCGTGAAAAACGAGTTTCCGCCGCGCTTGCTTGACCTCTTCGATCGGCTCAACCGCTGGCTGTATTCGCCGCGCTCACCCTTGAACTGGTTCACCAAGCGCCGCCGCGTGCGGGTCCAGCCGTGGCTGCCGAGCCGCAGCCGGTCCGGTGAGCGTTTGTGGAACGGCTCGGGTATCGGCCGCGTTCGACTCGACGCAGAGGGTCGCCCGGCGCGGGTGGAGCAGATCAACGCTGATGGGTCACCGCCTGTAAGCTTCGCGCCCGAGCGCGACCAGACGCCCTAACCGAACGCCGCGCGCAGCTCCGGCAGCGTGGCGTAGTAATAAGCCGGCGATTGCGCCATCAGCTCGGCGTGGCTGCCAAAGCCGTACCCGACGCCGACCGCCTGCAAGCCGTTGCTGTGTGCACCGATCAGGTCATGCTTGCGGTCACCGATCATCAGCGTCTGCTCTGGATCGAGCCCTTCTTTTGCAATCAGATGGGCAATCAGCTCGACCTTGTTGGTGCGGGTGCCGTCCAGTTCGCTGCCGTAGATCACCTTGAAGTGATGATCGAACGCGAAGTGCCGGGCAATTTCGCGGGCGAACACTGACGGTTTCGATGTCGCGACATAAAGCGTCCGGCCTTGTCCGCGCAGATGTTCGAGCATCTCCAGCACGCCGTCGAACAGCAGGTTTTCATACAGGCCGACCGTCTTGAAGCGCTCGCGGTAATGGCCAACGGCGTCCCAGGCACGCGCCTCGTCGAAGCCGTAAAACTCCATGAACGCCTGCAGCAGGGGCGGCCCAATGAAGGGTTCGAGCTTGGCCAGATCAGGCTCATCGATGCCCAGCTGTGCGAGTGCATGCTGAATCGAGCGAGTGATGCCTTCGCGCGGGTCGGTGAGGGTGCCGTCGAGGTCGAAGAGGATGGTGGCGTGGTGCATGGCAGGTCTTCGGTTGAGGGTCGAAGAGCGGCACTTTAGCAAAGCACGTGGTATGAGACTTGCTCGAGGTTAGCTGTGTCTCCTGCCGGGCCGTACACAGCCCAACCACCTAGAGGTCATTCATGGGTACGTCCGTCGAATCGCGCATGCTGGAGCTGGGTATCGAATTGCCGCCTTTGTCCAAACCACAGGCCAGTTACCTGTCCTACCGCCGTTATGGCGATCTGGTTTATCTCGCAGGGCAAACGAGCTCCCTGGAGGGCGTGCCGGTTTACACCGGGCCGATGGAGCGTACCGAAGACATCCCCCGGGGATATGAAGCGGCTCGGCTATGTGGCCTGAATCTGCTCGCTGCATTATCGGCTGCTTGTGAAGGTGAGCTGGATCGGGTGGCGGGTTGCCTGAAACTCAACGGGTACGTATTCGCTGCACCCGGCTTCGATGCCGTACCCTCAGTGGTCAATGGCGCTTCGGATCTGATCACCGAGGTGTTTGGCGAAATTGGACAGCACGCCCGAACCGCAGTGGGTGTTGCGGTATTGCCCCATTTAACCACTGTCGAAGTGGAAGGCATTTTCTTCCTCGCACGATGAGCACAACGTCGGGGTGTCGTACGGCCAAGATGCCGTGCTTTGCGCCGTCGTTATTGATTAGAGAAAGCGCGATGAACCCACCTGGTAACGCCGAAACCATCATTGACGGGCCTAAAGAGGGTGCAGATCCGCTCTTCAACCAGTCGCTGGCGAAGGGGCTGCTGGTTTTGCGGGCCTTCGATCTGGCTCACCGGACGCTGACGCTGGGCGAGGTGGCTCGGCTTACAGAGATGAGCAAGGGCTCCGCTCAGCGCGCCGTGCATACCTTGGAGATTCTCGGATATATCGGCCGTGACGAGCGCAGCCGACACTTTCGGCTGCTGCCCAAGGTGGTTGAGCTCGGCTTCAACTACCTGGCGTCTCACGCGTTGGTGCGCCTGGCACATCCCTATCTGGCGCAACTGGCGCAGGCCAGCGGGGAAAGCGCCAGCCTCACCGAGCCTGTCGACCACCACATGCTGTATGTATCGCAAATCATGACAACCCAGTCGATTCCGGTCCTGACCCCGGTTGGCATGCGCATTCCCATGTATTGCACCAGCTCGGGGCGTGCCTACCTGAGCTGCCTGCCCGAGGACGAAGCGCGGCGCATCCTCGAATTCTCGACCCGAGAGGCGCGCACCCCTGCGACGCTGACCGGGGTTGAGGACATTCTGCGCAGGCTGCAGGTGAGCCGGCGGCTGGGCTATGCGGTGAACTGTGAGGAGTTGTTTCTTGGCGACATGGGGATTGCCGCTCCGATCGTCGACCGCTTCGGCCAGGCGGTCGGCGCGGTGCATCTGTCACCCCCGACCAGCCGTTGGAGCCTCGAAGCGGCCACGTCCCGTCTCGCCCCCTTGGTGCTCGAGTGTGCCCGGGGTATCTCCGAGTCACTGGCGCACTGATAAGGCGCGCCGCATACGACCTGCGTGCCGGAACGGCTTCGTTCATTTGCTGGCATTTTAGTGGTAAATAGAATCAGAAAGCGGCATAAAAGCCGCCACCGAGTCGCTTTTGAATCGTTAATCGATATGTGTAAATCGATTGGCACACGCGTTGCTATTCATCCCTCATTATCAGTCCCGCTTGATGAGGTCTTCCGATGAGCACGCATGTATCGAAGCATCCGCTGGCCAAGGTCACCCGCCTGGCCCTGGCAATGTCATTGACACTTGGTGGTTCGGCCGCGCTGGCCCAGGAAAAGGTCCTGCGCATTGGCATGACCGCGGGCGACATCCCGCGCACGCTTGGTCAACCGGATCAGGGCTACGAGGGGAATCGCTTCACCGGCATCACGATGTACGACTCGTTGACCCAATGGGATCTGAGCTCCAGCGAGAAGGCGAGCGAGTTGATCCCGGGGTTGGCGGAGTCCTGGTCGGTGCATGCCGAGGACCAGACCAAGTGGGTCTTCAAGCTGCGCCCCGGGGTGACGTTTCACGACGGCTCGCCGTTCACCGCCGAGGCAGTGGTATGGAACGTCGACAAGGTGCTGAACAAGGATGCGCCGCAGTACGACCCGTCGCAGATCGGCGCTACCGCCTCGCGCATGCCGACGCTGCGTTCGGCGCGCGTCATCGATGAGCTCACCGTGGAGCTGACCACTTCCGAACCGGATTCGTTTCTCCCCTACAACCTGACCAACCTGTTCATGGCTTCGCCAGCCCACTGGCAAGCCAAGGCGGACGCCGTGCCAGGTTCGGTGAGCGATCCGGCCGAGCGCAGCCAGCAAGCCTGGGCGGCCTTCGCCGCCGATGCCTCCGGTACAGGTCCGTTCGAGCTGGACAAGTTCGTCCCTCGCGAACGCCTGGAGCTGGTCGCCAACGGTGATTACTGGGACGAGAAACGTCGGCCCCAGATCAACCGGGTCGTGTTGCTGCCGTTGCCGGAAGCCAGTGCTCGCACCGCGGCGCTGATGTCCGGCCAGGTGGACTGGATCGAGGCGCCAGCGCCCGACTCGGTGGACGCCATCAAGGCGCGCGGCTACACCCTCTACTCCAACCTTCAGCCGCACCTCTGGCCCTGGCAGTTCTCATTTCTGGACGATTCCCCGTTCAAGGATAAGGCGGTCCGCCATGCCGCCAACCTCTGCGTCAACCGCGAGGAGCTCAAGGCGCTGCTCAATGGCCAGATGGAGCCGGCCACGGGCGTCGTCGAGCCGGGCGACCCTTGGCGCGGCAATCCGAGCTTCCAGGTTCGCTACGACGTAGCCGCTGGGCAAAAGCTGATGGAGGAGGCTGGCTACTCGGCGTCCAACCCGGCCAAGGTGAAGGTGCAGACCTCCGCTTCCGGCTCCGGACAGATGCAGCCGCTGCCGATGAACGAATACATTCAGCAGAACCTGAAGGAATGCCACTTCGATGTCGAGTTCGACGTGCTGGAGTGGAACACGCTGTACTCCAGCTGGCGTCTCGGTGCCAAGGACCCGGCTGCTCACGGCGCGCATGCGACCAACGTCAGTGCTGCGGTCATGGACCCGTTCTTCGCCATGGTCCGCTTCGTCAGCAGCAAGGCACTGCCGCCGATTTCCAACAATTGGGGGCACTACACCAGCGAGAAGACCGACGCGCTGGTCGAACAGGCCCGCACCACCTTTGACGAGCAGGCTCGCAACAAAGCGCTCAGCGAGCTGCACGCCAACATCGTCGACGAGGCACCGTTCCTATTTGTCGCCCACGATGTCGGCCCGCGCGCGCTGTCGCCAAAAATCACCGGTGTGGTACAGCCCAAAAGCTGGTTCATCGACATCGCCACCATGAAGATGGAATGAACCTGACCGGTTGATCTTCGCTCCCCGGCGCGGCGGCGTCCTGCCTCGCGCCTCTGCCAGAGGTCTTTACGATGCTTGGCTACCTGTTCCGCCGGCTGGGCTATGCCCTACCTATCATGCTCGGCGTGTCCTTCCTCTGCTTCATGCTGGTCCACATCGCGCCGGGCGATCCGCTGGTGTCGATCCTGCCGGCCGACGCCTCGGCCGACCTGCAGCAGCAGATGATGCAGCTCTATGGCTTCGACCGGCCGCTGCTCGAGCAATTCGTGCACTGGCTGTGGCGCGCCCTGCACGGCGACCTTGGCAACTCCATTGCCACCAGCCGCCCGGTAGTCGACGAGGTGTTCAAGGCAGTGGGCAACACCCTGATGATTGCCCTGCTGGCCACCCTGATCGGCTTCACCTTCGGCTCGCTGTTCGGCTTCGTCGCGGGCTACTTCCGCAACTCCTGGGCCGACCGCCTGGCCTCCTTTATCTCGGTGGTTGGCGTCAGCCTGCCGAATTATTGGCTGGGAATGGTGCTGGTGATCGTCTTCTCCGCGCAGTTGATGTGGCTGCCGGCCACCGGTGCCGGCCCCGGCGGCTCCGGCGACTGGCACTGGGACTGGGCGCACATGCAGTACCTGATTCTGCCCGGGGTGACCATGTCCTTCATTCCCATGGGCATCGTCGCCCGTACGGTGCGGGCGCTGGTGGCGGACATCCTGTCCCAGGAATTCGTTGTCGGCCTGCGCGCTCGCGGACTCGGTGAATGGGGGGTGTTCAAGCATGTGGTGAAGAACTGCGCGCCGACTGCACTGGCAGTGATGGGGCTGCAGCTGGGCTATCTGCTGGGCGGCTCGATCCTCATCGAGACAGTGTTCTCCTGGCCGGGGACCGGCTTTCTGCTCAATCAGGCGATCTTCCAGCGCGACCTGCCGCTGCTGCAGGGGACCATCCTGGTCCTGGCGCTGTTCTTCGTGGCGCTCAACCTGCTGGTGGACGTGCTGCAAACCGTCTTCGATCCACGCATCGAAAGGGGCTGACCATGACCGCTGCCTTGCTTCCCAATTCCACCGGCGAGCGTCTCGACAAGCCAGCGGTGGTGCGCTCCCGCGGACACGGTGCCAACGTGCTGCGCCGGCTGCTGCGCAACCCGGTGGCGATGATCGCCGCCAGCATCATCCTGCTGCTGATCCTGGTCGCGGTGTTCGCGCCCTGGCTGATGCCGGCCGATCCCTACGCCACCTCGATGCTCAAGCGCCTCAAGCCGATCGGCACCGAGGGCATGCCGCTGGGCTCCGACGAGCTGGGCCGCGACCTGCTCTCGCGGCTGATGCTCGGCGCGCGGCTGTCGCTGTTCATGGGCATTGCCCCGGTGGTCATGGCCTTCGTCATCGGCAGCAGCATCGGCATCCTCGCCGGCTATGCCGGCGGCTGGCTCAACACCGCGGTGATGCGCTGCGTCGACGTGCTCTACGCCTTTCCCTCGGTGCTGCTGGCGATCGCATTGTCCGGCGCGCTGGGCGCCGGCATCACCAACTCGCTGGTGTCGCTGACGGTGGTGTTCGTGCCGCAGATCGCACGGATCGCCGAAAGCGTGACCACCGGCGTCCGGCGCAGCGACTACGTCGACGCGGCCCGGGCCTCGGGCGCCTCGTCGCTGTTGATCGTGCGCAAACACGTGCTCGGCAACGTGATCGGGCCGATCTTCGTCTACGCCACCAGCCTGATCTCGGTGTCGATGATCCTTGCCTCGGGGCTGTCCTTCCTCGGCCTTGGCGTCAAGCCGCCGCAGCCGGAGTGGGGACTGATGCTCAACACCCTGCGCACCGCCATCTACACCCAGCCTTGGGTGGCGGCGCTGCCGGGCCTGCTGATCTTCATCACCTCGGTGTCTTTCAACATGCTGGCCGACGGGTTGCGCTCGGCGATGGAGGTCAAGCAATGAGTCCTTCACATCATCCGCTACCAAACGAACTGCGTGATGTCGGCGGGGCGCGTCAGCCACTGCTGATCGTGCGCAAGCTGAAAAAGCATTTCCCTCTGAAGAAGACCGGCTTCGGGTTGCGCCGCGAGCGCCTGGCGGTGCGCGCGGTGGACGGGGTCAGCTTCGATATTCTCAAGGGCGAAACGCTCGGCGTGGTCGGCGAGTCCGGCTGCGGCAAATCCACCACCGCGCGGCTGCTGATGCAGCTGACCGAGCAGGACAGCGGCGAGCTGATCTTCGATGGCCAGACCCTGGGCAACCAAGGATTGCCACTGCGCGAATATCGTCGGCAAACGCAGATGGTGTTCCAGGACAGCTACTCCTCGCTCAACCCGAGGATGACCATCGAGGACTCGATCGCCTTCGGCCCGACGGTGCATGGCGTGCCGAAACAGGAAGCACTGGAACGCGCCCATGACCTGCTGGCGCGGGTCGGGCTGGAGCCTGCGCGCTTTGCCGGTCGCTACCCGCACGAACTGTCCGGTGGCCAGCGCCAGCGGGTCAACATCGCCCGTGCGCTGGCACTGGAGCCACGGCTGATCATCCTCGATGAATCGGTTTCGGCGCTGGACAAGTCGGTGGAAGCCCAGGTGCTCAACCTGCTGCAGGATCTCAAGCAGGCGTTCGGGCTTACCTATCTGTTCATCAGCCACGACCTCAATGTCGTGCATTACCTCTGCGACCGGGTGCTGGTGATGTACCTCGGCGAAGTGGTGGAGGTGGGGCCGGCCGACGCGTTGTTCGAAACGCCATTGCACCCCTATACCGAGGCCCTGCTGCGCTCGATGCCCACCACTGATCCGTTGCAGCGGACCGAGGAGGCGCCACTGGCCGGCGACCCGCCGAACCCGATCAACCCGCCGAGCGGCTGCCGTTTCCATACGCGCTGCCAGGACGCGCAGGCGGTGTGTGCCAGCGTGGCGCCGACCTATCACGAGGCCGCACCGGGGCGTCGGGTCGCCTGCCTGAAATACGAACCGGATTCGGGCTACGAAGCCCCGCGAATCCCGCTGCGAGAGGTGGCCCATGCCTGAAGCGAACAGCATGATCCGTCTGCAGGATCTGCAGGTGGAATTCCATCAGCCAGGCAAGCGCATCCAGGCCGTCAACGGTGTCGATCTCGACGTCGGTGAAGGCGAGGTGGTCGCGCTGATCGGCGAATCCGGCTCCGGCAAGAGCGTTACCCTGCGGGCAATGATGCGCCTGCATTCGGATCGAACGACTCGCTACGGTGGCAGCCTGGAAGTGGCGGGGCAGAACGTGCTCGGCATGGGTTCGAAACACCTGGCCCGGCTGCGCGGCAAGACCATCGCAATGATCTTCCAGGAGCCGTTGTTGGCGCTGGACCCGGTTTACACGCTGGGCCAGCAGATCGTCGAAACGATCCGCCGCCACGAGCCGGTGAGCAGGGCAGAGGCGCGTGCCCGTGCCTTGCAGCTGTTCGAACGAGTGCGCATCCCGAGCCCGGAGCGGCGCCTGGACACCTATCCCCACGAGATGTCAGGCGGCATGCGCCAGCGGGCGATGATCGCCCTGGCACTGGCCTGTCGACCGCAGGTATTGCTGGCCGACGAGCCGACCACGGCGCTGGACGCCACGGTGCAGATTCAGATTCTCCTTCTGCTGCGTGAACTGCAGCGCGAACTGGGGCTGTCCATTGTTTTCGTCACTCACGACATCGGCGCGGCGGCGGAGGTCGCCGACCGCATGGCGGTCATGTACGCGGGGCGGATCGTCGAGCAAGGTCCAGCCGCCGAGCTGCTGACCCGACCGCGTCATCCCTATACCCGCGCGCTGCTCAAGAGCCGTGCCGAAGGCGCCATGCAGAAGGGCCAGCGACTGGAAACCATCGGCGGCGCACCGCCCGACCTGTCGAAACTGCCCACCGGCTGCGCCTTCGCCGAGCGCTGCGCCCATGCCAGCGACGTCTGCCTTGGCGCGCCTCCGCCAGACACCCGAGTCGGCCCCGGCCACGACGCGCGTTGCTGGCGGCTGGACGAAATCGACATCCCCGAAGCCATCCGCTGCCACGCCGAGTAGGTGCGACGCGCCTGCACGCGCGCGTCGAACAGAAACCATATCTTGCCCACGAGATTGCTCATGACCATGACCCCGCCCGCCCATTGCTTCATGCCCTACCCCAACGTGCCGGTCGCTTCCGTCGACGGCCCCCTGGCGGACCTGACCTTTGCGGTGAAGGACATCTTCGACCTCGCCGGCTACCCCACCGGCTGCGGCAACCCCCATGCCCTGGCCCGGTCCGGCATCAAGACCAGTACCGCACCGGTGGTGCAGACCCTGCTCGACAGTGGCGCCCACTTCGTCGGCAAGACCCTGACCGACGAGCTGGCGTTCTCGATGAACGGCAAGAATGCTCACTTCGGCACGCCGCGCAACGGTGGCGCGCCTGATCGGATCTGCGGTGGCTCCAGCTCCGGCTCGGCTTCGGCGGTCTCCAACGGCCTCTGTGACTTTGCCCTGGGCACCGATACCGGCGGCTCGGTGCGCGCGCCGGCCAGCCATTGCGGACTGATCGGTATCCGCCCGACCCATGACCGCATCAGCCTGGAGGGTTGCATGCCGCTGGCCCCGAGTTTCGATACTTGCGGCTGGTTCGCCCGCGACATCAATATCTTCGCCCGGGTCGGAGAGGTGCTACTCGGCGCGGACAGCGCAGCGCTGCCAAGGTCTCCGCGCCTGATGCTGGCGGCCGATGTCATGAGTCAGGTCACGGCCGACACCCGCGCGGCCAGCACCGCTGTGCTCGGCCAACTGGAGAGGGCCTTCCGGACGGAGCTCGAGCCGGTCGACGCCGCGCTGCTGCCGGTGGATGAACTGTACTGGGCTTTTCGGCACATCCAGGGGCTGGAGGCCTGGCGCAGTCAGGGTGAATTTCTGCGCCGCTATGACGTGCAACTCGGCCCTGGTGTGAAAGAGCGCTTCGCCTGGTCCAGCCAGCTCAGCGAGGCGCAGGTCGCGCCGTATGAAGAGGTGCGCGCGGAGTTCACCCGCCGCTTCGACGCGCTGCTCGGCAGCGACGGCGTGTTGGTGATGCCTACTCTGCCCAACAGCGCACCCCTGCTCGTCAGCGGTGAGCAGGCCCTTGAGAGCTACCGCAACCAGTCGATTCGTATGCTTTGCCTGGCCGGACTTGCCGGCTGTCCGCAGATCTCCCTGCCGCTGATGCAGGTCGGTAGCGCACCGCTGGGTCTGTCACTGATCGGCCCGCGCGGCTCGGACCAGTCGCTGATCGCCCTTGCCCGCCACCTGACGGCCTGACCCGTTTCGTATCCCGAGGATCCTTAAATGACTCTGCACATCGACTCCGACCGCCTCTGGCAATCACTGATGGACCTCGCTGAAATCGGCGGCACCGCCAAGGGCGGCGTCTGTCGCCTGGCCCTGACTGACCTCGACCGCCAGGGCCGCGACCTCTTCGTCCGCTGGTGCCGCGCCGCCGGGCTGTCAGTCCGGATCGACGCCATTGGCAATATTTTTGCTCGCCGCGCCGGTACCGATCCGTCACGCCGCGCCATCGCCATGGGCAGCCACATCGACACCCAGCCCACCGGCGGCAAGTTCGACGGCAACTTCGGCGTGCTCGCCGGCCTGGAGGTGCTGCGCACGCTCAACGACCAGGGCATCGAGACCGCCGCGCCAATCGAGGTGGTGGCCTGGACCAACGAGGAAGGCTCGCGCTTCGTGCCGGTGATGATGGGTTCCGGCGTGTTCACCGGCGCCTTCGGCCTGGAGCATGCCCTGGTGCAGCAGGACACCGAGGGCCTGAGCGTGGGCGGCGAGCTGGCGCGCATCGGCTATGCCGGCGAGCACGCGCCGGGCGAGGTGCCTGGCGGCATGTTCGATGCCTATTTCGAGGCGCATATCGAGCAGGGGCCGGTGCTGGAGGCTCACGACCTGCCCATCGGCGTAGTCCCCGGGGCGCTTGGGCAGCGCTGGTTCGATGTCACCGTGACCGGCATGGAGGCCCACGCCGGACCGACCCCGATGGACCAGCGCCATGACGCCCTGCTGGCCGCCGCGCGGCTGGTCGAACAGGTCAACCGCATCGCCTTGAACCATGCGCCCCATGGCCGGGGCACGGTCGGCTCCATGCAGGTTTCGCCCAACTCGCGTAATACCATCGCTGGCACGGTGCGGTTCTCTGTCGATTTCCGTGCGCTGGAAGACGCTGAACTCGCCGCCATGGAGGCTGAACTACGCGATGCCTGCGCGACACTCACGGCTTGCGACACGCGTCTGGCGATCGACGTGGAGCAGGTGGTGTATTTCCCGCCAAGCCATTTCGATCCGGCCTGCGTGGCCAGCGTTCGCGACGCGGCGCAGCAACTGGGATTGCCGTGCATGCAGGTGGTCAGCGGTGCCGGCCATGATGCGGTCTACATGGCCAATGTCACGCCCACCGCGATGATCTTCGTCCCCTGCAAAGACGGCATCAGCCACAACGAAATCGAAGACGCCGACCCGGCACATATTGCCGCGGGAACGAACGTATTGCTCCATGCGGTGCTGAAACACGCGCAATAGGTGCGACTAGCGTTGCCGACAGCACGGCAACGGAGCCGCGACCCATCTAATAGATATGGACGCAATAGGGGCGTTCGCCTAGCAGGTCGGCCGACCGGAAGTGGTGGCATTGTCCTGGCACAAGGCTGTGGAACTCAAAGCCCTTCAGCCAAGTGCTGATTCTTCAACTTGACGTAGTTGCCAGCGGTGTAACTGAAAAAGCTGCGCTCCTTGTCAGTCAACGGGCGGGCCTGTTTGACCGGGCTGCCCACGTAGAGAAAGCCGCTTTCCAGCGTCTTGCCCGGCGGCACCAGGCTGCCGGCGCCGATGATGACCTCGTCTTCTACCACCGCGCCATCCATCACGATCGACCCCATGCCAACCAGGATGCGACTGCCCAGGGTGCAGCCATGCAGGGTGACCTTGTGGCCGACCGTTACCTCATCGCCGATGGTCAGCGGAAAACCGTCCGGGTTGAACGGGCCGGCGTGGGTGATGTGCAGCACGCTGCCGTCCTGGATGCTGGTTCGCGCGCCGATGCGGATGCGGTGCATGTCGCCGCGAATCACGGTCAGCGGCCAGACGGAGCTGTCTTCGCCAATCTCGATATCGCCGATGAGTACGGCGCTGGGGTCGACGAAGACGCGCTCGCCGAGCGTCGGTGTGTGCCCCTGGAAGGTTCGGATGCTCATGGGTGGCTCCTGTAAGCGCGTGTGTGGGGGTGGCCGGTCACTGATAGACACGGCCATCGAGTGTGTTGCTGCCGGGCCGGAAGAATTCGCCCGGCGTGGCGCCGAACTGTTCACGAAAGGCGGCGATGAAGGCCGACAAGGACTCATAACCACAGCCCAGCGCCACGTCGGTCACCCGCTCGCCGCGCTCCAGCGCCGGTAGCGCGCTGAGCAGGCGCAGGCGCTGGCGCCAGGCGCGGAAGGTTAACCCGGTTTCGCGCAGGAACAACCGGCTCAGGGTGCGTTCCGATACGCCCAGCGTTCGGCTCCAGTCGGCCAGGCCTTCCTGGGATTCCGGTTGCGCCTGCAGGCTTTTGCATAGCCGGTGCAGGCGCGGCTCGGCCGGCAGTGGCAACACCAGTTCGACTTGCGGGGCGCAGCCCAGCTGATCGAGCAGCACCTGTACCAGACGACCCTCGGCGCCGTCCTCGGCATAGGCTTCGGGCAGGGTGCTGAAATGCCGGATCAGTTCGCGCAGCAAGGGGCTGACTTGCAGTACCCGGCAATGCTCGAACGCCTCGCCGGCGACGGCTCGATCGATGTACAGGCTGCGAATGCAGGTGTCCGGTGCGCAGAACACTTGGTGAGTGACGCCAGCCGGAATCCACACCGCGCGCAGCGGCGGCGCGATGAAGCGGCCATTGTCGGTACGCACTTCGAGCACGCCTTCGACGGCATGGGACAGCTGCACCCAGGGGTGGCTGTGGCGATAGCCGAGCTTGAGGTTGGGCGGCGAGTCGAGCTGGCCATAGACGGGTCGTGGCAGCGTTTTGAGTTCGCCGAGGCGGGTGATCAGCGCAGCCTCTTGTCCGATTGGCGACATTTCGTACCTGCTTGGCGTTAGTCGGAAGGAGGCGCCCACGTTAAGGTCGATCCCTGTTGCCTGCAAGCCCCAAGGAAATCACCCATGGCCAAACTCCGCCTCCTCTTCGATAACTTCACCCTGGCCCTGCTGGCGGTGGTCGCCATCGCCACGCTGTTTCCCTGCGAAGGGCAGGTTGCGGTGTCCTTCGAGTGGCTCACGTCCGCGGCCATCGCGCTGCTGTTCTTCATGCACGGCGCCAAGCTGTCGCGCGAAGCGATCCTTGCAGGTGCCGGTCATTGGCGCCTGCACCTGCTGGTCTTCGCCTGCACCTTCGTCATGTTTCCACTGCTGGGGCTGGCGCTTAAGCCGGTGTTGACGCCGATGGTCGGTGACGAGCTGTACCTGGGCATGCTCTATCTCTGTGCGTTGCCCGCCACGGTGCAATCGGCGATCGCCTTTACCTCGTTGGCGCGCGGTAACGTGCCGGCGGCCATCTGCAGCGCCGCCGCCTCCAGCCTGATCGGAATTTTCCTCACGCCTCTGCTGGTATTGCTGTTGATGGGCGTGGAGGGCGAGACCGGATCGACGCTGGACTCCATCGGCAAGATCGTGCTGCAACTGCTGGTGCCTTTCGTCGCCGGGCAGATCGCGCGCCGCTGGATCGGCGCCTGGGTGACGCGCAACAAGACCTGGCTGAAAAGCGTGGACCAGAGTTCGATTCTGCTGGTGGTTTACACCGCGTTCAGTGGCGCTGTGGTCGACGGCCTGTGGCAGATCGTGCCGGTTGGGCACCTGATTGGGTTGGTGGTGGCCTGCTGTCTGTTGCTGGCCATCGTGCTGTGGCTGACGGCCATGCTGGCCAAGGTATTCGGCTTCAACCTGGAAGACCGCATCACCATCCTCTTCGCCGGCTCAAAGAAGAGCCTGGCGACCGGCGTGCCCATGGCCCAAGTGCTGTTCGCCACCAGCGCGGTCGGCATGATCATCCTGCCGCTGATGCTGTTTCACCAGATCCAGCTGATGGTCTGCACCGTGCTTGCCCAGCGCTATGCGCGGCGCCCCGAATTGCCCGAGCAGACGGCGGTCCAATAACCGGTACGGATGCCTGACGCGCGTGTCGTTTCGTCGTGCATAGAGCCGCTCTATCGTTTCGTTGCCCAGCTGCGCGGTCAGGCATTTGTCTTTAACATGCACCGGTGATCATTTATTCAAAAAGGGGCAACTGCCGTGACCGATACCAATCCGCTGCTTCGGGATTTCGACCTGCCGCCTTATTCCGAGATTCGCCCCGAGCATGTCGAGCCGGCGGTGGACGCTGTCCTTGGTGACAACCGTGTCGCCTTGCAGGAACTGCTCAGCCGCCCGGCTGAGAGCCTCGACTGGAGCACCCTGGTCGTCGGCCTCGATGAAATGAACGAACGCCTTAGCCGCGCCTGGGGCCCGGTCAGCCATCTCAATGCCGTGCGCAACAATGCCGAACTGCGCAGCGCCTATGAGGCCTGCCTGCCCAAACTGTCCGCCTACGCCACCGAGCTCGGCCAGAACGCCGACCTGTTCGCCGCCTATCAGGCGCTGTCGGTCAGCCCTGAGGCAGACGGCTTCGATGTCGCGCAAAAGACCATTCTCGAACACACGCTGCGTGACTTCCGCCTGTCCGGCATCGACTTGCCGCCCGCCGAACAGCAACGCTTCGGCGCGATCCGCATGAAGCTCGCCGAGCTGGGCAGCACCTTTTCCAACCAGCTGCTCGACGCGACCCAGGCCTGGACCAAGCACGTCACCGACGAAAGCGTGCTGGCCGGCATCACCGAGTCGTCCAAGGCGCAGATGGCCGAAGCGGCCAAGGCCAAGGAGCTGGACGGCTGGCTGATCAGCCTGGAATTCCCCAGCTACTACGCCGTCATGACCTACGCCGACAATCGCGCGCTGCGTGAAGAGGTCTATGTCGCCTATTCCACCCGTGCCTCCGACCAGGGGCCGAACGCCGGTCAGTTCGACAACGGCCCGGTAATGGAACAGATCCTCGACCTGCGTCAGGAACTGGCCAAGCTGCTGGGCTTCGGCAACTATGCCGAGCTCTCGCTGGCGACCAAGATGGCCGAGAGCACCGATCAGGTGCTGGGGTTCCTGCGTGATCTGGCCAAGCGCAGCAAGCCGTTTGCTGAGCGCGACCTCAAGGAGCTGCGGGCCTTTGCCGCCGAGCAGGGCGTCTCCGACCTGCAGAGCTGGGACGTCAACTACTTTGGCGAGAAGCTGCGCCAGGCCCGTTACAGCCTGAGCCAGGAAGAGCTGCGCGCCTACTTCCCGGTGGACAAGGTGCTGTCCGGCCTGTTCGCCATCGTCAAGCGCCTGTACGGCATTGAAATCCACGAGCTTGAAAACTTTGATGGCTGGCACCCTGACGTCCGTCTGTTTGAAATTCGTGAAAAGGGCGAGCACGTCGGGCGCTTCTTCTTCGACCTCTATGCACGGGCCAACAAGCGTGGCGGCGCCTGGATGGACGGCGCGCGCGACAAGCGCCGCACCTGCCTCGGCACACTGCAAACGCCTGTTGCCAATCTGGTCTGCAACTTCACCCCACCGGTGGGCGAGCGCCCGGCGCTGCTGACTCACGATGAAGTCACCACGCTGTTCCACGAGTTCGGTCATGGCCTGCATCACCTGTTGACCCAGGTCGAGCATGCCGGCGCGTCGGGTATCAATGGCGTGGCCTGGGACGCGGTCGAGCTGCCGAGCCAGTTCATGGAAAACTGGTGCTGGGAGCCTGAAGGCCTGGCGTTGATTTCCGGCCATTACCAGACCGGAGAGACGCTGCCGCAGGACATGCTCGACAAGATGCTGGCGGCGAAGAATTTCCAGTCCGGCCTGATGATGGTGCGTCAGCTGGAATTCTCGTTGTTCGACTTCGAGCTGCATGCAACGCATGGGGACGGCCGCAGCGTGCTCGAGGTACTGGAAAGTGTCCGTGACGAGGTGTCGGTGATGCGTCCGCCGGCCAGCAACCGCTTCCCCAACAGCTTCGCGCACATCTTTTCCGGCGGTTACGCGGCCGGTTACTACAGCTACAAGTGGGCCGAAGTCTTGTCCTCCGACGCCTTCTCGCGCTTCGAGGAAGAGGGCGTGTTCAACCCCGATACGGGCCGCGCCTTCCGTGACGCCATCCTCGCACGCGGCGGTTCGCAGGAACCGATGGTGCTATTCGTCGACTTCCGGGGCCGGGAACCGTCCACCGACGCGCTGCTGCGCCATCTTGGCCTGACCGAGGACGTGGCATGAGCGACGAGCCGAAAGTGACCACCAAACGCTTCATCGCCGGCGCCGTGTGCCCGGCGTGCAGCGCCAGCGACAGCATCAAGATGTGGGACGTCAATGGCGTTCCGCACCGCGAGTGCGTGGAGTGCGGCTACGCCGACACCCTCAATGCCCAGGGCCAATCCGTGCCCTCGGAACTGGGAACGCGGGTTAACAAGGCCAAGCCGAAGGCGGCTGATCCGCAGGTGCAGGCGGTACAGTTCTTCCCCAACCCGAAGCTGAAGAAAAAACCCGACTGACCGGCTGGAGCATCGCCATGTGGCATATCACCTGTGGCGATCTCGCCGCTGACAGCGTTCGGCAGCTGTTGGCCGAGGGCAATGAAGTCCGCGTTCTGCGCGACGACTTGGCGGTCGGGCCGCTCGAGGATATCGAAACCCCACCATGCGCTGCGCGTGTGGCCTTCTGGGAGGGCGTCTGGCCTGTCGGGTTGACGCCTCGGCCTGATTTCTCGGGCATTGCCAGTGATGCTGAATGGCTGGAGGGGCTACCTGACCAGTCGCGGCAAATAACGGTCTGGCATGGCGACAGCGCTTCTGAACAGTTAATGCTGGCGCGGGTGGCCGCGGCTATGGAAGGATCTGCGATACCTTTGCACGAGGTCGCATGCGGCACCGGTGACAGTCGAGTCGGCACGCGCATGGCAGTGTCCATGCATGCGCCGGATGCCCTGGCTGCGCTTTATCAGCCCCGTCTCGTCGATGCTGATCGCACTGCTGATCTCGCCAGCCAGTGGCGGGCTGCGGTTGAGGAGAACGCCGCGATACGTCGCTGGGTCGACGGGCGTTTCGTTGGTGAAGACAATGCGCAGATTGACCGCGAGCTGGTAGCGGCCTGCCGCGACGACTGGATGCCGCTGGCCCGAGCCATGGCCGAGGTGATGGGGCACTGCGACGGCTTCTTTCCCACCGACCTGTTTCTCTACTGGCGCGCCCGCGAGTTGGCGAAACGGGGCGTAATCCTGCTCAGCTACGGTAGCGCAGCCGAGTACAGCAAGGTGCAGGTGCGACGCCCTTTGGGCTGAAGGCATCGCTTTTTCGCGCCTACAGGTTTGCTTTGGGATCTGTGTTCCGACTGTTGCCGCGGGGCAGCTCGGTGAGGCGCGATCCACCCCGCGGCGACGGGCGGGCATATCCGCGTTGCCGATATGAGGTCTGGCTCTGATACTGTATCCATATACAGCCTTTCGGAGCCTTTCCATGTTCCCGCCGAATAGCACGCCGCGCGGCCGCGGCACCGCCATCAACCCAGACAACCGTTTCGCCCCGACCCGCAGCGAGGCTTATGACGACGGCTGGGAACAGGACGTGCCGCCGACGCGCGCCACCGAGGTACGGTTCGAGACGGCCAAGACTGTGCTCACCCGCAACCAGTCGCCGGACGTCGGCTTCGATCGCTCGGTCAATCCCTATCGAGGCTGCGAGCATGGCTGCATATATTGTTTTGCGCGGCCCAGCCACGCCTATTGGGACATGTCGCCGGGTATCGATTTCGAGACGAGGCTGATCGCCAAGACCAACCTGGCCGAACGCCTCGAGCAGGAGCTGAGCAAGCCCGGCTACGTGCCGCAGCCGATCGCGCTTGGGGTCAACACCGATGCCTATCAGCCCATCGAACGCGAACAGCAGCTGACCCGCCGTGCGCTGGAAATCCTGCTGCGCTTCAAGCACCCGGTGCACATCATCACCAAGGGTTCATTGGTGCTGCGCGATCTGGACCTGCTGGTGCCGCTGGCCGAGCAGCGACTGGTCAGCGTCTCGGTCAGCCTGACCACCCTGGATGACGAGCTCAAGCGCATCATGGAACCGCGTGCGGCCTCGCCCTCGGCGCGACTTCGCGTGCTGCGCTCGCTGAACGAGGCAGGCGTGCCGGTCAGCGTGATGTGCGCGCCGATGATTCCGATGATCAATGACATGGAGCTCGAGCGCATGCTCGAAGCCGCGCGGGAGGCCGGCGCGCGGTCAGCTGGTTATGTCTTGCTGCGGTTGCCCCATGAAGTGGCGACCCTTTTCGATGAATGGCTGCAGGAGCATTTCCCGCAACGTGCCGCTCACGTCATGAGCCTGGTGCGGCAGTCACGGGGCGGCAAAGATTACGACAGCCGTTTCGGCAGCCGCATGCGCGGCGAAGGGCAGTTCGCCCAGCTGCTCGCCCAGCGCTTTCAACTGGCCTGCAAGCGGCTGGGCTACAACCGCCGGGACCAGAACTACGGGCTGGACTGCAGCCGTTTCGCGCCGCCAGGGCAGCAGATGAACCTGCTCTAACCAGCGCGTACCGCAGGGCGGCTAACCGGAACTATAGGAAGCGCGCCGGGCACCAATCCAGGTATCGCTGCGGCGCCGGTATGGTCCGGTGCGCATTTGCATCCTGGAGGCAAGGTGGATTGGATCGATTTTCTTCAATGGCCGGCAATGGTAATCACGGTGCTGGCGGCGTGGCTGATCGGCTCACTGAAGCCCGGCCGACGCACGGTAGGGTTCTGGTGCTTTCTGCTGAGCAACCTGCTCTGGGTGGTCTGGGGCCTGTACGCCGAGGCCTGGGCGTTGATTACGCTGCAGATATGTCTGGCGGCTATGAACATCCGCGGGGTGAAGAAAAATGAGCACTCCACGGAGGCGCAGGCGAGCGCCTGAACCCAACGGGGTGACGAAATTGCCGTTCTTCATTCGCTGTCTATACTCCGATCGTAAGCGTATTGATCGAATCCGACTGCGCGTGCAAAGCGAGGACTGGCAACCATGAATCGGGGGGAGCCAGATCGGAGCGTGGTCAGGCCATCGTAGCGGGCAGTTGCCAGCTCTGCGGCCGGACAGGCGGTCGGCGGGATAACAAGAACCATAAGGGGAACCCGCAATGTCGCGACATCCACGAGCCTGGATGGGGATTGGACTGTGTTCGCTATTCGGTCAGGCGCAGGCGGCCTGGGACGTGAATATGCGCGCCGGTGCCACAGACGTCAGTCACTCCGTTTTCGATCTGCACATGACCATCTTCTGGATCTGCGTGATCATCGGCGTGCTGGTGTTCGCGGTGATGTTCTGGTCGATGTTCGCCCACCGCCGGTCCAGGCGACTGGAGTCGGCGCACTTCCATGAGAACACCAAGGTCGAGGTGCTCTGGACCATCATCCCCCTGCTGATCCTGATCGGCATGGCGGTGCCCGCGACCCGCACGCTGATTCACATCTACGATTCCAGTGAGTCGGACGTCGATATCCAGATCACCGGCTACCAGTGGAAGTGGCACTACAAATACCTGGGTGAGGACGTCGAGTTCTTCAGCAACCTCACCACTCCGCGCGACCAGATCAACAACCTGGCCCCCAAAGGCGAACACTACCTGCTGGAAGTGGACGAGCCGCTGGTGATCCCGCAGGGCGCCAAGGTGCGCTTTCTGATCACCGCGGCGGACGTCATCCATTCCTGGTGGGTGCCGGATCTCGCGGTGAAAAAGGACGCTATCCCCGGTTTCATCAACGAATCCTGGACCCGTGTCGAGGAGCCCGGCATCTACCGCGGGCAGTGCACCGAGCTGTGCGGCAAGGATCATGGCTTCATGCCGGTGGTCGTCGAAGTGAAATCCCAGGAGGACTACGCCACCTGGCTCGGCGAGAAGAAAGCCGAGGCCGCCAAGCTCGCCGAGCTGACCAGCAAGGAGTGGACGCTGGAAGAACTGACCGCTCGCGGCGAGAAGGTCTACCAGACCAACTGTGCCTCCTGTCACCAGGCTTCGGGCGAAGGGCTGCCACCGATGTTCCCGGCGCTCAAGGGCTCGCCGATCGCCACGGGCGATGCGGAAAACCACATCAGCATCGTCGTCAAAGGCTCGCCGGGCACCGCCATGCCAGCGTTCGGCCCGCAGTTGTCGGAAGTCGACCTTGCCGCCGTCGTGACCTACGAGCGCCATGCCTGGGGTAACGACACAGGCGACATGGTCACGCCGAAAGACGTGCTCGTCTTCAAACAGGCCGAAGAAGCCACCCAGTAAGAGGATCAGGTGATGAGTGCAGTGATCGACGATCATGGTCATGCCGAGCATGACCATCACCACGGCCCGGCCAAGGGCCTCTCACGCTGGCTGCTGACCACCAACCACAAGGACATCGGCTCGATGTACCTGTGGTTCAGCTTCTGCGCGTTCCTGCTGGGCGGCTCGATGGCAATGGTGATTCGCGCCGAGCTGTTCCAGCCGGGCCTGCAGATCGTGCAGCCCGAGTTCTTCAACCAGATGACCACCATGCACGGCCTGATCATGGTCTTCGGCGCGGTGATGCCGGCCTTCGTTGGCCTGGCCAACTGGATGATTCCGCTGATGATCGGCGCGCCGGACATGGCCCTGCCGCGGATGAACAACTTCAGCTTCTGGCTGCTGCCCGCCGCGTTTGGCCTGCTCGTCTCGACGCTGTTCATGGAGGGCGGCGGGCCGAATTTCGGCTGGACCTTCTACGCACCGCTGTCGACCACCTATGCACCCGAATCGGTGACCTTCTTCATCTTCGCCATCCACCTGATGGGCATCAGCTCGATCATGGGTGCGATCAACGTGGTCGCCACGGTGCTCAACCTGCGCGCCCCCGGCATGACGCTGATGAAGATGCCCCTGTTCGTCTGGACATGGCTGATCACCGCCTTCCTGCTGATCGCAGTGATGCCGGTGCTGGCCGGCGTGGTGACCATGATGCTGATGGACATCCACTTCGGCACCAGCTTCTTCAGCGCGGCCGGCGGCGGCGACCCGGTGCTGTTCCAGCACGTGTTCTGGTTCTTCGGTCATCCCGAGGTGTACATCATGATCCTGCCGGCGTTCGGCGCGGTCAGCTCGATCATCCCGGCCTTCAGCCGCAAGCCACTGTTCGGCTACACCTCGATGGTCTACGCCACTGGCGCCATCGCCTTTCTCTCGTTCATCGTCTGGTCGCACCACATGTTCACCGTTGGCATCCCGCTGACCGGTGAGCTGTTCTTCATGTACGCCACCATGCTGATCGCGGTGCCCACCGGGGTGAAGGTGTTCAACTGGGTGTCAACCATGTGGCGCGGCTCGCTGACCTTCGAGGCGCCGATGCTGTTCGCGGTGGCCTTCGTCATCCTGTTCACCATCGGCGGGTTCTCCGGATTGATGCTGGCGATCGCGCCGGCGGACTTCCAGTACCACGACACCTACTTCGTGGTGGCGCACTTCCACTACGTGCTGGTGCCGGGCGCGATCTTCGGCATCTTCGCCTCGGCGTACTACTGGCTGCCGAAATGGACCGGGCACATGTACGACGAAACCCTCGCCAAGCTGCATTTCTGGATGAGTTTCGTCGGCATGAACCTGGCGTTCTTCCCGATGCACTTTGTCGGGCTGGCCGGCATGCCGCGGCGGATCCCGGACTACAACATGATGTTCGCCAACTTCAACATGGTCTCCAGCATCGGCGCCTTCATGTTCGGGGCGACGCAGCTCCTCTTCCTGTTCATCGTCATCAAGTGCATCCGGGGAGGCCCGGCTGCTGCGGCCAAGCCCTGGGATGGCGCCGAAGGGCTGGAGTGGAGCGTGCCGTCACCAGCGCCGTACCACACCTTCAGCGTGCCCCCGAGCCTGGAAGAATTGCATGAGCACCGCACGGGGCCCAAACATGATGATTAAGGCCATTGGAGGCTGGAGGCTGGAGGCTGGACGAGGCGTGGCGGCGGGCTTTGCTGCCGCGTGGTTGAGATATAAGGGTCCGCGGGCGAGCTCGATACTGCGGACGATGGTGGCTGACCGGCTTTCGCGTTCAGCCTTCAGCGCTTTTGTCGTCTTTGCGAGAGCCCACCCATGAAAACCGATCTGACCCTGGCGCAACTGGTCCGCCGCCTGCTCTTGGTGGTCGTGGCGATGTTCGCGTTCGGCTTCGCGCTGGTGCCGATCTACGACGTCATGTGCAAGGCCTTCGGTATCAACGGCAAGACGGCTGGCGCCTACGAAGGCGCCCAGACCGCAGACGAGGCGCGAGAGGTGCGGGTGCAGTTTCTCGCCACCAACGCATCGGGGATGGTCTGGGAATTCAAGCCGGTGGCTGACCAGCTCAGCGTTCATCCCGGCTCCAGCCGTGAAATGCGCTTTATCGCCTACAACCCGACGGGCAAACCAATGACCGCCCAGGCAGTGCCCAGTGTGTCGCCGTCCAAGGCCGCCGCCTATTTCCACAAGACCGAATGCTTCTGCTTTACCCAGCAAGTGCTGCAACCCGGTGAGCGCATCGAAATGCCGGTGCGTTTCATCGTCGATCGTGATCTGCCTGCGGATGTGCGTCACCTGACGCTCGCTTACACCCTGTTCGACATCACGTCTCGCCAACCTCCCGTCGCCGTCGTTTCTCAGGCGTCTCAGGCGGTGGCCAAGAGGAGTCTGCAATGAGCCAACAGACCACCACGCACGAGCACTACTACGTTCCCGCCCAGAGCAAATGGCCCATCGTCGGGACCGTGGCGCTGCTGACCACCGTGTTCGGGCTGGGTAGCTGGTTCAATGACCTCAAGGCCGGCCGCGACGAGATCAGCGGCCCGGTGATCTTCTTTGTCGGCGCACTGCTGATTGCCTACATGATGTTCGGCTGGTTCGGGTCGGTGGTACGTGAAGGCCGGGCGGGTTTGTACAGCGCGCAGATGGATCGCTCGTTCCGCTGGGGCATGAGCTGGTTCATCTTTTCCGAGGTGATGTTCTTTCTCGCCTTCTTTGGCGTGCTGTTCTACATCCGCTACTGGGTCGGCCCCTGGCTCGACGGTGACGGTGACAAGGGCGTCAGCGCCATGCTCTGGCCGAACTTCGAATACAGCTGGCCGCTGCTGAACAATCCCGATCCCAGTGTCTATCCTGCCCCCGAGGGCACCATCAGTCCCTGGGGCCTGCCGCTGATCAACACCATCTTGCTGGTGACGTCCAGCTTCACCCTGACCTGGGCGCACCATGCGCTGCGCAAGGGCAACCGCAAGCAGCTCAAGCTCGGCCTTGGCCTGACCGTGCTGCTGGGCGCGACCTTCCTGACCCTGCAGATCGAAGAGTACATCCATGCCTATACCGAACTCGGGCTGACGCTGGGCTCGGGCATCTACGGCGCGACTTTCTTCATGCTGACGGGTTTCCACGGCGCTCATGTGACCATGGGCGCGATCATCCTGACGGTGATGCTGGTGCGCAGCTTTCGCGGCCACTTCACGCCAGAGCAGCATTTCGGTTTCGAGGCGGCCGCCTGGTACTGGCACTTCGTGGACGTGGTGTGGATTGGCCTGTTCGTTTTCGTCTATGTGATCTAGCGATCAGGCGCCGAAACCGGGCTGTAGCTGCCCGGAATAAAAGCCCCAGGCGATCAGGGCAACCGTCAACGCGGTAAGGGAGACACGAACGAAGAGGGCGGTGAGCACGCGTGATGTGCGGCCCTCGTCCCTGACCAGAAAGAACAGACCACTGAACAGACTGACCAGCGTGGCTACTAACAACAGAACAATCGCCACCTTGAGCATGAGCGGGCCCGCCGTGAAAGGTGAACTGGGGGAAGTGGGGTGCAGTATAGCCAGCCGGATCGATACGCCGCGGGGCAGGGCATGAACGGCTTCAAGCCGGGCGTCATACCCACGCTGGTGGTGCTGTGCCTGTTGCCGCTGCTGGTCTGGCTGGGTTTCTGGCAGCTGGAACGGGCCGACCAGAAGCGCGAGTTGCTGGCGCGTCAGGAAGCGCGCGAAGCAGCAGCGCCGTTGGGGCCGGAGCAGATCGAAACCCTTCAGGATCCAGCCTACGCGCGCATCAACCTGCAGGGCAGCTTCGACGCCGAGCACAGCTTTCTGCTGGACAGCCGCACCCGCGACGGCCGTGTTGGGGTCGAGCTGCTGCAGCCGTTTCAGGATCAGCCCAGCGGCCGCTGGGTGCTGGTCAACCGCGGCTGGTTGCCCTGGCCGGACCGGCGCATTCCGCCACAATTCGATACACCGGATCGACCGCTGAAGCTGTCCGCATGGGTATACGCGCCGTCAGGCGAGCCGTTCATTCTCAACCGGCGCATGGCCGAAGGCTGGCCGCGGCTGATCAACCACGTCGAGGTGCAGGACATCTGGCAGTTGCTCGACCGTGACGGTGTCGAATACCAGCTGCGGCTGGAGCCCGGCCCCGCGGCCTATCGCGCCGACTGGCCGGTCACCTTCATGCAGCCGCAGCAGCATGTCGGCTATGCGGTGCAATGGTTTGCGCTGGCAGCGGCACTGCTGGCGTTGTTCATCTACTTCGGCGTGCATCAGGCGCGGGGGAACAAGGAATGACGATGATGAATCCGACCTACCATGCTGAACCGGCGCAACGGAGCCGTGGGCGTCTGCAATTGCTGCTGATCCTCGCCGTGGTGATCGGCCCCATGCTCCTGGCGAGCGCCATGTACCGTTTCGGTTTCTGGGTGCCCCAAACCCGTACCTACGACGGCGCTCTGGTGGCGACCGGGCAAGGCCGCGACGCTCTGGGTATCAACGCGCCGGTGGCCACTGAGCGGCGCTGGGAGCTGCTGGTTACGGCGCCCCATGGCTGCGCAGAAGACTGCCAGCAGCTGGTGTATCTGGCCCGGCAGATCAATATCGGTCTGGCCCGCGAAGCCGGTCGGGCCAGCCACGCCCTGGCCAGCGCCCAGGCATTACCGGACGACTACGATCAGCGCCTGCAGCGCGAATATCCCCAGCTGCAGCGCTACCCTCTGGACCCCGACATATATGGGGCCAACCCAGACCTGCCCGAGGGCGCGCAGCTGTGGATCGTCGATCCGCACGGCAATCTGGTGCTGCGTTATGACGTCAAGACGAACGGTAAGGCGATCCTCGATGACCTTAAGTACCTCCTGAAAATTTCCCAGATCGGTTGATCCAAGGCACTCGGCCGCCTCGCTGGAGTCCCAAAGAGGTCGCTCAAGGAGAACCAGATGGCAAAACCCGGCTACCGCCTCGCCCTTGTCGCCACGCTATTGGCTGTCGTGGTGGTGCTGCTCGGCGCCTATACACGGCTGACCCATGCCGGCTTGGGCTGCCCGGACTGGCCCGGTTGCTACGGGTTTCTCAGCGTGCCCATGAGCGAGGACAAGCAGAGCCTGGCCGCGATGCGTTTCCCCGATGCCCCGCTCGAGGTGCACAAGGGCTGGAACGAGATGGTGCACCGCTACTTCGCCGGCGCGCTGGGGCTGGTGATCCTCGGGCTTGCTGTGCAGGCGCTACGCCGCCGCGCCGAGCCGGGACAGCCCCTGAAGCTTCCCTTGCTGCTGCTTGCTGTGGTCATTGCCCAGGCGGCGTTTGGCATGTGGACCGTCACCCTGCAACTCTGGCCGCAAGTGGTGACCGCGCACCTCTTGGGTGGCTTCACCACCCTGAGCCTGCTGTTTCTGCTGACGCTGCGCCTGTCCGGCCGTCAGCCGACGATGCCCCGCGTGCCGGGAAGTCTCAGAACCTTCGCGCTGATCGGCATGCTCGCGGTGATCATCCAGGTCGCGCTGGGCGGCTGGGTCAGCAGTAACTACGCGGCGGTGGCCTGCACGGATTTCCCTACCTGCCAAGGCCAGTGGTGGCCGCAGATGGATTTCGCCAATGCCTTCAACCTGACCCATCACGACATAGGTCCTAATTATCTCGGCGGCATGCTCTATGGTGAGGCACGTACCGCCATTCACCTGACACACCGGCTTGGCGCGCTCACCGTGACGCTGGTCCTGCTGGCGCTGGCCTGGCAGCTCTGGCGGCACGGGCTGCCGCGTCTGGCCGGGCTGCTCGTGGCAGCGTTGGCCCTGCAGATCGGGCTGGGCATCAGCAACGTGCTGCTCAATCTGCCGCTGGCCGTTGCGGTCGCCCATAACGGTGGCGGCGCGCTGCTGCTCCTGGTGACCGTCCTGATCAACCATCGCCTGCGGCTGAACCCTGCGGCCACCGCCGTACCGGCACCTCAGTCGCACCTGAATTCGAACACGACGGGCAGGCTCGACCTGCCGCGCGCATAAGGGGAACCCATGGCCACTCTCATCAGCGAACGCGGCGCCCAGGCGATCTGGCGCGATTATCTGGAGCTGACCAAGCCCAGGGTGGTGGTTCTAATGCTCATCACCTCACTGGTGGGCATGTTTCTCGCGACGCGCTCGGGCGTGCCCTGGACGGTGCTGTTATTTGGCAACCTGGGCATAGCGCTCTGCGCCGGTGGCGCGGCTGCGATCAACCATGTGGTGGACCGCCGCATCGACCTGGAAATGGCACGCACCCACAAGCGGCCGCTGGCACAAGGGCGGGTCGCGCCGGCCGCTGCGTTGCTGTTCGCCCTGGTGCTCAGCGTGGCCGGGATGGCCCTGTTACTGACCTTTACCAATGCGCTGGCCGCCTGGCTGACGCTGGCCTCGCTGATCGGCTACGCGGTTATCTATACCGGTTTTCTCAAACGCGCCACGCCGCAGAACATCGTGATTGGCGGCTTGGCCGGCGCTGCTCCGCCGCTGCTTGGCTGGGTCGCAGTGACCGGTCAGGTGACGGCCGAACCGCTGCTGCTGGTGCTGATCATCTTCGCCTGGACCCCTCCGCACTTCTGGGCCCTGGCGATTCACCGCAAGGATGAATACGCGAAGGTCAACGTGCCGATGCTGCCGGTGACCCACGGCGAGCACTACACCAAGGTGCACATCCTGCTCTATACGGCGATGCTTCTGGCGGTCAGCGTCATGCCCTTCGCCATTCACATGAGCGGCCCGCTGTACCTGGCTGCGGCCGTGCTGCTGGGCGCGCGCTTCCTGTTCTGGACGATCGTGCTCTATCGCGACAGCCGCCCACATGCGGCCATCAAGACCTTCAAATTCAGCATCTGGTATCTGTTCGCGCTGTTCATCGCCTTGCTGGTTGATCATTATCTGCCGCTGACCTTTTAAGCCGGGCGCCAGGGACCTCAATGACACGCATCCAGAAAACCGTATTCATCCTAGTGGCGCTGGTTGCGCTGGTCATCGGCCTGACGGTCTACAAGGTGCTCAACACCGAACAGCAGCTCGACACCGCCGAGCTGCTCGATGCCGGCATCGTCATGCTGCCCCAGGGCCGCGACATGCCGGACCTGACGCTGACCAACCAGGACGGCGAGCGGGTATCCATGGCGCAGCTGGAAGGGCAGTGGAACCTGCTGTTCTTCGGCTATACCTTCTGCCCGGACATCTGCCCCGCAACGCTGGCAGAACTGCGTCAGCTGCGCGGCAAACTGCCGGAAGACGTCAATCAGCGGCTCCAGCCGATCCTGGTCAGCGTCGACCCCGAGCGCGACACGCCGGAGCAATTGAAGAAGTACCTGGGTTACTTCGGTGCGGGCTTCATCGGCCTGACCGGCCCGCTGGACGATATCCAGACTCTTGCCAACGCGGCAGGTGTGCCCTTTATTCCGGGCGACACCTCGAAGGAAAACTACACCGTCGACCATGGGGGCAACCTTGCCCTGATCGGGCCGGATGGTCGCCTGAGAGGCTTCGTCCGTGGCCCGCTGCGTACCGAAAAGCTCGCCGAGCAGCTGCCGGTGCTGCTCAGAAGCGAGGGTTGAGCCCAAGGACAAATGACCCGACCAGTGCGGTTGCGGGTTGGAATCAGATCTGACTCGTAGCGCTAGCCGCCTGTTCTAGCTGGCGCGTTCAATGATCCTGGCCAAGCCCCCCATCCCTTGTGCGCGACCGCCCATATCGCTTCGGTGAAAGGCAGGCGAGCCAGGAGGGGGCGATTGGCAAAGACGGGTCGACCTGCCATTGCCCGTGGAGCTGGCGGCGCTGTCCGCAGCCTTTTATCCTCACGCCCAGGCCCTTACCGATATATCCCGATGACGCGCGTCTTACCCCCGCGACTGCTGTTCTCACTGCTGGCGGTCCTGTTGCTGCTGTCCATCTGGTTATCGCTGGCACTGGGACCGGTCAGCCTTGCGCCGGGCGACACCTGGCGCGCCGTATTGAACCTCGCGGGCCTGGGCGAAGCCGATCCTCAGCTGGCCCAGGCCGAACTCATCCTCGGCCAGATCCGTTTGCCCCGCACGCTGCTGGGGCTCGCGGTCGGTGCGGTGCTGGCGCTGACAGGGGTGGCGATGCAGGGGTTGTTTCGCAATCCGCTGGCCGATCCGGGGCTGATCGGCGTGTCCAGCGGCGCGGCGCTGGGGGCCGCGGTGGCCATCGTCTTCGGCGCGGCGCTCGGCGGGCTGCCCTCCGCCTTCGAACCCTACGTGCTGTCGGCGAGCGCCTTCATGGGCGGGCTGGTGGTGACCGCCACGGTCTACCGCCTGGGCCGGCGCGAGGGTCAGACCAGTGTCGCCACCATGCTGCTAGCCGGTATCGCCCTGACGGCATTGGCGGGGGCGGCCATTGGCCTGTTCACCTACCTCGCCGATGACGCCACCCTGCGGACCCTGACCTTCTGGAACCTGGGTAGCCTCAACGGCGCGAGCTACGCCCGGCTCTGGCCGCTGCTGGTCATCGCCATGGGCGTGGCGCTCTGGTTGCCGCGTCGTGCGGCAGCGCTGAATGCCTTGCTGCTGGGTGAATCCGAAGCACGTCATCTGGGCTTTCAGATCGAACGCCTCAAGCGTGAACTGGTGTTTCTCACCGCCCTTGGCGTCGGCGCGGCGGTGGCGGCGGCGGGGCTGATCGGCTTTATCGGCCTGGTGGTGCCGCATCTGATCCGTCTGCTCAGCGGCCCGGATCATCGCGTGCTGCTGCCCGCTTCGGCGCTGGCGGGTGCCAGCCTGCTGCTGTTAGCCGACCTGCTGGCGCGGCTGCTGCTGGCACCGGCCGAGCTGCCGATCGGTATCGTCACCGCATTGCTCGGCGCGCCTTTCTTTCTCTTCCTGCTGGTTCGGGGGCGCAACTGATGCTCCGCGCGGAAAACCTCGAAGTGCGCCGCGGAACCCGTTGCGTCCTGCAGGGTATCGAGCTGCAATTGCGAGCCGGTGAGGTCTTTGGTGTCCTGGGCCCGAACGGTGCCGGCAAGAGCAGCCTGCTCGGCGCGCTCAGTGGTGAACTCTCGGCCAATGCCGGGCGCGTCCTGTTGGCGGATCGCCCGCTGCATGAGTGGCCTTCGCGCGAACGTGCCCAGCGCCTGGCGGTGCTGCCGCAGCAGTCAGGCCTGAGCTTTGGCTTTCGCGTGGAGGAGGTCGTCGCCATGGGCCGCCTGCCCCACGCAGAAGGGCGTGCGGCGGATCGGCTGATCGTCGAGCAGGCCTTGGCGGCGGCTGATGCCAGGCACCTGGATGGTCGCAGTTACCTGTCGCTGTCCGGGGGTGAACGCCAGCGGGTACACCTGGCGCGGGTGCTGGCGCAGCTCTGGCCCGGCGCTGAAGGCCGGGTGCTACTGCTCGACGAGCCGACCTCTGCCCTCGATCCCCTGCATCAGCACAGTACCTTGCAGGCCGTACGTGGCTTTGCCGAACACGGCGCGGCGGTGCTGGTGATTCTTCATGATCTCAACCTGGCGGCGCGCTATTGCGATCGGCTGCTGCTTCTTCATGAAGGACGAGCGCACCTGCAGGGCTCGGTCGACGCCGTGCTGCAGGCTGAGCCCCTGCGCGAGGTGTTCGGCCTGGATGTACTGGTGCAGCGCCATCCCGAGCGCGGTCATCCGCTGGTGGTGGTGCGATAGTACGGTTACGAGCAGCGCCGGCCTTGTAGGAGAGGAGCTTGCTCGCGAAGCACTTCGCTGTGGTAGGTGCTCGAACCTGTCCACTGCATCGATGCGATCCTCTACCGCATAAAAAACCCCGCACAGGGCGGGGTTCCTTGGGCCAGCTCTTAGGCGTCAGAACGCCGGGACCACGGCGCCTTTGTACTTCTCGTTGATGAACTGCTTGACCTCTTCACTGTGCAGCGCCTCGGTCAGCTTCTGCATGGCGGCGCTGTCCTTGTTGTCCGGACGGGCAACCAGGATGTTCACGTAGGGCGAGTCGCTGCCTTCGATGTACAGGGCGTCTTCGGTGGGGTTCAGCTTGGCTTCTAGGGCGTAGTTAGTGTTGATCAGCGCCAGGTCGACCTGAGTCAGCACTCGTGGCAGGGTGGCGGCTTCCAGCTCACGAATCTTGATGTCCTTCGGATTCTCGGCGATGTCCTTCGGCGTGGCGGTGATGCCGGCGCCGTCCTTCAGCGTGATTACACCGGCCTTCTGCAGCAGCAGCAGGGCGCGGCCGCCATTGGTCGCGTCGTTGGGGATCACCACGGTTGCGCCATTGGGCAGCTCGTCCAGCGATTTCAGCTTGCTGGAATAGGCGCCGAAGGGCTCGATGTGCACGCCGGCCACGCTGACCAGCTCGGTGCCTTTGCCCTTGTTGAACTCATCCAGGTACGGCTGGTGCTGGAAGAAGTTGGCGTCCAGGCGTTTTTCGGCGACCTGGATGTTCGGCTGCACGTAGTCAGTGAAGACTTTCACCTTCAGGTCGACGCCCTGTTCGGCCAGCTGGGGTTTGATGAATTCCAGAATCTCCGCGTGCGGGACGGCAGTGGCAGCGACGTTCAGTTCGTCGGCGGCTTGGGCGGAGAAAGCCGCGACAGCGGCAAAGGCGGCAAGCAGTTTTTTCATGGAGGGCTCCTTGTGGGTTCCTGTATCGGTGCCGGTTAGGCAGTTATTTTCTTGAAAAATGCGTTACCAACTTGTCACCGACGCTCTGCAGTACCTGGACCAGGACCAGCAGCAGCACCACGGTGACGACCATGACGTCGGTCTGGAAACGTTGATAGCCGAAGCGGATGGCCAAGTCGCCGAGCCCGCCTGCACCCACCACGCCAGCCATGGCGGTGTAGGAAACCAGGGTGATGGCGGTGACGGTTACGGCAGCAATGATGCCTGGGCGAGCCTCGGGCAGCAGGGCATTGAAGATGATCTGCCGGGTGGTGGCCCCCATCGCCTGAGTGGCCTCGATGATGCCGCGGTCGACTTCGCGCAGCGCGGTTTCCACCAGTCGCGCAAAGAACGGTGCGGCACCCACCACCAGTGGCGGAATCGCCCCCGCCACGCCCAGCGAGGTGCCAGTGACCAGCACCGTGAAGGGAATCATCACGATCAGCAGAATGATGAACGGCAATGAGCGCAGCACGTTCACCACGAAGGACAGAAAGCCGTACAGCGGGCCGTTCTCGAACAGTTGGCGCGGGCCGGTGAGGAACAGCAGCACGCCCAGCGGCAGGCCGAGGATGATGGTGAACAGCAGCGACCCGCCGAGCATCAGCAGGGTGTCCAGGGTCGCCAGCCAGATTTCGTACCAGTCGACATTCCCCAACAAAGAGCTAAACAAGGCGTCCATCAGCGCAGCACCTCCACGTGCACGTCAGCTGCATCCAGCTGGGCCAGGGCAGCACCCATGTCGCCCCCTACCAGCGCCAGGGTCAGCTGGCCGTAGGGGGTGTCCTTGATGCGGTCGATGCGTCCCGAGAGGATGCTGAAATCCACACCGGTCTCCCGGGCGACGGTGCCGAGCAGCGGCTTGTAGGTAGCTTCACCCTGGAAGGTCAGGCGCAGAATCCGGCCGGGGACATGGGCAAAGTCATCGTGCTGCTCACCTTCGTCGAGCGCTTCGTCTTCAAGGACGAAACGTTGCGTGGTCGGATGCTTCGGGTGCAGGAATACTTCGGTGACCGGTCCCTGTTCGACAATCTCACCGCCATCCATCACCGCGACGCGGTCACAGACACGGCGGATCACATCCATCTCGTGAGTAATCAACACGATGGTCAATTTCAGCTCGGCATTGATCTCGGCGAGCAGCTGTAGCACCGAAGCAGTGGTCTGCGGGTCGAGAGCGCTGGTGGCTTCGTCGCAGAGCAGAATGTCCGGCTCGGTCGCCAGCGCGCGGGCGATACCGACGCGCTGTTTCTGGCCGCCCGACAATTGCGCCGGGTACTTGCGCGCCTGATCTTTCAGGCCGACGCGTTCGAGCAAGGCAGCGACCCGGCTGTCGATCTCGCCGCGTGAGTGGTTACCCGCCAGGCGCAGCGGCATTGCGACGTTATCGGCCACGGTCTTGGACATCAGCAGGTTGAAGTGCTGGAAGATCATCCCGACCCGCTGACGGAAGCGACGCAGGCCGTTGGCGTCGAGCGCCGTGACGTCTTCTCCGTTAACCAGGATGCGGCCTCCGGATGGTTCTTCCAGACGGTTGATCAGGCGCAGCAAGGTGCTCTTGCCTGCACCGGAATGGCCAATCAGGCCAAACACTTCGCCTGCACCGATAGTCAGTTCGGTCGGCTTGAGCGCAGGCACTTCTCGAGCAGTGCCCCGGCCGGCAACCCGATAGGTTTTGTGGACTTGCTGAAATTCGATCACGGGCGAACCTTGTGGGTGCGGTCGTATGTGCCTGGATGGTGGCGAAAGGCGTGCATTCTACGCATTTGCAGCGGGCGGGCGTAGCGAACTGCGGTGATTGAGACAAGCCATCGCCTCTATAGTCTGAGCAAATCGTCGCAGCTCGCAACCTTGAGCGGCTTTATCGGGTCACTAACTGGTACGCCGTGAATTGATCAAGTATTGGGCCGCATGGCCCGATTTTTTCGCGGTTCAGCACACCCGCTCAACCGAGGCCCATGATGACGGACAACAAAGATCCTAAGAACAGCGAGCTCGCCGGTACCGACACTGTCGATCGCAAGAACCACAACGCCAAGCTCGATCAGCTCGAAACCTTTCGCTCCGATGCCACGGGCGAGGCCCTGAGCACGAACCAGGGCGTCAAGATCGCTGATAACCAGAACACGCTGAGGGCAGGCGAACGGGGACCCTCGCTGCTCGAAGACTTCATCATGCGCGAGAAGCTGACCCACTTCGATCACGAGCGCATCCCCGAGCGCATCGTGCACGCCCGCGGCTCGGCTGCCCACGGCGTGTTCGTCAGCTACGACGACCACAGTTCATTGACCAAGGCGTCCTTCCTCGCCGGCAAAGGCAAGGAAACGCCGGTATTCGTGCGTTTTTCCACCGTGCAGGGCTCGCGTGGCTCGGCCGATACTGTTCGCGACGTGCGCGGCTTCGCCACCAAGTTCTATACCGATGAAGGCATTTTCGACCTGGTCGGCAACAACATGCCGGTGTTCTTCATCCAGGACGCGATCAAATTTCCGGACTTCGTGCATGCAGTGAAGCCCGAGCCGCATAACGAGATCCCCCAGGGCCAGTCCGCCCACGACAGCTTCTGGGATTTCGTATCGCTTACTCCCGAGTCGGCGCACATGGTCATCTGGGCCATGTCCGACCGCGGCATCCCACGCAGCCTGCGGGCCATGGAAGGCTTCGGCGTGCACACCTTCCGCCTGATCAATGCCGAGGGTGTGAGCCGCTTCGTCAAGTTCCACTGGAAGCCTGTGGCCGGTGCGTTCTCGCTGGTCTGGGACGAGACGCTGAAGCTCGCCGGTAAAGACCCGGACTTCAACCGCCGCGATCTCTGGGAATCCATCGAAATGGGCGACTATTTCGAGTGGGAGCTGGGCGTGCAGGTGGTGGAAGAGGCCGACGAGCACAAGTTCGACTTCGACCTGCTGGACCCGACCAAGATCATTCCTGAAGAGCTGGTGCCGGTGCAGAAGCTCGGCAAGATGACCCTCAATCGCAACCCGGACAACTTTTTCGCCGAGACCGAGCAGGCCGCCTTCCATATCGGCCATATCGTGCCCGGCATCGATTTCACCAATGATCCGCTGCTGCAGGGCCGGCTGTTCTCCTACACCGACACCCAGCTGCTGCGCCTCGGTGGGCCGAATTTCCATGAAATCCCGATCAACCGTTCGGTCGCGCCGGTGCACAACAATCAGCGCGATGCCTTCCATCGGCAGACGATCAACAAGGGCCGCGCCAACTACGAGCCCAACTCCATCGACAGCGGCTGGCCGAAGGAAACGCCGCCTGCTGCCAGCGGTGGTGGCTTCGAGAGCTATCCGGAGCGGATGGAAGGGCACAAGGTGCGGGCACGCAGCCCCTCGTTCTCGGACCATTTTTCCCAGGCGACCTTGTTCTGGAACAGCATGAGCGCGCCGGAGAAGGAACACATCATCGGCGCCTACAGCTTCGAGCTGGGCAAGGTCGAGCGGGTGTTCATCCGTGAGCGCCAGGTCAACGAGATTCTCGCCAATATCGATCTGGAGCTGGCGCGTCGCGTCGCGGAAAACATCGGCGTGACACCGCCTACAGCCCCGACCATCACCCTCAAGCAGCCAAACCCGGCCAGCTCACCGGCGCTGAGCCTGATGAATCATCTGTCCGGCAATATCAAGTCGCGCAAGGTCGCCATCCTGATTGCCAACGGCGTGGATGGTAAGGCTATCGAGGCTTTCAAGCAGAAGCTGGCAGACGAGGGTGCAATCGCCAAGCTGATCGGACCGTCACCGGCGCCGGTGAAGACCGCCGACGGCAAGATGCTCACGCCTGATGCAGCGATGGATGGCATGCCCTCGATCGCCTTCGACGCGGTCTTCGTGCCGGGCGGCGCGCAGAGCGTGCAGGCCATGGCCAAGTCCGGCGTGGCCAAGCACTACCTGCTCGAAGCCTACAAGCACCTCAAGCCGATCGCGGTACTGGGTGATGCCCGGCAGCTGCTCACAGCCCTCAACCTGCCGGAAGATGCCGGTCTGGTGACCGGTGATGACGGCGATGTCGCCACGGTGTTCACGGCGTTCGCGCAGGCACTGGCGCAACACCGGATCTGGGCGCGCGAGGCGGCGGCGGAGCAGGTGCCGGCGTAACTGCAAAAGCGTAACAGGGCGGCCCGGTTGATTTCGGGCCGCCTTTTTTGTGTCTGCAGCAGCCTGTGGTTAAGTCAGTTCGCGCCAGTGCAGGTAGCAGCGCAGGTCGAACTCGGTCTGCGCGTATCCCGGCATCATGTGTTCGCAGAGCTTGTAGAACGCCCGGTTGTGGTCGCTCTCGCGCAGGTGCGCCAGTTCGTGCACGACAATCATCTGCAAGAACTCCGGCGCTGCTTCCTTGAACAGCGCGGCGACGCGAATCTCCTTCTTGGCCTTGAGCTTGCCGCCTTGCACACGAGACACCGCCGTGTGCAGGCCCAGCGCGCGATGGGTGAGGTCGAGGCGGTTGTCGTAAAGCACCTTGTCGATGCTCGGTGCGCTCTTGAGATGACTCTGGCGCAACTGCTGGACGTAGCCATACAGTGCCTTGTCGCTCTGTACCTGATGGCGTTGCGGATAACGGCGCTCCAGGTAGTCGCCCAACCGCTGCTCTTCGATCATCCGGCGAACCTGATCCTGCAATGATGCGGGATAGCCCTGCAGGTATTTCAGCGTGGTCATCGGTCTAGTTCCGGCGCGGCCAGGCAAAGCTGAGCAGAAACATGGCCGCGGCAGACACCACGATCGAGGGGCCGGCCGGCGTGTCCTGATACCACGATAGGGAGAGGCCGCAGCACACCGCCAGCAGGCCCAGCAGGCTGGCGCCCATGGCCATTTGTTCCGGGGTGCGCGCGTGGCGCTGTGCGGCAGCGGCGGGAATGATCAGCAGCGAGGTGATCAGGAGCACGCCGACAATCTTCATGGCCACGGCTATCACGATGGCGATCAGCAGCATCAAGGCCAGGCGGATACCGGCCACGGGCAGGCCTTCCACCTTTGCCAGCTCCTCATGCACCGTGACCGCCAGCAATGGCCTCCAGAGGAAAGCCAGCGCGAGCAGCACCAGGGCGGAGCCGCCGGCGATCCAGGCCAGGTCAGTGGGACTGACGGCCAGCAAGTCGCCGAACAGATAGCCCATCAGGTCGATGCGTACGTCCTTCATGAAGCTCAGCGACACCAGGCCGAGGGACAGGCTGCTGTGGGCGAGGATGCCCAGCAGCGTGTCGGATGCCAGCGGCTGACGCTGCTGCAGGGTCACCAGCAGCACCGCGAGCAACACGCAGCAGAAGGTCACGGCCAGGGTCAGGTTGATGTCCAGCAACAGACCCAGCGCCACCCCGAGCAGGGCGGAGTGGGAAAGGGTGTCGCCAAAGTAGGCCATCCGCCGCCAGACCACGAAGGAACCAAGCGGGCCGGCGACCAGCGCCAGCGCAAGGCCGGCCAATAGTGCATTGAGGAGGAAGTCAGGCATCAGGTTATCAGTGCTTGCAATTCGGGCCGTGGACGTGAGGTTTGCCGGTGACCACGCTGCCATGCAGGTCGTGGCTGTGGTCGTGCTGATGGTGATAGATCGCCAGGCTCCGGGCGTCCTGGCCAAACAGTTCGACAAACGCCGGGTCAGCGCTGACCTGTTCCGGGTGGCCGGAGCAGCAGACGTGGCGATTCAGGCAGACCACCTGGTCGGTGGCGCTCATCACCAAATGCAGGTCGTGGGAGACCATCAGCACGCCGCAGCCATAGCGTTCGCGCAATCGCCCGATCAGCCGGTACAGCTCGGCCTGGCCGGCGACGTCGACGCCTTGCACCGGCTCGTCCAGCACCAGCAACTCAGGCTGACGCAGCAGGGCGCGGGCCAGCAGCACGCGCTGCATCTCGCCGCCGGAAACCGATTGCAACGGGCTGTCGATGACATGTTCGGCGCCCACTTCGCTCAGCGCCGCCAGCGCAGCGGCGCGGTCGACGCCTGGCACCAGACGCAAGAAGCGCAACACCGACAGCGGCAATGTAGGGTCGACATGCAGCTTCTGCGGCATATAGCCGACGCGCAGCCGTGGCTTGCGCCAGACCGTGCCGCTATCGGGCTTGAGCAAGCCGAGGACGGCGCGCACCAGGGTCGTCTTGCCGGCGCCGTTGGGGCCGATCAGGGTGACAATTTCGCCACGATGGACCTGCAGCTGAGCGCCTTCGAGCACCGTCTGCTTGGCGAAGCGCACATGGATGTCATCCAGGCGGATCAACGCTTCGCTCATGCGGCGTTCCGGCAGGGCGCGCACATGCCGACCACTTCGACCGTCTGGCCTTCGACCTGGAAATCCACCCCGCGCGCAGCCTGGTCGATGGCCTCGCTGATGGCGGGCTGCTCCAGCTCGATGGCGGTGTGGCAATTGCGGCAGATCAGGAACTGGCCCTGATGGGGATGCTCCGGGTGATTGCAGCCAATGAAGGCATTGAGCGAGGCAATGCGGTGCACCAGCCCGTTCTCCAGCAGGAAATCCAGCGCCCGGTAAACGGTGGGCGGCGCGGCGCGGCGACCGTCCTGAGCCGTCAGCTCGGCGAGGATGTCGTAGGCGCCGAGCGGCTTGTGGCTCTGCCAGACCAGCTCCAGTACGCGCTTGCGCAGGGCGGTCAGGCGCACGCCGGAGCGTTCGCAGAGAAGATCGGCTTCTGCCAGGGCACTGCTGACGCAGTGGTCATGGTCATGGGGCGTGCAGGCCAGCGGGGACTTGGGCATGGGCGGAGACGAGGTGGCTTAGAGACGTTATTATGTTACCTATTCAGTTCAATCGAGTGTTGCCCGTGTTCCGTCTTTTTTCACTTCCCTTGCTTCTCACTGCCAGCCTCTTCACCAGTGTCCAGGCCCATGCCGAGGTCGAGGTGCTGACCAGCATCAAGCCCTTGCAGCTGATCGCCGCTGCCGTTCAGGACGGTGTCGGCAAGCCTGGCGTCCTGCTGCCGCCAGGCGCCTCGCCCCATCATTACGCCATGCGCCCATCCGACGTACGGCAGCTGCGCAGCGCCGATCTCGTCTATTGGATCGGCCCTGACATGGAGACTTTTCTGGAACCGCTGCTGAGCGGCCGCAAAGGCCCGAGCGTCGCCGTACAGTCCATTCCGGGGCTGACGCTGCGCCACTTTGGCGAGGCAGCTGGCAACGATGCTGAACATGACCATGAAGCCGAGCACGCTCACGATGAAGATGGCCATGACGGCCATGATCATGGAGCGACCGAGGCAACGGCTGCCAGCCACGACGAACACGATCATGCCCATCGCCCCGGCAGCCTGGACGCGCACCTCTGGTTGCTGCCTGCCAATGCCCTGGCTATCGCCGAAGTGATGGCCAGGGACATGGCCAAAGCCGACCCGGCAAACGCCCAGCGCTACGAGGCCAACCTGGCGGCGTTCAAGCAGCGCCTGGCTGCTCTCGATGAACGGCTGAACAAGCGCCTGAGTGAGACGCGCGCCAAGCCCTTCTTTGTCTTTCACGAGGCCTATGAGTATTTCGAGTCGGCCTACAACATCAAGCACGCCGGTGTGTTCAGTGCAGGTGGCGAAGCCCAGCCGGGCGCGCGACACGTTGCCGCGATGCGTGAGCGTCTGGAGCAGGCCGGCCCGAGCTGCGTGTTCTACGAGCCACCGGTGCGCCCGCGTCTGGTTGACAGCCTGACCCGCGGACTACCGGTAAAGGTCGCCGAACTGGATGCACTCGGCTATGACATCGAGGCCACCGCGGGTGGCTACGAGCAATTGATCGATAACCTCGGCAACTCGCTGGCAGGCTGCCTCGAGTCGCTCTGACCCGCTACAGGGCACCCCAATGGCAGCTCAGCCGTTGGGTGTTTCGATGGGTTGTCCGTCGGGTGACTTGATGCGTGTCATTCGTGCTTCTGGCATCGCTGACTATGCTTCGTGCTTTGGTTTCCACTCCATCGACACGAGGTTGCGCTGCGCATGGCGAGGACGAACGGGCCCATCGAGGCAGAGACGAAAACCACAGCTGACATCGCATTGCAGGCGGCGTCCGAAGACATCTGGGCACAGAAATACCGTCTGACCCGCAAGGATGGCAGCGCCGTCGATGACAGTGTCGACGCCACCTGGCAGCGGGTTGCGCGAGCACTCGCCGAGGTGGAAACCCCGGAGACCCGCGAGCTCTGGTACGAGCGGTTTCTCTGGGCGCTGCGCAACGGCGCGATCCCTGCTGGGCGGATCATTTCCAACGCCGGCGCGCAGGACTACAAACCGGCCACCTCGACGATCAACTGCACCGTATCCGGCACCATCAATGACTCGATGGACGACATCCTCGGCAAGGTCCATGAAGCCGGCCTGACGCTCAAGGCCGGCTGCGGCATCGGCTATGAGTTCAGCACGCTTCGGCCGCGCGGCTCCTTTGTCTCCGGCGCCGGCGCGCATACCAGCGGCCCGCTGTCGTTCATGGATATCTTCGACAAGATGTGCTTCACCGTCAGCTCCGCCGGCGGACGTCGCGGCGCGCAGATGGGCACCTTCGACGTCGGCCACCCGGACGTGCGCGAATTCATCCGCGCCAAACGCGAGGACGGCAGGCTGCGCCAGTTCAACCTCAGCCTGCTGATCACCGATGAGTTCATGCAGGCCGTGGAGGCGGACCAGGACTGGCCGCTGATCTTCCCGCTACACCTCAAGGAGAAGGCCGACCACGACCTCGACGACCCGGAGCAGGTGCTCTGGCGCGAATGGCCGAGCCATGATGGCTACATCGTCCGCGACGACGGTCTGGTGGCCTGCAAGATCTACGGGCGGGCCAAGGCGCGACATCTGTGGGACATGATCATGGTGTCCACCTACGATTACGCCGAGCCGGGCTTCATCCTCATCGACCGCGTCAACCAGCTGAACAACAATTGGTGGTGCGAGGCAATTCGGGCGACCAATCCTTGCGTCACCGCCGATACCTGGGTGCAGACTGCAGAAGGACCGCGTCAGGTCCATGAGCTGGTGGGTCGACCCTTTCTCGCCAGAGTTGATGGGCGGCACCATGCCAGTGGTCCGCAAGGCTTTTTCCGCACCGACTGCAAACCGGTGCTGCGGCTGGCAACTCGCGAAGGGTACTCGCTGCGCCTGACCGCCGATCACCGCGTCCGACGTGTTGTCCGGCAGACGCGATGGAGTCTCGATACCGAATGGTGCAAGGCTGCGAAGCTGCAGGTCGGAGACCGCCTGCTGCTCAATGATCACCGGCAGATCCCTCACTGGCCGGGCGAGTTAAGCGCCGAACAGGGCTATCTGCTCGGCCTCCTGATCGGTGATGGCACGCTCAAGGCCGAAGGTGCAGTCCTCTCGGTGTGGGGCGCCGCTGCCCAGGCTAATGGCCTTGAAGCCGGGCCCGGAGCCGCGATGCAAGCAGTGATGGACGAGGCGCGTCGTTGCGTGGATGCGCTGCCCGGGCGGACCCGTGCCGACTTCACGGGTTGGATGCCTGTTGCAGGGCGCAGCGAGTGGCGGCTCAAGTCCGCTTCGCTACGAGACCTGGCGTTCTCTGTCGGTATGACTCCAGGCGACAAGCCCATCACTCCTGCCCTGGAGCGCGCCTCCAGCGAGGCCTGTCGAGCCTTTCTCAGAGGCTTCTTCGATGCGGACGGTAGCGTTCAGGGATCACAGGAAAAAGGCGTCTCGGTACGCCTGGCGCAGTCGGATCGCAAGCGTTTGGAGGCGGCACAGCGCATGCTGCTGCGACTGGGTATTCCCTCTGCACTGTATGCGCGGCGGTCTGCTGGTTCGTCCTCCTTGCCGGACGGGCGTGGGGGCCGTCGTGAATATCCAACCCAGGCCCAGTATGAGCTGATCATCAGTGGCGAGGCGTTGGTCAGCTATGAACAACTGATCGGCTTTACCGATGGCGCCAAGGCGGCACGCCTTGGCGCGGCGCTTTCGGGCTATCGGCGGCGGCTCAATCGCAGCCGTTTCGTGGCCACGGTCAACTCGCTTGAAGCGGATGGAATCGAGGACGTGTACGACGTGCAGATACCGGGTATCAACGCCTTCGATGCCAACGGTCTGCATGCCCACAACTGCGGCGAACAACCCTTGCCGCCCTACGGCTCCTGCCTGCTCGGCTCGATCAACCTGACCCGCTTCGTCATCGACCCGTTTGGCGCCGATGCGCGCTTCGACTGGGACAGGTACCGCGAGGTGGTGCGCGTCTTCACCCGCATGCTGGACAACGTCGTCGAGATCAACGGCCTGCCGCTTGAGCAGCAGCGCCACGAGATCGAGAGCAAGCGTCGTCACGGCATGGGCTTCCTCGGTCTCGGCTCGGCCCTGACCCTGCTCAAGCTGCGTTATGGCAGCCCGGAAGCCTGCGTATTCACCGAAGAAGTAGCCCGGGAGATGGCGCTGGTCGGCTGGGAAGAGGCGCTGGCGTTGTCGAAGGAGAAGGGCCCCGCGCCGCTACTGGCCGAGACCTTCGAGGTCACTGCCGAGATGCTGCGCAAGCGTCCCGAAATGAACAAGGACGGCTACAAGGTCGGCGACCTAGTGCCGGGCCGGGTGCTACACGCCAGATATTCGCGCTACATGCAGAAGATCGCCGAATTCGCCCCGGATCTGGTCGACGCCCTGGCCGAGCAGGGCGCGCGTTTCACCCACCACAGCTCCATCGCGCCCACTGGCACCATCAGCCTGAGCCTGGCCAACAACGCCTCCAACGGCATCGAGCCGAGCTTCGCCCATCAGTACTCGCGCAACCTGATCCGCCCGGGGCGCAAGGCCAAGGAAAAGATCGAGGTGTTCAGCTACGAGTTGCTGGCCTATCGCACCCTGATCAACCCGCAGGCCACGCCGGCCGCCACCGAGTCGGGGCAGAAGCTGCCGGAGTATTTCATCACCGCCGACGATGTCACGCCGGCCCAGCACGTCGACATCCAGGCCGCCGCGCAGAAGTGGGTCGACTCGTCGATCTCAAAGACCGCCAACGTGCCCACCGACTATCCCTTCGAGGCGTTCAAGGATATCTACCGCTACGCCTGGCACCAGGGCCTCAAGGGCTGCACCACCTTTCGCTTCAACCCGGCCGCCTTCCAGGGCGTGCTGGTCAAGGAGGCTGACCTGGAGAAGACCCTGTATCGCTTCATTCTCGAGGACGGCAGTGTGGTCGAGCTCAAAGGCAACGAAGAGGTCGAGTACGACGGTGAGGTCAATTCCGCCGCCAACATGTTCGACGCACTCAAAGAAGGCTATTACGGCAAGTATTGAGCCCCGACTGGAGAACCCGCAATGACCGTAAAGATCACGCAGCGCATCAAGGGCTTCAAGGTCGTCGACGAAACCCTTGAGCGGCCCGCCGTCAGCGCTGACAACGCCACCGGAAAAGCCAACGTGGTGGAAATGGACGAAAGCCTGCAGCGGCCGGAAACCCTGGTCGGCATGACCTACAAGATCAAGTCGCCGCTGTTCGAGCACGCGCTCTATGTCACCGTCAACGATGTCGTCCTCAACGCCGGCACGCCCCACGAGCAGCGCCGACCGTTCGAGATTTTCATCAACTCTAAAAACATGGATCACTTCCAATGGATCGTGGCGCTCACGCGCATCATGTCCGCAGTGTTCCGCAAGGGCGGGGATTGCACCTTTCTCGTCGAGGAACTGAAAGCGGTGTTCGATCCCCGCGGCGGCTACCTCAAGAAGGGCGGGGTCTATATGCCGTCCATCGTGGCGGAGATCGGCGGCGTTCTGGAGCGGCATCTGATCGCTATCGGCATGCTCGAAGGTCATGCGCTGGATGAAGCCCAGCTCAAGTACCTGGCCGAAAAGCGCGCCGCCTACGAAGCCAGCCAGGGTGCGGTCACGGTGGAGCCGGGCGAGGGCTTCCCCGCCGGCGCGCAGCTGTGCAGCAAGTGCAATACCCAGGCGGTGGTCCAGATGGACGGCTGCGCGACGTGTCTGAATTGTGGCAATTCGAAGTGTGGGTGAGCAGGGTTGGATTATGCCTTGGGTGCCGAATTTGCTTCGGGCCGTCGGATTACGCCTTCGGCTAATCCGACCTACGATGGCTGGGCATGTTAGCTGCCTGTAGGACGGAATCGCCGAAGGCGCTTCCGTCGTTTACCGCGTACAGGACCTCAGGTCACCACGCGATAGCACGGCTCATAGGGGCGGCCGCCGGGCAGTTTCATGCGGTGCTGGACGACGAACGCCTGTAGCAGCTTGTCCAGCGGCTTCATGATCGCCGGGTCGCCGTGGATCTCGTAGCGGCCGAACTCTTCGATGCGGCGGATGCCCTTGTCCTTGACGTTGCCCGCCACGATGCCGGAGAAGGCGCGGCGCAGGTTCGCCGCCAACAGATGCGGCGGCACATCGCGAGTCAGCTGCAGGCTGGCCATGTTCTCGTGAGTAGGGTCGAAGGGGTGCTGGAAGCCTTCCTCAATCTTCAGCAGCCAGTTGAAATGGAAGGCATCGTTGCGCTCCCGGCGGAACTGCTTGACCGCCTTCAAGCCTTCGGACATCTGTCGGGCCACCTCGGTCGGGTTGTCGATGATGATCTGGTAGAGCCCCTGTGCCTTCTCGCCGAGCGTGGCGCCGACGAAATCGCGTATCTGCTCCAGATAGGGCGCAGCGCTTTCCGGGCCGGTGAGGATGACGGGGAAAGGCACGTCGCGGTTGTCCGGGTGCAGCAGAATGCCAAGCAGATACAGGAACTCCTCTGCCGTGCCGACCCCGCCGGGGAAGATGATGATGCCGTGACCGACGCGGACGAAGGCTTCCAGGCGCTTTTCGATATCCGGGAGGATCACCAGTTCGTTGACGATGGGGTTCGGCGCCTCGGCAGCGATGATGCCCGGCTCGGTCAGGCCCAGGTAACGGCCGCCGACGATGCGTTGCTTGGCGTGGGCGATGGTCGCGCCCTTCATCGGACCCTTCATCACACCCGGGCCGCAACCGGTGCAGATATTCAGGTTGCGCAGGCCCAGCTCATGGCCGACGCGCTTGCTGTACTTGTATTCCTCGGTGCTGATCGAGTGCCCGCCCCAGCACACCACCATGTTCGGTTCGACACCGGGGCGCAGCGTGCGGGCGTTGCGCAGCAGGTGGAAGACGTAATCGGTGATGCCCTGAGAGTTGCTCAGGTCGATGCGCGGGCTGCCCAGTTCGCTCTCGGTGTAGACAATGTCACGCAGCGCGCTGAAGAGCATTTCGCGGGTGCTGGCGATCATCTCGCCATCGACGAAGGCATCGGCAGGGGCGTTGAGCAGCTCCAGGCGCACGCCGCGATCCTGCTGATGGATGCGCACCTCGAAGTCATCGTAGGCCTCGAGGATGGTCTTGGCGTTGTCGATACGTGCGCCGGTGTTGAGGATCGCCAGAACGCATTGGCGGAAAAGCGTGTAGGTGCTGCCGCAACCCGCTTCGCTCAGCTGCTGGACTTCCCGTTGGGACAGCGTCTCCAGACTACCTTTCGGGGTAACCGAGGCATTGATTACATAGCGTGAGGTCATGCATGTGTTCCCTGAAAACAATGCGGCCCGGCCGGAGCGGCCAGGCGCATCGGGATATTGAGCGCCCAAGCTTCTGGCAGGGGTGCGTTAGTAAAGTCATCCGGACGGGCGTTGCACCAAGTGCTGGACAGCGGGTAATCGCAGTGAAGGATCTTGTCGCTGCAGGCGAATGGCTGAGACCGGTCATGTAGCCCCAGCCGCAACGAGGAGCAGGGTCGGGGTGTACTTGACGCCGAACCGATGAAAATGTTCCTCGAGATCGCCGCTGAGGCAGAGCTCAAAGCTTGGATGCAGCCCGTACGACCGATTGGTGTGCAGGATTCGACAACGAGGATGGCTGTTTGATTGCACATATCAATGCCGTCCCAGCCGTTTGCGCACAGCCGCGGCGCGACCGCGTTCTGGGTTGCGCTCAGAAGGCAAACGGCAGGGCGCTGTGGCAGTGTTGGCGGGCGCTGAGCATGCGGCGGAATTCTTCGGGGTCCTTGATCAATACGGGTTGACCAGCGAACCTTTGCGCAGCGATGAGCCGCGAAAACCAGAAGCGTACGCAGGCCACACGGAGCATCGGCCGCCACAGCTCGGCCTCGGCCGGGGTGAAGCGGCGCAGGCTGGAGTAAGCGGCCAGCAGCGCCTCGCAGCGCGCCTCGTCGATTTCGCCGTTGGGGTGCGAGCACCAGTCATTCACGGTTATGGCGATGTCGTAGAGCATCGGTCCCGAGCAGGCGTTGTAGAAATCGATGACACCGGTCAGGTGGCTGCCTTCGAACAGCAGGTTGTCGCGAAACAGGTCGGCGTGCAGGTTCGCACGGGGAAGGGCAAGAATCTTCGGCTTCAGCTCGGCGATCTCGGCCAGGCTGTTACGTAGCAATGGCAAATGGTCCTCGCCCATCGACAGGGCCAGGCCTGGACCTTCCTCCTGCATCCAGTCCAGGCCGCGGTCGCTGCGCCGCTCGATGATCTGGTCGCGCGTCGCCAGGTGCAGCTGGGCCAGCAGCCTGCCCACTTCGGCGCAGTGGTGCGTATTGGGTGAGGCGACATGTTTGCCCGCCAGGCGCGGCTGCAGCAGTGCTGGTTTTTCCGCCAGCGTGCGCAAGGCTTCGCCGCGGTCGGTGCGCAGCGCATAGGGCACTGGCAGGCCGGCGCGGTGAAGCACGTCGAGCAGTTCGACAAAAAATGGCAAGTCCTGGCTCGGCCCGCGCTCGATCAGGGTCAGAACATATTCGCCCTGCTCTAGGCTAATGAAGAAGTTGCTGTTCTCGCTGCCGGCGGCAATGCCCTCGAAGCTACGCAGGCGTCCAAGTCCATAGGGCGCCAGAAATATCTCGAGTTCTTCGCGTTGCAGGGGGGTGAATACCGACATGAGTGACTTCCATTACGTGTGCAAGCGACAGCTTACCAGCTGAAGATTTCCCAGGCTGGGATGAGCATATCCGGCCTGTCGGCACGAATGAAATTGCTGTCGCCGTCGGCTCGCACGAGAAAATAGGGCTTGCCGTTCTTCGGGGTGATCTTTACCGCATAAAGGAAGCCGTTGACGCGATATTCCTCGACCGTGCGCTCGCCTTCCTGGCGGATCGTCACGTCGGGCTCGCCTTCGACGGGCTCCTGGGCATAACCGCTCAGCGGTGCCAGGGCCAGCAGGCCGGCCAGCATCAGAGGTTTGATTGTGCGCATGATAACCTTGTCCCTTTGTCGTCAAGTGGTCCGATGCATTCTAGCCGCGGGCCCGCCGAAAAGGTTGATCCTGCTCATGAGCCAAGCGCCCCTCGTTCTGGTGGACGGTTCGTCCTACCTCTACCGCGCCTTTCACGCCCTGCCGCCCCTGACCACCTCGACAGGCAAGCCCACCGGGGCGGTCAAGGGCGTGTTGAACATGCTGTTGTCACTGCGCCGGCAATACCCGGACAGCCCCTTCGCGGTGGTTTTCGATGCCAAGGGCCCGACCTTCCGCGACACGCTGTTCGCTGACTACAAGTCCCACCGTCCGCCAATGCCCGATGACCTGCGCGGTCAGGTCGAGCCGCTGCACGCCAGCGTGCGTGCACTGGGCATGCCACTGCTGTGCGTCGATGGCGTCGAGGCGGACGACGTGATTGGAACATTGGCGCGTCAGTGTGCCGCGCTCAAGCGCGACGTGATCATCTCCACCGGCGACAAGGACATGGCGCAGCTGGTCTGCCCGCACGTCACCCTGGTCAATACCATGACCGGTAGCGTCTATGACATCGAAGGTGTGAAGAACAAGTTCGGCGTTGGCCCGGAGCTGATCATCGACTTCCTCGCCCTGATGGGTGACAAGGTCGACAACATCCCGGGCGTGCCCGGTGTCGGCGAGAAGACCGCCTGTGGCCTGCTCAACGGCATCCCCGGTGGGATCAAGGGGCTCTACGAGAATCTCGACAAGGTTTGCGACCTGCCGATTCGCGGTGCCAAGTCGCTGGCTGCCAAGCTGGAGGAGCACCGCGAGGCGGCGTTCATGTCCTACGAGCTTGCGACCATCAAGATCGACGTGCCGCTGGACGTGGAAGTGGGCGACCTGATGCCGGGCGAGCCGCACCGCGAAGCGCTGATCGCGCTCTACCGCGAGCTGGAATTCAAGAACTGGCTCGAAGAACTGCTGCGCGATGCGAAGGCTGCCGGGGAAAACTGCGAGGTGCAGCCCGAGGGTTGCTCGATCCAGGCAGAAGCCGAATACAGCACCATCTTCGAGCAGGCCGAGTTCGATGCCTGGCTCGAACGCCTGAAGGCGGCCGAGTGCTTCGCCTTCGATACCGAGACCACCAGCCTGGACGCGCAAAAGGCGCAGCTGGTTGGCGTCTCCTTTGCCATCGAAGCGGGCAAGGCAGCCTATGTGCCGCTGGCCCACAGCTACATGGGTGTGCCGCAGCAGCTCGATCGCGACGCCGTGCTCGCGGCGCTCAAGCCGCTGCTGGAGGATGCCGGCAAGCGCAAGATCTGCCAGCACGGCAAGTACGACATGAACGTGCTGATGCACTACGGCATCGAGATGCGCGGCATGACCTTCGATACCATGCTCGAATCCTATGTGCTCGACGCCACGGCCACGCGTCACGACATGGACAGTCTGGCGCTCAAGTACCTCGGCCGCGGCACCATCCGCTTCGAGGACATCGCCGGCAAGGGCGCCAAGCAGCTGACCTTCGACCAGATCGCCGTCGAGCAGGCCGGGCCCTACGCTGCCGAGGACGCCGACGTCACCCTGCGCCTGCACCAGACCCTGATGAGCAAGCTCGAAGCCACGCCGTCGCTGCTCAAGGTGCTCAACGAAATCGAGATGCCGCTGGTGCCGGTGCTGGCGCGCATCGAGCGCAACGGTGCGCTGGTCGATGCCAACCTGCTGGGGCTGCAGAGCGTCGAGATCGGCAACAAGCTTGTCGAGCTGGAGCGCGAGGCCTATGACATCGCCGGCGAGGAGTTCAACCTCGGCTCGCCCAAGCAGCTCTGCGCAATCCTCTATGACAAGCTCGGCTGTCCGATACTGTCGAAGACCGCCGGCGGCCAGCCGTCCACCGCTGAAAGCGTGCTCGCCGATCTGGCCGAAAAGGATTACCCGCTGCCCAAGGTGATCATGCAGCACCGTTCCCTGAGCAAGCTCAAGGGCACCTACACCGACAAGCTGCCGTTGCAGATCAATCCGCGCACCGGACGCATTCACACCAGCTACCATCAGGCCGTGACGGCGACCGGGCGGTTGTCATCGTCAGATCCGAACCTGCAGAACATCCCGATCCGCACTGCCGAGGGGCGGCGCATTCGCCAGGCCTTCGTCGCCGCACCGGGCTACAAGCTCCTGGCGGCGGATTACTCGCAGATCGAGCTGCGCATCATGGCGCACCTGGCGCAGGACGCCGGTCTGCTGCATGCCTTCCAGAACGACCTGGACGTGCACCGCGCCACCGCCGCGGAAGTGTTCGGCGTCGAGCTGGATCAGGTAAGCAACGACCAGAGACGCAGCGCCAAGGCGATCAACTTCGGGCTGATTTATGGCATGAGCGCGTTCGGGCTGGCCAAGCAGATCGATGTCGGTCGCGGCGAAGCCCAGGCCTACATCGACCGCTACTTCGCCCGCTATCCCGGCGTGCTCGCCTATATGGAGCGCACCCGCACGCAAGCAGCGGAGCAGGGGTTCGTCGAGACGCTGTTCGGCCGTCGGTTGTATCTGCCGGAGATTAATTCGAAGAACGGCGCCATGCGCAAAGGCGCCGAGCGCACGGCGATCAACGCACCGATGCAGGGCACCGCGGCGGACATCATCAAGCGCGCCATGATCGCGGTGGATAACTGGCTGCAGGAGAGCGGGTTGGATGCGCGCGTCATCCTCCAGGTGCACGACGAACTGGTGGTCGAGGTTCGGGAAGATCTGGTCCAACAGGTTCGTGAAAAAATCCTGCCGCTGATGAGCGGGGCCGCGCAGCTGGATGTGCCGCTGCTGGTCGAGGCTGGGGTTGGCAACAACTGGGACGAGGCACACTGAGGCAGGAAAGCAACCGGGGATGCCGCTGACGTGCCCTCTGTTAGGGTGCTCGGTTCCCCTGAGCGAAAAGAGGCAGTTTCTTGCGTCTCGAAAGGGCGCCGCTGGGCTGTCGTGACGCGGCGCGATGCTCCGTTTTAGAGCAGTTCTCCTCGATTCTTTAAAATAATTTCGTTTCGTATTGAACTCGCGGATCTAAAGCCTGGTCATAGGCTACGAAGGGTGTAAAAGCTCTTCGATGCTCCTTGTTGTGTTAAGTGTTGGCAGATCTCTGGATACGCCTATGGCGTTCCGGACTTGAACCTCGAACTTCCCCCTCCCCCAACGAAGTTCGAGGTTTTTTTTCGTCCTGATAAAAGCAGGTGGGTGGCGCCTGTTTGGCGTCGGATGTGCCTTCTCGAATGTCGGATTACGCCTGCGGCTAATCCAGCCTACGTTGGCGCGGCTTGTGGATGCCTTTCGTAGGATGGAATCGCCGCAGGCGCTTCCGTCATTTGGCTGTCAGGGCAGCTGGACGCCGCCGCTGGCCTTGTGCAGGCTGCGCAGGTGGCTGCCGATCTGCGTCAGGTTGGCTTCCACTGCATCCAGTTCGTGTTGAAGCTCCTTGCCAAGCAGCAGTCGGACCTCGTCATTCAAGCTCTCTGTCAGCTGGTTCAACCTTGCCTGGCGCTGGCTACTCTCCTGCTCCAGGCGTTGCCACTCGCTGGCCTGTGGCAGGCCGTAGCCGCTGCCATCGAGTAACTCGGCAGGGCGACTGAGAAATCCGCTGCTGGCCAGGATGCCCTGCAGGGTTTCGTCAGCCTTGGCCAGGTCGTTGTCGCCTCGCTCGCGGCCGCTGAGATAGCGATTCTTCAGTTCTTCCTGCGCCAGCAGCACGTGCCGCCGCAACGCAGCCTGCTCGACCAGCAGCAGCGCGGCACTGGCGCGCAGGTCGGCTTTTTCGATCCATGGACGGCGCTCGTCGGCACCTAGCGCGAGCCATTGCTCGACGTCGGTCTGGGGCAGTCCGAGACGCTCGCGCAGGACAGAGAACATGGCCTCGTAGCGATCACGATAAGAGTCGAAGCGATAACCCAGGCGCAGTGCTTCGCGCGGGTCGTCGAGTACGCTGGCGTCAGCGAGGCCCCGGTTGATCAGGATTTCCAGCAGGCCGCTGGGCAGAATGCTGTCCAGTGCAGTGAGCTCGGGCCGTGCGGTGCCGCTGCGCAGCAGCTTGAGGGTCTCCACGGCGCAGTTGTTGGACAGGAAGTAATAATCCCCATCGTAGCTCCAATGCATTTCAGCGCTGCGTTCGACAAGGCTTCTTATTTCATCGCGCTCTAGTTTCAGCGGGATCGAGGCGAGGCTGCGCAGTTCGACCTTGGTGTACTCATCGATCACTTGGCCCAGCGGCAGGACGAACAGGCGCGATGGGTAGACACCGGTCAGACCATCCCAGCTCGACAGCTGCACGTCACCGACAAAGGCACGGAACGACAGGACCAGGTGATGATCAAGGTCCAGGCGGCAAGCAGGCCCGCGCGGACGGCCCGGTGCGCAGATCACCAGGCGCAGCATGCTGTGGCCCCAACGACTGACCCAGGCGTCGTTGGCTTCGGCGAACAGGTAGTCCACCTCAAAGACTCGCTCGGGGTCCAGCGTTACCAGCGGCGTGCGGCCGAAATCATGCCCGGCATTGAGGATCGGCAGATTGCCTTCACACGCCTGGACGCCCTCCGGTTGCCAGCCGAAATGCTCGCTGAAGTAGCGATGCAGCAGGGGGCGACGGCAGGCATAGCTGGGATCGAGGAGAAAGTACTCAAGGTTCACCGCGACGAATTCCAGCGGGCTGGTCAGCTCGTAGCCGTCAGGGCTGCGTGCGACCTGGGCGTTATCCTGCTCGCGCTCGCCGCGCCGGCCAACGCGCTGGGGCCAGCCGGCTAGGTCGAGAAGGCGTGGGTCATCGCTTAAGGTGAAGCGACGTTCGGTCTGGCCGCGACAGCTGTCGGGCAATCCGACCTGGCCAAGACTGCTGGCCCGTTGGCTGCATAAGGCGAGCTGTCTGTAATTTTCTGGCGACCAGAGACGAGCGCGGTCGTACAGATGGGCAACTTCGTGCACCAGGGTCGCCAGCAGCTCCCGGCGTACCGTGCCATGTGGTCGACTCGTGCGTTCAATGGCCGCGCTGCCATCGGTCAGTGCCGGCAGCAGGCGCCGGTTGAGCAGCACCAGGTTGCCGCCGGCACTGCCGTAGACGTCGTGGGTCAGTCCATCATGCCAGCGCACGCGAACCTCGCGGTCGAGCTGCTCGACCATCCGCGGAGGCAGCGCGGCCATGGCTTCGTCCAGTAGTTGCTGGCTGGATGCGCGTTGAACCGGTTCCAGGTCGTCGTTATCCAGCCTCAGGCGCAGGTCGGCCTGACAGAGGTTGGCAAACATCGTGAGCGCGGTGAGCGCAACGGCTGCACACCAGGCGCGGGGCGTTTTCACTGAGCGAGGATGGCTTCGGCCAGCGCCAGGTCACTGGCTCGCTGGGCTTCTGGGAATGCACTACGCAAGCGGCCGAGCGCGGCTTCCAGCCGCGCGCCACGAATTTCACCCCCGCTGGCGACAAAGCCGGCGGCTTCGTCGCGGGCTTCGCTGACGACCTTCATGTCGCTGATGCGGCTGGTCACGTCGGAGGTGAAATTGATGCTGCGATCCAGCGCGTTGACGACGATGTTGCTGGTGGCAACCAGGGTCTGCGCCTGGGCGCCGCTGGCGACAAATGCCAGCGCGAATGACACGGCGATCAGCTTGAGTTTCATGGAACTTCTCGTAAATCAGAGTGGGTCATTGGACGAGGATTGCTTCGGCCAGTTCAAGGTCGCTCGCTTCCAGCCCCGGTTGCCGTTCACGTAACCAGAGCAGTGCGGCTTCAAGACGCGCACCACGACGTTCGCCGTGGCTGGCGATGAATCCGGCTGCGTCATCGCGCGAGTCGAGGATGAGCTTATTGTCGAAGGGGGCGCTGGTCACCTGGCTGGCAACGTAGCTGAAGGCGACGGTACCGCCGGTCAGGCTGTCAAACGCCTGGGCGCTATTGCAAAGGCAGCAGCTGAAGAGTGCAAGGTAAAGCGAACGCATGTGAATCCTGGAGCCGAAACAACAGCTGCCAAGGCTAGCGAAACGCCGGCCCTTGGGCCAGCGCCACGCTCGCGTCACCTCTGTCAGAGCGCCAGGATTGCGCCGGCCAGCTGCAGGTCGCTTGCTTCCAACGCTGGGGCCTGGGTACGGATGTGTTGCAGGGCAGCTTCCAGCTGAGCGCCACGCGCCTCGCCGTTGCTGGCCACGAAGCGGGCTGCATCGTCACGAGCTTCCAGTACAACCTTGTCATCACCCAGGTTCGAGGTGATGTCGGATGTGCCTTCCACTGTATTGACCAGGGAGGCGCCGATAGCGTCGATGGTGCCGGTGATACTCCCGGCCGACGCCGTCCCTGCGGCCAGGCAGGCAGCGGTGGCAACTGACAACAGATACTTGTTCATGATGTTCTCCAGGCTAGACGCGATTTCCCGCCGATAGTCGATTTGACCGTCGCGCGGGCCATGCCGTTCAGCTTACGACGCGAGGCTATCACCCGGAAGATGCCGTCAGCGCCAGAAAGGCTTGCTCAGCTCGTCCTGCCGCTCGCTGTGGCTAATGCCGATGTCCGCCAGTTGACGGTCATTGAGCGCTGCCAGCTGGCGGCGAGTACGTGTTCGCTTCTGCCATAGGCGAATCAGTTCTGGTATGTGCCGTAGCGATAGGGTGCCGAACGTGGGTATGAGTCTGCGAGTCAGTACGCGCTCCATGTGCCGCTCCTTCCCGAAGTAAACGGGGATGGGTTATGGGCAGATAGAGTCGCGTGCCGGACTGTTGCGATACAGTCACAGGGACTTGGAATTGTGCTGGTTCAGTTGGGCTGATGGCCGAGCTGTACCGCTGTTGCAAATGCACAACTGTTTGCCGCAGCCGGTTACGCGTTCCGGTTGGCGGACGCCGGGCTCAGCATATGGACCGGCCGGATCTCGAAATCGCGAGTCAGGTAATCCATCCGTTGTTCACTGAAGCTACGCATATGCGGCAGTGCACTGTGAGCCTCGAGATGCTCGGCCGATTCCCAGACCTCGTAGAAGATGAACAACGTTGGGTCTTTGGCATCGCGCAGCATGTGGTACTCGATGCAGCCTGCTTCCGCTCGGCTAGGGGCTACGTAGCGCTTGAACAATGCTTCGAATTCAGCGGATTTTTCTGGCCGGGTATGGGCGTGGAGAATGAAAGCACAGGGTTCGCTCATGGGCTGCTCCGGAAGAAAGGCATGCAGCCTAACGCAATAAAGCGGCACTTATTCATGATTTTCAGTCAATAGGTTTTTGCCGGAACGGCCCTATATCGCGAGATTCGAAATCGTTAGGCTGCTTGCCATTCTCATTTGTTGGAACGAAATCAATGAAGAACATTCTCCTGCTTAATGGCGCTAAGCAATTTGCCCACTCCGATGGCCGCTACAACACAACCATGCACGAGACTGCACTGGGCTTTCTCGACCGCGCCGGGTTCGACGTCAGGCAAACGCAGATCGATGCTGGCTACGACCTGGCTGAAGAGGTAGCCAAGTACCTCTGGGCTGATGTGATCATCTATCAGATGCCCGGTTGGTGGATGGGCGCGCCCTGGACCGTGAAGAAATACCTCGACGAAGTCTTCACCGAGGGCCATGGCAGCCTCTACGCCAACGATGGCCGGACACGCTCCGATGCCTCGCAGAAGTACGGCAGCGGCGGGTTGCTACAGGGCAAGCAGTACATGATCTCGGCGACCTGGAATGCACCGCAGCAGGCTTTCGACGATCCGACCGATTTCTTCGAAGGCAAGGGCGTCGATGCCGTCTATTTCCCCTTCCACAAAGCCAACGAGTTCCTTGGCTTGACAGGTCTGCCAACGTTTCTCTGTGTCGATGTCATGAAGCAGCCTGCCATCGAGGCGGACATAAAGCGCTACGAGGCGCATCTGGCCGCGGTGTTCGGCCTCTGATTCGGCAAAAAACAAAACCCCTCGCGGCCGGGCCGGGAGGGGTTTCGGTATTGCGGTATCGCTTATTCCACAGCCTTGACCATGTCCTCAACCACCTTCTTGGCATCGCCGAAGACCATCATGGTCTTGTCCATGTAGAACAGCTCGTTGTCCAGACCGGCATAACCGCTGGCCATGGAGCGCTTGTTGACGATGACCGTCTTGGCCTTGTACGCCTCGAGGATGGGCATGCCGGCGATGGGCGACTTCGGATCGTTCTTCGCCGCCGGGTTGACCACGTCGTTGGCGCCGAGCACCAGCACCACGTCGGCCTGACCGAACTCGGAGTTGATGTCCTCCATCTCGAAGACCATCTCGTACGGTACTTCGGCCTCGGCCAGCAACACGTTCATGTGGCCGGGCATACGGCCGGCGACCGGGTGGATCGCGTATTTCACGGTCACGCCCATGTGGGTCAGCTTCTCGGCCAGCTCCATCAGCGCATGCTGCGCGCGGGCCACCGCCAGGCCATAGCCGGGAACGATGATCACGGTGTCGGCGTTCGACAGCAGGAAGGCGGCGTCATCGCTGGAGCCGGACTTGACCGGACGCTGCTCCTTGCTGCCGGCCGCCGGGCCGGCATCGGCGTCGCCACCGAAGCCGCCGAGGATGACGTTGAAGAACGAACGGTTCATCGCCTTGCACATGATGTAGGAAAGGATCGCGCCGCTCGAACCCACCAGCGAACCGGCGATGATCAGCATCGAGTTGTTCAGCGAGAAGCCGATACCAGCGGCCGCCCAGCCCGAGTAGCTGTTGAGCATCGACACCACCACCGGCATGTCGGCGCCGCCGATGGGGATGATGATCAGCACGCCGATGACGAAGGCCAGCGCCACGAGGATCATGAACGCGGTGAAGTTGCCGCTGAAGGTGTAGATCAGGCCCAGCACCAGGATCGCCACGCCGACGGCGAGGTTGATCTTGTGCTGGTTGGGGAAGGACACCGGCGCGCCCTGGAACAGGCGGAACTTGTACTTGCCCGACAGCTTGCCGAAGGCGATGACCGAACCGGAGAAGGTGATGGCACCGATGGCCGCGCCGAGGAACAGCTCCAGGCGGTTACCGGCCGGAATCGGGTAGCCGATGGCCTGGACGATGCCCAGCGACTGCGGTTCGAGCACCGCGGCGATGGCGATGAACACTGCCGCAAGACCGATCATGCTGTGCATGAAGGCGACGAGTTCCGGCATCTTGGTCATTTCGACGCGCTTGGCCATCAGCGTGCCGATGGAGCCGCCGATCAGCAGACCGAGGACGATGAAGCCAAGGCCGCCCCAGGGGTTGGCGCTCTCCACCAACTGGTCGCCGAGTTTGAACACCAGAAATACCGTGGTGACCACGGCGATGCCCATGCCGATCATGCCGAACAGGTTGCCGCGGCGTGAGGTCGTGGGGTGCGACAGGCCTTTCAATGCCTGGATGAAGCTCACCGAAGCGATGAGGTAGAGCAGGGTGATGAGGTTCATGCTCATGGCTTGGACTCCGCCTTAGCGCCTGCGCGCTCCTTTTTCTTGAACATTTCCAGCATGCGGCGGGTGACCAGAAAGCCGCCGAACACGTTGACCGCGGCCAGCGTGACCGCCAGGGTGCCCATCAGCTTGCCCATCGGGGTGACGGTCAGCGCGGCGGCCAGCATGGCGCCGACGATGACGATCGCCGAGATGGCGTTGGTGACCGCCATCAGCGGGGTGTGCAGCGCGGGGGTGACGTTCCAGACCACGTGGTAACCGACGTAGATCGCCAGCACGAAGATGATCAGGTTGTAGATGCCATCAGATATCAGGTCCATTCTTTCGGGCTCTCTTAACCGTTGGTGCGTACAACTTGGCCGTCGCGGCACATCAGGCACGCGGCGACGATGTCGTCTTCGAGATTGAGGTGGAATTTGGCTTCGCCATCGATCACCAGCTTGAGGAAATCCAGCAGGTTGCGCGCGTAGAGCGCCGAGGCATCCGCCGGCACGAGGGTCGCCAGGTTGGTGTAGCCAACCAAGGTTACGCCGTGCTTGACCACCACCTGATCGGCTTCGGTCAATGGACAGTTACCGCCCTGTGAGGCGGCGAGGTCGATTACCACCGAGCCGGGCTTCATCTGCTGCACGGTCTCTTCCTGCAGCAGCGTCGGTGCCTTGCGGCCCGGAATCAGCGCGGTGGTGATGATGATGTCGGCCTGCTTGGCACGTTCGTACACGGCCTGCGCCTGGCGCGCCATCCAGGACGCCGGCATCGGCCGGGCATAGCCGCCGACGCCTTCGGCGCATTCACGCTCTTCGTCGGTCTCGAACGGCACGTCGACGAACTTGGCGCCGAGCGATTCGATCTGCTCCTTCACTGCCGGACGCACGTCCGAGGCTTCGATGACCGCGCCCAGACGCTTGGCCGTGGCGATGGCCTGCAGACCCGCAACACCGGCACCGAGGATCAGTACCCGTGCGGCCTTCACCGTACCGGCAGCGGTCATCAGCATCGGCATGAAGCGCGGATACTGGTTGGCGGCGACCATGACTGCCTTGTAGCCGGCGATGTTGGCTTGGGAGGAAAGCACGTCGAGGCTCTGCGCGCGCGAGGTGCGCGGCGCGGCTTCCAGGGCGAAGGCGGTGATGCCGCGTTCGGCCATGCGTGCGATGTTGTCATTGTCGAAGGGATTGAGCATGCCGATCAGAACCGTACCGGGCGCGATCTGCACCAGTTCGGTCTCGCTCGGTGCGTTCACCTTCAGCAGGATCTCTGCTGCGAACGCCGCAGCGGCATCGGCGATGGTGGCGCCTGCCGCCTCGAAGGCACTGTCCGGAATACTGGCCTGTACGCCAGCTCCGCTCTGCACCGTCACCCGATGCCCTTGCCCGATCAGCTTCTTGATGGTTTCCGGTGTCGCGGCAACGCGCGTTTCACCGGGCCTGGTTTCGAGAGGAACACCAATGTGCATTGTTCTTGTTCTCCTGCTTGATCGTAACCAGCGGTATTTTCGCTGGCGTTACTTTCCGCCCGGCCACTACGGTTGGCGGTCGGGTGTGGATCGGCTACGGGCTCCGCACTGCTGGTCGAGCTCGCTGTGGCGCGGCATTCTGCAAGGCCTGAAAAAATCAAACAACCGTTTTAATCAGAACGATGGCGCGCCGTTTCGTTCGTTTTATGACTCGTCCATGTGCTCGCATCGCTGTATGCGGCGCGGATATTGGCTTCGACCTTTGTCTAAGGTTCCATACCGCAATAGGCGCGGGGTAATCATGAATGACGGACCATAGACGGTGTATTCACCGGCGGGCTTGTCTGTATGCGACCTTGGTGCCGGTCGGCGCGCCGCACCACGAAAGAAAACCCGGCAGAGGTTTGCAATGTCATGCATTCCCTGTAGTCCATAGCTGTCGGCTGCGGGCATCGGACCGCCGGCCAACATCAATTGCACCCACTGCGCGAAAATAGCTGGCATGGCCGAACTAGACTTGAACGAGATGACCCTGATGGAGGAACCGCTGCCGCGGCGGTTGCCCTTCGCCTTTGCCCGCCGTCATGGGGTGCTCCTGCAGGAGCGTCCGGAAGGAATGCGGCTGTGCGCACGCGAAGGTGCGCCACTGACCGCGCTGCAGGAGGCACAGCGCGTCGCCGGAGGGCCACTGGCCATGCAGTGGCTGGCTCAGGACGAATTCGAGCAGGCCCTGAGCTCGGCCTATCAGCACGATTCATCCGCGGCGATGCAGATGGTCGAAGGCCTCGGCGAGGACATGGACCTGCACAGCCTGGCCGACCAGATCCAGGAAACCGAGGACCTGCTGGAGCAGGAGGACGACGCGCCGATCATCCGCCTGATCAATGCCATTCTTGGCGAGGCGATCAAGGAAAACGCCTCGGACATCCACGTCGAGACCTTCGAGAAGCGCCTGGTGATCCGCTTTCGCATCGACGGCATCCTGCGCGAGGTGGTGCAGCCCAAGCGCGAGCTGGCGGCGCTGCTGGTGTCGCGGATCAAGGTCATGGCTCGGCTCGATATCGCCGAGAAGCGTATTCCGCAGGATGGACGGATTTCACTGCGGGTCGGCGGTCGCGAGGTGGATATTCGTGTATCGACGCTGCCGTCTGCCAACGGCGAGCGTGTGGTTCTGCGTCTGCTCGACAAGCAGGCCGGGCGCCTGACCCTGCGCCACCTGGGCATGAGCGATCGCGACCGCAAGGTGATGGAACAGGCAGTCCAGAAGCCCCACGGGATCATTCTCGTCACCGGCCCGACCGGCTCGGGCAAGACCACCACCCTGTACGCCAGCCTGGTGACGCTCAATGACCGCTCGCGCAATATCCTCACCGTCGAGGATCCGATCGAATACAACCTCGAGGGCATCGGCCAGACCCAGGTCAACACCAAGGTCGACATGACCTTCGCACGCGGCCTTCGCGCCATCCTGCGCCAGGACCCGGACGTGGTGATGGTGGGGGAAATCCGCGACCAGGAAACCGCCGATATGGCGGTGCAGGCCTCGCTGACCGGCCACCTGGTGCTCTCGACGCTGCACACCAACAGCGCCATCGGTGCGGTGACCCGCCTGGTGGACATGGGCGTCGAGCCCTTTCTGATCTCATCCTCGCTACTGGGCGTGCTGGCCCAGCGCCTGGTCCGCGTACTGTGTAATGACTGCAAACGTCCCTATGTGGCCGACGAAGCCGAATGCGCGCTGTTCGGCCTCGATCCCAGCGAGGCACCGACGCTGTACCACGCCGAAGGTTGTGATGTCTGTCGGCAGCTGGGCTATCGCGGGCGGACCGGTATCTATGAGCTGGTGATGTTCGACGACACCCTGCGCAGCATGATCCACACCCGTGCGGCCGAGCAGGACATGGTTCGTCATGCCCGCCGGCTGGGGCCGAGCATTCGTGAGGATGGCCTGCGCAAGGTGCGTGAGGGTGTGACGACCATCGAGGAAGTGCTGCGGGTGACGCGTGAGGAATGAGCTGAATGTCGGGGGTCGGGCCGAATCGGCAAGGCGTCCCGCCAGGCGCCTTGCTCGGCCTGAAAGCGTAGCCGTCGGTGCGAAAGGCCTGCAGGAAACCAAGGGTTCACCAGGTTTTGTTGATGAGACGTTGCCCTGTGGTTCGCGCGGCGGGTTAGAACCCGCCCTAGGTCGCTGCGGCGTTTGCTCGCGGGGGGCGCGACGCTGATGGCGGCCTTCGAATACGTCGCGCTTGACCCTCGGGGCCGCGAGCAGAAGGGCCTGATCGAGGCCGACAGCCCACGGCAGGCGCGGCAGCTGCTGCGCGAAAAGCAGTGGTCGCCCCTGGAGGTCAAGCAGGCCAAGGCGAAGGAAGACACCGGCGGTAGCGGCTTTGCCTTTGGTCGAGGGTTGTCGGCACGTGATCTGGCACTGGTCACCCGCCACCTGGCGACCCTGGTGCAGGCCGCGCTGCCCATCGAGGAAGCCCTGCGAGCGGCGGCGGCCCAGAGTTCGTCGCAAAAGATCAAATCGATGCTGCTGGCGGTGCGCGCCCGGGTGATGGAAGGACATAGCCTGGCGGGGTCGCTGCGTGAATATCCGTCGGCCTTTCCGGAGCTCTATCGCGCCACGGTTGCGGCAGGCGAACACGCCGGGCATCTCGGGCTGGTCCTCGACCAGTTGGCCGACTACACCGACCAGCGCCAGCAGTCGCGGCAGAAGATCCAGCTGGCGCTGCTATACCCGGTGATCCTGCTGGTGGCCTCGCTAGCGATCGTCATCCTGTTGCTCGGCTATGTGGTGCCGGACGTGGTGAAGGTGTTCGTCAATACCGGCCAGCAACTGCCGGCGCTGACAACCGGGCTGATCGCGGTGAGCGAGGCGGTGCAGCGCTGGGGCTGGCTGATGCTGGTGGTGATCGTGGTGACCGGCCTGGGCCTGCGCCAGGCGCTGCGCGACGAGAACCTGCGACGGCGCTGGCATGCGCTGATCCTGCGCATTCCACTCGTGGGGCGGCTGTCACGGGCGACCAATACGGCGCGCTTCGCCTCGACCCTGGCTATCCTCACGCGTAGTGGCGTGCCACTGGTGGATGCGCTGGGGATTGCCGCTGCGGTGATTGCCAATCTGCGCATCCGCGACAAGGTCATCGAGGCGGCGCAGCGGGTGCGCGAGGGTGGCAGCCTGACTCGTGCGCTGGATGCGACGGGCGAGTTCCCGCCGATGATGCTGCACATGATCGCCAGCGGCGAGAAATCCGGCGAGCTGGACCAGATGCTTGCCCGCACCGCGCGCAACCAGGAAAACGACCTGGCCGCGCAGATCTCGCTGATGGTGGGACTATTCGAACCCTTCATGCTGGTGTTCATGGGGGCTGTGGTATTGGTGATCGTGTTGGCGATCCTGCTGCCGATTCTTTCTCTCAATCAACTGGTGGGCTAGTGAGCATGACGTTGAAGCGATACAAGCAGAGGGGCTTCACCCTCATCGAAATCATGGTGGTGGTGGTGATTCTCGGGATCCTCGCCGCGCTGGTAGTGCCGCAGGTGATGAACCGCCCGGATCAGGCCAAGGTCACCGTGGCCAAGGGCGACATCAAGGCCATCGGCGCGGCGCTGGACATGTACAAGCTGGACAACTATTCCTACCCCAGCACCCAGCAGGGGCTGGATGCGCTGGTGGAGAAGCCCGGCGGCAATCCCCAGCCGAAAAACTGGAACCGCGACGGTTATCTCAAGCGCGTGCCGAAAGATCCATGGGGCAACGAATACCAGTACCTCTCGCCGGGCACCGAGGGCCAGTACGACCTGTATTCCTATGGGGCGGACGGCAAGCAGGGCGGTTCTGACCTGAACGCGGACATCGGTAACTGGGACCTCTGATCCATGCCTAGGTCGCGCCAGGAGAGCGGCTTCACGCTGATCGAGCTGATGGTGGTGATCGTCATTCTCGGCAGCCTGGTGGGCCTGGTGGTGTTTTCGATGGGCAGTTCCAGTTCATCCCGGGAAATCCGCGATGAAGCGCAACGCCTGGCAACCCTGATCAGCCTGATGGCCGATGAGGCCGTGCTCGACAGCCGCGAATATGGCCTTCTTATCAGGCAGGATGGCTACCGGGTGATGCATTATGACGAGGCCGATGCACGCTGGCGCGACGCAGGTGACAGCAAGGCTCATCACCCTCCGGAGTGGATGCGTCTGGAGCTGGAGCTCGACGGCACACCGCTGAAGCTGGTCGCCCCGGTCAAAGGGGAGGACGACCCGGCCGGGCTTTCCGATGACAGAGACCGTGAGCGCCGACGTGCGCCAAGGGTCCAGCCACAGCTGCTGGTCCTGTCCAGCGGCGAACTGTCTCCCTTTACCCTGACTCTGTCCGACCAGCGCCCCGGTGGCACTCGCTGGAAGGTGACCAGCGATGGCTTTCGCATGCCTGTCGCGGCGCCTGTGGAAGTCCGTCGATGAGCCGCCGCCCGCTGCGTTCGGGCGGCTTTACCCTGCTCGAGGTGCTGGTGGCGCTGGCCATCTTCGCTATCGTCGCAGCCGTCGTACTGACTGCAGTCGGGCGCAGCGTAAGCAACGCCGGACGACTGGAGGCCCTGACGCTGGCCGGCTGGATCGCCGACAACCGCATGACCGAACTGCAGCTGCAACAACCGGCCCCGAGCCTTGGGCGAGAGGACCTGGCGCTGGAGTTCGGCGGGCGCCAATGGCAGACCCTGAGCGAAGTGCAAACCAGCGGCACGCCTGGCCTGCTGCGTATCCGCGTCTGGGTGGCCGCGGCTGAAGGGCGTCGCGGCTCAGGGGCCGGCTCCGTTGAAGATCGTGCGGTCACCAGCCTCACCGGCTTTGTTGGCGTCGACCCATGAGCAACCGGTCTGCCAGGCGGGGCGTCATGGGCGGCTTCACGCTGCTGGAGCTGCTGATCGCCATCGCGCTGTTTGCGCTCTTGGGGCTTGCCACCTACCGCATGCTTGAAGCGGTGATGCGCAGTGACGAGGTGGTGCGCGCCCAGGAAATCCAGCTGCGTGAGCTGGGCCGCGCGATGTGGAGTCTTGAGCGTGACCTCGTTCAGGCCGTGCCGCGACCGGTGCGCGACGGCTATGGTGATGAACAGAACGCCTTTATCGGCCAGTCGTCCGGTGCCGAGGATGGGGTGTCGCTGGAGTTTACCCGCAGCGGTTGGCGCAACCCCACCGGGATGCGCCGGGCCAACCTGCAACGGGTGCGCTGGCGCCTGGCCGGCGACAGACTGGAGCGCCTTTACTGGGTTGTGCTCGATCGCGACGTCGACAGTGAGCCACGGGTGCAGCCGGTGCTCGACAACGTGCTTGCGCTGCGGTTGCGATATCTGGATGCGGAAAACACCTGGCACGAGGAGTGGCCGCCGTTCGAGTTTGGTCGCGGTGACCCGGATGAACAGGCGCGCCGCTTGCCGATCGCCGTCGAGGTATCGTTCGACCATCAACGCTACGGCACCATCACCCGGCTGCTGCGGCTGCCGGACGGGCCGACGCCGGCGCCCGAGTTCATCCAGCCGGACTCGCAGGGCGTGCCGGAGCCCGGTGGCGTGGGAGAGATGCAATGAAAGCCCAGCGCGGCGTCGCGCTGATTACCGTCTTGCTGGTGGTGGCGATCGTTACCGTGGTCTGCGCCGGGATGATCGCCCGTCAGCAGCTGTCGATTCGCGGCACCGGCAACCAGATGCAGGCGCGCCAGGCCTGGCACTACGCGCTGGGCGGTGAAGCCCTTGCGCAGACGATGCTGCGCGGCGATTTGCAGGCCTCGGGCAATGGCACCGGGCAACCGGCCGTAGATCACCTGCTCGAACCCTGGGCGCTGCCGCAACCGGCCTACGACCTCGACGAAGGGCAGGGTCAGGTGCAGGTGCGTATCGAGGACCTGGCTGGGCGCTTCAATCTCAACAGCCTGGTGCAGCAACAGCAGCCCAACGCGGCGGCGCTGGCGCAGTTCCGACGCCTGCTGCTGCGCCTGCAGATCACCGAGCCCTATGGGGAACGCCTGGTCGACTGGCTGGACAGCGATCAGCAACCCAGCGGTAAACTGGGCGCGGAGGACAACGCCTATCTGCTACTCGATCCGCCGTACCGCACGGCGGGCAGACGGCTGGAGGATCTCTCCGAGCTGCGCCTGTTGCTTGGCATGCGCGACGAGGATTTTCAGCGTCTGGCGCCCCACGTCGCCGCCTTGCCAGCCGATACGCCGCTGAACGTCAACACGGCCAGTGTCACTGTGCTGTCCAGCCTTGCCGACAGCCTCAGCCCCAGCGCTGCCGAATCGCTGGTCAAGGCGCGCCAGGCGGCTCCGTTTCGTGACACGGCCAGCTTCATGGCGCAACCTGCGCTTGGTGGTGTCCAACTGCAGGGCACCAACCTTGCTGTGACCAGTCAATTCTTCCAGGCCATCAGCGAGGTGCGCCTGGCTGACCGCCGCCTGGCCCTGGTGAGCCAGTTGCGGCGCGAAGACAGCGGCGAAGTCCGCGTGCTGCAGCGCAACCTGGGGCAGCCGCCACGGCTGCCCCGATTAACAAGTGATGGAGATCGATAGCCGATGGACTGCCTGTTTCTGCCCGCTGACTGCGGCGCCCGGATCGACAGCGATAGCCGCGTCTACTGGCTGCCGGGCGAGGGCGACGAGGGCTGGATGCCGCTGGCGAGCGTTATCGAGCGAGCACCAGCGGCCATCACCCTGGTTCTGCCGGCGGAGGTCTGCAGTTCGTTCGCAGTCAACCTGCCGACGCGCAAGGCGCGCTGGGTCAACCAGGCGCTGGCCTATGCGGTGGAAGAGCTGCTCGCTGAAAACGTCGATGACCTGCACCTGACCCATGGCGATGCGCTGGAGGATGGGCGGCGTCGGGTCATTGCCATCCGGCGTCAGCTGCTCGCGGGATGGCTGGACGACTTGCGGGCCGGCGGCCTGACCATCGTCGCCATCCACGTCGACGCCGACCTGCTGCCGCGCGATGGAACCCAGCTGCTGTTCATTGACGGGCGTGCATTGCTTGGCGGCAGCCCGGAAGCCCGGCTGGCCTTCGACAGCACGCAATGGCCGCATCTGGCCGGGCAATGCCCTGGGCCTCTTCGTGGCCATGGCACCATGGCCGAGGGACCATCCCCGCTGGATGAGTACGGGCAGGTGGAGAGCCCCTATCGCTTTCTTGCCGCGGGGCGCGCCGCTGCGTTGAACCTGGCCCAGGGCGACTTCGCCATACAGGCCGCAGGGACGGGCCTTGGCCGGTGGAAGCCGGTGATGATCGTGCTGGCCCTGGTGCTGGCGGTGCAGCTGGTGTTCAACCTGGTCCAGGCCTGGACGCTGGACAGCCAGGCAGAGCGCTATGCCGAAGCCAGTCGCGCGCTGTACACCGAGCTGTTTCCAGAGGACCGCCGCATCGTCAACCTGCGCGCCCAGTTCGACGAACACATCGGTCAGAGCGCCGGCGCCTCGGCAGAATTCATGCGGCTGCTGAACGAGGTGGCGCTGGCACTGGGCGAAGGCATTCCGGTGTCGATCGGCCAACTGGATTACAACCAGGCCCGGGGCGATCTGGCCCTGCAGGTGCGGGCCAGCGATTTCGCGGTACTCGAGCAGTTGCGCCAGCGGCTGGGTGAAACGGGGGAGAGCGTTCAGCTCGGCTCGGCCAGCCGCGACGGTGACGCCGTCAGCGCACGTGTTGTGATTGGAGGCAGGGGATGAACCTGAAACAGCAGATGCGGGTACGCCTGGCCGAATCGCCGCTGTGGTTGCGCTGGCAGCGGCTGCAACCGCGCGAACGACTGTCGCTGACCCTGCTGGGGGCCTTCCTGCTGGTGGTGCTGTTCTATGTGCTGCTCTGGCAGCCGGCACAGCAGCGTGTGCGCGATGCGCAGGCGTACTTTCAGCAGGAGCGCGAGCTGCATGCCTATCTCGAGCAGAACACTGAGCTCGCGCGGCAGATGTCGCGCAGCAATCCGGTCTCTCTGGCACCCGAGCAACTGCAGGGGCTGGTCACTCAGAGTGCCCAGCAGAGCGGCCTGGCCATCGAGAGCTTCGACAATGGCAACGATGGCAGCTTGCAGGTCACCCTTCCTGGTGCGTCATATTCGACGTTGCTGACCTGGTTCGACCAGCTGCAGGCAGCCGGTGCCAGTCTTGCCGAGGTCAGCATCACCCAGGTGGGCGACGGTCTGGTGGATGCGCGGGTGAGTTTCCGCGCCGAGGGTTAGCGGCGGTCGCACCCGCTGGTCGTGGCGAAGTCCGGGGCGGTGCCGCCTCGGACTTCGCCCGGTCTTATTGCGCCGGGTTTATCTGGGTGGCCAGGGCGCGCAGGGCGGCTTCGGCGTCAAGCACCCGGGTGACCACCTCGTTGGCCTTCTCGCGGGTCAACCCGAGGCGATCGAAGAGGCCTTGCGGGATCTCGTTGTAAGGACCGGAGCCGATACCCCGGTTGCGCAGCAGGCGCACGGCGAGGCATACCAGGTTCGCATGGCCGGCGTGCTCGCCCTGGTAATCGGGGTCATGCTGGAAGCGCAGGGCGGTGGACAACTCGTCCGGCATGCCCCAGTAGCGCATCAACCAGGAGCCAATCTGTTCCCGGGTAATACCCAGCAAGTGCTGCTCCACCACGCTGTGGGTCAGGTGCGGATTGACCTCCAGGTGCCGGCAGATCAGCGAGAAGTGCGGCGGAAACACGTGGGCCAGTACCAGGTAACCGAAGTTGTGCAGCAGCCCCGCCAGGTAGCTGAGCCCAGCCTCCGGGCGCTGCGGGCGTGGAATCGCACGGTTCAGGCCTTCGATTACCGCGGCGGTATAGATCGCCTGCTGCCAGTAGGGCGTGGCCTGTTGCGGCTGATCCTTGGGCAGGCTCAGAGTCTTGCCCAGCGCGAGCCCCAGCGCCAGGTTGATCACCAGATCGAAGCCAAGCACACGCACGATGGCGTCTTCCACCGAGCGGATCTTGCCGGGTGCGCGGTAGTAGGGTGAAGCCGCCCAGCTGACCACCTGCGCCGCAAGAGCCGGATCGGTTTCCACGACGCCAGTGATGTCGTCGACGCTGGCGTCGGGGTTGACACGCAGCTTGATGATCTTTTGTGCCGTGTGGGCCAGCGGCGGAATCTCGATGGTTTCTTCCAGGCGTTTCTGGATGCGACGCGCGGTAAAGCTCTGTACGGCCTGTGCGATCTCGGCACCGTCGTCGTCGGGCCTGTCGAGGTTGGGATGAATACCGCTCAGCGGGACGGCAAACTGCCCGGCGCTGGCCTTGTTCAACAGCGTCTTGACGTCAGTGCTGGCCATTTCCAGGAGCACGCCGGGATAGCCGCTTTCAAGCAGGAGCACCGGCTGTTGCAGGAGACGTTCCTCGTAGAGGCACGGGGAGCTGGTCAGCGGCGGCAGGCCAGGTAACACCTGCAGGCTGTGCTTGGCCAGCATGCGTGTCAGCCGGTCCGGCTTGACTGCCGAAAGCTGGCGTCCGGTCAGCTCGCTCAGGCGCGAAAGGTCAAGAAGGTGGTCACGGGGATACAGCACCAGCAGCGCGCCGATCGCGTCATCGACCAGGATCGCCTGTACGCGTTGGGCCGGGTCCAGCACCGCGCTGTCCTCGCGGGTGCGATAGGGCAATGCCAGCTTGTCCAGAAGTTGAACGATCAGCGAAGGCAAGGTTAGGGGGTTTGTTGTGTCGACAGCCGAGTTCATGAGCATGATCCGTCTTATTCCCGTGCGGCGCAGTATAGCGTCAGGTTTAAAGCGGTCAGGCTTTACCGACGAGCGTCAGACCTGACCGTACTGCTGGCCGTGGCGCAGCCAGCGCTCCAGCAGCGGGCTGACGTGTTGCGGCCAATGTGCCAGCAGCGCTTGCGCAGCATCTCGGACGGCGGGGAGCAGATCGGCGTCACGCATCAGGTCGGCGACCTTGAACTGCAACAGGCCGGTCTGCCGGGTGCCCAGCATTTCGCCAGGGCCGCGCAGCTCCAGGTCCTTTTCGGCGATGACAAAGCCATCGCAGGTCTCGCGCATGATCGCCAGCCGTTCGCGGCCGATCTGTGACAGCGGCGGGTGATAGAGCAGCACGCAATGGCTGGCGGCGCTGCCACGGCCGACCCGCCCACGTAGCTGGTGCAACTGGGCCAGGCCCAGCCGCTCGGGGTTTTCGATGATCATCAGGCTAGCGTTGGGGACGTCCACGCCGACCTCAATGACGGTGGTGGCGACCAGCAGTTGCAGGCGGCCTTCCTTGAATTCGGCCATCACCGCGGCTTTTTCGGCCGGTTTCATGCGGCCATGGATCAGCCCGACATGCAGCCCACCGAGGGCGGCGCTGAGGTCTTCGAAGGTGGTTTCCGCCGCCTGGCAGGTCAGCTCCTCGGATTCTTCGATCAGGGTGCAGACCCAGTAGGCCTGGCGCCCTTCGTTGCAGGCCGAGCGCACCCGCTCGATGACTTCCAGGCGACGGCTGTCGGCCACCAGCACGGTATTCACCGGGGTGCGGCCCGGTGGCAGCTCGTCGAGGATCGAAGTGTCCAGGTCGGCGTAGGCGCTCATCGCCAGGGTTCGCGGGATCGGCGTGGCGGTCATGATCAGCTGGTGCGGGCAGAGCCGGCCCTCGACGCCCTTGCGGCGCAGCGCCAGGCGTTGCTGCACGCCGAAGCGATGCTGTTCGTCGATGATCACCAGGGCCAGGCGGCGGAACTGCACTTCATCCTGAAACAGCGCGTGGGTGCCCACCACCATGGGGCAGCCGACCGCGATGCGCTCCAGTGCGGCTGTGCGCGCCTTGCCCTTGAGCTTGCCTGCCAGCCAGGCGACCTCGATGCCCAGCGGTTCCAGCCATTTGCAGAAGGTCAGGTAGTGCTGTTCAGCAAGGATTTCGGTGGGCGCCATCAGGGCCACCTGGTAGCCCGCTTCCAGCGCCTGCAGCGCGGCAAGGGCGGCGACCACCGTCTTGCCGGCGCCCACGTCGCCCTGCACCAGGCGCAGCATGGGCTCGTCCTGGGCCAGGTCGTAGGCGATCTCCGCACCGACTCGCTGCTGGGCACAGGTGGGCTGGAAGCCCAGGTTCTGCAGGTAACGCTGCGGCAGGTCGCGGGCGACAGGCAGCGGCGGCGCGTGCTGGGCGCGGCTGCTTTCACGCAGGCGTTGCATGGAGAGCTGGTGAGTCAGCAGTTCTTCGAAGGCCAGGCGGTGCTGGGCCCAGTGGCGGCCCTCGGCAAGTTCTTCAAGATCAGCGTCTGGCGGCGGCCGGTGCAGGTAGCGGATCGCCTCGTCGAGCTTGGCCAGCTGGTAATCACGGGTCAGCTCGTCGGGCAGCCAGTCCGGCAGGCTGTGCGGGCCGAGCCGTGCCAGGGCCTGGGCGGTGAGCTGGCGCAGGCGTTGTTGGGTCAGGCCTTCGGTGGTCGGGTAGATGGGCGTCAGGGTCTGCTCGACAGCCACCGGCTCGCTGTCAGTCAGCGCGCGGTATTCGGGGTGGTAGATCTCCAGCCCCGAGGCGCCGGGGCGGGCCTCGCCGTAGCAGCGCACCTGGGTGCCGCGCTTGAGGGCTTCCTTCTGCGCCTGGCTGAAATGGTAGAAGCGCAGGCTGAGGCTGCCGCTGCCGTCATGCAGGCGTACCAGCAGGCTGCGGCGGCGGCCCATGACGATATCGGCGCCGGTCACGGTGCCTTCGATCACAGCGTCCTGACCGGGACGCAGCGCACCGATCGGCACGATGCGGGTGCGGTCCTGATAGCGCAGCGGCAGGTGGAACAGCAGGTCCTGAAGGGTTTCCAGGCCGACCCGGGCGAGCTTTTCGGCCAGCGCCGCGCCCACGCCCTTGAGTGCGGTAACCGGCACCGCCGCCAGCTCGCTCATGGGCTCAGGCGGTCGCGGCGGGCGGCTTGGCAACCGAGCACAGGCGAATGGAGTCAGCCAGCACTTCGATGGCCTTCGGCCGCGGGAAGCTGGCGCGCCAGGCGATGGCCACGGTACGGAACGGCACCGGTGGGGTCAGCGGGCGGATGTCCAGCACGCCAGCGGAATAGTGGTGACTGTCGACTGCCGACAACGGCAGGATCGATACGCCCAGGCCCGAGGCAACCATGTGGCGGATGGTTTCCAGCGACGAGGACTCCACCGTGGTGTGGCTCGGCGCCTCGCCCTTGCGGGTGGTGGGGCAGGCTTCGAGAACCTGGTCACGGAAGCAGTGGCCTTCGCCGAGCAGCAGCAGGCTTTTGTCGTTGAGCATCTCGCTGTCGATGGTTTCCCGCTTCGACCAGGGATGGCCGGCCGGCATCAGCACATAGAAGGGCTCGTCATACAGCGGCAGCGTGAGAACATCGGCTTCCTGGAACGGCAGCGCGATGATGATCGCGTCCAGCTCGCCGGTGCGCAGCTTGTCGCGCAGGATGTGGGTGAAGTTTTCCTCGATGTACAGCGGCATGTCCGGCGCCACGCGATGCAGCTGCGGGATCAGATGCGGAAACATGTAGGGGCCGACGGTATAGATGGCGCCAACCTTGAGCGGCGAGGCCAGCTGGTTCTTGCCAGCCTGGGCCAGTTCGCGAATGCTCTGCGCCTGCTCCAGTACCTTTTGCGCCTGGGTGACGATGCCTTCACCGACAGGTGTTAGCCGCACTGCGCTCTTGGTCCGCTCGAAAATCAGCACGCCGAGCTCGTCCTCGAGCTTCTTTACCCCTACCGAGAGGGTGGGCTGGCTGACGTGGCAACGTTCGGCGGCACGGCCGAAATGTGATTCCTGGGCGAGCGTGACGATGTAGCGCAATTCGGTCAGTGTCATAGTGTTATTCCATCAGGTTGCTGGCTAGCATAGCCTTTGCTCGTGTTCGAACCAACTGGCCAGCATCCGTTCCCTTATAAAGTGACAAGCGGAAAAGCCCTGCGCAGCAGTACACTCGATGCAGTCGGGCCGAATCGGTGGCCCGCAACGGTTACGGAGCAACCGCCATGGCAACTCGTCCCTCTGTAATGATCGCCGGCTGCGGCGACGTCGGTATTCGCCTCGGTCTGCAGCTGAGCCGCGCAGGCTGGACGGTTTACGGTCTGCGCCGCCAGGCTGCAAGTCTTCCGGTGCCGATCCTGCCGGTCAAGGGTGACCTCCTGTCAGCGGAGGTTCCCCGCGGCTGGCCCAACGGCAAGCTGGACTATCTGGTGTATGCCGCCTCGGCCACCCAGCACGATGAACCCGGTTACCGCCAGGCCTATGTCGAGGGATTGCGCAACTCCCTCGATTGGCTGCGCCAGCGCGGACAAGATCCGCGGCGGCTGTTTTTTCTCTCCAGCACAGGGGTCTATGCGCAGAATGGTGGCGAGTGGATCGATGAGAACTCGGCCACCGAGCCCACCGGCTATACCGGACAGGTGATGCTTGAGGCCGAACAGCTGGCGCTGGACTGCGGGTTCCCGGCGACACGGGTGCGGATGGCGGGACTCTACGACCCGACACGGCCCTGGATGCAGAATCAGGTCCGTTCGGGGCTGCGTGTCGAGCGCGATCCGCCGCAGTACAGCAACCGTATCCATCGCGATGATGCCGCCGCGCTGCTCGCATGCCTGCTGCAGACCGATCTGGCCGGTGGCACGCTGGAGGACTGCTACCTTGGCGTGGACGACGATCCGGCCCCCCTGCACGAGGTGATCGACTGGCTGCGCGAGCGGCTCGGTGTCAGCCACTGGTCCGAGCAGACCATGACCCGTCGTGCCGGCAGCAAGCGTTGCAGCAACGCCCGCGCCCGGGCGCTTGGCTGGTCCCCTCAGTACCCGAGCTACCGCAACGGTTATGCCTCGGTGAAGCCGAACAAGACCTGCTAGGCCGACGCGCTGCCACAGCGGTCTGCGACGCGCTGTGGCGGCTTTCGCGACGCTATCCGGGCAGAGCCCGTAGCCGTCGCAACCCTTGCAGTCCGTCGGCGATTCAGCTGCAGCGTGTCGATTGCAGGCAACTCTGCGGCAGCTGCGGACACTAAAAATCTGATAGCACGCACGCCGCAACCCCGCCAAAGGGCAGCAGTCGGGGCAGGAGCAGCTGCCGCACCGCGGCGAAGACATCAGGAAGAACCATCACGGCGGCGTTTCCGAACACCGAACCAGGAGAATTTTTCCAATGAGAGCTCTTCGCTGGCATGGCAAGCATGACATCCGCTGCGACAACCACGTCCCTGATCCGTCTATCGAGGATCCCCGCGACGCCATTATCAAGGTGTCGTCCTGCGCCATCTGTGGCTCTGACCTGCACCTGTACGACGGCTTCATGCCCGGCATGAAGCACGGCGACATCATGGGCCACGAGTTCATGGGTGAGGTGATGGAGGTCGGCTCGGCGAACAAAAAGCTCAAGGTCGGCGATCGCGTGGTGGTGCCTTTCACCATCGTTTGCGGTGAATGCGACCAGTGCCGGCGCGGCAATTTCTCGGTGTGCGAGCGCACCAACCGCAACAAGGACGTGGCTGATAAAGTTTTCGGCCATACCACCGCCGGTCTCTACGGCTACACCCACCTCACCGGCGGCTATGCCGGCGGCCAGGCGGAATATGTCCGTGTGCCCTATGCCGATGTCGGCCCCGTCGTGGTTCCGGATGGCATGACCGATGAACAGGTGCTGTTCCTCGGCGACATCCTGCCCACCGGCTGGCAGGCCGCGGCGCAGTGCGATATCCAGCCCACCGATACCGTGGCCGTCTGGGGCGCAGGTCCTGTTGGTCAGTTCGCCATTCGCAGCGCGCTGATGATGGGCGCCGAACAGGTCATCTGCATCGATCATGTGCCCGAGCGCCTGTCCATGGCCCGCGCCGGCGGCGCCATTACCATCAACTTCGATGAGGAGAGCGTGCTTGAACGCCTCAAGGAGCTGACCCGCGGCAAGGGACCGGAAAAGTGCATTGACTCGGTGGGCATGGAGGCGCATGCGGCGCGCTCGGTGGACTCGATGTACGACCGCGCCAAGCAGGCGCTGATGATGGAGAGCGATCGCCCCCACGTGCTGCGCGAGATGATCTATGTCTGCCGGCCCGGGGGCATCATCTCGATACCCGGCGTCTATGGTGGCCTGATCGACAAGATCCCCTTTGGTGCGGCGATGAACAAGGCACTGACCTTCCGCATGGGCCAGACCCACGTCAACCGCTGGACCGACGACCTGCTCAAGCGGATTCAGGAAGGTCAGATCGACCCATCCTTCGTCATCACCCACAGCGTCAGCCTTGAGCAGGGCCCTGAGATGTACAAGACCTTCCGCGACAAGCACGACGGCTGCATCAAGGTCGTTCTCAAACCCTGAGCCAGACCCTGTGACGACGGCTGCGCTGGGCATCGCCTCGCTTGCAGCGTTCTCACAGGGCCCGATAGTGCCGGTCTCGCCACTTGAGGCGGCTACTGAGGAGGTACTTTTATGAGCGTTCCACACCGTGTCACCCACACCAACCATTCTGCCCGCACGCTGGCCCGTGGCCTCGGCTGGTTCAGCATCGGGCTGGGGCTGGCCGAGGTGCTGATGCCCGGCAAGCTGGCTCGGTTTCTAGGCGTGCCCGGCAACGAGGGGCTGATCCGCGCCTGCGGTGCCCGGGAAATCGCCACCGGCGTCGGCCTGTTGCTGACCGACGACCCCAAGCCGTGGATCTATGGCCGTATCGGCGGCGATGCGCTGGATCTTGTCGGGCTGGGGTTGAGCATCGAAAACGGCACCGAGCAAGTCAATGCGGCCATTGCCGCTGGCGCTGTAGCTGGCATCACCGCGCTGGATATTTCCTGTGCGAAGGGCCTGGCGAGCGAGAGTCATTTGATCACCGAGTGGGACTACAGCGACCGCAGCGGCTTTCCGCAGGAGCCGCAGGCGATGCGTGGAAAGGTCGAGGCGAAGTTTGCGGCGGGGCGGGCGGAGCCGAATGGCTACAGTCCATCGACGATGCTGCATTAGAGGAACATCTCGGCGGTGACCGAGGCGGAAGGGGCGGCGTTGGTTGGTTTTGAAGGCCTAGGTGATTACCGAGCTGTTTGATGGATTGGTTTCGCCCTGCTGGGCGAGTCTCTTATGGCAGTCGCCCGAATGGACGGTCTGCCAAAGGAGCCAAAAAACGCCTTGGTCCTGCGTATCACTGTGTTGTGGGAGCGGGCTTGGCTGCGGAGCTTTTGGGCTGCTCGCGCAACTGCGCGTTACCCTACTCGACCGTTGAATCGATCCTTTGTGGCTGAGTGGTTACCTTGGTGGGCGGGTTAGCTGAGGCATTGGTTTCGCCCTGCTGGGCGAGTCCCTTTTGGCAGTCGCCCCAAAAGGAACCAAAAAGTCTTGCCCCTGCATCCGGCCCCGGCTGCGCCGGGGTTCCCTCGCTCCGGTGACATTCCAGGGGCCCGCCGCGAAGGGCCGTCCCTGGCCCATCGCGGCTCTCGCGGCATCCATGCCGCTCAGCCCCTTCCACATCACCTGTGCTCGGCCTCCTGAAAGGGGCGATCCGGTGTCGTCTGCCGGGCCGTGCGCTTACAAGCTAAGCAAGGATGTAGGACTGAAGATGCTTATCGCTCGCTTGATTGGCTTGCACAGAAGCTGCCCGGCCTCCCTACGAGGTGCTTATGGCGCGTTTGCTCTGTTTTTCTTTGCACAGACCATCAGACGACACAAAACGCCCCATCAGGAGGGTTAGTGGAATCGTCGCGCAGGGAATGCGATAAGCCATTTTTTGCTAAGGTCTGTTGCCGCCCGTCTCGGGCTGCCCCGTACCGCCATCCCTGGCGGCCACTACCCAATGAGAATCCATGTCCGCCGTCGTCAATGTCGTCCTTCCAGTCTTCGCCCTGATTTTCCTGGGGTACCTGTGCCGTCGCACCGGCCGCATGGGTCCGACGGGCGCCTCCGAGCTGAACCGGTTCGTGGTCTGGCTGGGATTGCCGGCGCTGCTGTTCAGCGTCGTCGCCAATTCCACCTGGGAGCAGCTCTGGCAGCCGGGCTTCATCACGGCCTTCTCGGTGGGCTGTCTTGGCGTGTTCGGCTTTACCCTCGGTTATAGCCTGTTGCAGAAACAGCCGCTGGCCGACGCCAGTCTCGATGCGCTCGGTGCGTCCTATGCCAACACCGGCTACATCGGCATTCCGCTGTGCATGCTGGTGCTGGGCGATGAAGCCCTGCAGCCGGCCATGGTCGCGTGCATCGTGGTCGTCTGCGTGCTGTTCGCCATTGCGCTGGCGTGTGTGGAAACCGGCTTGCATGCCGGGCAGGGCTTCCAGCAGACGCTGCGAAAGGTGAGCCTCGCGCTGCTGCGCAACCCGCTGGTGGTGGCGCCCATGCTGGGTGGGATATGGGCTACGAGCGGGTTGGACCTGCCGGTGCCGGTGGCGACGCTGCTGAAGTTGCTGGGTGCAGCGGCGGCACCCTGTGCGCTGGTTTCGCTGGGCTTGTTCCTGGCGCAACCGCAGCCGGGGGGCAAGGTCAGTGGCGTATGGCCGTTGGTCACGTTGAAGCTCGTGGTCCAGCCGCTGATCACCTGGTATCTGGCTTTTGAGGTTTTCGAGCTGCCGCCGCTATGGGCGTATTCGGCGCTGTTGCTCAGCGCGCTGCCTACCGGCACCGGGCCTTACATGCTCGCCGAGTTCTATGGCCGCGAGGCGTCGCGGGTGTCGCGCGTGGTGCTGCTATCCACACTCGGCTCCCTTGTCACTTTGTCGGCCTGTCTGATGCTGCTGCCCATATAAAGGTCCTGGTACGCGTGGATACGCCTGCGGCGTTGTCCACCCCTACGCCTGGCCGGTCGTAGGGTGGATGGCCACCCCGTGGAAAACCGCGAAGCGTTCTTCAAGGGGTCACGTCAGCCCGCCGGGCGCGTCACTTCCAGCACCACGGCTGCGATCCGGTCGCACTCGGTATAGGCGCCGTCGAGCAGCTCCTCGCCGAACACGTCGGGGTCCACTTCCCGGTATCGCCATTCCAGGCCACGACCTTCGAGGCGTTGCTCGATTTCGCGGCGGAAGGGGTCCTGATTGCCCGTCATCGCCACGCCGGTATAGAGCAGCAAGGTGCCGCACGGGGCGAGGCGCTGCAGTGCGCTGTCGAAGATGGCCAGGGACAGTCCTGCCCCCAGGGGGCCGCCACCGTGGCGGTAGGCACGTTCGTCGGGATCGACCAGATAGGGCGGGTTGGCCAGGATCAGGTCGAATTCGCCGTCGACGTCACTGAGCAGGTCGCTGTGGCGGGCTTTGAGGTTGTCGACCCCGGCCAGCGCCGCGTTGATGCGGGTCAGGCGCAGTGCGGAAGGGTTGATGTCCACTGCCAGCACCTCTGCCTGTGGCCGTGCCAGCGCCGTAAGAATCGCGCCGGCACCCGAGCCGCAACCAATGTCCACGGCACGTCCGATGTGGCCCTGATGAGTGTTGAGGTGGCACTGAATGGCGTTGGCGAACCGGTAGGTGTCGGGTCCGAAGAACACGGCATCCGCCGCATCGGTGGGGTAGGCCGAATGCACGAACAACTGGCCATCCAGGCTCGACATCCGCACCCGGCTGCGCCAGCGGGAATCACAGGGGGCCAACACACCGGCCTGGTCCATGAGGCTGAAGACCGCCGGTGGCAGCAGCTCATGCTGGAAAGGCCGGCTCCAGCCAAACACTCCAGTGATGTCGTTTGCCAGTTGGTTCTCTACCCGGCTGTTGACCCGTTCATGGGTCAGCGGTGTTGGCGTGATGAAGTGATAGCCGCGCTCGCGCAGCGCCTGAGCCAGGTGCAACAGTGCGCGGTCCTGGGCAGTTTCCGTAGTCATGTCAGATTCCATGGCGCATTCGCCTCAGTTGAACAATCCGGTGAAGATGCGGGTGGCAAGCAGTCCAGCCGCGCTGTGGTGACGGGTTGGGGCCAATAGCGGCAGGAGGTGCCGCATGCGTGCCTCGCGTGTCGGCAGCTGCGCCAGTTGTTGTTCCAGCAGCAAGGTTTCCTGATCGAAGTCGCTGCCCGATTGGCCTTGCTGCACCAGCGCCGGCTTTGCTGGCCGCTCGGCGGGCGTCCGACGACGGTTGCTGAACGGCACCTGACGTTGAGCGAGCGAGGGGTGTGGCTTGCCACGGGTGGGCGGCTGCTCGGCCAGCCAGTCGCCAGCAATCCAGTCGTGGATCAGCTGCTGCTCGTGGGCGCTGAAAACGCCGAACATCGGCGCCTGTTCGCCGGTAATAAGCTGCCAGAAGCGGCTGTTCTGTGGATCTTCGTGGCGCCTGATCCAGCTGCGGCGTTGCAGCGTCTCGATGAATTGTGGAATCTGCTCGGGCTCGGCCAGCCACTGGTTCACGGTACGGCCGTCGAAGCGGCAATAGTCCGAATGCACGAACTGGCCAACGCCGGCCTTCTTTTCCAGCACGCGCAGCACTTCCTGCTCGGGCTCGAAACCGCTTATCACCGAAAGCGTGCTCGCACCGAGATCGTTGAGGCGATAGCCGTTCATGACCCGGCGATAGAAATCGTCGCTGTCGCCCACCTGTGGCCAGGCCGCGAGCAAGCCCTGGATGGCCTTCTTCGCATGGCCGTTGTCGGCGTTATCGACCGTCACATGCAGGGTGAAATAGTAGGGATCGATGCCCAGCTCGGTGAGCTCGTAGGAGCTGATCAGCAGATGCAGCGGAAGCTGTTCGTAGCCGAGATTGAAGCCGATCACTTCAGGCAAAAACTGCTCGGCGTGCTCGGCCAGCGCCAGCTGGATGGCGCCCTGGACGAAGTTGTCGTCATCCAGGTTCTGCCAGTCATCACAGCCCTGGCTGGCGAGCAGCTTGCGGTAGAGCACCACGTGGTTCTTTTCCGGCTGACCTTCGCCCAGCTCTTCGAGATAGGTCTGGATCAGCGAGGTGAAGCGCGCGTCGTCCCAGCGTTGCAGCAGGCCGTACAGCCAGGCCCCGTCGACCAGTTTGGTCGGCGCCACGCCGCGCAGAAAGTGCAGCGCATGGGCCTTGCTGGTGAAGTAGCGGCGTGGCCCGCCGGCGCGGCGTTCGTCGAGATAGGCCTGGTATTGCCCACCGACCTTCGCAGTGTGTGCGTCCAGCCAATCCGCGAGCCCGGCCGGACCTTCTGGCAGGTCGCAGGGGAGCGCGGAGGCGCCATTCAGCTGGCTGCACAGGTATTCGGCGGCACGTTCGCGCACGGCTTCATTGGCCGGTGCATCGAGCAGGGCGAAATACAGCTCCTTGGACGGCGCTGTCTCGGCGACAACGGGCGTGGTATCGACGGGCAGGCTTCGAGTCAGTTGCATAACTTCACACGGTGGCAGTTGGGGAATCCCCAGATGGTTTTTTGGCCTGCACCTGGCTGGATTAGTTCAGCGCGCCTGCCGAATGGCCAAGTCATCGCTGCGAGGCGATCCTGCGTGCAACTTCTTCGATCGGCCGCCTTCCTAACCAGAGGGATGCCGAGCGGTGTCCGAATGAGCAACCAGACGGAGGTCCCATGAATCAATCCGAACGCGGCAAGGAAAACCTGGAAACGATCAACGATCGCAACGATGAGCGCATCGACCAGGCAGGCAGGACCACAAACGGCGAGGCTGCCGGAGGCGATCGTGACGACGTGCCAGGCGGCGCCTACGACGTGCCGCCGGACATGGCGGATAAGGTCAGCGACGAAGACGCGCTGAAGCGCGACAACCAGGATCGCCCGGAGCGCTAGCCATAGGGCGGGGCGGAGGCACGGCCACGCTCCGCCGTCTCGAATTTCGACTTGCTGCCCAAGCGGCGCGATTAGCGATTCACCACCTTCGGCGGCAGCGCGATCACCAGCAGCGAGCCGAGCAGCAGACACGCCGCGAAGAACCACAGCGCCGCACCGCTTTCTCCGGTGATATCGAGCGTGACGCCAATCACCGTATTGCTGACCAGCCCGGCGATGTTCGCCAACGAGCAGGCCAGGGCGAAGCCGGTCGCTGCCGCAGTGCCGGTGAGAAAGGTCGCCGGCAGGCTGAAGAACACCGGAACCGCGCCGATGATTGCCGCCTGGGCAATGGAAAAGAGCAGCACGGTCATGACCACGTTGTCGGTGAATGCGGTACTGGTTGCCATCGCTGCGGCGCCGATCCAGAACGGCAGGATGATGTGCCAGCGTCGCTCGCGGAAACGGTCGGAGCTGGCGCCGAGGGCCAGCATGCCGAGCACCGCGGCGATGCTGGGTACGGCGGTCAGCAGGCCGATTTCCGACACATCACTGACACCGGCATTGCGGATAAAGGTCGGCATCCAGAAGCCCAGGGCATAGGCGCTCAGCAAGATCGCGAAGTCGATGCCGCCGAGCATCCAGACCTTGAGGTTGAAGAAGCCCTGGCGAAAGGTCTCGCCACTGGCAGGGCTCTGCGCCTCGTCGAGTGTGAGGTCGCGCAGCACCTGGCCCTGTTCTTTGATGTCCAGCCAGTCGGCGCGCTTCGGGCCGTCGGGCAGCATGCGCAAGGCCAGCAGCCCGAGCAGCACGCTGGGAATCCCTTCGAGCAAAAACAGCCATTGCCAGCCACGCAGCCCTTGCACCTGATCGAAGGCGCCGAGAATCCAGCCGGACAAGGGCGCGCCGATTACGCTCGACAGCGGCAGTCCGATCATGAACAGCGCGATGATCCGCCCACGGCGGTAGGTCGGAAACCACAGGGTCAGGTAGTAGAGCACGCCCGGCAGAAAGCCCGCCTCAGCGACACCCAGCAGCAGGCGCACCACGTAGAACTGCCCCGGCGTGGTGACCAGCATGGTGCATGCCGACAACACGCCCCAGGTGATCATGATCCGTGCAATCCAGACCCGCGCACCGACGCGCTTGAGAATCAGGTTGCTGGGCACCTCGAAGAGGATGTAGCCCACGAAAAACAGGCCTGCACCCAGGCCGAACGCCGCTTCGCTGAGCTGCAACTGATCGGCCATCTGCAGCTTGGCGAAGCCGACGTTGATGCGGTCCAGGTAAGCCGCCAGGTAGCAGAAGCAGAGAAACGGGATCAGCCGCCAGGCGATCTTGCGATAGAGGCGCTGGCCGTCTGCTTCATCGCGCGGAGTCAGGGCGTCGGTCGCCTGGGGCATGTTGGGTCTCCCTGTGGATGGATCGGTTACGGTAAGCCGGCACGGCCCGACATGGTAGCGGACGGCCTGCCCCTGGTGCGTGTGACCCTGGCGGGAAGCGCCATTGTTCCGCCCGTTTGCCATTTCCAACCGGTGAACTGCCGGATGCTCAGCGTGCACCTCGCGAACTCCCGCGCCCTTGGCCGGTCGCACCTGTTCAACGGCGCGTTGCGCCTCGTGATGGTATTCAGCAGCAAACCAGACGGAGACAGGCATGACTTCACAGTGGATCGACATCCCCGCGAAAGGCGGCAAGACCTTCAAGGGCTACCTGGCACTCCCTCCGGCCGGCCACGGCCCGGGCATCGTACTGATTCAGGAAATCTTCGGCGTGAACGAGCACATCCAGTCGGTCGCTGACCAGTATGCATCCGACGGCTACGTGGTCTTGGCCCCGGACCTGTTCTGGCGCAGCGAGCCAGGCGTCAAGCTCGGTTACGACGGCGGTGACTGGGAGCGGGCCTTTGCCCTGATGAAGGAGCTGGACTTCAACCTCACCATCGACGATCTGCGCCGCAGCGCCGACCTGCTGCGCGACCGCGATGACTGCAATGGGCGCGTGGCGTCGGTGGGCTACTGCATGGGCGGCGTGCTGTCCTACCTCCTGGCGGCCAACTCGGGCGTCGATGCCGCCGTCTGCTACTACCCCGGCAGCATCGAGAAGCGTCTGGATCAGGCTGAAAAGATCACATGTGCCACGCTGTTCCACTTTGCCGAGGAAGACGACCACATCGACTCAGACGCGGTGGCCGCCGTGCAGGAAAAGATGGCTCAGGTCGGCCAGGCGCAGATCGAGACCTATCCCGGCGTCGACCACGGCTTCAACTGCTGGGCGCGGCCCATGTACAACCAGAACGCTGCGTCGCTGGCACACGGGCGGACGTTGGTGTTCCTGGCAGAAAATCTCTGAAGTTCATCGACTAACTACCGCTGCGATCGATGAATTTCACATCCGAAGGCCGGCCCATCGGCAGCGTCTGCACGGTATCGCCCAGCTTGCCGCTGTCGGGGTCACGCATCAGTACCACCAGGGCATCGCTCTTCTGGTTGGCGATGATCATGAACTGGCCGCTCGGGTCGATGGCGAACTCGCGGGGCTCGCGGCCCTCGCTATCGCGCTGCTGGATCTCGCGCAGGTTGGCGTTTTCCTCGATGGCGTAGACCAGGATGCGGTTCGTCTCCGCCCGATCGCTGACATAGAGAAAGCGACCATCCGGGGATGGATGGATCGCGCCCGGTGAATGCTGGCTGGCATCGCCGCCCGCAGCCAGGTCTACCAGCTGGCGCTGCACCAGGGTGCCGTCGACATGATCGAAGCGCGCCACCTGGGCGCTCAGTTCCAGGGTGGCGTAGGCCTGCAGACCGTCCGGGCTGAACACCAGATGACGCGGGCCGCTGCCGGCCGGCAGGCTGATGAAGGCGGGATCGGCCGGAGTCAATGGACGCTCGGCGTTGGACGGGTCGTAGCGATAGACGAATATCTTGTCGGCGCCCAGGTCGCTGACGAACAGGGTCTTCCCGTTAGGTGATAACACTGCCGAGTGCACATGGGACGATTGCTGGCGCTCCGGGTGCACTTCGCTGGCTTTGTGGGTCGCGATCTGGGTGACCGGCAACAGGGTCCCGTCCCGGGCCAGCGGGACCACCGCGAGGCTTCCGCCCGGGTTTGCGCGCGACCCGTAGTTGGAGACGAACAGATAACGCCCGTCGCGGCTCTGGCTCAGGTGCGTGGGTTCATCACCAAGGGTGATCTGCTGCTCCAGGACCGATAACTTGCCGCTGGTTGGCGACATGATGAAGGCGCTGACCCGGCCTACCGGATCGGGATGGCCCGGTCCGTTCTCGTTCACTGCATACAGCCGGTTACGGTTCAGGTCCGGCAGCAACCAGGACGGGTTGTGGGTCCGCACCATCTGCAGCGGTTGCGGCTCGATCTGGCCATTTTCGGCATCGAACTGCATGCGATAAATGCCGTTGCTGTTGTCTTCGCTGGTGTAGCTACCGATCAGAACTTGATACATGGGTGCTGCTGCTCCCGAGGTGCTGAAGGCCAGTGACCCGATCAGGGCGCAGTGGCGCAGGGCGTTGATGAGGTGGCGCATGGCGCATCTCCAGACAGACGTGAGCATGTGACCGCAGTCAGGCGGCAATGCTCCGGTCGAAGATCGCGGCGCCGCCCCTCAGCCCCGGGCGCGCACGCTCTGCCGGCGCTGGCCCTGCGGCTTGCAGCGGCGCAGGCCATGCAACGAAATCACCACGGGTACGGCGAGGGCCAGCCAGCTCAGCCAGTCGCCGGCGCCTTCGGAGACCAGGCCGGCGATCAGCCCGATCGCCGACACCACGGCGATCACCACCGGCCACAACCAGATGCGCATCATGCCCGACCCTCCGTCGCGCCGCGCTTGAGCCACAGGTACAGGCCGCTGCCGAGCACCACGATGGTGAGAATGTCCAACAGCCCCCAGAGGATTTTCAGCGGCAGGCCGCCGTAATCGCCGAAATGCAGCGGTTCGGACAGTTGCAGCGCGGTGACGTACCAGGGTCGCGCCCCGGCTTCCAGCACCTCGCCGTTGGCCGGATCGACCAGCAGCGCCTGGGTCAGGCGCGACGTCAGCGGCGTGTCGCCGCGCAGGATCACCGCGACATGCTCCGGCGTGGCGCGCAGGGTGCCGGGGTAGGCGATCATCGCCACCGCCATGCCCGGCGCGGCGGCCAGTACCCGGTCGACGGCGGTCTGCAGCGAGCCGTCCGCGGCCGGGGCATCACTGGCATCGTCCGCGAGCAGCACACGGGTCTTGCCGGCCTGCAGCGCGGCGACCTGTTCGGCCTGCCACGCCTGGAAGATCAGGTCCGCCCAGGTGTTGATCACCCCGGTGAAGCCCACCGCCAGCGCCCAGACCAAGGTGACGATACCGAGCAGGTTGTGCAGGTCCAGCCAGCGGGTACGGGCCGTGCGCTCCTGGCGTACCTCGCCGAAGCGCAGCTTGCGCATGAAGGGGGCGTAGAGCACCACGCCGGAGACGATCGCCACCATCAGCAGCAGGCCCATGAGACCGAGAAACAGCTTGCCCGCCAGCCCTGCGTAGAGGTCCACGTGCAGGCGGTACATGACGCTCATGAAGCCTTCGTCGAAGTTCGGCGCGCCCAGCACCTCGGCCGTGCGGGCGTCGGACAAGATTAAGGTCGACTCGCTCTCGTCGGTGTCGACGCGGGTGTCGAGCTTGACGTACCAGACGTCCGGCTCGTCTTCCTCGGCGAAGAAATACAGCGGCACCAGCCCCGGATAGGCCTCGACCGCCTTCGCCGCCACCTGATCGACCGGAGCGCGCGGGGTGCCTTCGGGCATCGCCGGCGCTTCGATCTCGTCGCCGGCCAGGTGCTCGATCTCATGCGAGAAGATCAGCGGTAGGCCAGTGAGGCACAGCATGAGGATGAACAGGGTGCAGACAAGGCTGGACCACTTATGGACCCAGCCCCACCGCCGCAGGGTGACTGCCTGCATTAGAAGTCGACCGTGGCGCTGATCGTGAGGGTGCGCGGGGCACCGAGGACGAGGTAGTTCTCGTTAGCGTAGCCGCCAGTGGATGCCCAATAGTCGCGTCCGGTGACGTTGTCCAGGCGAGCGCGCAAAGTAACGTCGCGCTCCTGGAGTTTCATGCCGTAGCGAGCGCCAACATCCAGACGGGTCCAAGAGGGAATTTCCCGACTGTTGTCGAGATCGGTGTATTGGCTGCTGGTGTAAACGACGCGGCTGGTCAGGGTCAGCCCATCAAGACCCGGTACGTCCCATTCACCGCCAAGATTGGCCTGTGTCTTGGGGACTCCAATTGCGTGATTGCCGTTATACGCGCCGTTGTCCGTATCTTTCATCTTCGTATCGATCAACGTGACGCCGCCCAGTAGGCGGACGCCGAGCGCTGGCTCGCCAAAGACCGACAGCTCGACACCCTGGTTCTGTTGATCGCCGCCTTCGCGGAAGACGCCGTCGGATACAGCGCCTACGGCACGCTCGGTACGGAAGGCTGCCAGGCTGCCGCCGATGCCCATGCCGTCATACTTCACACCGACTTCGGTCTGCTTGGCGACGTGGGGCTCCAGCCGTACACCGGGGTTCGAAACGCCAAAGAACGGAGCGCTATCCCCCCTTGCCAGTCCCTCGATGTGGTTGGCGTAAACCGAAACGTCGTCGCTCAACTTATAGAGCACGCCCGCTACCGGCGTGGTTTCATACGTTTTGATGTCCGAGTCCGAACTGCGAGCGCCGGTGAAACTGTCGTAGTCGGTGGTATGGATGCCCTGACGGCGGACGCCCAGTGTGACCAGTAAACGATCATCCATGAAGCCGAGCGTATCGGCGATCGCCAAGCTCTGGGTGCGGGTGCGACCGATTACCCGAGGGTCGGAAAAGGGGCTGCTGATGTTTCCGGGCAAAAGATCCGGCATGGGGGCATCGAACGGATTGTTCAGCCCGCCTGAGATAAGGTTTGAATAATCCGACCCCCCAAAAGCGTTGCGCTCTTCAGCGCGGAATGTCGCCGCAGACATAACCCATTGGTGCGACACACTCCCCGTCAATGCGTAGCCCCGCAAGCCAAGCTCGCCTGTAGAAATGTCTTCCTTGCGGCGATTGTCGAAGCGGTACGCCGTCGTGCTATCCGCGCCAACATATGTCGGGTTGGCCAGTCGGTTCTCTTCTTCGCCACGACGTGCACCAACGGCGACCCATCCGGTGATTGAATCGGAAAAGTCGTATTCACCCCTGACGGTGCCGAACGTTTGCTTTTCCTTCGAGAATGTCCAAGCTTGGGCGAAGTTGTCTTCGGCGTCGGGTGCGCTTGGAAGTGGTATGCCGCTGGCAATGTAGGCACTGGGACGTGGCGCATCAATGAAGTGGTATTGGTGGCCGATATCCGCAGACAAACGGTAGTTGTCGCCTTGGTAGTCCAAGCCTATGGCAAACATGTCCAACGTACGGCTTTCGTTGTCGACCGGAGTTTCGCCGTCATGTTTGGCGGCATTGAGGCGCACGCCAAAGCGCTCGTCTTCCCCAAAGCGGCGCCCCAGATCGACGGCTGCCGAACCTTGACCGCCGCTTTCGGCGCCCAATGTCAGGCGGGTCAACGGTTCGTTGGGCGCGCGTTTGGGCACGAGGTTGATCATGCCACCCACACCTGAGCCGCCAGGTGCTGTGCCATTGAGGAAAGCACTGGCGCCGCGGAAGACTTCGGCGCGTTCGATGAACTCAGCGGCTACATATTGGCGCGGTAACAAGCCGTACAAGCCGTTGTAGGAGATGTCGTCCGAGAACAGACGGAACCCCCGGACCATGTACAGCTCCTGCATGTTGCCGTAACCCCGCGCCACGCGTACCGAAGGATCGTTTTGCACGATGTCCGACACGCTACGCGCCTGCTGATCCTGGATCAGCTTGGAGGTATAGGACGTCGAGGTAAACGGCGTCTCCATATAGTCCCGATTACCCAGGATGCCTACCCGGCCGCCACGCGCGACTTGCTCGCCCGCGTAGGGTTCGGTCAGGCCCTCGGCCGAGGCGTCGGCGCTGGCGGTGATCTCGACCGATTGCAGTTCCACCGGCTCGGTGGTCGCCGCCTGGGGCTGGCGCTCGGTTTGTTCCTGCGCCATCAACGGCGTGCCAGTGAAGCTGGCCGCAAGGCAAACGGGCAGCAGGGCAGTTTTGCGTGCGAAGCGAAGAGTGGGCATGGGAGACTTGACCGGCATGTGAGGCAGTGGGTGGGATCGGGAGCAGAGACCGACGAAGCGGTGTGCTATCTGAAGGCCATTATCATATTTCAATGCGAATAATTCGCAACCTAAGTTGCAACAACATGTGCTGAACGGTCGCGCTAGTGCCGTTTGTCGTCATACCCAGAAACAATCAAATGCGGTTGTCGATCCTGTGAAACGCCGGACGACCAGTTCATGCGAAACCCACATGACAGGAGAAGCCGCCATGCCAAACGCCACCCACCCGGACGAAGCCCGCATCCGTCAGCTGCACGACGAATTCGAAGCCGCCCTCAAAGCCAAGGATCTGGACCGGATCATGACCCAGTACGCGCCGGACGTTGTCGCCTTCGACGCCGTCGGTGCGCTGCAATTCGTCGGCGTACCGGACTACCACGCGCACTGGAAGCGCTGTTTCGAGTTCTGTCAGGGCGAGGGCTTCTTCGAGACCCACGAGTTGCATGTCGAGGTCGGCGGCGACCTGGCGTACAGCCGCATGCTCTCGCATTGCGGCGGCCCCAACGAAAAGGGCGAGATGCAGACCGCCTGGATGCGTGGCAGCCGGGTCTGGCGCCGGCAAGGCGATCAATGGCGGGTCGTGCATGAACATTTCTCCATGCCCTTCGACATGGAGACCGGACAGGTTTGCATGTCCGACTCGACACCGCCGTTGCAGGAGCAGGCCGGGTAGGGCGCTGAGCGTTCGTCGCTTGGTGGGGCAGGGAGCGCTGGTCGCTGCTAGCGTTGCTGGGTTACCGGCAGACGGAGCCCCGCCATGAAATACCTGTGCCTGATCTATTACGACGAGCAGCTTGTGGACGCGATGACCGACGAGCAGTGGCAGGCACTGGTCGCGCGCTGCCTGGCCTGCGGCGAGCGCCTGCGTGCCAGTGGGCATATGCTCGCCGGCGAGCCGCTGCAATCGGTGCGAACCGCCCGCACGGTCAGGGTGCGCGAGGGCACCGCATCGGTCGTCGATGGGCCCTTCGCCGAAACGCGCGAGCAACTGGCCGGCTTTTACCTGATCGAAGCGGCCGATCAGGCCGAAGCCGAGGCCATCGCCGCGACGATTCCGCCGGCCAGCTTCGGCAGCATCGAAGTGCGGCCGTTGCGGCAGTTGCCACAGCGTTAGCATGCCCGGTTACGCCAGCCCGCTGGCCGGGCGGATCGAAGCCATCTATCGACAGGAGTCGCGTCGTGTCCTGGCGACGCTGATTCGCCTGCTCGGCGATTTCGATCGGGCCGAAGAGGCGCTACACGATGCCTTCGCCGCCGCGGTGCAGCAGTGGCCGCGCGAAGGCGTGCCGGACAATCCGCGCGCCTGGCTGGTGTCCGCCGGGCGCTTCAAGGCCATCGATGGGCTGCGCCGCCGCGCACGTTTCGATGCGTCGCTGCGGTTGCTGGCCGAGCAACTGGAAAGCACGCCAGACGCCGCGGAGGTGGACGAGATGGAAGACGACCGTCTGCGACTGATATTCACCTGCAGCCACCCGGCGCTGCAGCCGGACGCCCGCGTGGCGCTGACCCTGCGCGAAGTCTGCGACCTGACCACCGAGCAGATCGCACGGGCCTTCCTGGCCGCGCCGGCGACCGTGGCGCAGCGCATCGTCCGCGCCAAGGCGAAGATTCGCGAGGCGAAGTTGCCCTACCACGTACCGTCACGCGACGAGCTGCCGGCGCGGCTGGACAGCGTCCTGCGGGTGATCTACCTGGTCTTCAATGAAGGCTATTCGGCCTCGAGCGGCCCCGAACTGACCCGCGCCGACCTCAGCGCCGAAGCGATTCGCCTGGGCAGGCTGCTGCTCGAATTGCTGCCGGACCCGGAGGTGGCGGGACTGCTTGCGCTGATGCTGCTGCACGACAGCCGGCGGGCTGCGCGCCTCGATGCGGCCGGCGATCTGGTGCGGCTGGACGAGCAGGATCGCAGCCGCTGGGACAGGGCTGAAATCGCCGAAGGCATCGCCCTGGTGCAGCGCGCGCTCGGGACGAGGCGATTCGGCGCCTACACGCTGCAGGCCGCCATCGTGGCCGTGCACGCGCAAGCCCCCAGCGCCGAACAAACCGACTGGGCGCAGATCGTGCGCCTCTATGACCTGCTGCTGCATGCCACCCCGTCGCCGGTGGTCGAGCTCAACCGCGCCGTGGCCTTGGCCATGCGCGATGGGCCTGCCGCCGGATTGGCGGTCACGGATGAGCTGCTGGCGCGCGGCGAGCTGCCTGAATACCACCTGCTGCACGCCGCCCACGCCGATTTCTGCCGCCGCCTCGGACGGGTGGACGAGGCAAGGGCTGCGTATCAGCTCGCTATATCCCTGGCGCAGCTGGAGCCGGAGCGGAGGTTTATGCAACGGCGGCTGGATGAAATGGGCGGGACGGGTTGACGGGAACATTCTCCGTGGCACATGACTCAGCCTTGCCAGGCCTCCGGGTTCACCAGGTTCACTGGCCGCTCACCCGCCAAGGCGGTGAGCATGTTGTCCACCGCGCAGCGCGCCATCGCCTCGCGCGTCTCATGGGTGGCGGAGCCCATATGCGGTGTCGCCACCACGTTATCCATCTGCAACAACGGCGAATCCGCGCTCAGGGGTTCATGCTCGAACACATCCAACCCTGCCCCACGAATCCGGCTGTGGCGCAGGGCTTCGATCAGCGCCGCTTCATCCACCACCTTGCCCCGGGAGATGTTGATGAAGATGCTCTCGGGGCGCATCTGGGTGAACGCCTGAGTACCGATGAGTCCGTTGGTGTCGGTCGTCAGCGGCAGTGTCAGGCAGATGAAATCTGCCTGCTGCAAAAGCATTTCGAGGCTGCAGTAACGTGCAGCGAAACGCTGCTCGACCAACGGTTTGGGTGAATGGCTGTGGTAGATCACCGGCATGCCAAAGCCCAAGTGCCCGCGCTGTGCCAGGGCTTCACCGATGCGGCCCATGCCGATGATGCCCAGCGTCTTGCCGTGGACGTCCGTACCGAAATGGGCAGGGCCAATGCTTTGTTGCCACTGACCGGTGCGGACCATGTTCGCCAGCTCCACCACCCGGCGGGCTGTCGCAAGGATCAGCGCAAACCCGGTGTCAGCGGTGGTTTCGGTCAGGACGTCCGGTGTGTTGCTGAGCAAGATCTGGCGGCTGGTCAGGTACTCGATGTCGTAGTTGTCGACTCCAACCGAAACGCTGGCAATGGCTTGCAGCTTCGGCGCCAAATCCAGCAACGCAGCATCCAGTCTAAGGCTTGCGCCCAATAGACCATGGGCGGTTGGCAGGGCATCACGCAGTTGCGCCAGGCCCTGCGCATCGAGGCGTTCGATGAGCGTGACCTCGGCCTGCGCTTGCAGACGAGCCATCAGTGGAGCGGACAGGGCCTTGTACAACACAATGTGCTTTTTCATGAGTGGGTCTCGATTCAGGGGCGCGCAGTGGCCGGATAGGGCTTCGCGGTTGCAGGTCGGGTCCGGTCGCTGGCGCCGGGCTTGAGCGCCAGGGTCAGCAACACCGACAGGAGTAGCGCACCACTCATCAACAGGAAAGACATGCCGGGCGAGCCGGTGGAACCATTGAGGTAGCCCACCAAGTACGAGCCGCCAAACGAACCCAGCGCGCCCATGCTGTTGATCAGCGCCATGGCGCCACCGGCAACGTTCGCCGGGAGGATTTCCGGCACGATGGCGAAAAACGGTCCGTACGGTGCGTACATGCAGGCGCCAGCGATTACCAGCAGGCTGTAAGACCACCAGAAATGCTCGGCGCCCAGCAGGTATGAAGCATAGAACGCGATGGAAGCGATCAGCAGCGGCGGCCAGACGAAGCGCTTGCGTTTTTGCACCTTGTCCGACGCCCAGGACACCAGCAGCATAGCGATCACCGCCGCCAGATAGGGCAGCGCTGACAGCCAGCCGGCCTCGACCATGTCCATCTCCTGACCGGCCTTGAGGATCGAGGGCAGCCACAGCACGAAGCCATACACGCCGATGCTCCAGCAGAAGAACTGCAACGCCAGGATGATCACCTTCGGCGAGCGGAACGCCTCGGCATAGTTCTTCACCGCCTTGATGCCGACCTGCTCGGCAGCCAATGCGCTTTCCAGGTCTTGTTTTTCCTGGTCGTTGAGCCACTTGGCCTGGGCCGGGCGATCGTCGGCCAGACGCCACCAGATGAAAGCCCAGAACACGGCGGGCAGCCCTTCGATGATGAACATCCAGCGCCAGTCGAACTGCTCCACCAGATAACCCGACACCACCGACATCCAAAGCATGGTCACCGGATTACCGAGAATCAAAAAGGTGTTGGCGCGCGAGCGTTCGGCGCGGGTGAACCAATGACACAGATACACCAGCATGGCTGGCATCACCGCGGCTTCGACCACCCCTAGCATGAAGCGGATCACGATCAGCCAATAGGCGTTGGAAACCATGCCCGTCAGGGTCGCCAACGAGCCCCAGAGGATCAGGCTGACGAAGATCAGCTTCTTCACGCTGCGTTTCTGCGCGTAAATCGCGCCCGGTACCTGGAAAAAGAAGTAGCCGAGAAAGAACAGCGCACCAAGCAGTGATGACATTCCTGGGGTGATCATCAGGTCCTCGGCCATACCCGAGGCGGCGGCGAACCCGTAGTTGGCCCGGTCCAGATAGGCCAGGCTGTAGGTGATGAATACGATGGGCATGATGTACCACCAGCGGCGGGTGGCAAGGTTTCGCGTTTGCATGTCTTGACTCCTGAGCTTGTTGTTTTTGTTGCAGCGAGAGCATTAGTGCGTCGTGTCAGGCCTTGATCGAGCGCGGATTCTTCGACTTGAGCCCATCGGGAGGACTGGTCTGCCCGCTATCGAGGTCTCTGACTTCGGCTGATAATTCACGCCGGGTCGGCAAACCCTCCATGTCCCCACGGTTCTGTACCGCGCGGCTGCCGATCCAGTTGGCGCGCTGCACCGCATCGTGAAGGCTGAGGTTTTCCAGCAGCGCACTGATCAGGCCGACGGCAAAACCATCACCGGCGCCCACGGTATCCACCACCTGCACATCGGGAACACCGGGGGCGAAGCCCTGGTCCAGCTGCGTACGGTAGTAAGCACCGCTTGCGCCGAGCTTGATCACCACCGCCTCGACTCCCTGATCCAGATAGAACGCGGCGATGTCGGCCGGGTCGTCCAAGCCGGTCAACAACCGGCCTTCACAGAGCCCCGGCAAGACCCAGTGGGCAAGCGCGGCGAGGCGATTGATTTCGCGGATCATTGTGGATTCGCTGTTCCACAGGCCTGGTCGGAGATTGGGGTCGAACGACAGGCTGCGGCCGGCATCGCGCATGCGGGTCATCAGTTCAAAGGACATCTCCCGGGCAGTGACCGATAGGGCTGGCACGATGCCGGTGGCATGCAGGTGACGAGCACCAAGCAGCGCAGGAGCGATGGATTCGGTCGACAGTTGGCTGGCCGCAGAGCCGCGGCGGAAATATTCGACTTGCGGGTCGCTGCCATCGTCGCTGCGGGACTTGAACTGAAACCCGGTGGGGTGGGCCGCGTCGACCGCCACGTGGCGACAATCCAGGCCTTCGTTTTCCAGCGTCTGTACCACAAAGCGACCAAGGGAATCGGCGCCGACCCGGCTCAACCAGGCCACCTTGAAGCCCAGCCGCGACAAGCCGATGGCAACGTTGCTGTCGGCACCGGCAATGCGCTTGTGAAACCGCTCGACGCTGGCGAGGTCGCCGCTCTGCTCAGCTACCAGCATCGCCATGGTTTCGCCGAACGACAACACATCGAACTCATACATGGGCAGGCTCCTGGTGCGGCTGCCCGAGGCGGGACAGGAGGGCGACGTGTTCAGAGGTCAGTTGCAGCAGGTCATCGCCCTGCAGCGGGTATTCGGCCGCGCGCATCACGCCGGCCGGCATCTGCTCGAGCAACTGCTCCCACAGTGGCAGATCCGCCATGGCCGGCGGCACGGCGACAAGCTTGCCGTCAGCGCGCCGAGTCACCGCCTTGCAATGCACGTACGCCACGTGCCGCCCGAGCTGCCGCGCCGCGGCGGATGCCGACTGCTCCTGCCAGTGCCAATTGCCGATGTCGAATGTCATGCCGATGGGTAATCCATGCTGCTCGACAGCCCGAAAGAAGCGCTGCAGAGGCTCAATCCGTCCGCCCTGTACGGTCTGATCGTTCTCTACCAGCAGTTGGACCGGGCTGTCGGTCAGCGCTTCGGCCAGGGCTCGCAGGTCATGTGTCTCTGTGAAATGGCCCAGGGAGACCTTCAGCCATGTCGAACCAAAGGTTTCGGCGCGTCGCAGTGCAGGTAGCAGGGCGGGATTGGGCCCGGATTGGCCGTCGAGCCACAGCTCCAATGGCGACGAAAAGATACTTTGCAACCCATTGATCCGGGCGTCGGCGGAAAGATCGGCCGCGCATTCGGTGGTGAGCAGCTCTTCGCGCCACTCGATCCGCGAGGCGCCGGCGGCCGCCAGCAGCTCAACGAAGCTGCCTTGGCCTCGCTCGCGCACCAGGTCGGCGCCGTAGCTGGATAGGCTGATCGAGATAGGTGGATTGTTCATTGTTGTTCTCCTCTGAAACCGGTTTCAGTCTTATGCAAAAAAAACCGCAACGCGTTTACTGACCCGTTGCGAGAGGCCTCCGCCCGTTACTGAGCACTGCCGCGCGTCGATCCGCGCTCGATCAACTGCGCCGCGAAATTCAGGATCCGCACGGGGCCGCTGTCGCCGCGCAGACGCTTGAGCAGACACTCGAATGCGCTGGCGCCGATCTCGGTCGTGGGCTGCGCCAGGGCGCTGATGCCGCTTCCCACCAAGGGGTACCAGTCCAGATCGTCAAGGGCGATCAGGCCGACATCGTCGAACAGGTGACAGCCCAACTCGCGCAAGACCCGAGTGGCAGCCAGCGCGGCAATGCCATTGGCGCAGAACAGCGCTTTGGGGCCATGATCCGGCCGGCCCAGGAACTCTCCGATACGCATAGCCAGCATGTCGCAGGTCTCTGCCACGGTGCCGGTTAGTGCAGGGCGTAGCTCTATCCCCGCCCTGAAGCTCTCGACCCGCTCGATCCGTGAGCTGGTGCCGTCGAATGGTTCGGTTACCAGCAATAGATCGCGGTAGCCCCGAGCCAGGAGGTGATCAAGGGCCATCCCGACGGCAGCCGGATTGTCCAGCCCCACCAGGTCGCTTTCGAGTCGGTCGACCTTGCGGTCCACCAGCACCATGGGCATTTCCCGGCGCAGCTCCAGCAGCTCGTCGCGGTGGTGGCCGAGGGTGTTCACGATCAGGCCTTCGATGTTGTAGGCGCGCAGCAGCGCCAGATGCTGGCGTTCCTGCTCGTCGTCGCGGTCGGTGTTGCATACCACCAGGCTGTAGCCGTGGCGCCGGCAGGCGGTTTCCACGCCATGCATCACGGCGATCGAATAGGGGTTGCGAATGTCGGCCACGAGCATGCCGATCAGGCGTGTGCGGCCGCGCTTGAGGCCACGGGCCATCTGGTTCGGGCGGTAGCCCAGCTCGGCGATCGCCTGCTCGATGCGCCGCGCGATGGCATCGGAGAGCAGGGCGCGGTCTTCGCCGATGAAGCGCGAGACGCTGGCCTTGGACACCCCGGCGCGCTCGGCGACATCAAGCATGGTCACGCGGCTGCGCTGGGCGGCGGAGAAGGAATTCACGGATTGAAACCTACTTATTAGAGTTGTTGTTTTGCTTTGAAACCGGTTTCAGGAGACCGCAGAACACGCACGGAGGTCAAGGGCATCGTGCATAAGGCGCGACCGACGGTTGCCTGCGCAGCTCCTTGCGCGGATTGGTCAAACTCCATCTGCCCAGACCCATGCTGTCGTAGCCGGGCGAAAGGAAACGAATTGGCGAACAGACTTGCGCCTACCCAGACGTCGCGTCGAGATCAGTCGCTGCTGCCCGCAGGCAGATAATCGCTGCGGCTGAGCCCGTGGCGTTGCATCTTTTCGTTGAGGGTGCGGCGCGGGAGCTGCAGTTGCGCCATCACCTCGCTGATGTTGCCTTTGTGCTGTTGCAGGGCGTTGTGCAGGCACTGGGCTTCGAAGGCTTCCATCTGGTCGGCCAGGGACGTGCCGGTGAGCGCAGTGGGAGCCGTGGCGGCCGGGGGCGGCGTCAGGCCCAGGGCGTGACGTTCGGCGGCGTTGATCAATTCACGGATATTGCCGGGCCAGTCGTGGCTGAGCAGCTGCGACAGTTCGCCCGGGCTGGCGGGGACCGGGTCCCGACCGTGGCGCTGGGCGGCCTGGCTGGCGAAGTGATCGAACAGCAGCGGGATGTCTTCGCGGCGGTCGCGCAGGGGCGGGATGTGCAGTTCGGCGACGTTCAGGCGGTACAGCAGGTCCTCGCGGAAGCGCCCGCCGCGTACCTCTTCTAGCAGGTCCGGCTTGGCCGCGCTGATCACCCGCAGGTCGACCTCTATGCTGCGGTTCGAGCCCAGTCGCTCCAGGGTTTTTTCCTGCAACACGCGCAGCAGCTTGACCTGCTGGGCCAGTGGCATGCTTTCGATCTCGTCCAGAAACAGCGTGCCGCCGTCGGCGTGCTCGATACGGCCGATGCGTTTGCCCTGGGCGCCGGTGAAGGCGCCGCTCTCGTGGCCGAACAGCTCGCTTTCGAAGATGGTTTCCGGAATGGCTGCGCAATTCAGCGCGACGAAGGCCTTGGTCGCACGCGGGCTGAAGTCGTGCAGGCAGCGCGCCACCTGCTCCTTGCCGCTGCCGGTGTCACCGCGGATCAGTACGTTGACGTCCGTGCCCGCCAGCTCCAGCACCTGACGGCGCAGGTTTTCCATGGCGCGCGAGACGCCCAGCAGCATCGACTCGATGCGCCCCTTGCGGGTGAACTGCTCGCGCAGCTGGCGGTTCTCGCAGACCAGCCGGCGCTTGTCCTGGGCACGTCGAACGCTGTCGAGCAGGCGTTCGGGGGTGAAGGGTTTCTCGATGAAGTCGTAGGCGCCCTGGCGCAGCGCCTGGACCGCCATCGGCACATCGCCGTGGCCGGTGACCATGATCACTGGCAGCTCCGGGTCCAGCGCCACCAGCTTCTCCAGCAGGCCGAGGCCGTCGAGGTCCGGCATCCGCACGTCGCTGATCAGCACGCCGGGAAAGCCGCGGTCGACGATCGCCAGCGCTTCGTGGGCGCGTGCGCAGGTCCGTACGCTGAAGCCGGACAGTTCGAGCCATTGCTGCACCGCCTGGCGGATCGCTGCTTCGTCATCGATGAAAATCACCTGACCGCTCATGTCTCACCTCTCTTGCGAGTTGTCAGTCTACTCGCCAGCGAGCGCTTCGGCCGCAGGCAGATGCAGCTCGAACACGGCGCCCAGTGCATCGTTGTGCACCTGGAGACTGCCGCCCAGATCGCGGACGATTCCATAGGACACCGCCAGACCCAGCCCGAGCCCGCGGCCGACCGGCTTGGTGGTGAAGAACGGCTCGAACACCTGGTCCAGATGTTCCTCGGCGATGCCACCACCGCTGTCGGCAACGCTCAGTGTCCAGCCGCCGTCCGTCAGCTGGCAGTCGATACGCAGCTGCCGGAGTTCGGCACCTGTCATGGCATCCAGCGCATTGGTCAGGAGGTTGATCAGCACCTGTTCCAGACGGATGGCATCGCCGCTGACCCAGGCCTGAGCCGGCACCTGACGGATTACCTCGACGCCTTCGCTGCGAATACGCGGACCGAGCAGTTGCAATGCCTGTTCCAGCACCTCGGCCAGGCTCAATCGCTGGCGCAGCCCGGCGGGGCTCTTGCGGGCAAAGGTTTTCAGATGGCTGGTCAGCGCGGCCATGCGTTCGAGCAGGCCTTCGACCTGGCCGATGCCGTCGCGTACGGCCTCGGTGCGGCCGCTGTCCAGCAACAGGCGCTGGCTGGCCAGCTGCATGCGCAGGGCGGTCAGCGGCTGGTTGATCTCATGGGCGAGGGCGGCGGACATCTGCCCCAGGGCGGCCATGCGCGCCGCGTGCACCAGCTCGTCCTGGGCGGTGTTCAGCTCGCGGGTGCGCTCTTCAACCAGGCGCTCCAGCTCGTTGCGGCTGCGCTGCTCGACACGTCGGGTCTTGCGCCGCTGGGCCAGGTACAAGAGCAGGAACGCCAGCGTCATCCAGGCGCCGCCCGCCGCCAGCCGATAGCTGCGCACGTTGGCGGCGACCCGCTGTGGTTCCTGCAGCAGATGCAGGGTCCAGTCTTCCTCCGGTAGCTCCAGACGCTGCCAGAGGTAGTCGCGACGGCCATCGGGCCCGTCGACCAGGCGTCGCTCGCCGTTCGCGGCAACCTGTTGCAAGGTGCGGCTGGGCAGAGGCTGCAGGTTCTGCTCGGCATAGCGGCGGACTGCGACCAGACGATCACGAACCTCATCGCTCAGCGGTCGCAGATAACGGAAGCGCCACGCCGGGCGGTTGGTCAGGATCACGATGTCCAGCGAGTCGGAGATGAGCAGGATGCCGGATTGGCCGACCCACTCGCGCTGCATCTCTTCGAGCTCAAGTTTGACCACCAGCACGCCGATGACCTCTCCACGTTCGTTCTTTACCGAGCTGGAAAGGAAATAACCGGGAATGCCGGTGGTCACGCCGACGGCAAAGTAGCGACCCGTGTCGTTTTTCACCGCGTCGATGAAATAGGGGCGGAACGCGTAATTGTTGCCGACAAAGCTGCTCCAGTCGCGCCAGTTGCTGGCTGCCAGGGTTTCGCCATGACGGTCGAGCAGGTACAGCACCGAGGAGCCGGCCGCCTGGTTCTGCTCTTCCAGCCGCTGATTGAGCCGGTCACGCAACGGCTGGCTGGAGAAGTTGCTCAGCAGCGCCTGGATATCGCTGTCCAGCGCCAGCAGCGCCGGCACCGAGCGGAAGCGCTGTACCTGGGTGTGGATTGCCTGGGCGTAGAGTTCGAGCTGGCCCGCGGCTTCCTGGCTGCGCTCGGCCCAGGCACGACGTTCGGCGATGCGCCCGGCCCAATAGATGCTCAGCAGCAGGCCGACGAGGATCAGCGTGATGATCAGGGTAACGCGGTAACGGCTGGGCAGGGCAGGCATGATCAGCTCGCGATGGGGGACTCGAATGGTAATGCAGGCCGTACGTCGGAAGACAAGGTCTCGTAGCGCTATTGGCTAATGCACAGGCATGGTCGGTAGTGGCACGATGATGCCGTCGTTGCTTGCATCGGATGGCTTGAGCTGCATGGAAAGCAGGTGTCACAACTGGGGCTCTGCTGGCGTGTCACGGACCCCTTGCGTTAGTTCGTCACGAGGCGTGCATGCTGAAGAAAATCTCCGCTGATGCGGTTCGCTCTGGAATGTACATCACTGGATTCGAAGGCAATTGGCTTTCGCATCCGTTCTGGAAGAGCAAATTCGTCATAGAAGACGCCGATGACCTCGTACGCCTGCGCGAGAGCGGGCTGAGCGGGGTCTGGATCGATGTCAGCAAAGGCGTCGACGTCGCGGGCAGCCCCGTCGCTGCCCCATCGGACGAGCCCGTGCCGCAGCCCGGACCGACGACCGCAGCCACCCCGGCGCGCTGCAGCGCGCGTGACGAGCTACAACGCGCAGCGCGGCTACTGACCCGATCGAAGAAAGCCATTACCGAGCTGTTCAACGAAGCCCGGCTGGGTAACGCCATCAACGTCGAGGGGTGCCTGCCGCTCGTCGCCGATATCAGCGATTCCCTGTCACGCAACAGCTCCGCGCTGATCGGCCTGGCGCGGCTCAAGCACAAGGACGAATACACCTATATGCACTCGGTGGCAGTCTGCGCGCTGATGGTGTCGCTGGGCCGCCAGCTCAAGCTGGACGAAGACACCGTTCGCGAGGCCGGGTTGGCGGGGTTGCTGCATGATGTCGGCAAGATGGCCATGCCGCTGGAGGTCCTGAACAAGGCTGGCGGATTGACCGATTCGGAGTTCGCCATCATGCGCAGCCACCCCGAGCGTGGCCACGCGCTGCTGACGGCGGCCGGGTCGATTCCCGCGTCGGCGCTGGATGTCTGCCTGCATCATCACGAGAAGTTCGATGGCACCGGTTACCCCGATCGGCTCCAGGGCGAGGCCATCAGCCTCTTCTCGCGCATGGGTGCGGTCTGCGATGTCTATGACGCTATCACCTCCAATCGCCCCTACAAGAAGGCCTGGAATCCGGCCGAATCGCTGGCGCGTATGGCGCAGTGGAAGGGCCATTTCGATATGCAGGTCTTCCACGCCTTTGTGCGCTCCGTCGGCATCTACCCGCTCGGTTCGCTGGTGCGCCTGGAGTCGGGGCGGCTTGGCGTGGTGATCGACCAGCATCCGGAGAAACTCACCGAACCCCTCGTGCGGGTGTTCTTTTCGGCCAAGACCAAGGTGCCGATCCCGCAGCAGGATCTGGACCTGTCACGCCGCGGCGTGAGTGATCGCATCGTTGGACGGGAAGATCCGGCGCAGTGGGGCTTCGCCAATCTGGACGATTTCTGGCGCTAGCACCCGCCCCCCGCAGATCATCCGAGCGCCTTTCCGGCTCGTGCCGACCAGCGCCTGCCTGGCGTGGCAGGTCGCAAGCGCCGGGTGGCTGGGCTATCATTCGCGGCCTGTTTACACCGCTTCGCCCACTGAAGCGTCTGCCGAGTGAATATTGCAGTGACCCGGTTCACTAGTCCGCCATAGCGCGACCCGCACGCCAAAGCCACCCGGCCGCCATCAGGTGCGGCCGCTTCCGGCGCGCCATGCTTTGTTCGCGAACTTCGCGCCGCTACCTCAATCGGAACTAGCCTTGTATCAACCGCGTGCCTTGCTGGCCTGCCGGTGATGCCTTGCTCAGGAAATCACCATGCTCCATTCGATCAAACAAAACTGGTTTTGCAACATTCGTGGCGATGTCCTCGCCGGGCTCGTCGTTGCCCTTGCCCTGATCCCCGAAGCAATCGCCTTTTCCATCATTGCCGGGGTCGACCCGCGTGTCGGCCTGTATGCCTCGTTCTGCATCGCTGTGGTGATCGCCTTTGTCGGCGGCCGCCCGGGGATGATTTCCGCAGCCACCGGCGCCATGGCGCTGCTGATGGTGACGCTGGTGCGCGAGCACGGTCTGCAATACCTGCTGGCGGCGACGCTACTGTGCGGCGTCTTTCAGATCGGTGCCGGCTATCTGCGCCTTGGCTCGCTGATGCGCTTCGTCTCGCGCTCGGTAGTGACCGGCTTCGTCAATGCGCTGGCGATCCTGATCTTCATGGCGCAGCTGCCGGAACTGACCGGCGTCACCTGGCACGTCTACGCCATGACCGCGGCGGGCCTGGGCATCATCTACCTGTTTCCCTATGTGCCGAAGATCGGCAAGGTGATCCCCTCTCCGCTGGTGTGCATCCTGTCGCTCACCGCAGTGGCCATCTACCTGGGGCTGGATATCCGCACCGTCGCCGACATGGGCGACCTGCCCGACACCCTGCCGGTCTTCCTCTGGCCGGAAGTGCCGCTGAACTTCGAAACCCTGACGATCATCTTCCCGTATTCGGCGGCGCTGGCCGTGGTCGGCCTGCTGGAGTCGTTGATGACGGCCACCATCGTCGATGACCTGACCGACACCGGCAGCGACAAGAACCGTGAGTGCAAGGGCCAGGGCGTCGCCAACATCGTCTCCGGGATGTTCGGCGGCATGGCCGGCTGCGCGATGATCGGCCAGTCGGTGATCAACGTGAAATCCGGCGGCCGTACCCGCCTGTCGACCCTGATTGCCGGCGTCGTGCTGCTGCTGATGGTGGTCTTCCTCAGCGACTGGGTCGGCCAGATTCCCATGGCCGCCCTGGTGGCGGTGATGATCATGGTGTCCATCGGCACCTTCAGCTGGGATTCGCTGCGCAACCTCAGGCGCTATCCGCTCTCCACCAACATCGTCATGGTGGTGACCGTGGTCGTGGTGGTGTTCACCCACAACCTGGCGTTTGGCGTATTGGCGGGTGTGCTGCTGGCCGCGCTGTTCTTCGCCAACAAGGTCGGGCACTACCTGCACATCGGCAACGAGCTGTCCGCCGACGGCAACCAGCGTACCTACCGCGTGGTGGGTCAGGTGTTCTTCAGCTCGTCGGACAAATTCACCAGCGCGTTCGACTTCAAGGAAGCGGTCGGCAAGGTCACGGTCGACCTCAGCCAGGCGCACTTCTGGGACATCACCGCCGTGTCGGCACTGGACAAGGTGGTGCTCAAGTTCCGCCGAGAGGGCACTGAGGTCGAGGTGCTGGGTCTGAATGAAGCCAGCGCGACCATCGTCGACCGCTTCGGCGTGCACGACAAACCCGACGCCACCGACGAACTCGTGGGCCATTGAGAGGAGAGCGATGATGAATCAGGTTCTGGCATGTATCGACGGTTCGCCACAGGCTGCGGCGGTATGCGATTGCGCTGCCTGGGCCAGCCTCAGACTCGATGCGCCTCTGACGCTGCTGCACGTTCTCGACCAGCAGCAGTACCCGGCCACGGGCAATCTCAGCGGCATCATTGGCCTGGGCAGCCGCGAATATCTGCTCGAGGAGCTGGCCGCACTGGACGCCAAGCGCAGCAAGCTGGCGCTGGAAGAGGGCCGCATGATGCTCGATGCCGCCAGGCAGCGGGTCGTCCAGGCCGGCGTAACACAGCCGGAGATTCGCCAGCGTCACGGCGATCTGCTGGAAAGCCTTCATGAGCTGGAGCGCGATACCCGCCTGGTGGTGATCGGCAAGCAGGGCGAAGACAGCGGTAGCGACCGGCAACTGATCGGCAGTCAGCTGGAGAGTGCCATCCGCACCCTGCATCGCCCGATCCTCGTCACGCCTGCCAGCTTCAGCACACCGCGCAGCGTCATGCTGGCCTTCGACGGCAGCGATACGACTCGCAAGGGCGTCGAGATGCTCGCTTCCAGTCCGCTGTTCAGGGGCATTCCGATCCATCTGGTGATGGTCGGTGCCGATACCGGAGACAACCATGCCCTGCTGGAGGCAGCACGCGATGCGCTGTCGGCGGCAGGCTTCGAGGTGTACCTGTCCATTCGTCCCGGCGAAGTGGAGCCCAGCCTGCACGCCTATCAGGCCGAGCATGGCATCGACCTGTTGGTGATGGGCGCTTACGGTCATTCACGAATTCGCCAGTTTCTCGTCGGCAGCACCACCACCAGCATGATCCGCACGACCACCACGCCCTTGTTGCTGTTGCGCTGATGCAGCGGCCTGGCGCCCAAGCGCCAGGCCGGAATGTCACCGGTATATATCGGCGCGTGACCAGGGCAGCTCGTGTGAACCATCGGGCAGGGGCTTGCTTGCCAGTATCTGATGCAGATTGATCCAGTTGCGGCGGAATCCATACGCGCAACCGGCCAGATAGATCCGCCAGATCCGCAGCGCGCGCTCCGGAACCATTCGCCGAGCCTCGTCCAGCCGAGCCTCAAGCCGCTCGCTCCAGAACTGCAGCGTGCGCGCATAGTGCAGGCGCAGGCTTTCCACATCGACGATCTCCAGCCCCGATTCGCTGATACAGGCGCCGATCTCGGTCAGGTGCGGCAACTCGCCATGGGGAAACACGTAATGGTCGATGAACTCCCCGGCGCCGTGGCTGACCGGCCGACCGTCGATATGCCGCGACGTGATGCCATGGTTCATGACCAGCCCGCCAGGGCGGACCAGCGCGGACAGCTGGCGGCAATACAGCGGCAGGTTGGCGTGGCCGACATGCTCGAACATGCCCACACTGACGATCTTGTCGAACTGCTCGCCCTGGGGCAGGTCGCGGTAATCCATCAGTTCAAGCTGGACCTGACGCTCGAGCCCCTCGGCAGCCACGCGCTCGCGGGCCAGCTTCAGCTGCTCCCGGCTCAGGGTGATGCCCAACACCTGCGCACCGTATTCGCGCGCGGCAAAGCGTGCCAGCCCACCCCAGCCGCAACCGACGTCCAGCAGCCGGTCGCCGGGCTTCAGGCGCAGCTTGCGACACAGATGGCGGAGCTTGGCCTGCTGGGCCTGGTCCAGGTCTTCGGTGCCGGTCTCGAAATAGCCACAGGAATAGACCATGTCCCGGTCCAGCCACAGCTGATAAAAGGCGTTGGACAGGTCGTAATGGTAGGAAATGGCCTCGGCGTCGGTGGCCTTGTCATGGGATTCACGTATTGGCAGTGACGCGTTCGCGTTGCCCAGGGCCCGGGTGATTTCGTCACCGATGCGGATGATCTCTTCGACCGGCCCGTGCAGATCGATCTGCCCTTCTACATAGGCGCCGCCGAGCAGGTCGAGGCTTGGGTGCGCGAGCTGGGGCAGCAGATTGGGGTCCTTGATCTCCAGCGTCACGCACGGGGCGGGGCCAATATCCATCTCCTTGCCGTCCCACAGACGGAGGCGCAACGGAAGGTTCAGCCCCTGCAGGGTAGGAAGCAATGTAGCCAGCATGCTTGGTCTCCTCTGTGTTCCGTGCAGCAATCCTAGACCAATATTTTCCTGCGTGCGCTCCGTCAGCGATCGCTTTTATCCCGGACATCCAAACAAAAAAGGCCACCCTTGGGTGGCCAAACATTGCATCAGAACCTGCTATCCCGCATCGGACGTTTCCGCCCAGTCACGCACTTCATCCGACATCCGCTTGAGCCGCAGCACAGCTAACCGGCCAATAGGGTCCAGATCAGTTCCGTCGTTCTCGGCGTAGTCGATGATCTGTTCCTTCATCCGGCGCGCCCAGAATTTCTTCAGGTGCAGCGCGATCTGTTCGGCCGCGAGCGCTTCTTCCTGATGATGCCGATTGTTCACGGTGATCTGATTCACCATCTTGACCAGCGTATCCATCTCATTCATGCAAGGCGTCCTCCTGTCCTGTGACACGGCCTGGTGTGGCACTCATTTGAGCGCCACTTCCGCTGTCTCGGCATGTTCCAGATAGCGCTGCTGCATCTGGTCGAAGTCCTGGAAGCGCTGCTGCCAATCCGATGGCTGCGTGACCTTCTCGACCTGGACCGCCGTCACCTTGTACTCGGGGCAGTTGGTCGCCCAGTCCGAGTTGTCGGTCGTGATGACGTTGGCGCCACTGCCCGGATGGTGGAAGGTGGTGTACACCACGCCCGGTGCCATGCGATCACTGACCCGGCAGCGCAGCACCGTATGCCCAACCCGGCTGCGAATACCCAGCCAGTCGCCATCCTTCAGGCCACGGTCCTCGGCGTCGTTCGGGTGGATTTCCAGCACATCTTCATCGTGCCAGGCGCTGTTGGCGGTCCGGCGAGTCTGCGCGCCCACGTTGTACTGGCTCAGGATACGGCCGGTGGTGAGCAACAGCGGGTAACGGCGGTTGACGCGCTCTTCGGTGGCCACGTACTCGGTGATGGCGAAGTTGCCTTTGCCGATCGGGAAATCCACGCCATGCATGGTCGGCGTGCCCATCGGGTAATCGTCGTTGCACGGCCACTGGATGCTGCCCAGGACTTCCAGCTTGCTGTAGTTGACGCCGGTGAACGTAGGCGCCAGCTGTGCGATCTCGTCCATGATCTCGGACGGATGGCTGTAGTTCATGGGATATCCGAGCGCGTTGGACAACGCCTGCGTGACTTCCCAGTCCTCCATGCCGGCAATCGGCGGCATGACGCGGCGAACGCGGTTGATGCGCCGTTCGGCGTTGGTGAAGGTGCCGTTCTTCTCCAGGAAGGTCGCACCGGGCAGCAGCACGTGGGCGTACTTGGCGGTCTCGTTGAGGAAGATATCCTGAACGATCAGGCAGTCCAGTGCCGACAGCGCGGCCTCGACGTGCTGGGTGTTCGGGTCCGATTGCGCGATGTCTTCGCCCTGTACGTAGAGCGCCTTGAATTTGCCCGCCACCGCGGCATCGAACATGTTCGGAATACGCAGGCCCGGCTCGTCATCGAGGGTGATGTTCCAGGCGCGCTCGAAGCGCTGACGCACCTCCGGGTCGGCAACGTGCTGGTAGCCCGGCAATTCATGGGGGAAGGAGCCCATGTCGCACGAACCCTGGACATTGTTCTGTCCGCGCAACGGGTTCACACCCACGCCTTCACGGCCGATGTTGCCGGTTGCCATGGCCAGGTTTGCGATGCTCATGACCGTGGTGGAGCCCTGGCTGTGCTCGGTCACGCCCAGGCCGTAGTAGATGGCGCCGTTGCCAGCCATGGCATAGGTACGAGCTGCCTGACGTACCAGTCCAGCCGGCACACCTGTTTCCGCTTCGGAGACTTCCGGCGCATGGCGGGCCTCACTGATGAAGTCACGCCACTTCTGATAAGCGTTGGTTTCGCAGCGGCTTTCGATGAATGCCTTGTCTTCCAGCCCTTCGGTGACGACCACGTGGGCCAGCGCGTTGACCAGCGCGACGTTGGTACCCGGTTTCAGAGCCAGGTGCAGCCCTTTCTCGGCGTGCGGCGTTTTGAGCAGGTCGATACGCCGTGGATCGGCGACGATCAGGGTGGCGCCCTGGCGCAGGCGACGTTTCATCTGCGAAGCGAAAACCGGGTGAGCGTCCGTAGGGTTTGCCCCGATCACCAATATGACGTCAGCTTTCATCACCGAATCGAACGTCTGGGTACCGGCGGACTCGCCCAGCGTAGCCTTGAGGCCATAACCCGTCGGCGAGTGGCAGACGCGGGCGCAGGTATCGGTGTTGTTGTTGCCGAACGCGGCACGGATCAGTTTCTGAACCAGATAGGTTTCTTCGTTGGTGCAGCGCGACGAGGTGATGCCGCCGACGCTGTCCCGACCATAGGTGGCCTGGGTCTCGCGCAGACGACGCGCGGCGAAGGTCAGCGCTTCGTCCCAGGACACTGCACGCCACGGCTGAGCGATCGAGTCGCGGATCATCGGCTCGCGGATGCGATCCTTGTGGGTCGCGTAACCAAAGGCGAAGCGGCCCTTGACGCACGAATGGCCGTGGTTCGCGTCGCCGCCCTTGTACGGAACCATGCGGATCAGCTTGTCGCCTTTCATCTGCGCTTCGAACGAACAGCCCACGCCACAGTAGGCACAGGTGGTGACCACGCTGTGCTCGGGCACGCCCTGTTCGATGACGCTCTTTTCCATCAGGGTTGCGGTCGGGCACGCCTGAACGCACGCACCGCAGGACACGCACTCCGAGTCCATGAACGGCTGTTTCTGGCTGGCCGATACGGTGGAGTCAAAGCCCCGGCCGTCGATGGTCAGGGCGAAGGTGCCCTGCACTTCGCCGCAGGCACGCACACAGCGCGAGCAGACGATGCACTTGCTCGGATCGAAGCTGAAATACGGGTTGGAGTTGTCGATCTCGGCATGCAGATGGTTGGCCCCATCGAAGCCGTAGCGCACCTCGCGAAGGCCGACAGCGCCGGCCATGTCCTGCAGCTCGCAATCGCCGTTGGCCGGGCAGGTCAGGCAATCCAGCGGGTGGTCGGAGATGTACAGCTCCATGATGTTGCGACGCAGCTTGGCCAGCTTGCTGTTCTGCGTGGTCACCAACATGCCTTCGGTGACCGGCGTGGTGCAGGACGCGGGGTAACCGCGGCGCCCCTCGATCTCCACGGCGCAGATCCGGCAGGAGCCGAAGGCCTCCAGGTTGTCGGTGGCGCACAGCTTGGGCACCGTGATGCCTGCCAGGGCGGCGGCGCGCATGACCGAGGTGCCTTCCGGCACGCTGATCTGAACGCCGTCGATTACCAGGCTGACTGTCGTCTCGGAGGTCCGCGCCGGAGTGCCCAGGTCACGGTCGAACAGGGCCGGGTCAAAGCTGTTGACCTGGCCTTTCAGATATTGCTTGGGATCGAAATGGTTCAGCATGCTATGCCCTCCGCCACTGGGACGTGTCGAGGTGTCAGATCTTCAGGGAAATGCTTCATCACGCTCTGCACCGGGAACGGCGTCATGCCGCCCATGGCACAGAGGGAACCATCGACCATGGTCTCGCACAGATCCGACAGCAGTTCGAGGTTCTTCTCGGCATTTTCACCGGCACGGATACGGTCGATGACTTCAACCCCGCGAACGGCGCCGATCCGGCACGGGGTGCACTTGCCGCAGGATTCAACCGTGCAGAATTCCATGGCGAAGCGGGCCTGCTCGCCCATGTCGACGGTGTCATCGAACATCACCACGCCGCCATGCCCGACCACTCCGCCGAATGCAGCGAAGGCTTCGTAGTCGAGGGGGTTGTCCCACTGGCTTTCCGGCAGATAGGCGCCGAGTGGGCCACCCACCTGTACGGCCTTGAGCGGGCGGCCGCTGCGCGTACCGCCACCGAAGTCTTCCATAAGTGTTTTCAGGCTGATACCGAACGCCAGCTCGATCAGACCGCCACGCTTCACGTTACCGGCCAGCTGCACGGCCAGCGTGCCGCGTGAACGGCCCATGCCGTAGTCGGCGTAGGCCTGGCCGCCCTGGTCCATGATGAAGGGCACGGCAGCGAAGGACAGCACGTTGTTGACGACGGTCGGGCGACCGAACAGGCCGACGATGGCCGGCAGCGGTGGCTTGGCGCGAACCAGCCCCCGGCGACCTTCGAGGCTTTCGAGCAGCGAAGTCTCTTCACCACAGATATAGGCGCCGGCACCGAGTCGAACTTCCAGGTTGAACGCCTTGCCGGAGCCCAGCAGGTTATCGCCGAGATACCCGGCTTTGACTGCACGGGCGATCGCCTCGTCAAGAATGGCCTTGGCCAGCGGATACTCGGACCGCAGGTAGATGTAGCCGCGATCGGCGCCAACGGCGAGGCCGGCGATGGTCATGCCCTCGATCAGCATATACGGGTCGCATTCCATCACCAGGCGGTCGGCGAAGGTCCCCGAGTCTCCTTCGTCGGCGTTGCAGACGATGTACTTCTGACCCTCGGGCTCATTGAGCACGGTCTGCCACTTGATGCCGGTCGGGAAGGCTGCACCGCCACGGCCGCGCAGGCCGGACGTCTTCACTTCATCGACGATGGACTGGCCGTCACGACCAAGGGCCGCCTTCAGGCCATTGAATCCCCGTAGCGCCCTGTAGTCGTCGATCGACAGCGGGTCGGTGATGCCGATACGTGAAAAGGTCAGCCGCTGCTGACGTTTGAGGTAGTCGATCTCTTCGGTGAGTCCGAGCGCCAAGGCGTGCTCCTGGCGGCCTTCGAACAAGCCGGCCTCGACCAGGCCATCGACGGCCTCGGGTGTCACCGGACCAAAAGCCACTCGACCATCGGGCGTATCGACCTCGACCAGCGGTTCCAGCCAGAACAGGCCGCGCGAGCCGTTGCGTACGACGCGCACGTCCTGCGAGCGGGCGGCTGCAGCACGTTCGATTCGCAGCGCGACCTTGTCGGCACCCAGCGAACGGGCGGTGGTATCACAGGGAACATAAAGGGTAATAGTCACCACTTCACCTCCACCGCAACGGTCTTCAGCTCTTCGGCCAGTTCATCGAACCGCTCTGGCGTTACGCGGCCATGAACATCGTTGTTGATCTGTACGGCGGGACCGCAGGCGCAGTTGCCCAGGCAGTACACGGGCTCCAGCGTGATCTCGCGATCCTGGGTGGTCTGGTGATAGTCCACCTTCAGCGAGGCTTTGACATGCGCTTCCAGCTGGCGGCTGCCCACGGCCTGACAGGCCTCGGCGCGGCAGATCTGGATCACGTTGCGCCCCGCAGGCTGGGTGCGGAAGTGATGGTAGAAGCTGATGATGCCGTGCACGTCGGCACGTGTGCAGTTCAGGGTCTCGGCAATGAGCGGAACTGCGCCGTCCGGGATATGACCGAAGCGGTCCTGAAGGGCGTGAAGGGTAGGGAGCATGGCGCCGGGCATCGACTTGTGGTCGTCGATCACTTGCTGAATCAGGGCCGGCGTCCAGGCACTGGTAGCTGACGAGAGGGGAGTAGACATGACCTGGTTGCCTCATCAGGAGGTCGACCGTGCCGGTAGGGGTCAGGCAACCGCCAGCACGAGTTCGAGCATATAGGAATAATTGTTCTTAGGTGCGCTAAGCTTGCAGCCAGTGAAACGCAACCTAACATACCCAGGTAACGCAAAAAAATATGAACGAAAATGCTTAAGTCACGGTTGCGCATTACCCCGACCTGGCTGTTCAGGAACGAAAACGATGAGCTGCTTGATCCGATCGTTTTCGCTTTGCTGGAGAGTATTCATGACTCCGGCAAGCTGACGCAGGCGGCTAAAAAAGCGGACATCTCGTATCGACATGCGTGGAATCTGCTTACCCGAGGTGAGCAGTTCTTCGGCATGCCGATGGTGCAGATGCGCAAGGGCCACGGCACGCGATTGTCGCCACTGGGTGAGCAGCTACTCTGGTCGGAGCAACGCTTGCGTGCGCGACTGGAGCCTCAGCTCGACAGCATGGCCTCCGAACTCAACCATCAACTTCAGCAGCTGTTGGAAGGCGCGCACCCAGTGCTGCGGCTGCACGCCAGCCATGGTTACGCCGTCGCCCTGCTGGCGGAGCTGCCGGGCGAGCTGAACCTGCGTTATTGCAACCCGCTTGAAGCGCTCAGCGCGCTCAACCGGGGCGACTGCGACCTTGCCAGTTTCCACGTTCCCACTTTCCCGCCACTTGCTGAGCGCGTCATGGCCGTTTACCAGGCCCAGCTTGCGGAACGGGACCTTCGTGTCATTCGTTTCGTGACGCGACGGCAGGGGCTGATCTTGCGAGCCGATACGCGTGAGCGGGTCCAAGGGTTGGCAGATCTGACCCGCCCCGGGATTCGCTTCATCAATCGTGATGAGCATTCCGGCACCCGTGTCCTGTTCAATCTGCTGCTCGAAGAGCAACACATCGATGGCACACACATCGTCAATGCGGCTCAGGAAGAATTTACGCATACGGCAGTAGCCGCTTACGTGGCGGCCGGTATGGCCGACGTCGGCTTCGGCGTCGAGGCGGCCGCCGCGCAGTTCGGGCTGGAGTTCATCAGCCTGGCCACGGAGCACTATCTGCTGATCTGCCATGAAGCCCAGCTGCGCCAGCCCAACGTGCGTCAATTGCTGCAGGCCATGACCTCGGACGCCTTTCTGGCGGACATCGACAAGCTGGCCGGCTATGCGCCGGATAAGTGCGGTGAAATCTGCACATTCGACGAGCTGTTGAAAGACAGCGGCGATTAGCGAGAGAGGCAGCCGCGCACCGTCCAGCGCTTCTCATCTCTGGTAACCGCACGTCTGTCTTAGGAGTTTAGGCAACCATCCAGCGCTGTTTTTCACCCCGGTCTCGGCAGCTTTGCCGAGCCAATGCGCCAGCGATGCAAGACGGAAGGGTAGGGAATGGCGGAAGGCAGTGGGAGTCGAACCCACCCGGGAACGGCTGCCGCCCCCAACCGGGTTTGAAGCCCGGCCGCACCACCGGGTGCGATTGCCTTCCATAAAAGATGAAAGTCACTTCTTCTGACGGCTGTTTGGCATCCTCGCCAAGCACTCTTAGGACGTATGACTGCTCTGAAAGCGAAAGGGAGCGTAACAAATAGAAATAGCCGTGACGACCGCTGAAAACTCTTCGCGGTAACCCATGGTCCTGTCGCGCAGCGTCTTATGACGGTGCTTAGATGGCGCGCTCATGTTCGCTGTTGCTTGGCTCAGGTAGGATGTCGCCGCCATCAATCACGTGCATGCTTCGTGGCCGCACACGGGCGTAGCTACGCTATCGCTAATCAAAACGTGCCCAGTCAGGACGCGGGATCACAACAGAAGTGACTAGGCGCTGGTACGCCCGAACGACAGGGAGAGGTTAGGTATGAAGGCTGATTGGAACGACGCCCCGGAATACATCAGAAGGCGCCGGCGCAAGGGAGCCGTAGCATGGCTGATACCAGGGCTGATCGGCACCGTGATCATGCTGGCCGCACTACAGATGGTCAGTTCGGCATTCCTCAAAGGCACTGTCCAAGGCATCGCCGATAAGCGCACCCACCGAAGCCGGCGCCGATTGCCGAGATAACGCGCGCAGAGCCGACAGCCACCAAGGATTGGGACAGGGTAATAGAGGAAGTGGCCGCGAGAGGTGCAACGCCTCCGACGCAATCAGTCCAGCCAACAGCCGCTTCGGCTGAACCCCCGCCCAAGCAAACCGTATTCAACGACAAAAACTACGTTCCCCAAGGTGCAACCAATATCGTTCCGGCTACTCGGGTTATCCCCGAGCCGACCATCACGACGCCTTCACGCCAAAAAGAAATTGTGGTTGTAGGCAAAGAGTCGCGGATTAGCGACTTTTGTCCAGGCGGGGAAGGAAGCATTCAGCGCAGGAACTGTAAGGCAAGCGTTAATTTGAATCTGAGAAATTAACAAAAAGATCGGCTGGGTAAGCGAACTTCGGCGCAAGCAATGTAGCAAGCACTTATGGGCAAATAAAATGCGAAACTGGGGCGAGATAGCTCTTTAAACATTCAGTGGCGTGTGTCTGATCTCTATGGCTGCCGAATGCCATACGCAGCACGTCATCAAAACGTTCGGCGGATGTCGTTTGAGCAGCAGAAGAAATCTTGCCGTTTATTATGTCAAACCCATAAACGCCAATAAACTTTAGAATCAACGATTCCGTGCAGTCGACGCGGCCAATAAGAATATTTTTCGTTCGATCCGAAGCGGAATTATGAATCCCTAGCAAGGCTTTTCTATCGCCAGTGGCGAGGTAATAAATATCGCCAGTTTTATGCATATTGTTGGCATGCAATAGCAGTGCTTGTTCGCCTGGATCAATATGGTCAATTTGTGAAAGTTCTTCAAGGAAGTCTAGATCCTCATCAGCAGCGCCTAACGTGGCGCAACTCATAACAAGCTGATAAAGGCGATCATAGGCAGCAGAGCTTCCAACCCTCTTAGCAATGCATTTATCAGGATTGTTCAAGAATAACGAAAATCGAGCTTCGTTAAGCACGCGGCATTCGTTGATGGTACAACCATAAATGGTTAAGAATTCATCGACTAGATCGCATTGGGAGAGCTTGATCAGAATGTCGTTATCTGAAAGCAGAATCATTTACGCGATAAGATTCCGCAGCAGATTTTCGTTATCAGGACTGAGATTATCGCAGAGGCGATTGACAACAGCTTCCGAGATCAATTCCTGATCTCTTCTTCCGCCAGATAGCAGATTTGCAGCGCTCACGCACAGTGCATAAATGCGCGGATTGTTATGCGCGCAGTTAAGGACTACGTGGGTCGGGTCAATATTCTTTTTATAACCATATTGAACTGCAAGCTTAGCCAGGGCTGGCGCTTTAATCATCTGGCTAAGAGTGATTCGCTCATTTGCATTCCCGGTAAGCAGCTCTATTGCAAATCGGTCAGCCTCAATCTCCTGAGGGTCTCGGCCAATGTCTGAGTCCGACTCGTTAATCTCGTCATCCACAATGGCGCCATTTTGCGATACGTGGCCTAAAGCTATATGACCAAGTTCGTGAGCAAGGTGAAACAGGAGAAAACCGCTAGCACGCTTGTTAGACAAAACAATAGAAGGCCGCCCGTTTAAAGACATGGCGATACCATCCATTTTTTTCTTGCCTAAGAGCGGAGTGGCTAAATGAAGAACCGGAATCCCGCAGTCCCAGCAGTAATCAATTAACTGCTGTAGACCTACCCAGTGATTGCCTTTGCCCAAGATTAAGCTTCGAATTTCAGCCGCGGAAGGCGGAGGCGGGCAAAACTCGTGCTCTAAGGAAGAAATGGCTATGCGAGAAGCGCTTTTTGCAATCGCCACCGCGACTTCGATTTCGGCATCTGTCGTTTTAGCTGAGCGCTTGAAACGCCGTGCTTCAGGCAGATCAAATTCGATACGTGGTGGATTCTCGCTGATTGGACGAATACGAAGGCTCAATGCCCTTGCCAGATAAAGCTTGGCTTGCTGTGCCCCAGACGGCGTGGCCTCAATTTCAGGCGACCACCATTCGGGAAAAATGTGGGAAAGTTTATTTTTCGAAAGCCCTTGGCGGCCCAAGGCGGAATAAATGTTCTGAATATCAGTCATATTTTCCTCCTTGGATCGAGACCGGCGACGTGAAACGTGGGCGAGCGCAACCTACAGGAATGGCCCCTAAAAAGCAAGTTATCCACAGCCTAGTAGGTTTTGGAAAAAGTGTCGAAATCGAACTCCAGAAAAGCCCAACAAAGGCTTGAACGACGTAAAAACAGCCGCGCTCTGGCCAACGTTCGCCAACGTTCGCCAACGTTCGCCAACGTAGCCCACTAATCCCTAAAGAAAAAACAGGATTTGAAGCCCGGCCGCACCACCGGGTGCGATTGCCTTCCTTTATCTGGAAGGGTGTAGCTGGAAAGGAGGTTCAGGCTACCTGAGCTCGGTCTCCGAAGCCAAGGCGCTGTCGCGGCGGACCTTGCGTTCATTGCCGAAGCGGCGGGTAAAGCCGATGCGGTCGAAGTGTTCGAGCAGCTGGATGCTGCGTTTGCGGCCGAGCTGGATCTGGTCGCGGAAGGCGGCAGCGCGAATGACGCCGGTCTGGCTTTCCATCTCCAGAATCTGGCTGGCCAGTTGACGGATGGTCGCCTCGGGGTAGAACAGGTCCTTGACGACCTGCTGCAGGGCGCCGATGCGGGCCAGTTTGCGCAGCAGCAGGCGGATGCGTTCTTCCTCCACATCCAGTTCGCGCGCCAGGTCGCGCACCCAGGGCGGGTCGAAGCGGGCCGAGTCGATCAGCGGCCAGAGGCGGTCCTTGAGCGACTCCTCTTCCTCGGTGAGACGCAGTCGATGGCCCGGCAGGTGCAGCCAGGGGCCACTGGCTTCCACCGCCCCGCTGGCCAGTACCTGATCGAGCAGGGCGATGAAGACCGGCCGCTCGAGCAAGGGCAGGGCGAAGCGACGCAGGCGGTCGCGGTCCGGGCCGAGTTCGTCGGGTTGCTGTTCATGAAAGCGCCCCAGTGCGGCGACCAGGCTTTGTTGCAGATAATCCCAGGTGCCGCGGTCGAACAGGCGCGGGCCGAGGCGGGTGGTGATGTCGAGGGCGTCGTCGCCGAGCTGCCAGGTGTGCCGCGGGCGATTGAACTGGCGTTCCAGCACGGCCGGCTCGATGCCGTTCAGAGCGCTGGAGAGCAGGGCCGGCAGAATGTCTTCGAGGGTCTCGCCGGACAGCGCACGCAGCTGCGCCAGGCGCGCCTGGCGGTGGCGGTTGCGCGGTGGGGCGAAGGGGTCGAGCACGCGCCCGCCGCCCAGGGTGCGCTGGGCGGACTGGTCGCGCAGCACCACCCGGTCGCCATGCACGGCATGCACTGGCGCATTGAGCAGCAGCTGTGCATGCACATGGCCGCCGGGCGCCAGACATTCTCCTTCGAGCAAGGCGATGCGCCCGGTGACGTCCTGGGCGCCGAGGTGTACGTGCACCGGCGTCCAGTGCTTGAGCGCACGGGCTTCGCTTGGCAGCAGGACGAATTCGATGTCGATGCGCCGGGTCTCTGCCTGAAGCGCCGGGTGCAGCAGCCAGTCGCCGCGGCTGATGTCCTCGACCGAGAGCCGATCGCCGGCAATGTTCAGGGCAATGCGCTGGCCGGCCCGGGCCTGCTGGGCTTCGCGATTCTGCGCGCGCAGTCCGCGTACGCGCACCGGGCGGCTGCCAGGGCTCAGCACCAGTTCGTCACCAACCTGCACCCGTCCGGCAAAGGCGGTGCCGGTGACCACGACTCCGGCGCCACTGACGCTGAAGGCGCGGTCGATGGCGAGGCGGAAGTAGCCCTCGTCGCTGCGCTGCTGGATCTGGTCGGCTTCCCTCAGAAGCGCGTCACGCAGCGCGTCGATACCTTCCCCGGTGAGGCTGGACACGGGAAAGATCGGCGCGTCAGCGAGCGCGCCCGGCGCCAGCAGGTCGCGGATCTCCCGGCGAGCCTCCTCGACCCGTGAGGGCTCGACCCGGTCGATCTTGCTCAGCGCCACCAGGGCGCGGCGGATGCCCAGCAGTTCGATGATCGAAAGATGCTCGCGGGTCTGTGGCATCACGCCATCATCGGCGGCGATCACCAGCAGCACGCAGTCGATGCCGCAGGCGCCGGCCAGCATGTTGTGCACCAGGCGCTCGTGGCCGGGCATGTCGATGAAACCGGTGAGTTCGTCTCCATCCAGGGCGGCGTACAGGTAGCCGAGATCGATGGTGATGCCACGCAGCTGCTCTTCGCGGCGACGATCGCCCTCCTGCCCGGTCAGCGCCTTGAGCAGGGTGGTCTTGCCGTGGTCGATATGGCCTGCGGTTCCGATGATCATGACGCCAGCTCCCGCTGCAGGTGGGGCAGTTGCTCCAGCAGTGCCGGTTCGTCGTCCAGCTGGCGCAGGTCGAGCCAGAGTGCGTCCTCGGCGATGCGCCCGAGGACCGGAATCGGCAGGCCGCGCAGCGCTTCTTCCAGTTGGCGCAGGCTGCGACCGCGCAGGCGACGCGCTTGCAGAGGGCGGATGCACAGGGCAACGCTCGGCAGGCGTGCGACAGGCTGCGCGCCGCTGCCGATCATGCCCAGGGCGTCACAGGCGTCGACTTGCCAGCCTTCACCCAGCGCGGTGGCTACCACCGGCGCTATACGCAAGGCCTGTGCGCGGATGTCTGCTCTGGATCGGCTCAGCAGGCGCAGGCTGGTGAGGCGCTCGCCAAGGCTGTCCGGGTCACGATAGAGATTCAGCACCGCTTCCAGCGCGGCGAGGGTGAGCTTGTCCACGCGCAGGGCGCGTTTGAGTGGGTTCTTCTTGATCCTCCGGATCAGCTCGCGGTTGCCGACGATCAGCCCCGACTGCGGGCCACCGAGCAGCTTGTCGCCGCTGAAGGTGACGACATCGGCGCCGTCGCGCAGCGCCTCCTGCACGGTGGGCTCCCTGGGCAGGCCCCAGCGCGTGAGGTCGACCAGGCTGCCACTGCCGAGGTCTTCCAGCAGCGGCAGGTCGTGCGCATGGGCGATGCGCGCCATTTCGGCGGTGGCGACGCTGGCGGTAAAGCCCTGCACGCTGTAGTTGCTGGTGTGCACGCGCATCAGCAGGCCCGAGCGCGGGTTGATGGCCGCTTCGTAATCCGTGGCGTGGGTGCGGTTGGTGGTGCCCACCTCATGCAGCTTCACACCGGCGCGGGCCATGATGTCGGGGATGCGAAAGGCACCGCCGATTTCGATCAGCTCGCCGCGCGAGATAATGCCTTCCTTGCGGGCGCCCAGGCTGTTCAACGCCAGCAGTACCGCGGCGGCGTTGTTGTTGACCACGGTGACGGCCTCGGCGCCGGTCAGCTCGCGGATGAGCCCTTCGATCAGGTCATCGCGGTCGCCGCGCTTGCCGGTGGCGAGATCGAATTCGAGATTGAGCGGGTAACGTGCCGCAAGGGTGATCGCGTCTATCGCTTCATTGGGCAGCAGGGCGCGGCCGAGGTTGGTATGCAGCACCGTGCCGGTCAGGTTGAATACACGCCGCACGCGGCTACGGTGTTGATTGGCGAGCCGTTCGCCCGCCCGGCCTGCAAGCACAGCTTCGGACAGCTCCAGCGCGGCCAGCTGACCGTGGCGAGCAGGCTCGCGCAGCTCCTCCAGCAGGTCGCGCAGGGTGGCCAGCAAGGCATGGCGGCCATAGCGCTGTTGCAGCGGTTGGCAAGCCGGGTCGCGCAACAGCTTGTCCACGGAAGGAAGGCGGACACTACTCATGGCGGGTGACCCCACTGCTGGGCTGCGTCACACGGCTTGCTGCACCCTACCTCGGCGCCGCCACCGAACCCTGTTGCGATGTTGCCTGACACACAGGACCTCTGGGCTATTGCTGTGGTGAACAGCATAGACGCCTATTCATCCACAGGGTTCAGGCGCTTACCGAGGAGCTTGCTTCGGTTTGTTGCGGTTGAGGCGCTGGTGGCTCGCCCAAAAACAAACCCCGCCGAAGTGGCGGGGCTGGTTATTACGCCGACCCGGGCATGCCTGGGCCTGCTTCACGGTGCAGCAATCAGGCGTTCTGGCGGATACCGGCAACCAGCCATGGCTGGTTCTCGCCCTGGGCTCGCTCCATGCGCCAGCTTTCGCTGAACGGCTCGCCCTGATCGAAACGCGAGTTCTTCGACACGCCGACGAAGGTCAGGGTGGCAACGGTCTTGTCGGCCTGATCGTCCACACCGTCGAGCTGAATCTGCAGGTCATCGATGTAAGTGGACTGGTAGGCATCGCCGATCTCGGCACGCTCGCGCTTTAGGAACTCCAGCAGCTGCGGTGTGACGAACTCGCCGATCTTGTCCATCTCGTTGGCGTCCCAGTGCTGTTGCAGCGACAGGAAGTGCTCACGAGCGGCAGAGACGAAGTTCTGCTCGTTGAACCAGGCCGGTGCGTTGATCACTGGTGCGGCAGCTGCACGAGCGGCACTGCTGCCACCGAAGATCGTTTGCTGGGCCGGCATCTCGCGCTGCATCGGTGCGTTTCCATGTCCGTGTCCGGCCATGGCAGGCTGCTGCTGACGACGGCGCGCGGCGAGGAAGCGGAACAGCAGGAAGGCAATCAAGCCGAAGATCAGAATGTCCATGAACTGGATGCCTTCGAAGCCATCACCCATGAACATCGAAGCCAGCAGACCACCGGCGGCGAGACCGGCCAGGGGGCCGAGCCAGCGCGACGCGCCACTGGCTGCGGCGGGGGTCTGACGGCCAGCCTGGTTGGGCGCTGCCTGAGTCTGTTGGGGTGCCTGGCGAGTCTGATGGCTGGGCGCCGAGCCGAAGCTCTTGCCGCCGCCGAAGCGCTTGGCGTGAACGTCAAGGCTGAAGGTCAGGCTGATACACAGGGCCATGAAAATGCTGAGCACACGTTGCATTTGGTATTCCTGAATGGATGATGATACGGCGCTGATGGTGCATGGCCCGGTGCGGGCACGCCAGTCATAGAGTGTTTCGGGCTTTTGCTCCGCTGCGCTTGGAGACTCACCCGCAAGCGCAGCGGACATCTGACTCAACGCCAGTTATACAGCTCTTTCTCGGATATCTCGTGCATCGGCTTGACCTGCGCCTGGAACGCCTTCATCGAGGCCCAGATGCGGCCGTTCAGCTCGCTTTGCGCGGCCAGCTCGCCAAGGACGACGTCGGACTGCTCGCGCATGGCGCTCAGCACCTCATCGGGGAAACGCTTGAGCTGTGCGCCTTGCTGCTTCAACTGCTCGAGGGCCATGGCGTTGTTGTAGACGTAGTCGTCCACCATGTCGCGGCTGGCGGCGAGGGCAGCTTCGGTGAGGATGGCGCGCAGGTCGTCCGGCAGGCTGTCGAGGGCCTTCTGGTTGACCAGCAACTCCAGCACGGCCTGGGGTTCCTGCCAGCCCGGGTAGTAGTAGTACTTGGCGGCCTTGTGCAGGCCAAAGGCAAGGTCGTTGTACGGGCTGACCCAGTCGGTCGCATCGATCGCGCCGGTCTGCAGCGCGGTGAACACTTCGCCGCCGGGCATGTTGACGGTGGTCGCGCCGAGACGGCTGAGCACTTCGCCGCCCAGGCCCGGAGTGCGGATCTTCAGGCCGTTGAGGTCCTGCAGCGAGTTGATCTCCTTGTTGAACCAGCCACCCATCTGCATGCCGGTGTTACCGACCACCATGGGTTTGACGCCATAAGGCGCATAGGCCTCGTCCCAGAATGCCTGACCGCCGCCGCGGGTCAGCCAGGCATTCATTTCACTGGTCGACATGCCGAACGGAACCGAGGTGAAGAACTGCGCAGTGGGGACCTTGCCTTTCCAGTAGTAGGCGGCACCGTGCCCCATTTCGGCCGTGCCGCGCGAGACGGCGTCGAAGACCTCAAGTGCCGGCACCAGCTCGCCGGCGGCATAGACCTTGATGGTCAGCCGGCCGTCGCTCATGGCGCTGACCCGGTCAGCCAGACGCTGGGCGGCAGTGCCCAGGCCCGGATAGTTCTTCGGCCAGGCGGTGACCATCTTCCAGTTGAAGGTCTCAGGCGCTTGTGCGGCGGCAGCCTTCGGCTCGGCGGAGGGTTCGACTTTCTTCTCGTCGTTGCAGCCTGCAAGGCTGAGGGAGGCAAGCAGGGCAGCGGCGGCACCAAACAAGTGACGGCGTTTCATGAATGGCTAGTTCCTTTGGAGAATTTTATTAGTATCGGTACAGGTTGACGTTAACGTCATAGCGCTTCCAGTTTGGCATAACTGAGCATCAACCACTTGCTTCCTTCACTCTCGAAATTTACCTGGACCCTTGCCTGAGCGCCGGAGCCTTCGAAATTGAGAATGGTGCCCTCACCGAACAGTGAATGGCGGACGCGCTGACCGAGATTGAACGGGGTTTCCGGCACATTGGCGCCGTCAAACAGGGAGCCGCCGCTCATGCCACGGCTATTGAAGCTGCGGCTGACGGTGTTGCTCAGGCGCACTTCGCTGACCAGGGCGGGCGGCAACTCCCGCACGAAGCGTGAAATCTTGTTGTAGGTCTCGCTGCCATACAGCCTGCGGGTTTCGGCGTAGGTCACGATCAGCTGCTGCATGGCGCGGGTGATGCCGACGTAGGCCAGACGGCGTTCCTCTTCCAGGCGGCCCGGTTCTTCCAGGCTCATCTTGTGCGGGAACAGACCTTCTTCCATGCCGACGAGAAACACCAGCGGGAATTCCAGGCCCTTGGCGCTGTGCAGGGTCATCAGCTGCACGCTGTCCTCGTGGTCGCCAGCCTGCTGCTCGCCCGCTTCCAGCGAGGCGTGGTCGAGGAAAGCGGCCAGTGGCGTCTGCTCGTCTTCTTCCTCTTCACTGTAGTGATCGAAGGCGCGCGCAGCGGAGACCAGTTCTTCGAGGTTTTCTACCCGTGCCTGGGCCTTCTCGCCCTTTTCGTCCCGGTGATAGGCCAGCAGCCCGGACTGCTCGATCACCAGCTGCGCCATGTTGTGCAGCTGCATGCCTTCGACCTTTAGCGCGAGCGTGTCGATCAACTCGACGAAGCCGTTCAGCGCGCTGGCGGCACGGCCCGACACCACTTTGGTGCCGACGGCCTGGTGCAGCGCAGCCCACATCGAGGTTTCCTGCTGACGCGCGAGCTGGCGCAGGCACTCGACGGTCTTTTCACCAATTCCGCGCGCCGGCACGTTGATCACCCGCTCCAGCGCCGCGTCGTTGTCCCGCGCCTGGATCAGGCGCAGGTAGGCCATGGCGTTCTTGATCTCGGCGCGTTCGAAGAAGCGCTGGCCGCCGTAGATTCGATAGGGGATGCGTTCACGCAGCAGCGCTTCTTCGAGTACCCGCGACTGGGCGTTGGAGCGATAGAGAATGGCGATCTCGCTGCGGCTCATGCCGTCGCGGATGGCTTTTTCGATGCTCTCGACCACATAGCGCGCTTCGTCGTGCTCATTGAACGCGGCGTAGAGGCTGATGGGCTCGCCCTCGCAGCCCTCGGTCCACAGTTCCTTGCCCAGGCGGCCCTGGTTGTTGGCAATCAGCGCGTTGGCGGCCTTGAGGAGGCAGGCGGTGGAGCGATAGTTCTGCTCCAGGCGGATGGTTTCGGCGTCCTGGAAGTCTTCGCTGAACTGGTGCAGGTTCTCGACCCGGGCGCCGCGCCAGCCGTAGATCGACTGGTCGTCATCGCCCACCACCATCAGGCTGTCGCCGCCCTTGGCCAATAGGCGCAGCCAGGCGTACTGGACGGCGTTGGTGTCCTGGAACTCGTCCACCAGGATGTGGCGGAAGCGTCGCTGGTAATGGTCGAGCAGGCCCGGGTTGTCGCGCCACAGGTCCAGCGCGCGCAGCAGCAGCTCGGAAAAGTCGATGACCCCGGCGCGGGCACAGGCTTCTTCGTAGGCCTGGTAAATGCTCAGCATGGTGGCCAGGAACAGGTCGCCGCTGGGCTGGATGTGCTTGGGCCTTAAGCCTTCGTCCTTCTGCCCGTTGATCCACCACTGGGCCTGCCGTGCCGGCCAACGCTGCTCGTCGAGGCCGAGTTCGCGGATCACTCGCTTGACCAAGCGCTGCTGGTCATCGGAATCGAGGATCTGGAAATTCTGCGCCAGCTTGGCTTCCTGCCAGTGCGCGCGCAGCAGGCGATGGGCCAGGCCGTGGAAGGTGCCGACCCACATGCCTTGCGGGTTGACCTTCATCAGCTGCTCGATGCGCTGGCGCATTTCCGCGGCGGCCTTGTTGGTAAAGGTCACTGAAAGGATCGAATGCAATGATGCACGTTCCACCTGGTGCAGCCAGGCGATGCGGTGCACCAGCACCCGCGTCTTGCCCGAGCCGGCACCGGCGAGGACCAATTGACGACCCAGCGGCGCGGCTACAGCCTGGCGCTGGGCATCGTTGAGGGAGTTCAGGAGAAGAGAGAGATCGTCATGCATGGCGCCATTCTAGCCGAAACCCGTCTCGACCCGCGCGTGCAACGGACAGATGTCACCGGTGTTGCGGTCGCATAGAACTAGCGGAGGCCGGCCCGAGGCGGTAGGGTCAGGGCGAGGCTGCAGGGCCCCGGCATCGTATCGGTCTATACCTTATGTATGCCGTTCTAAGCCTTTAGACGGACGGGCTATGATCTGCTGCTAGCGTCGTGCCATTATCGGGAGGTGCTGCAGTGTCCAATGCTGCTCCAGACGCATATCACAAGAACAAGGCAATGATCGAATCCGCTCAAGTCACCCGACAGGCCTCCAGGGCCGTGGAGGACCACGCTGCCTTCAGCCGCGCTGAGGTCGACCAGCAGGGCGAGCGAACACGCCTGCTCTACCAGGGATCGCGCCTTTCGCTGCTGTTGATGATACTGGCCAGCCTGGTATTTCTCGTCGTGCTCTGGGGTGAGGAGCCGACGCTGGAAGTGCAGCTCTGGTCGGGCCTGAACGCTTTGCTGGCTTTGCTGAGGTTGCGGCAGACACGCTCGTTCACCAAGGCCGGCGCCAAGGATCAGCAGCAACCCCACTGGCTTCGATCGTTTCTGCTGGCCAGCGCTGCCAGTGCGGTAACGCTTGGCTATGCCATCGTCGAGCTGGCCGTTGACGGGCCGTTCTTCCAGCAGACCATGCTGCTGGGTGCTCTCGCCTCGGCCATCGTTGCGGGCGGCGTGGCCGCTGGCGTATCGCTGCGGGCCTTTGGTGTCTTTGCCATACCTGCTCTGCTACCTGCAGCGGTGATGCTGCTCGGCAGCGGCGCGCCACGGCTGCAGGGGTGGGGCCTGCTGGCAACCGTCGTGCTGCTGACCCTTGGCATGATTGCCTGGCAGATCAACCGGCTGGTGACAGTCAGCCTCGACCAGCGCTCGCAGAACCTGTTGCTGATCGCCCGTCTGGAGCGCATGCGCAGCGAGGCCAGCCAATTGAACGGCGAGCTCGCCCACGAGATCGAGCAGCGCCGTCACGCCGAAAGCCAGTTGCGTAAAGCCTACGATGGGCTCGAGCAGCGGGTTGTCGAGCGCACTGCCGAGCTGGAAAAGACCGCTGCTGAACTGGGTGAAAGCGAAGCGCGGCTGAGCCTGGCGCTTGAAGCCAGCGAGCTGGGCATGTGGGACTGGGACCTGGCCAGCGACGAGGTTCACCATTCGCGCATGGATGTGATTTTCGGAAAGGCGGGTGGGGCTCAGTTGCGCCTTGCCGAACAGCAACGGCCCGACGTGCATGCAGATGACCTCGCGCGCGTTCGTCAGGTCCTGATTGATCATCTCAAGGGCAACACCGAGCGCTATGCCGTGCAATACCGGGCCATGCGGGTTGACGGCGAGTCGGTGTGGATCGAAGACCGCGGCCGGGTCATCGAGCGGGATGCCGAAGGCCGTGCGCAGCGCATGATCGGTACCCGCCGCAACATCCAGGAAAGCCGCCGCCAGGCCGAGCAGTTGCGGCTGGCAGCCACGGTGTTCGAAGCGGCAAGCGAGGGCATGGCAATCATGGACCCCGAGTTCCGCCTGCTGGCGGTGAACGAGGCCTGTTGCGTCCTGTCCGGATTTACCCGCGACGAACTGATCGGGCGGAGTGTCGCCCTGCTGGCGAGCTCTGAGGATAGCCGCCAGCAGTACGCGGCGATCCGCGACAGCCTGGCGCAGCATGGCAGCTGGCAAGGCGAGCTGGTCGAGACGCGCAAGAACGGCGAGGTCTACCCGCAGTGGGCGCAGATGCAGGTGGTGCGGGACATCCAGGGCAACGTCAGCAACGTGGTGGCGTTTGTTTCCGATCTCAGCGTGAGGCGGCAGGTCGAGGAGCGTCTTCGCTATCTCACCCATTTCGACGAACTTACCGGGCTGGCCAACCGCACACTGCTCAAGGAGCGCCTGCATAGTGCCTGCGAGCGGTGCCGCAACAGCAATCGCGGTCTGGCAGTGCTCTACATCGATCTGGATCGTTTCAAGGTGCTCAACGAAAGCCTTGGGCACGAAGCGGCTGATCAGCTGCTGCGCGAGCTCTCGCGCCGTCTGTCACAGACCTTGTCGGACGCCGACACCATTGCGCGCCTGTCCGGTGACGAGTTTGCGGTGGTGCTCGAAGGATATGGCAGCCTGGCCAGTCTGGCCCACAGTGGCAGCCGCCTGCTGTCGCGCATCAGCAAGCCCATCCAGATCGGTGATCAGGAACTGGTGGTCACCGCGTCCATCGGCGCCAGCCTGCTGCCCGATAACACCCGCGAGGCGAGCGCCTTGCTGTTGCAGGCGAACATGGTCATGCAGCACGCCAAGCATCTGGGTGGCAACACCCTGCAGTTCTTCACCGAGCGTTTGCAGGCATCGAGCCTGGAAAACCTCAAGCTGGAAAACCAACTGCGCCGTGCGCTCGATGAAGGCCAGCTGGAGGTCTTCTACCAGCCGCGGTTGAACGTGGCGGACGATACCGTGGATGCGGCCGAGGCTCTGGTGCGCTGGCGGCATCCGCAAAAAGGCCTGATCGCGCCGGGCTTCTTTATCCCCTTGGCCGAGGAAACCGGGCTGATCATTCCGCTGGGTGAATTCGTTCTGCGTCAGGCCTGCCGGCAGGCGCGCCAGTGGCAGCTCGATGGGCTGGCAGAGATCCGGGTATCGGTAAACCTTTCGGTCAAGCAACTGCGCCAGGGGAATTTCGTCAGCCTGGTGCGCCAGGTTTTGAAGGAAACCGGGCTGCCTGCCGATCGACTGGAGCTGGAGCTGACCGAGAGCCAGCTGCTGGACGACATCGATAACGCCATCACGATCAGCCGCCAGCTGCGAGAGCTTGGAGTGAAACTGGCCATCGATGACTTCGGTACGGGCTATTCCTCGCTCAGCTACCTCAAGCGCTTCCCGGTGGACTACGTGAAGATCGATCGATCATTCATATCCGAGCTCGATCAGGTTGGCGAAGATTCGGCCATCGTCCGCGCGATCATCGCCATGGTGCACAGCCTGGAATTGCAGGTTGTTGCCGAAGGCGTCGAGACCCAGGCGCAGGCGGATTTCCTCAAGGCCCACGGCTGTGACGAAATGCAGGGATACCTGATCAGCCGACCCGTGCCGGCGGACGAGTTCGTGAGGTTGTTGGGGTAGAGGCGGGCAGTTGGAAGATAAAGCAGTGGGAAGCTAAAGCAGCTGGAAGCTGGAAGTTAGATTTCAGCGGGAAGCTTTGCCGGCTCCCCCGGCGGCTTTTTGTAGGACGAATCCATACGGCCAACGATTCGGCGCACCGCAGCGGCATTAGAAAATGCAATAAGGCCGAATCTCTCAGGCCCGTGCGATGCGGGGCGCCGTGTTTACTCTACAAAGGGCTCAGCCTCGGGTGGTGCTGCCGTCCAGTTCGCGCATGACCAGTGCGTATCTGAGGTCCACGTCTTCTGGCACCGGGAGATAGAGGATGTGGCCGTCGCCGGGGGCGGTGTCGGTGCGTTCGCCGTTCCTCTTCTGTAGATGCTCGAGGGTGAAGTTCAGGTTGCCCTGTGGCGTCATCAGTTCCAGGCGGTCGCCCACGGCGAAGCGGTTCTTGACGACGACCTCGGCCAGCCCGTTGCGCCGTTCGCCGGTCAGTTCGCCAACGAACTGCTGGCGATCGGAGAGGGAGAAGCCGCGCTCGTAGTTCTGGTACTCGTCATGCACGTGGCGACGCAGGAAGCCCTCGGTGTAGCCGCGGTGGGCCAGGGATTCGAGGGTGTCCATCAGTGAGCGGTCGAAGGGCCGGCCCGCCACGGCGTCATCGATGGCCTTGCGGTAGACCTGCGCGGTGCGCGCCACGTAGTAGTGGGACTTGGTCCGGCCCTCGATCTTCAGCGAGTGCACGCCCATCTGCACCAGCCGCTCGACATGCTGCACGGCGCGCAGGTCCTTCGAATTCATGATGTAGGTGCCGTGCTCGTCCTCGAAAGCTTCCATCATCTCGCCGGGACGGCTGCTGTCTTCGAGCAGGAACACCTGATCGGTCGGCGCGCCAGCGCCCAGGGTTGGTTGAATCCCATGGCTGACCTGTTGGACCGGGATCGGCTGGTACTGCTGCACGATGTTGCCCAGTTCGTCTTCCTTGCCTTCGTGCGCCTTGTATTCCCAGCGACAGGCGTTGGTACAGGAGCCCTGATTCGGATCACGCCTGTTGATATAGCCCGAGAGCAGGCAGCGGCCGGAATAGGCCATGCACAGCGCGCCGTGGACAAATACTTCCAGCTCCATGCCCGGCACCTTCTCGCGGATTTCGCCGATCTCTTCCAACGACAGCTCGCGGGAAAGGATGGCGCGGGCGAGGCCCTGCTGGCGCCAGAACTCGACGCTGGCCCAGTTCACTGCGTTGGCCTGCACCGAAAGGTGGATGGTCATCCCGGGGAAATGCTGGCGCACCAGCATGATCAGGCCCGGGTCTGACATGATCAGCGCATCCGGTCCCATCGCCACCACCGGCTCCAGATCCCTGATGAAGGTGCGCAGCTTGGCGTTGTGCGGGGCAATGTTGACTACCACGTAGAACTGCTTGCCCTGGGCATGAGCCTCGTCGATGCCGAGTTTGAGGTTGGCGTGGTCGAATTCGTTGTTGCGCACGCGCAGGCTGTAGCGCGGCTGCCCGGCGTAGACGGCATCGGCGCCGTAGGCAAAGGCATAGCGCATGGATTTGAGGGTGCCGGCGGGCGATAGCAATTCGGTGTGGGTCATGGCGGGGTGGCTCTGTATACCAACAAAAAGTGTGCGTATTCTACTGAGTCCTCCGCTGCTTTTCGCCCCGTCCGGTCAAGTCGGCGACGAACTCCTCCGGCAGGTTCAAGTCATTCCTTACAGGGCTTGACGCGAATGCAGCGAATTTCGAGATGAGCCGACCCGCAATCCTACGGAGGCCGTCGTGAGCGCCAATCCCGTCGATGCCAGAGGCAGTCTGACCGCGACCGTTTTTTTCGGGATCGGCCTGATGGCTGCGGTCGACGAGATCGTTTTCCATCAGGTACTCGCCTGGCACCATTTCTTCGACCGCTCCACCCTCGCCATCTCGCTGCTCTCCGATGGGCTGTTGCATTCGGTGGAGTTGCTGATGCTGGCGGCCGGCTTTTACCTGTTCGTGCGGTTGAGTCGTCATCGAGCGGTGTCGCACGGGTATGCCTGGGCCGGGTTGTTGACTGGCGCCGGCGCCTTTCAGTTGTTCGATGGGATCGTCGATCACAAGGTGCTGCGACTGCATCAGGTGCGTTACGTCGACAATCTGTGGCTCTATGACCTGGCCTGGAACGGGGCCGGCCTGCTGTTGCTGGCGGCCGGTTTCTTCGTCTGGCGGCGAGCTGTTGCGGCCGGCAGAGCCCACAGCGGGGCGCGTAGCGGTGAGTCATGATGCGCATCTGCTGACGCTGGCTGGGACCTTTGTCTTTGCCCTGCTGACGCTCAGCCTCTGGTTTGTCTATGCGCTGGGTGTACGGCGGCAACGCCGGCAGCGGAAAATCTGGCGCTGCTGGCGGCTGGTGAGCTTCACTCTGGGCTGTGGACTTGTAGTACTGGCCTTCTCACCGCCCATGGTTGAATGGGGACATGCGGACCTGCGCGGGCACATGGCGCAGCATCTGTTGCTCGGAATGTTCGCACCCATCGCGCTGATGCTCGGTGCGCCGGGGACTCTGCTGCTGCGGAGCGTGCCGGTGAGCGCTGCGCGGCGCATTACCCATGTGGCGGGTAGCATGCCGCTGCGCTGCCTGAGCCATCCTGCCACCGCGCTGTTGCTGGATGTCGGTGCGCTATATCTGCTCTATCTGACTCCGCTGTACCAGCTGAGCTTCAGCGAACCCCTGCTGCACCTGTGGTTACACCTGCATTTCGTATTGGCTGGCTACCTGTTCTGCTGGTCGATTGCCGGGCCAGATCCCGCGCCACACAGGCCCGGCCTGCGTGTGCGCTTAGTGGTGCTGTTTGTCGCGGTAGCCGCTCACGCGGTGCTTGGCAAGCTGATGTATGCCTACGGATTTCCCCGCAACGCCGGGCATGGTATCGCGGAGATCGAAGCTGCGGCCCAGATGATGTACTACGGCGGCGACCTGGCCGAGTTGCTGCTGGCGCTGGTGTTTTTCGCGACCTGGTACCGCAGGCGGAAGATGCCGGATGCGGTGGCCGAGAGCGGACAGCAAACCGCCGGGCCTGGCTAGCGCCTGGCCCGGCGGTTCGGTTTGGCGATGAGCCTGGCCTTTATGCCGCAGCGATCACGTCACCGTGATTTTCCGGCTCGATCAAGGCGCGGTGCAGCGCAGCGATCGCATCATCGTAGTCTTCCTCGTTGACGACACACTGCATCTCGACCTGGCGGATCGACTGGTGCACCGCCTGGATGCTGATGCCGGCACCGGCCAGGGCCGCCACGGTCTTGGCGAGGATGCCCTTGACCTTGAGGTCCGAGCCGATCGCCGAGACGATGGCGACGTTGTGCACGGTAACTTCCGCAGCCGGATATTTCTCCTCGATCAGCCGCGCGGCGCGGTTGATCAACTTGCGCGAGCCGGAAGCATAGTAGGTGATGCTGTTGGCGTCCGAATCCTTGTTCACCACGTACAGCTTCAGTTGCTTTAGCAGCTTGCTGATCTCGATGTCGTAGCCGATGTCGCCGAGCATGTCCTGATCGAACACCTCGATACCGAAGACGTCCTTGCGCCCGGCGATGATCTCGACGCAGGGCCGCTCGCTCCTGTAGTCCTGGCTGATGAGGGTACCGGCATGGTCGGGCTCGAAGGCATTCTTGATGCGTAGCTCGATGCCGGCGCGGCGCAGGGTCTTGGCAGCACGCGGATGGATCGCTTCCATGCCCAGGTTCGACAGCTGATCCGCCACGTCATAGTTGGTGCGACCAATGGTGACGACCTTGTCGGCACCGACGAGATTCGGATCGGCGCTGGAGAGATGGAATTCCTTGTGGATGATTGCCTCGCGCGCCCCGGTCGCAGCGGCGATCTGGGCAAAGGTGATCTCGCTGTAGCCGCGGTCGAAGGTGTTCATCAGGCCTTCGCTGCAGTGGGTATAGCCGGTGGCGACGACCAGCTCGCTGGCGAGGTCCACCTCGGCGAAGCTGTGGCGAACCATCTCCTCGAAGGGCAGCGGTGCATCACGATGCCAGCCGGTCAGGTCGACCATGCGCGCGTTGACGCCGCGATGCTTGAGCGCCAGTACCGAGTTGAAGGCGCTGTGCGCCTCGCCGAGGGAGGCAAGCATCTCGCGGACCTTCATCAGGTGCTCGTCGAGCTGGAAATGGCCGTAGGCGCACAGGCGCTGCAGGCTGCTCATGCACTCGCGGGCATCATCGATGCGCGAGTTGATGAACTGGTTGGCGGCGCGCAGCTCGAAGTCGGCGAACAGCTCGGCGTTCTTTTCGACCATGCGCGCGCGGACGGTTTCCAGCGCGTCCAGCCAGGCGCCCTCGTTGCGGGCGTCGGCGAAGCGCTGATAGACGCCGGGCTCGCCGGTTTTCTTGTGCTCCAGCAGCAGGTTGGTCATGCCGCTGTAGGCCGATACGACGAAGACGCGCTGATACAGCTCGTCTCCTTCGCGTCCGCCGATAAAGATGTTGTCCAGCAGTTCTTCAAAGCGGCTCATGGATGTGCCGCCGATTTTTTCTACGGTATGCATCGATTCAACGTCCCGTCTTGGGGTGAATTGTCATCCCTGGGCCGCCGTTAGGCCGCCAACAAAGATCAGGCCCGTTGTCTGGGCCTGATTTACATAAGTCAGAGATACTGTTGTGGCCGGATCTGCAGCGGCTCGAAATTCTCGCGCTCGGCAACGAAGGCCGGGCGTGGCGAGAGGCCGCAGAACGGGGCCTGCGCGGCATTATCCACATGGTTGTAGACATAGAACAGATTGCTGCGCGCGCTGGGCGTGATGTTGCTGTTCGAGCCATGCATGGTGTTGCAGTCGAAGAACACCACGCTGCCCGCCGGACCGGTAGCAGTATCGATGCCATAGCGGTCTGCAAGGCGGGTGAGGCTGTCATGATCCGGCACGCCGAGCTCCTGCTTGCGCAAGGACTGCTCGTAATGATTCTCCGGTGTCTGGCCGACGCAGCTGATGTAGTGCCGGTGTGATCCGGGCACCAGCATCAGCGGACCGTTGTGCGGTTCGTTGTCGGTCAGCAGGATCGAGCAGCTCAGGGTGCGCATGCGCGGCAGGCCGTCTTCGACGTGCCAGGTCTCGAAGTCAGAGTGCCAGTAGAACTCCTTGCCGGTGAAACCGGGTTTGAAGTTCATCCGCGACTGATGCACATAGAGGTCACCGCCAAGAATGAACCGGGCGATCCCGGCAATCCTTTCATCGGCAGCAATTCGGGCGAACAGCTCGTTGTCCTTGTGGATGGCGAACACCGAGCGGATCGCACCGCTGTCGGGTTCCTTGATGGTCTTGCCGGACTCGGCGACGGCCGGATCCTGGCGCATGCGCTCGAGCTCTTCACGGAATACCGCGACTTCCTCGGCGCTGAACAGATTGGGGACGACCATGTAACCGTCACGCTCGAACTGTTCGATCAGGTCTGGTGCGATCGGGGCGTCGGCCAGGTCACTGCGGTAGACAACCGGGTCCAGACGCTCCTGCCAGCTGGGTTCGTCGTGCTGGCGCGAAGGGTACAGGTCGGCTTGCGGGGTGCTCATGCATTCCTCCTGATGACTGAGGGGTATTGCCGGCTGCGCCTGGCGGGTCGCACCCGCCTGCTTCCACGCAGCCGTAAGGCGGGTGCAACCCGCCGTTGCGGTGGCGGCGTTACTCGACGGCTTCCGCCTCAAGTGGATAGACACCGCTTTCGTCGTGTACTTCCTTGCCGTTGAGCGGCGGGTTGAACACGCAGGCCATCTTCATATCCTCGGTGCCGCCGCGCAGCAGGTGCTCGTCGTGCTTGTCGAGGATATAGAGCGTGCCGGCTTCGATCTTGTAGATCTTGCCGTCTGCGATGGTCTCGATCTCACCGTTGCCGCTCATGCAGTACACCGACTCCAGATGGTTCTGGTAGTGGATATGCGTCTCGGTGTTGGCGTAGATGGTAGTGATGTGGAACGAGAAGCCCATCTTGTCGTCCTTGAGCAGCATCCGGGTGCTGTCCCAGGTATCGGTCTTGATCTTGCGGTTGGACTGCTCGCATTCAGCCAGGGTACGTACGATCATCTGATTCTCCTTAAGAGGCCTGGGTGGCGGCCTGATCGGACATCACGGCCGCGAACGCCTTGTCCAGAATGCTCATGGCCTTGTCGATCTGCTCTTCGCTGATGATCAGCGGGCAAAGACACTTGACCACTTCGCTGTGGGCGCCGCTGGTTTCGACGACCAGGCCGTTGTCGAATGCGTGGCGGCAGATGGCGGCGGCGGTGTCGCCGTCCGGGCAGCTGATGCCGATCATCATGCCGCGGCCTTTGACGAACAGCGAATCCGGGCCGTAGCGGCGGACGATCTTGTTCATGCCGTCGGCAATGCGCTTGCCCTTGGCCTTGACGCTGTTGGCGAACTCGTCGTCCTTCCAGAAGTGCTCGATGGCAGCGGCAGCGGTGACGAACGCGTGGTTGTTACCGCGGAAGGTGCCGTTGTGCTCGCCCGGCTTCCACTGGTCCAGCTCCTTGCGCAGCAGCACCATGGCAAACGGCAGGCCGTAGCCCGACAGCGATTTGGACAGGGTGATCATGTCCGGCTTGATGCCCATCTCTTCGAAGCTGAAGAAAGTGCCGGTGCGGCCGCAACCGGCCTGGATGTCGTCGATGATCAGCAGCATCTCGTGCTTGCGGCAGAGCTTCTCGAGCTTGCGAACCCACTCGGCGGAGGCGGCGTTCAGACCACCTTCACCCTGGACCACTTCGACAATCACGGCAGCCGGCTTGTCGATGCCGCTGGATGGGTCGGTCAACAGCTTGTCCATCATCGCGATGGTGTTGACCTTGTCGCCGAAATAATTGGCGTAGGGCATGCGGCTGACGTCGGTCAGCGGGACGCCGGCAGCGCCACGGTGGTGCTTGTTACCGGTTGCAGCGAGTGCGCCGATGCTGCAGCCGTGGAAGCCGTTGGTGAAGCTGATGATGTTGTTGCGGCCAGTCACCTTGCGCGCCAGCTTCAGCGCGGCCTCGACCGCGTTGGTGCCGGTCGGGCCGGTGAACTGCATCACGTAGTCCATGTTGCGCGGCTTGAGGATCAGCCGGTCGAAGGTGGAGAGAAAGGTCTCCTTCGCTTCGGAATACATGTCCAGGCCATGGGTGATTCCGTCGGCGGCGATGTAATCGAGCAGCGCCTGCTTGAGCACAGGATGGTTGTGGCCGTAGTTCAGCGTACCGGCACCGGCCAGGAAGTCGATGTAGGACTTGCCTTCGCGGGTGACGAGTTCAGCGCCACGGGCCTGCTTGAAGACCACTGGGAAGGAGCGGCAGTAGCTGCGAACGCCAGATTCGTGCAGTTCGAAAGTTTTCATGCGTTTTCCTCTAGTTCTTCTTCTGAATGGGGTGCGGCGAACGGGCCGGCGCGGTAGAGCACTTCGTCTTCGTGCTTGCCGGCGAAATGTTCGGCGCGGGAGAACAGGGTGCGGGTGCTGTAGTCGACGCCAAGCTTGGCGAAGGCCTTCTTGAACAGCGCCTGGGACGCACCGTTGTCCGGCGAGATGGTGGTTTCCAGATTGCTGACGCCCTGTTCCCTGGCGACCCGTGCGATCAGGGCCATCAGCATGCGCAGGGCCAGACCCTGACCGCGCATCGACGAGTCGACGGCGACTTGCCAGACGAACAGCGTGTCCGGGCGGGCAGGTGGGCAATAACCGGAAATGAAGCCGACCAATTGACCGTCTGCGTTGACCGCAGCAATGGAGGTGTCGGCGAAATCGGAGCATTGCAGGAGGTTGCAGTACGCCGAATTGGTGTCCAGAGGTTGGCAGCGCGCTACCAGCTCATGGAGGGGATAACCGTCGCCGTCGGTTGGGCGACGGAGCGTTACGGTAGGAACACTCAAAACAAGACCTTTGGGTTGCTGATTGAAATCCTTTTCTAGAATAAACACATCAAAAAATTAATCTCAACCCAAGTCGCCGATCATGGCCGGTGATTCGCCGCTGATATCTCCGAAGTTCGCCGTTTATCGCGAAAGTTGAACTACCACGAAATACCCCGTCATCGCTCCTGATCTGGCGGGTATATAGAGCTGGATATACACGCCGGTTCGAGCGTAGATGTATGGGATATCGAGCGACCGGATTGCGACGCGATCACAGACTGTGTCGGTGACGGCAGGGCCTGTCTGCAAGCCTTGCCAGACGGGGCTTTGGCGATTTTTTGGCGAGGCCATTTCAGCTGTTGATAACCTGCGAGTTGGCGTAGGCACAACTGACAGAAGTTGGCGATGAATCAGGCCGTCATCGATGGATGATAACTAGCGAGTTCCATCGCCAACTTCTCGCAGCGATATCAGCGACCAACGTGGCGAAGATGGCGACTCAATCCATATTGATTAATTTTTTTTGTCAGCAGCACGATCAGGCGATGCTGGAAAGTTCACCCGCTAGTTGCCAGGCGCCCGGCGGGTTAGTTGCTGCAAGTTGTATCGAGCCGCTCTAGTTCGGGGCTGGAAGCGATCTTGCGAGACTGGCAAATGGTTGCGTCGACTGGCTCAGCGCCACCATTGGCGACCCTGATGCTCGATCAGCTGGTGGGCTTGGTCCGGGCCATCGGTTCCGGCTGGATAAGGCCTGGGTTTTCGGTAATAACTCTGCCAGCCGCGCAGGATCGGGTCGACCCAGTTCCAGGCCGCTTCCACCTCGTCGCGGCGCATGAACAGCGTCGAGTCGCCTTCGATTACGTCCAGCAACAGCCGCTCGTAGGCCTCCCAGCGGCGGGTGCTGCTGAACGCCTTGGCCAGGTTCAGATCCAGCTCGACGGGTTCCAGCTGCATGCCCTTGCCCGGTGCCTTGGCCATGAGCTGCAGGCTGATGCTCTCCTCGGGCTGCAGGCGAATCACCAGGCGATTGACCTCACCTTTGGTGAACAGCATGTGCGGCACCTGCTTGAAGGTGATGATGATTTCCGAACGCTTCCGCGCCATGCGTTTGCCGGTGCGGAGGTAGAAGGGCACGCCAGCCCAGCGCCAGTTGTCGATCTCGGCTTTGACTGCGACGAAGGTCTCGGTGTCGCTGTCGTTATCGACGTCCGTTTCGAAGTAGTAGGCCTGCACATCCTGGCCACCGATCTGCCCTGCGACGTACTGGCCGCGAACCGTCTTGTCCAGGACATCGTTGCCGGTGATGGGTTTGAGTGCTTCGAGAATCTTGACCTTCTCGCCGCGTATGGACTTGGCATCGAAACGCACCGGCGCTTCCATCGCCACCAGGCACAGCAGCTGTAGCAGGTGGTTCTGCAGCATGTCGCGCATGGCGCCGGCGTGGTCGTAATAGCTGCCGCGTTCTTCGACGCCCAGCGTTTCGGCCACGGTGATCTGCACGTGATCGATCTGGCCGGCGCGCCAGATGGGTTCGAACAGAGCGTTGGCAAAGCGCAGCGCCATGAGGTTCTGCACGGTTTCCTTGCCCAGGTAGTGATCGATCCGGTAGATGCGCGATTCAGGGAATACCGTGCCGATCGCCTCGTTGATATCGAGCGCCGAATCCAGCGAATGGCCGATGGGCTTTTCCAGCACGATGCGAGCGTCTTCGCCAGCGAGCCCTGCGCTTTCGAGGTTGGACGCGATGGGTTCGAACAGGCTGGGCGCGGTGGCCAGGTAATACACCCGTACCCGGCCGTCGGCCTGGCCAAGATGATGCGCCAGGCGGACGAATTCACCGCGCTGGGAGGCGTCCATGGCGAAATAATCGAGTCGCTGGCTGAACGCCTGCCAGACCATGGGCTCGAAATCGGTGCGCGCCACGGCGGCACGCGTATGACGTTCGGCAAGGGCCAGGTAGGCATTGCGATCGATGTCCTGGCGAGCGATCGCGAGGATACGGACATCATCGTGTAGCCGTTTTTCACGGTGCAGGTGATAGAGCGCAGGGATGAGTTTGTGTAGCGCCAGATCGCCGGTACCGCCGAATACCAGCATGTCGCAGCAAATGGACACAGCGTCACTCCTTGGAAATGGACAGACTCGATAGGTGGGCGATACTGCGAGGCTTGTAGTATAACTACAAGCCCACTACAACCCAGCCGGCTTGACGGATGCGAGCGCACCCGCTGCGTTCGACCATTCTTGCCAGGTTTTGATCATAGCGAGTCCGTCACGTGAACCTGCTGCAACACATCGCCCAGTCGAGAAGTTCGTTACGCAAGTCGGAGCTCAAGGTGGCCGACCATGTGCTTCTTGATCCAGCTGCCGTGATGCACAGTTCGATGGCCGACCTGGCTCATGTGGTGGGGGTCAGCGAGCCGACCATAGTGCGCTTCTGCCGTGCCATTGGCTGCCTGGGTTTCCAGGATCTGAAACTGAAGCTGGCGCAGAGTCTCGCCGCCGGGGCCAGCTTCGGCCAGTTCGCCATCAGCGAGAACGATTCGGTCACCGATTTCGCGCTGAAAATCTTCGACACGACGCTGCATACCCTGATGGAAGTGCGCGAGCGCCTGGATTCCGATGCTCTGGAGCGTGCCGTCGCTGCCATGGCAGTGGCCGAGCGCGTGGAATTCTATGGCTTCGGTGCCTCCGGCGCGGTGGCCACCGATGCCCAGCACAAGTTCTTCCGCCTGCTGCTCAGCGCTGCGGCCTATTCCGATCCGCACATGCAGGCGATGTCGGCGGTCACGCTGAAGCCCACCGACGTGGCGATCTGCATCTCGCAGTCCGGCCGATCCAAGGATCTGTTGATCACCGCCAATGTGGTTCGCGAATCAGGCGCCACGCTGATCACGCTGTGCCCGAGCCAGACCCCGCTGGCGGAGCTCGCCACCATCAATCTGGCCATCGACGTGCAGGAAGACACCGAGATCTACACGCCGCTGACCTCGCGTATCGCTCACCTCGTCGTCATCGACGTACTGGCCATGGGCGTGGCCATGGCGCGCGGACCGAGCCTGGTCAACCATCTCAAGAGCGTAAAGCGCAGCCTTCGCAGCCTGCGCCTGTCGCCCAAGTCAGTGAAGGCGCATGACGACTGACCGTTGCATGATGACCATTGGAGCGGCTTTCATCGCTCGGTCATCTCTCTGACCTCATAGCGTCACCCAGGGCTCTGATGCTGGGCTTTCCCGACACCCGTTCCGGAGACCGCGCATGTCCCAGCCCCGCGAAACCTACGTCAATCTCGATGCCCGCGCCCGCCGCAAGCAGCAGGACGAGCGCCGCATGCGTTTCCGCCGCGCCATCGAAAGCTACGACGAGCAGCGTCAGTTGCATGCTCAGCTGATGGAGTTTCCCGACCTGATGATGGTTAGCCCGTTGCTCGAGGGGTTGCCGGTGCGCCGTCAAAGCGCGCAGCCAGCGCAATGATCTGAGCGCGTTCTTCGCGAATGAAGGTGAAGAACGCCTGGGCCACCGGGCTCAGCCGCTTGCCTCGCGGATGCACCACGCACCAGCTGCGATATAGCGGCAGCTCCTGAACCGGCAACTCCCGCAGCAAGCCGTGAGCCAGCTCCAGGTGCACGGCATGGCGTGGCATCAGGGCCAGGCCGAGCCCTGCTATGACGCTTTCACGCAGTGCGTCCAGTGAGGCCACCTGGATCGTCTGGGCGAAATGAGCACGCTTCTGGCGCAGATAGTCTTCGCCCGCCTTGCGCGTACCCGAGCCGGGTTCCCGAACCAGCATTGGGTAGGCCGTCAGGTCCTGCAAGGTCAGGGCGGCTGCCTTGCTCAGGGGATGGTCAGCCGGTGCGACCGCCACTATCGGGTTGTTCAGGAAAGGCATGAATTCCAGGTCCATGTCGGTCGGCACCTGCGAAATGATCAGCAGGTCGTCGCGGCTGATCGACAGGCGCTTGACCGCCTGCGCATGGTTGACCACGACCAGCTCCAGGCTGACCTCGGGATGCTTGCGTTTGAAGGCCGCGAACAGGTGCGGTGTGATGTATTTGGCGCTCGACTCGACAGCCAGATTCAGCTGACCCTGTAGCGAGCCCTGCATGTCGGACAGTTGCATGTCCAGGCTGTCGAGGCGCCCAAAGATGTCGGTGCTGGCACGCTGCAGCGCTTCGGCCGCAGGGGTCAGGTAGAGTTTCTTGCCCAGATACTCGAACAGCGGCTGGCCGATCAGCTCCTCCAGCTGCCGGATCTGCAGGCTCACTGCTGGCTGGGTCAGCGCCATTTCCTCAGCCGCTCGGCTATAGGATCGGCTTTCACATACGGCCCGGAACACCTGCAACTGGCGCAGGGTAATCCGCATCATGCTTTTTCGCATTGCTTCTGCCGCTCTTGGCTGTAATCCGCTGTTTATGGGTTCCCGCCAACATCTTGGAGCTATGACAGACGCTGGCCAGCGCATATCTATAAGTAATTCCTTATCCAAGATCAAATAATTATTCATTTTCAGTAATCATGCCGGCAGGCGTAGGGTTTACCGGCCTGCACAGTGTGCTGGCGTTACATGGCCCCTCCAGGCGGCCTTCTGCTCATCGACCGAGGGAATGAAGCGTGATCAAGAAGCTGCTGATCGCCAACCGCGGTGAAATCGCCGTCCGCATCGTGCGGGCCTGTGCCGAAATGGGCGTACGCTCGGTGGCGGTGTTTGCCGAGCCCGACCGCCATGCGTTGCACGTCAAGCGTGCCGACGAGGCCCACTTCATTGGCGACGACCCATTGGCCGGTTACCTGAACCCGCGCAAGCTGGTGAACCTGGCCGTGGAAACCGGCTGTGATGCCTTGCATCCCGGCTATGGTTTCCTCTCCGAGAACGCCGAGCTGGCGGAGATCTGCGCCGAGCGCGGCATTCGTTTCGTTGGCCCCAGCGCGGAAGTCATCCGTCGTATGGGCGACAAGACCGAGGCGCGGCGCAGCATGATCAAGGCCGGCGTACCGGTCACGCCGGGGACCGAAGGCAACGTGGCCGATGTCGAGGAAGCCTTGTCCGAGGCCGAGCGCATCGGTTACCCGGTGATGCTCAAGGCGACGTCCGGCGGTGGCGGCCGTGGAATTCGCCGCTGCAACTCGCGTGATGAACTGGCTCAGGCCTATCCGCGGGTCATCTCCGAGGCAACCAAGGCGTTCGGCTCGGCCGATGTGTTCCTCGAGAAGTGCATCGTCGAGCCCAAGCACATCGAGGCACAGATCCTCGCCGACTCGTTCGGCAACACCGTTCACCTGTTCGAGCGCGACTGCTCGATCCAGCGCCGCAATCAGAAGCTCATCGAGATCGCCCCGAGCCCTCAGCTGACCCCGGAACAGCGCGCCTATATAGGCGACCTGGCGGTACGTGCGGCCAAGGCGGTGGGCTACGAGAACGCCGGCACCGTGGAGTTCCTGCTCGCCGAGGGTGAGGTGTACTTCATGGAAATGAACACCCGCGTGCAGGTGGAGCACACCATCACCGAGGAAATCACCGGCATCGACATCGTCCGCGAGCAGATCCGCATCGCCTCCGGTCTGCCGCTCTCGGTCAAGCAGGAAGATATCCAGTACCGCGGCTTTGCCTTGCAGTTCCGCATCAACGCCGAAGAGCCGCGCAACAACTTCCTGCCCTGCTTCGGCAAGATCACCCGCTATTACGCCCCCGGCGGCCCCGGTGTGCGCACCGACACGGCGATCTACACCGGCTACACCATTCCGCCGTACTACGACTCCATGTGCCTGAAGCTGATCGTTTGGGCGTTGACCTGGGAAGAAGCGCTGGCCCGCGGCTCGCGCGCACTGGACGACATGCGCGTGCAGGGCGTGAAAACCACCGCGACCTACTATCAGCAGATTCTCGCCAATCCGGATTTCCGTAGCGGGCAGTTCAATACCAGCTTCGTCGACAACCACCCGGAATTGCTGAACTACTCGATCAAACGCAAGCCGGGCGAGCTGGCCCTGGCCATCGCCGCCGCCATCGCGGCTCATGCGGGACTTTAAAGAAAAGCCGCTCGAGGCTGGAAAGCTAGAGGCTGAACGACGGTCTCGCTTCTCGTCCAGCCTTCAGCCTCTAGCCTCCAGCGAGGAGAAAAAAACATGAATACAAAGAAAATCACGGTAACCGACACCATCCTGCGTGACGCCCACCAGTCGCTGCTGGCGACCCGCATGCGCACCGAAGACATGCTGCCGATCTGCGAAAAACTCGACCGCGTCGGCTATTGGTCCCTCGAAGTCTGGGGTGGCGCCACCTTCGACGCCTGCGTGCGCTTCCTCAAGGAAGACCCCTGGGAGCGCCTGCGCCAGCTCAAGGCCGCGCTGCCCAACACCCGTCTGCAGATGCTGTTGCGTGGGCAGAACCTGCTGGGCTATCGCCATTACGCCGACGATGTGGTCGAGGCGTTCTGCGCCAAGGCGGCCGAGAACGGCATCGACGTGTTTCGCATCTTCGATGCAATGAATGACGTCCGGAACCTGGAGACCGCCATCCGCGCGGTCAAGAAGACCGGCAAGCACGCCCAGGGCACCATCGCCTACACCACCAGCCCGGTGCACACCGTGGAGCTGTTCGTCGAGCAAGGCCGGGCGATGCGCGATATGGGCGTCGACTCCATCGCCATCAAGGACATGGCCGGTCTGCTGACGCCGTTCGCCACGGGCGATCTGGTGCGTGCGCTGAAGGCCGAGATCGACCTGCCGGTGTTCATCCACTCCCACGACACGGCGGGCGTGGCCAGCATGTGCCAGTTGAAAGCCATCGAGAACGGCGCCGACCACATCGACACGGCGATTTCCTCCATGGCCTGGGGCACCAGCCACCCCGGCACCGAATCCATGGTCGCCGCGCTGCGCGGCACACCGTATGACACCGGGCTGGACCTGGCATTGATCCAGGAGATCGGCCTGTACTTCTACGCGGTGCGTAAGAAGTACCACCAGTTCGAGAGCGATTTCACCGGCGTCGATACCCGCGTGCAGGTCAATCAGGTGCCAGGCGGGATGATTTCCAACCTGGCCAACCAGCTCAAGGAGCAGGGCGCGCTGAACCGCATGGACGAAGTGCTGGCCGAGATCCCGCGTGTGCGCAAGGACCTCGGCTACCCGCCGCTGGTCACGCCGACCTCGCAGATCGTCGGCACCCAGGCGTTCTTCAACGTACTGGCCGGCGAGCGCTACAAGACGATCACCAATGAGGTGAAGCTCTACCTGCAGGGCGGTTACGGCAAGGCGCCGGGCACAATCGACGCCAAGCTGCAGCGCCAGGCCATCGGCGGCGAAGAGATCATCGAAGTGCGTCCGGCGGACCTGATCAAGCCCGAGCTGGACAAGCTGCGCAGGGAAATCGGTGCGCTGGCCAAGTCCGAAGAGGATGTGCTGACCTACGCCATGTTCCCGGAAATTGGCCGCAAATTTCTCGAGGAACGCGAGGCCGGTACGTTGGTGCCTGAAACACTGCTGCCGATCCCTGACGGCAGCGCCGCGACCGCGGCGGGCGGGCAGGGCGTGCCGACCGAGTTCGTCATCGATGTGCACGGCGAGACCTACCGCGTCGATATCACCGGCGTCGGGGTCAAGGGCGAGGGCAAGCGGCACTTCTTCCTCTCCATCGACGGCATGCCCGAAGAGGTGGTGTTCGAGCCGCTGAACAATTTCGTCGGCGGCAGCGGAGGCGGCCAGCGCAAGCAGGTCAGCGGGCCGGGCGACGTCAGCACCAGCATGCCGGGCAACGTGGTCGAAGTGCTGGTCAAGGAAGGCGATGTGGTCAAGGCCGGGCAGCCGGTATTGATCAGCGAGGCGATGAAAATGGAGACCGAGATCCAGGCGCCGATTGCCGGCACGGTAAAGGCCGTTCATGTTGGCAAGGGTGACCGCGTGACGCCGGGCGACGTCCTGATTGAAATCGGGACCTGAGCAGACGCCCCTCGAGGGAGCCGCAAGGCTCCCTTTTTTTGCCCGCGCCATGCGGATTGATGATTGACGATTCGGGAGATATCGATGGGGCTTGACCCAGTAGTGCTGTTCTTCCTGTTCGGCCTGTTTGCCGGGCTGGTTAAAAGCGAGCTCAAGCTGCCGCCTGCACTCTATGACACGCTGTCCATCCTGCTGTTGCTGGCCATCGGGCTGCACGGTGGTGTCGAGCTTGCAGAACAGGCCAGTGCGGCGCTGCTCGGCCAGTCGGCACTGGTGCTTCTGCTGGGTTGTACGTTGCCGCTGCTGGCCTTTCCGCTGCTGCGTATGCTCGGGTTCTCGCGGATCGATTCGGCCAGCGTCGCGGCGCACTATGGGTCGGTGAGCGCCGGCACCTTTGCCGTCGTGGTGGCTTTTCTGCTTGCCAACAAGATCGCCTTTGAAAGCTATATGCCCTTGTTCGTGGCGATCCTGGAAATCCCTGCCATCCTTGTCGGTATCATCCTGGCCAAGGGCATCACCCGCGACACGCACTGGCGGGAGCTGGGCCGCGAGATCTTCCTGGGCAAGAGCATCATGCTGCTGCTGGGCGGGCTGATCATCGGGGCGATTGCCGGCAAAGAAGGCATCAAACCGCTCGAGCCCTTCTATACCAGCATGTTCAAGCCGGTGCTCGCGCTGTTCCTGCTGGAGATGGGGCTGATCGCGTCCGGCCAGCTGGGCTCGCTGCGCCGCTATGGGCTGCGTCTGGCGGTGTTCGGCCTGGGCATGCCCTTGATCGGTGCGTTGATTGGTGCGGTGCTGGCGCGGCTGATGGGCCTGTCGCTTGGCGGTACGGCAATGCTCGCGACTCTGGCAGCCAGTGCCTCCTACATCGCGGTGCCCGCGGCAATGCGCCTGGCGCTACCTGAGGCCAACCCTTCGCTGTCGTTGACGGCGTCCCTGGGAATCACCTTTCCCTTCAATATCCTGGTCGGCATCCCGCTGTATCTGGCGCTGGCCGAAACCCTGATCGCCTGGGGGCTATAGACATGACCATCGCGACCCGAACCCTGCTCACCGTGATCTGCGAAGCAGCGCTGGAAAAGAAGCTGGTAGCCGATCTCGACCACCTTGGCGCCCCCGGCTGGACACTCTCGGAGGCGCGCGGACGTGGCAGCCGGGGCGTGCGCAGCGCTGGTTGGGACACGGATGGCAATATCCGCCTGGAGATCATCTGCAACCGTGAACTGGCCGAACGCATCGCCGAGCACCTGCAGATGCACTACTACGACAACTTCGCCATGGTCTGCTACCTGGCCGACGTGCAGGTGCTGCGGCCGGGCAAGTTCTGAGGTCTAGCCTGAGGAGGACCCGGCGCTTCACGGTCAGCGTCTGGTCATCCGTCGTTGGTATCGAACAGGCGACGCGCAGCGTCGAATTCATTCAATCATCAGGAACACCTGTCATGAGTCTCGAAGACAAGACGAGCGAAACAGCGCAGGAGGCCCTCGACAACCTGATTGCCGGGGTCGTGCAGTTTCGCGAAGAGGTCTACCCCCAGCAGCGAGAGCTGTTCAACAAGCTGGCCCACGAGCAGACGCCCCGCGCCATGTTCATCACCTGTGCGGACTCGCGCATCCTGCCGGAGCTGATCACCCAGAGTTCACCAGGCGACCTGTTCGTCACGCGTAACGTCGGTAATATCGTGCCGCCTTACGGGATCATGAACGGCGGTGTGTCCACGGCCATCGAGTTCGCGGTGATGGCGCTCGGCGTGCATCACATCATCGTCTGTGGCCATTCCGATTGTGGCGCGATGAAAGCGGTGCTGAACCCGGCCAGTCTGAGCGGGATGCCAACCGTGAGAAGTTGGCTGCGCCATGCCGAGGTGGCCCGCACCGTTGTCGAGGAAAACTGCGGCTGCGCCGACCACAACACGCTTGGCGTGCTGACCGAGGAAAACGTGCTGGCGCAGCTCGATCACTTGCGTACGCATCCGTCTGTTGCGGCGCGGCTGGCCAGCGGTCAATTGTTCATTCACGGTTGGGTATACAACATCGGCACCAGCGAGATCCGCGCCTACGATGCGGCGAAAGGCGAGTTCCGCCTGATAGGTGAGGGTCCGTTGCCGATGGCGACGCCGAAGTCTCGCTACGTGTAAGCGGATACCGGATGGGGTTGCGAAGCTGTCGCCGCTTCGGCACACCTCGTCCGGCTGAAGAAGTCGCTCGCGTTTACTGGTGCAGCACGAACTGGCCGGTGAAGCGCACGGCGTCGCGACCATCGGCTGCGAGGATGCGACTGTGCAGGGTCAGGCGCGAACGGCCGCGTCGACGGTAGATTGTTTCGAATCGATCCCAGGCGTTGTCGTCGGGTGCCGAGCAGATGGCGGTCGCGTCATCCACCACCGGTAGTGGATAGTCAATCTGGCCTTCCTGGATAACTATGTGACCGTCCTCGATCCCCGCCTCGCGCAGGCGCAGGTGCAGCCATCCCCATCCCGCCAGCACCGAGGCGCAGTACAGGCTGCCACCAAACATGCTGCTCTTGTGGTTGATGTTCGCTTGTAGCGGGACCTTCAGGCGCAGCTCATGGTTTTCCCAATGCTCGACCCGCAGGCCCATGGCCCGGGTCAGTGGGATGTCGTGGTGCAGAATGGCTTCCAGGTAGCGGCTATCGCGGCTCATGCCGGGTGGATTCCTAAAACGTTTGCGGATACAGGCAGACGTCAAGCATGACTGCTGAGTCACGATATTGCCAGTTTCAGACGCGCTTTTCAGCCGTCTGCGCCGGCGATTCGGGGAAGGCAGCTTGCCTCAGCGGACCGCGACCTTTTGCCGGTAGGCACAGTGGCCCGGCCTCGGGCCGACATGCGGATGATTGCGGCAGGTATCCGGCCGCTTGGCATAAACGGTGCACAAGCGGGTCTTGCGATCGAGGTACAGGCAGTCGCCGTTGGCCAGGCGCGTCAGGGTGAAGATTCCATGTTTCTGGTTGAAATGCTCGACGATGCCGGCTTTGCTCAGGCGCCTGGCGATGTTTCTCGGCGGCTCGTCACGCTCGAAGGCGTCGACTAGCTCAAGGCGAATCAGATCATCGATACGCACCTCGACCGGCAGCGTGCAACAGGTCGCCTGGCAATCTCGGCATAGGCCGTTGCTGTAGCGCGCCCAGGTTTCCAGGCGGTCGGGGTCGGCTGAAGCGATTATTCGAGTCTTCACGGGGGCGGTATCGGTAATGGCGGCGCGCGATCATAACGATCCGGGGTGGAATTTCCAGCAGATCCGACGAGTCGAACGCCGGACAGGCGGTCACGCAAAACCAGTCGAAACCTGTAAACCTGTCCACATTGCCGTTTGCCAGGTGGCCCGGCGCCGCCATGAACCCCCTCAAACCCTCTTCTCTCAGCTCCACGAGGTCTGTCCATGACGCAAGAAACGACTGTTCCCAATGCCGACGAGGTCGCGGCTTTTCGTGAAAACGTAATCAGCAAGCTGACCTATTCGATCGGCAAGGATCCCGAGCACGCCTCCGATCACGACTGGTTCGAGGCGGTGGCGCTGGCTACCCGTGACCGGATGATCGACCAGTGGATGGACCGTACCCGGCAGGGTTACCGCGAAGGCAAGAAGCGGGTCTACTACCTCTCGCTCGAGTTTCTGATTGGCCGTTTGCTCACCGACAGCCTGAGCAACCTGGGCTTGCTCGATGTGGCGCGCGAGGCGCTGGCAGGTGTGGATGTCGATTTCGAGCGCATCCGTGTACTCGAACCGGACGCAGCGCTGGGCAACGGTGGCCTCGGGCGACTCGCGGCCTGCTTCATGGAAAGCATGGCGACCCTTGGTGTTGCCGCCCATGGTTACGGTATCCGCTACGACCACGGGCTGTTCCGCCAGGCAATCGTCGATGGCTGGCAACACGAGCAGACTGAAACCTGGCTGAATTTCGGCAACCCATGGGAATTCGAGCGTCCCGAGGTCAGCTACCTGATCGGCTTTGGCGGCAGCGTGTCGGCAATGCCGTCCGATGGTACCGGGCAGGATCAGCCCAAGCACTTCTGGCACTGGGCCGAAGGGGTCCGTGCGATTGCCTACGACACGCCGGTGGTTGGATGGCGCGGTGCGAGCGTCAATACCTTGCGCCTGTGGCGTGCTCGTGCCGAAGCAGACTTCCATCTGGAACGTTTCAATGCCGGTGACCACATCGGTGCGGTCGCCGAGGAGGCGAGGGCAGAGAGTATCTCGCGGGTCCTGTATCCGGCCGATAGCACCGAAGCGGGGCAGGAACTGCGCCTGCGCCAGGAATATTTCTTCGTCGCCGCATCGTTGCAGGATTTGCTGCGCCGCCATCTCGATCAGCGCGGCACCTTGATGAACCTGCCCGAGTTCGCGGCGATCCAGCTCAACGACACGCACCCGGCGATTGCCGTCGCGGAGCTGATGCGCTTGCTGGTCGATGTGCATGATGTGCCCTGGCGCAAGGCCTGGGAGCTGACGGTCGGCACCCTGTCCTACACCAACCACACGCTGCTGCCCGAAGCGCTGGAAACCTGGCCCGTGGGGCTGATGGAGCGCCTGCTGCCACGCCACATGCAGATCATCTACCTGATCAACGCGCAGCACCTCGATGCGCTGCGTGAGCGCGGTGTCCACGATCTGGATCTGCTGCGCTCGGTTTCGCTGATCGAAGAGGGGCATGGGCGCCGTGTGCGCATGGGCAACCTGGCGTTCCTGGGGTCGCATTGCGTCAACGGCGTGTCGGCACTACACACCGGGCTGATGCGCGAGACGGTGTTTACCGATCTGCATTCCCTGTATCCCAAGCGCATCAGCAACAAGACCAACGGCATCACCTTCCGCCGCTGGCTGTATCAGGCCAACCCGCAGCTGACCCGCCTGTTGGTGGACAACGTCGGCGAGGAGTTGCTGGACGCACCCGAAACCTTGCTGCGCCAGCTGGAGCCCTACGCCGAGCAGCTGGACTTTCGCGCTCACTTCGCCTCGCAGCGACTGGCCAACAAACAATTGCTGGCGCGCATGATTCAGGATCGGCTCGGCATAACCGTCGACCCGAATGCGCTGTTCGATGTGCACGTCAAGCGCATCCATGAATACAAACGCCAGCTGCTCAATTTGCTGCACACCGTAGCGCTGTACCAGGCGATTCGTTCCGATCCGGGCGGCAACTGGGTACCGCGGGTCAAGATCTTTGCCGGCAAGGCAGCAGCCAGTTATCACACGGCCAAGCTGATCATCAAATTGACCAACGATATTGCCCGGACCATCAACGACGACCCGACGGTGCGCGGCTTGCTGAAGGTGGTGTTCCTGCCCAACTACAACGTCAGCCTGGCCGAACGCATCATTCCGGCGGCCGACTTGTCCGAGCAGATCTCCACTGCCGGCCTCGAGGCGTCGGGTACCAGCAACATGAAATTCGCCCTCAACGGCGCGCTGACCATCGGTACGCTGGACGGCGCCAATGTCGAGATGTGCGAGCAGATCGGCGCTGAGCACATGTTCATCTTTGGGATGACGGCGCAAGAGGTCGAGGCACGCAAGCAGGCCAATGAGTACAATGCCGAGGCCACTATCATTGGTTCGCCGCGCCTCAACGAGGTGCTGATGGCGATCCGTAACGGTGCGTTTTCCGCCGATGATCCGGGCCGCTATACCGCTTTGATCGACGGTCTGAAGTGGCACGATACATTCATGGTTTGTGCCGACTTCGAGGCCTACTGGCAGGCCCAGCTGGAAGTAGAGGCGCGCTGGCGCGATGCCGACAGCTGGTGGCGCTCGGCGGTCCTTAATACCGCACGCACTGGCTGGTTCTCGTCGGACCGAACCATCCGCGAATACGCTGAGGAGATCTGGAAAGTGCTTTGAGTGGAAGGACGGGAGCGGCGCTCCGGCCAGTGGGATCAGGCCTGAGCCGCTTCCGCTCACTAACAATGGCGTCAATGCTTCAGCGGCAAGGAGGCACTTTGCCGCTTCGCTGAACTCTGCAGGCTGTCGACAGGTCTGAGGGAGGGTTAGTTTCCCCCTGGCCTGCTAAACTGCGCGGGCTTATCCATCCCTCCGGAGCCATTCCATGTCACGCGTAACCCTGAGTCGCTACCTGATCGAGCAGACCCGCAGCAACAACACTCCTGCAGATCTGCGCTTCCTTATCGAAGTAGTGGCTCGAGCGTGCAAGGAAATCAGCCACGCCGTCTCCAAAGGCGCGTTGGGCGGAGTCCTCGGTGCAACCGAGACCGAGAACATCCAGGGCGAAGTCCAGAAGAAACTCGATGTCCTTTCCAACGAGATCCTGCTCGAAGCCAACGAGTGGGGCGGCCACCTGGCTGGCATGGCATCCGAAGAAATGGACAATGCCTACCAGATCCCCGGAAAGTATCCCAAAGGGGCATACCTGCTGGTCTTCGATCCGCTGGACGGCTCCAGCAATATCGATGTCAACGTATCGGTTGGCACCATCTTCTCCGTGCTGCGCTGCCCGGGCGAATGCTTCACCCAGAACGATGCGCTCGGCGAGGAAGCCTTCCTGCAGCCAGGTACCAAGCAGGTCGCCGCCGGTTATGCGATCTACGGGCCGCAGACCATGCTGATGCTGACGCTGGGCAACGGTGTCATGGGCTTCACGCTCGACCGCGAGCTGGGCAGCTTCGTACTGACCCACGAGAACATTCGTGTTCCGGAAAGCACCGCCGAATTTGCCATCAACATGTCCAACCAGCGCCACTGGGAAGCACCGGTGCAGCGCTACGTCAGCGAGCTACTGGCCGGCAACGAAGGCCCGCTGAACAAAAACTACAACATGCGCTGGATCGCCTCGATGGTTGCTGATGTGCACCGCATCCTGACTCGTGGCGGCATGTTCATGTACCCCAGGGATTCCCGCGAACCAGGCAAGGCCGGCAAGTTGCGGCTGATGTATGAAGCCAATCCGATGTCCTTCATCATCGAGCAGGCCGGTGGTGCAGCAACCACCGGTACCCAGCGCATCCTCGACGTCCAGCCCGAGTCGCTGCACCAGCGCGTGCCGGTATTCCTGGGCTCCAAGGAAGAAGTCGAGCGCGTCACTGGCTACCACCAGGGCTGACCGGGTGACCTCCCCGCCGCAGGAATTGCTGAACTGGTGGTTTGGCGGGGGAGCCACCGCGAATGAAATAGCTGGTACAAAAGGCGGCCTCTGGTTCGGCTACAAGCCCGAACAGGATGCAGAAGCCCGTGAACGCTTCGGTGATCTCACCGAGCGTGCACTGGCAGGTGAATTGGACGATTGGGCCGAGTCACCGCATGGCTGGCTGGCACTGGTCCTTTTGCTCGATCAGCTTCCGCGCATGATCTATCGCGGCACACCGAAGGCGTTCGCTGGCGACGAGCGAGCCATCCAGTTGGTGCGGGATGGCATGGCTCATGGCGGCGACGTCCTGCTTGCGCCGATCCAGCGGGTATTCATCTATCTGGTGCTGGAACATGCCGAAAATCTCAGCGTTCAGGATCAGGCTGTCCAGCAATTCGAGCAGCTCCATGGCATCGCCGAAGTGGACGAACAAAAGCTTTTTGCCGGATTCCTCGACTTTGCTGAGCGCCATCGGCAGGTTATCGCCCGTTTCGGTCGGTTTCCCCACCGCAACGAGATGCTGGGACGGACCTCCGGTGAGGCCGAGCGCGCCTTTCTTGCCGAACCCGGCTCGCGCTTCTGACCACGCCACGGAACCTTCGCCAGAGGCTCGCTTCCTAACACCTTATCTGCAAGGCACGGCCAAGCAAGGCCAGCTGCCGATCATCAAAGGAACCGCCATGTCGTTGCGCCACTTGTCACTGATTGTCGTTGTCGTACTGTTGGCTGCGTGCAGCCCCGTAACACAGGAAAATTTCGCCAAGCTGCAGGCCGGGATGCCCCGCGCCGAGGTTGAGAAGCTCCTGGGCAAGCCAGGCGAATGCGCTGGCGCGCTGGGTATGTCGAGCTGCACCTGGGGCCAGAAGAACCGCTTTATCAGCATTCAGTTCGCAGGCGACAAGGTCATGATGTTCTCTGGCCAAGGTCTGAAATAAAGGAGAACCCATGCGTCATTCCACCATGTTGTTGGTTGCACTGCTGCTTGCTGGTTGCGCAGGTTCAGGCTCAGATGCAGGGGAGCCCGCCACCACCGGGCACGTTGATTTGCAGCGTTATCAGGGCACCTGGTATGAACTTGCGCGCTTGCCGATGTTCTTCCAGCGCAACTGTGTCCGTTCACAGGCGCAATACAGCCTGCAGGACGAAGGAAGCCTGGCGGTGACCAATCGCTGTGAAACCAAAAGCGGGGAGTGGGAGCAGGCACAGGGCGAGGCGTTTCCTCAGCAGGAAGGGCAGACCGACAAGCTCTGGGTTCGTTTCGATAATTGGTTCAGCAACCTGTTTCCAGGCCTGACCAAGGGCGACTACTGGATTCTCTATCTGGCCGACGACTACAGCGTCGCGTTGGTGGGCAGCCCTGACCGGGACTATCTCTGGCTCCTCTCCCGTGAGGAACAGGTTGACGAGGACACCCGCGATAAGTTGCTCGATGAAGCTCACAAGCGCGGCTACGACACCAGCGAGCTGATCTGGCGTGGCGAATCGGGCTGACGTCTGCCAAACAGGCCGCTGTCGATCGGGCGCTGTAGCTCAGGAGGCGGGCGTGGCTATTCCCAGCTCAGGCGCGCCAGCTGCCATTCGCCGTCCGTAAGCCACCATTCAAGGAGGACGTCGTAGTGGCCCAGGCGCTGCGGTAACAGCCCCTCGGCGCCTGTCAGGGCCACCTGCGCTTCGGTATAGCCCTTGTCGCGGTACGTGGAGTCGACCCAGCTGCGGCTGTTGAGGACGATCACCCGCACATGGCGATGACGCAGGAAAAACAAGGCAGCGGTGCGTCGAACCCAGTCCCGGTCCAGCTCCCGGTTGGCGCTGAACTCACTATGGAGATGCTCCATCAGCCTGGAAGTGTCCTTGTCTTCGATGCTGTCCTGTACCGACTGGGCTGCCAGAGCCAAAGCGGCCTGAGAGTCATCGCGACCGCAACCAGCCAGAAGCAGCGCCATGGCCATCAGAGCCGCGGCTAATTTCCATACAGGCATGCCTAACCTCTAGAACCTCGTTATGATGCCGGAAACGTCAGGCGGACATTGACCCGCGTACCGACCACGGAGTGTGCCATGCAGACCTTGTATCCGGAGATCAAACCCTACGCCCGACATGAACTGGCTGTGCAAGCGCCGCACGTGCTTTATGTCGACGAGAGTGGGTCACCGGAGGGCCTGCCTGTGCTGTTTGTCCACGGTGGTCCGGGGGGCGGTTGCGATGCCCTGAGCCGACGCTTCTTCGACCCGAACCTGTATCGCATCATCACCTTTGATCAGCGCGGCTGTGGCCGCTCCACGCCTCACGCGAGCCTGGAAAACAATACGACCGCCCACCTGATCGCCGACATGGAGCAGATCCGCGAGTCGCTTGGTATCGACAAGTGGGTGCTGTTTGGCGGTTCCTGGGGCTCGACCCTGTCCCTCGCCTACGCCCAGGCGTTCCCTGAACATGTACACGCGCTGATCCTACGGGGGATTTTTCTCTGCCGGCCAAAGGACTTCGCCTGGTTTTACCAGGAGGGCGCGAGCCGCCTGTTCCCTGACTATTGGCAGGACTTCATCGCGCCGATTCCATCGGACGAGCGCGGCGACCTGATGCAGGCGTTCTACAAGCGGCTGACCGGTACGGACCAGATAGCGCAGATGCACGCCGCCAAGGCCTGGTCCTGCTGGGAAGGTCGCACTGCCACCTTGCGGCCCAACACTCAGGTGGTCGACCGTTTCTCCGATACCCACCGGGCCTTGGCAATGGCACGCATCGAATGCCATTACTTCGTCAACCAGGCCTTTCTCAACCCGGATCAGCTGCTGCGCGACATGCACAAGATTGCGCACCTGCCGGGCATCATCGTTCACGGCCGTTACGATGTCATCTGTCCGCTGGACAATGCCTGGGCGCTGCACGAGGCCTGGCCAAACAGCGAATTGCAGATTATCCGCGAAGCCGGGCATTCGGCGTCTGAATCCGGCATCTGTGATGCGCTGGTGCGAGCCGCTGCCGATATCGCCCGGCGCCTGCTCGACGTACCGCCCGAGGAAGCCTGATGAAAGCACTGATCCAGCGCGTACGCCATGCGCGGGTCGAAGTTGCCGGGATGGAGGTCGGTTCGATCGATCAGGGGTTGCTGGTGCTGGTTGGCGTTGAGCGCAAGGATGACCGTACGAGGGCTGACAAGCTGTTGCATAAGCTGCTGCGCTACAGGGTCTTCAGCGACGAGCAGGGCAGGATGAATCGCTCACTGACGGACGTTGGCGGCGGTCTGCTGCTGGTCTCGCAGTTCACCCTGGCAGCCGATACGGGCAGTGGCCTGCGCCCAAGCTTTTCAACTGCGGCGCCCCCGGACCTTGGCGAGCAGCTTTACGATTACCTGGTGGCCCAGGCGCGCGTGCAACATGCCCAGGTGGCGTGTGGGCGCTTCGGTGCGGATATGCAGGTGCACTTGCAGAACGACGGGCCGGTAACCTTCCTGCTGGAAAGCTGAGCCGCAACGGACAGCCGATTCAGTGCTTCGAGGCTTCCAGTCCGTTTTCGTGAAGCCAGGTAACCGCGTATTCACGTAACTGCACCGTCTGATAGTCCAGCCAGGCCTGGCGCACTTCCGGAAAGTCTTCCAGCTTGAAATCGAAGGTCCGCAGCGGTTTGCGCCCCAGTAGCGCATTGCTTAGCACTGCATGGGCGTTGGGGTCGTGCTGGGTATAAAGAAAGGCTTCGCGCATGGCGATCGATTGCGCTAGCCCGAGCGGCTCGATACGCACGAAGCGGTCGTCCTGTACGTCATATTTCTCGTTAACGCCCGGCGCGGCTTCGCCAGGAAAAACGGCACAGATCTGGCCGGATTCGAGATCCAGGTAATGCTCGCTGGCATCGCGGTTGTCCAGCGCGTATTCCAGGCGATGAAGGTCGATGGTCAAGGGTCGCATGGCTACAACTGTTATTAGGGTTCACTGCTTCTGACAGGGATGCACCGACTGCGTGCACTACGTTCATCGGTACTGTGTCGCATCTCTGCTATGGGAAATCAGAAAAGCCGTGCCAGCAGCGCGCTTACGGCGGTCTCCACGCGCAGAATGCGCTCGCCGAGCTGTACGGGCTGCAGGCCGGCCTCGGTCAGCTTGTCCACTTCATAGGGTATCCAGCCGCCTTCGGGACCAATCGCCAGCGTTACCGGTCCGGTCAATGCTCGGGGACAGGGTGGATAATCGCCTGGATGGCCGATCAGGCCGCGAGTACCTGCCACCAGCTGTGGCAGGCGGTCCTCGACGAAGGGTTTGAAGCGATTTTCGATCGTGACCTCGGGCAACACGGTGTCGCGGGCCTGCTCCAATCCGAGTAGCAGCTGTTCGCGAATGGCCTGCGGCTCGAGGAAGGGGGTCTGCCAGAAGCTCTTTTCCACGCGGTAGCTGTTGAGTAACACGAGCCTGGGCACGCCCATGCTGGCTACTGTCTGTAGTATACGGCGCAGCATCTTGGGGCGCGGCAGGGCCAGCAACAGGGTAACGGGCAATTTGGCCGGTGGGGCTTGCTGCAGCTCGATCCTGAGTTCGGCTTCCCTGGCATCCAGACGCAGCAGGCGCCCCTGGCCCATTGGCCCATCTAGCACCCCGACCCGCAGGCACTCGCCCGCCTCGGCGCGGTGAACTTCCTGGATGTGCTTCAGGCGGCGGTCACGCAGGATCACCCGATCGGCGGCAACAAAGTCGGCCGCCTCCAGCAATAACAGATTCACGGGTGCGAGGCAGGCGGCTGATCGCTGGAGCGGGCCTCGTTGTCGTCGGCGTCGCCACGAAACTCCTGCTCACGTTTCTTGACCATGCTGCCGCAGATCATGCCGGCTTCGAAGAGTATCCACATAGGCACCGCAAGCAGGGCCTGGGAAAAGACATCCGGTGGGGTCAGCACCATGCCGATCACGAAACAGCCGACCACGACATAGGGGCGGCTCTTGCGCAGGGTGGCTACGTCAACGATGCCGACCCAGATCAGCAGGAAGGTCGCCACCGGTATCTCGAACGCGACTCCAAAGGCAAAGAACAGCGTCAGGACGAAATCCAGGTACTGGCCGATGTCGGTCATCATCGCCACGCCTTCGGGCGTCACGCTGGCAAAGAAGCCGAACATGATCGGGAAGACCACGAAGTACGCGAAGGCCATGCCACCGTAGAAGAGGAAGATGCTGGAGATCAGCAACGGCACCGCAACGCGCTTTTCATGCTTGTACAGACCGGGCGCAATAAAGCTCCAGATCTGGTGCAGGATCACGGGCATCGATAGAAACAACGCCACCATCATGGTCAGCTTGAACGGTGTCAGGAACGGCGAGGCCACGCCGGTGGCGATCATCGTCGCGCCTTCTGGCAGGTAGGCTCGCAGTGGTGCCGCCACCAGCGCATAGATCTGCTGTGAGAAATAGAACAACCCGCCGAACAGCAGCAGGATCGCCACCACGCAGCGCAGCAGGCGCTTACGCAGTTCCGTCAGGTGGGCGATCAGCGGCATTTCCTGATCATCAATGGAAGTATTGCTCATGGCTCAGGCGATTTGTCCGGGCGAGGTACGGGGGCCGTGTCGGCGGGTTTGGCTTCTGTAGGCGCTGGCTCTTCGAGATGGCTGGCATCCGGTGGCGGTGTGGCCGATTGCGGAGATGGCGTGCTGTTGGTGCTGGGCGAACTGGGCATGATGCTCTGCTTCATTTCCCGCTCGAGGTCGAGGATGCGCTCGTTGTGGAGCTGACGGCGAATTTCGTCGGCGCCAATCTCGCGCTCGACCTCGGACTTGATATTGGCAAAGCTCCGCTTGGCGCGCCCAATCCAAAGTCCTGCGGTGCGCACGGCACCAGGCAAGCGCTCAGGGCCCAATACGAACAGCGCAACCAGGCCGATCAGTAGCAGTTCGGTGAAACCGATATCGAACATGGCGCCTCAGTTCTTCTTTGTCGGTTCTTCGACCTTGCGGGCCTCGGCATCGATGGTGTGATTCTGCTTCTCTTCGACGCTGGGCTTTTCTTCGTCGGTGCCCATGGACTTGCGGAAGCCCTTGATGGCGTCACCCAGGTCCGAGCCCAGACCCTTGAGACGCTTGGTGCCGAAAAGCATGATCACGATAAGCAGAACGATCAGGAGCTGCCAGACGCTGATTCCACCAAAACCCATGCTGCAATACTCCGAAGTTATCTATCAGGATTGTGGGCGAGCGGCTTTTTCCGCATGCCCGGAGAGACCGAATCGGCGGTCCAGTTCGTCCAGTACCGCCTGAGGATGCTGATCGAGAGCGGCCAGCATTACCAGGCTGTGAAACCAGAGGTCGGCGGTTTCGTAGATCAGGTCGCTGGCGTCACCGCTGGCGGCGGCATCCTTGGCGGCCAGAATGGTTTCCACCGACTCCTCACCAACCTTCTCCAGAATCTTGTTCAGGCCCTTGTGATACAGGCTGGCCACATATGAACTGTCCGCTGCGGCGCCCTTGCGGGCTTCCAGCACCTCGGCCAGACGGGCGAAGGTGTCACTCATGTGCGTGTCCTGCATAAATGGCGTTTGGATCCTTCAGGACCGGGTCGACGGATTTCCAGTTGTCATTATCGAACACCCGGTAAAAGCAACTTTCCCGACCGGTATGACAGGCAATTCCGCCAACCTGCTCGACCAGCATTACGATCACGTCGGCATCGCAGTCCAGGCGCAGCTCGTGCAGCCGCTGGACATGACCGGACTCCTCGCCCTTGCGCCACAGCTTGCCACGCGAACGTGACCAATAGATGGCGCGGTTTTCCGCAGCCGTAAGCTCCAGTGCTTCCCGATTCATCCAGGCCATCATCAGGATGCGCCCGGTCTGGTGATCCTGGGCGATAGCCGGCACCAGGCCGTCTTCGTTCCAGTTGATGTGGTCCAGCCAGTTCATCGAATTCTCCGCTCAATGGCCCAAGTGTGCCAGCCTCGTGGACCGGTGGCTATCGGCGCACCACGATGTAGACGCCTGTCACCAGCATCAGCCAGGCAGGCCAGGCGGCAACCGACGAAAAACTCTCCGCCGTGGCCGCCAGGGTTGCACCGCCGCCCAGGAGTAGAGCGCCCACGAGGCGCAGCGGCCAGTGGCGGTGATGCTCGTGCCACGGCGGCGGCAGATTGTTCGCATGGGGCCCGGACATGCGCTCCAGCAACTCGCGGGTCATGCCTGCCAGGTGTGGCAGTTGTTCGATCTGTGCCTGTGCGTTCTTCAACAGCTGTTTCGGGCTCATGCGCTCACGCATCCAGCGCTCGAGGTAGGGCTGACCAGTGGCCCAGAGGTCCAGCTCGGGGTACAGCTCGCGGCCCAGCCCCTCGATGTTGAGCAGTGTCTTCTGCAACAGCACCAACTGCGGCTGGACTTCCATGTTGAAGCGACGGGCGACCTGGAACAGGCGCACCAGCAATTGGCCGAAGGAGATGTCCTTTAGCGGCTTTTCGAAGATCGGCTCGCAGACGGTACGAATCGCTGCTTCGAACTCGTTGACCTTGGTTTCCGCCGGTACCCAGCCGGAATCGATGTGCAACTGGGCTACCTTGCGGTAGTCGCGGCGGAAAAAGGCCATCAGGTTGCGCGCCAGGTAGTCCTGATCTTCCGGTGTCAGGCTGCCGACGATGCCGAAGTCGACCGCGATGTACTGCGGGTTCCAGGGCTGATGGGTGCTGACGAAAATGTTGCCGGGGTGCATGTCGGCGTGGAAGAAGCTGTCGCGAAAGACCTGGGTGAAGAAGATCTCCACACCGCGTTCGGCCAGCTGTTTCATGTCGGTGCGCTGTTCGGCCAGGCGCTTCATGTCCGTCACCGGCACGCCGTAGATGCGCTCCATGACCAGCACCTGCGGGCGGCACAGGTCCCAGTAGACCTGGGGCACGTAGAGCAACGGAGAGCCCTGGAAGTTGCGCTTGAGCTGGCTGGCGTTCGCCGCCTCGCGCAGCAGGTCGAGTTCATCGTAGATGGTCTTGGCGTAGTCATCGACCACTTCCACCAGATGCAGGCGGCGGGCTTCGGTGGAGGCGCGTTCGGCCGTTTTTGCCAGCAGGAACAGCCAGGCGATGTCCTGGCTGATGATCGGCCGCAGGTTGGGCCTGACAACCTTGACCACTACTTCCTCACCGCTGCGCAGCTTGGCGGCGTGTACCTGGGCGACCGAGGCGGAGGCCAGCGGCTTGCTGTCGAAACGGGCAAAGACCTCGCCAACCGGTGCGCCCAGCTGGCGTTCGATCAGCGCCGTGGCGACGGCCGAATCGAAGGGAGGCACGCGGTCCTGCAGCATCGACAGTTCTTCGGCGATATCCAACGGCAGCAGGTCACGGCGGGTCGAGAGAATCTGGCCGAACTTGATGAAGATCGGCCCGAGGCCCTCGAGCGCCAGGCGCAGACGTGCGCCGCGGGACAGGTGGCGGTTGCGGCGGGGCAGCCAGCGCCAGGGCAGCAGGTAGCCTGTCGCACGCAGCCACCAGGGCATTGGCAGGTCGAGGATGATGTCGTCCAGGCGGTAGCGGATCACCACCAGCAGGATGCGAAACAGGCGGCGAGCCGCGGCGAACAGCTTCATTCGGATCGGTCTGGTTTCAGTTGGGTGAGCCGTTCGACCCGGGCTTCGAGTCGGTCGAGGTCCAGCTTGAGGCGGTCGAGCTCGGCGAAGCGTGTTTCTGCCTCGGCCATGCCAACCAGTGCACGTGATTCTTCGCTGAGGTAGTCGGCCAGATCCTGGCGCAGGCTGCCGGCGCTCTGGCGCAACCAGTCGGCCTGGTTGCGCAAGCTGGAGCCCAGCAACTGCGTGGCGACAGGGCCGAGCAGGCGGGACACTTCGTATTCCCAGTCCAGCTCCAGATCCTGCAGTACTTCGGCCAAAGCCATCAGCGCGCCGCTGTCGCCCTCGATGTCGACGTCGGGTCCGTGCAGGATCGCCGTCTTGTTCTGGCTGGTGGCCAGGCGGACCAGGCTGGAGGCTGACGCACGCAGACGACAGTCCGGTTCGCTGGCCCAGTCTGCTGCCAGCCGCAGGCCATCGGCGTCGGCCAGGATGAACAGCCGCCAGGCCGGCGCCGTGCAGTCTATCTCGATGATCCGGCCGCTGAGCCGGGTCAGCCGCGGCAGGGCAGTCGGGTCCAGGCGCAGGAGGCGATTGATCGCGCCTTCAGCGCCGGCCAGCACGGCGGTGCGCAGCATCAGGGCTTGATGCCGCGGTGCAGGGCGACGATGCCGCCGGTCATGTTGTGGTAGGTAACACGCTCGAAACCGGCATCGGCCATCATGCCCTTGAGGGTTTCCTGATCCGGATGCATGCGGATCGACTCGGCCAGGTAGCGGTAGCTCTCGGAATCGTTGGTAATCAGCTTGCCCATCATCGGCAGCAGGCTGAACGAATAGGCGTCGTAGGCCTTGGAGAACAGCTGGTTGGTGGGCTTGGAGAACTCCAGCACCAGCAGGCGCCCGCCGGGTTTGAGCACGCGCAGCATGGACGCGATGGCGTCTTCCTTGTGGGTCACGTTGCGCAGGCCAAAGGCGATGGTGACCACGTCGAAGTGGTTGTCCGGGAAGGGCAGCTTTTCGGCGTCGGCCTGGACAAACTTCACATTGCCCGCGACGCCCTTGTCGAGCAGTCGATCGCGACCGACCTTCAGCATCGAGGCGTTGATGTCCGCGAGCACCACTTCGCCGGTCGGACCGACGATTCGCGAAAACTGCCGCGTCAGGTCGCCGGTGCCGCCAGCAATGTCCAGCACGCGGTTGCCGTGACGCACCCCGGACAGCTCGATGGTGAAGCGCTTCCAGAGACGGTGCACGCCAGCGGACATCAAGTCGTTCATCAGGTCGTACTTGGCGGCTACGGAGTGGAATACCTCGGCCACCTTCCGGGCTTTTTCGCTTTCCGGCACGTTCTTGTAGCCGAAGTGCGTGATGGGTTCTGCGGCAGGCTCTTTGCGGGGATCGGTCATGTCACTGTCACCGGAAGAATGTGCCGGGCATTCTAAACCTAAATGGTGCCAAAGCCGACATCAGCGCAAGGCAGGGCGCAGAAGTGCAGGGAACAAGCGGCAGGCCCAACGCAAATGCCGGCAGGGTTGCGCTGTACAGCCCCAGCCGTCAAAGCATCAACTTGACCGGCGAAACATCCGGATCGCGCGATTTGCCCGCCCTGGCCAGCGCCTCCAGGTAACCCTCCCACAGCGCCTGCTGATGGGTGGCCAGATGATGCAGGTAATCCCAGGTGTACAGACCGCTGTCGTGACCATCGCTGAAGACAAGCTTCAGGGCGTACTGCCCGGCCGGTTCGATACCCTCGAGCGCAACATTGATTTTGCCGGTCTGCAGCACCGGATTGCCGTGCCCCTGCACTTCGGCAGACGGCGAGTGGACACGCAGGAACTCGGCCGGCAGCACATGACGCTGCTCCGGCCCGTACTCCAGCTCCAGTGTCCTGGAGCGCTTGTGCAGCTTGATTGCGGTGGGGATGTGCATATAAAGAACCGAAGAGAGGCTGGACGGCTGGAGGCTGAGCGAGGGCGGCTCTTTCGTCCAGCCTTCAGCCTCCAGCATCCGGCCGGTTAAAGGATGTACCGCGACAGGTCTTCGTCTTCGGCAAGCTCGCCGAGATGGCTGTTGACGTATTCGGTGTCGATGCGGATCGGTTCGCCATTCTGCTGTCCGGCCAGGTCGCCTGCGCTGAAGGAGACTTCCTCAAGGAGGCGTTCGAGCAGGGTATGCAAGCGGCGCGCACCGATGTTCTCGGTCTTTTCGTTGACCTGCCAGGCGATCTGGGCCAGACGCTTGATGCCGTCTTCGGAGAACTCGATGGCGAGCCCTTCGGTCTTCAGCAATTCGCGGTACTGCTCGGTCAGCGAGGCGTGCGGTTCGGTGAGGATGCGTTCGAAGTCTTCCGGCGACAGGGCCTTGAGCTCGACACGAATCGGCAGGCGCCCCTGCAGCTCCGGTACCAGATCGCTGGGCTTGGACAGGTGGAACGCGCCCGAGGCAATGAACAGGATGTGGTCGGTCTTGACCATGCCCAGCTTGGTGTTGACCGTGCTGCCTTCGATCAGCGGCAAGAGGTCGCGCTGCACGCCTTCACGGGAGACGTCGGCGCCGCTGGTATTGCCGCGCTTGGCGACCTTGTCGATCTCGTCGATAAAGACGATGCCGTGCTGCTCCACCGCTTCCAGAGCCCGGGCCTTGAGTTCTTCCTCGTTGACCAGGCGCGCGGCCTCCTCGTCGCGGACCAGCTTGAGCGCGTCCCTGATCTTCAGTTTGCGGCTCTTCTTTTTGCCCTTGCCCATGCTGGAGAACAGGCTCTGCAGCTGGTTGGTCATCTCCTCCATGCCCGGCGGGGCCATGATTTCGACGCCGCCCGGGTTCTCGGCAACTTCGATATCGATTTCCTTGTCGTCAAGCTGGCCTTCGCGCAACCGCTTGCGGAATAGCTGACGCGTGTTGGAATCGGTGCTCTGCACCGGTTGCTCATCGTTGAATCCGGCCGGGCGCGCCTGGGGCAGAAGTGCATCGAGGATGCGCTCTTCCGCCGCGTCTTCGGCGCGATGGCGCATCTTCACCACTTCCTGCTCACGCAGCATCTTCAGGGCAGCGTCGGCCAGATCACGGATGATGGATTCGACATCCCGACCGACATAACCGACTTCGGTAAACTTTGTCGCTTCCACTTTGATGAATGGCGCGTTGGCCAGCTTGGCCAGGCGACGAGCAATCTCGGTCTTGCCGACGCCGGTCGGGCCGATCATCAGGATGTTCTTTGGGGTCACTTCCGGGCGCAGCTCGGCGGAGAGCTGCATGCGCCGCCAACGGTTGCGAAGGGCAATGGCGACGGCACGCTTGGCGTCGTCCTGGCCGATGATGTGGCGGTTGAGTTCGTGGACGATCTCGCGAGGCGTCATGGACATTTTTGTTACTCCCGAAGCTGGCAGGGCACAGGCCAGGTCGTTGGAAAAAACGAGGTGAGGCAGGCAAGGCAGTGCAAAAACAGGCGAGGTAGCGGGCCGTGGCGGCCTCAGTCGGTCGGCCCGACCCGGCTCGCGACAAGCCTGTCTTTAGCGAAGGATTGCCAATGCAGGTAGTTTTCCGTCGGCCTGTCAGATCGCGCTGTCCAGCTCCTCGATGGTGAGATTCTGGTTGGTGAAGACACAGATGGTGCCGGCAATGTTAAGTGCGGTTTCGGTGATGTCCTGTGCGGACATGCTCTCGTCACCCTTCTGCATCAGGGCCATCGCGGCAGCCTGGGCGAACCCGCCGCCGGAACCCATGGCGATCAGGTCGTTCTCCGGCTGCACCACGTCACCATTGCCGGTGATGATCAGCGAGGCGTCCTTGTTGGCCACGGCGAGCATGGCTTCCAGGCGACTCAGCGAACGATCGGTCCGCCAGTCCTTGGCCAGCTCAACGGCCGCACGTACCAGATGGCCCTGGTGTTTTTCCAGCTGGCCTTCGAAGCGCTCGAAGAGGGTGAAGGCATCAGCGGTGGCACCGGCGAAGCCTGCCAGCACCTGGCCGTGGTAGAGGCGCCGGACCTTCTTGGCGTTGCCTTTCATGACGGTGTTGCCAAGGGAAACCTGGCCGTCGCCGCCCATGACGACTTTGCCGTTGCGGCGCACTGAAACGATGGTGGTCAAAGGGAAAATCTCCACGCAGCGGGGCGATGAATGCCCGAATGCGCTTGATATGGGGGACCCTGCTGCGCATTTCAACCGATGTAGGCAATCCGCGGCTGTGTGCGCCCCCATCGGCAAGCGCCGATATGGGGTGGCTCATGCGGCGCCGACGCCTGCCGGCGGGTCAGGCTCGGTGGGGGCGGGTCGGTCATCGCCAAACGCGATCACCTTGCGCACCCTTACCGGGATGGACTTCGCTGCCGGCACTTTGCTGCGTTCGGCATGATGCCATACGGGCAACAGCGCATTGCATTCGGGGTAGTAGCCGGCACAGCAGCCTTCGGGTATGTCATAGGGGGTGACCCGCAAGGGGCCGACCGACCGATGTATGCCGTCGTGCACGACGGTTATCGCCTCGATCTTGTCCCCTTCGGCCAGGCCGAGGCGTGCCATGTCGTTGCTGTTCATCAGGATCACTGCGCGGGTACCCTGAATGCCCCGGAAGCGGTCGTTGTACCCGTAGACAGTGGTGTTGAACTGGTCATTGCTGCGCAACGTCATCAGTTGCAGGACGTCGCGCTGCTCGTGGCCGCCTTCCTCCGTGTCCGGATCTTCGGCCAGCGCCGGCGGGTTGATGAAGTTGGCCTTGCCGGTCTCGGTCGCCCACTCGCGCTTGCTCGCACCCAGCGGGCGGTGGAAGCCGCCCGGCTCCAGCATACGGGTATTGAAATCATGAAAGATGTCGGGATAGCTCTCGGCGATGGCGCTGCGCACCAGAGCATAGTCACCGACCCAGGCATCCCAATCGAGGCCGGGGGTGACCGGTAGCGTGGCCTTGGCCAGGCGTGCCACGATAGCGGGCTCCGACAGCAACAGTCCGCCGGCAGGTTCAGCCACGCCGCGCCAGGCGCGAATGCAGCCGGTGCTGTCCTCGGTGGTGTGGCGCTGCTCGCCGGTCGCCTGACGGTCGATCTCGGTGCGGCCCAGACACGGCAGGATATAGGACACCTTGCCGGTCACTAGATGATTGCGGTTCAGTTTGGTCGATACCTGCACGGAGAGCTGCAGCTTGCGCCAGGCCGGCTCCATTTGCAGGGTGTCGGGGATGGCCCGGACGAAATTGCCGCCCATCGCCACAAAGCCCTTGACCCTGCCCGCCAGGATGCCTTCGCAGGCCTCGATGGTATTCACCCCGTCTTCCGCAGGCGGCTCGAAGCCGAACTGGCGCCGCAAATTGTCGGCCGGCACCTTTTTTGCCTTTTCGGTGATGCCCACCGTCCGCTGACCCTGCACGTTCGAATGCCCGCGCACCGGCAGGATTCCGGCGCCTTCCTTACCCATGTTGCCCCTCAGCAGCAACAGATTGACCAGCATCTGGATGGTCTGAACACCATAGCGGTGCTGGGTCAGGCCCATGCCGTAGGCGGCGATGACCCGGTTGCAGCCTGCATAGGCGACCGCTGCTGCTTCCATCGCGCCGCGACTCAGCCCGGAGCGGCGTTCCAGCAGTTGCCAGCTGTAGCCGCGCATGCGCGCTTCGAACGCTCCGAAGCCATGGGTGTGCTGCTCGATGAACGCGACATCCAGCACCCGCGGCTGCCCGTTGCCTACCGCTGCATCGTCCAGATCGAACAGCGCCTTGCAGATGCCGGCGATGGCAGCGATATCGCCACCGATCTTCACCTGGTGATACTGGGTACTGATCTTGGTCTCGTCGGGGGTCATCATCTCCCGCGGTGACTGCGGATTGACGAAGCGCTCCAGCCCGCGTTCGCGAATGGGGTTGAAGGTGATGATCGGTGCGCCGCGCTCGCGTGCTTCCTGCAGGTCGTGGAGCATGCGTGGGCTGCAGGTGCCGGTGTTCTGGCCGAAGAACAGCATGCCGTCCATCTTGTGCATGTCGTTCAGCGTCACGGTGGCCACCGGCACCCCGATGCTTTCGGGCAGTGCGATGGAGGTGCTTTCATGGCACATGTTCGAGCTGTCGGGCAGATTGTTGGTGCCATACATCCGCGCCAGGATGGCGAACATGTAGGCCGTCTCCAGCGCCGCGCGGCCGGACATGTAGAAGACCACCTGGTTGGGATCGGCCATGGCCTTGAGCTCGCGGCCGATTTCCTCGAAGGCCTGGTCCCAGCTGACCGGCTGATACTTGTCGCTGGCCGGGTCGTAACGCATGGGGTGGGTCAGGCGACCCTGCTGTTCCAGATCGAAGTCGGTCCAGTTGAGCAGCTCGGTCACGCTGTGACGTTCAAAGAACTCCGGACCACAGCGGCGACTGGTGTTTTCCCAGGCGGTAGCCTTGGCGCCGTTCTCGCAGAACGACAGCGGGCGCGACGGGTGGGGTTTGGCCCAGGCGCAACTGACGCAGGCGAAGCCGTCGATGGGCTTGTTCTGTTTGAGCAACAAAGCCGCGCCGGCCAATGGAATCCTTTCGCGGATCAGGATGTTGGCGACCGAATAGGCCGATCCCCAGCCGCCTGAAGGCGCAGTGTAGGGTTTGAACGTTGGCTGGCTCACGTCGTTCTCCTGTGCTGGGCGGGGAATACCGCGGCGGCAAGTACTAGTTACGACGTGGGGTCGGTTCGATTGTTCAACTGCGCTGATGACAGGGCTTGGCGCGGGCTCAACGCTGCGTCACTGGAGCGCGAAATCAAGCTGTCGCCAGGCTTCATAGACAGCAACGGCGACAGTGTTGGACAGATTCAGGCTACGGCTGTCGGGGCGCATGGGCAGGCGCAGGCGCTGCTCGTTGGGCAGCGCATCGCGGATTTCCGGTGGCAGACCGCGGCTTTCCGGGCCGAAGAGGAATGCGTCGCCGCGCCGATACTGCACCTGATGGAAGGGTTGCGAGCCCTTGGTTGTAAAGGCGAACAGCCGCGGCTGTCCGAGGCTGGCCAGGCAGGCGTCGAGGCTGGCGTGGCGCTTGAGCGGTGCGTACTCGTGATAATCCAGGCCCGCCCGGCGCAGGCGTTTGTCATCCAGCTCGAAGCCCAGGGGCTCGATCAGATGCAGGCTGCAGCCTGCATTGGCACATAGCCTGATAATGTTGCCGGTATTCGGCGGAATCTCCGGTTGAAAAAGGATCACATGGAACATGCGCGACACCCGCTCTGAAAACGACGCGCATTCTACTGCGCCTGTCGACCCGCTACCTCGTCTGCGTCGGCGCTTTTTCGGCTCGCTGGTGCTGCTCGGGTTGCTGTTCGGATCATTGCTGGGTCACGTTTTCAAGCCAGGGCCTGTGCAGTTGCTGCGTGTGGAGCCGGTGGAAGGTGGTCTGCAGCTGTGGTTCGACCGCGAGCCGGAGATCTACAGCCAGGATGTGGAGGGCGCGGTGGGTATGCTGTTCCAGGCCGAGGGCCGGGCCGAAACCGGGCGCCTCGACGTGGCCGGTGCGAGTGCCAGCTGGAGGGTGCAGACAACGGAGAAGGGCTTGCTAGTGCATGTCGTGGCGACCCGACCGCTGGCAGCCAGCTGGTCGGGCGATAAACTTGACGGTGACTGGCGCCTGCTCTTGCAGGTCCAGCCGCGCTAGCGAGCGTGCGGAGATCAGGCCTCCTCGCCTTCGTCCTCGTCGGGGCCGTCACCGCCCATGCCCAGTTCCTTGATCTTGCGCGTCAGGGTGTTGCGGCCCCAGCCGAGCAACAGCGCGGCATCGCGGCGGCGACCTGCGGTGTGCTTGAGCGCTGTCTCGATCATGATCCGCTCGAACGCCGGCACTGCCTCGTCCAGCAGATTGGACTGGCCGCGAGCCAGCGCCAGGTCAGCCCAGTGGCGCAGTGCCTGCTCCCAATTGTTCGATGGCATGGAATCGGTCGGCTGGTTGAGCAGTTCCGGTGGCAGGTCGCTGACGTGCACCTCGCGCCCGGACGCCATGACCGTGATCCAGCGGCAGGTGTTCTCCAGCTGCCGCACGTTGCCTGGCCATGGCAGGTTCTGCAGGTACTCCTCGGTCTCGGGCTTGAGCAGCTTGGTTTCGACGGACAGCTCGGTGGCGGCATTGGCGAGGAAGTGTGAAGCCAGCGTCGGAATGTCCTCGCGGCGATCGGACAGGCGCGGAATATGGATGCGGATCACGTTCAGACGATGGAACAGGTCTTCTCGGAACTTGCCGGCCTGGACCAGGGTTTCCAGGTCCTGGTGAGTCGCGGCAATGATGCGCACGTCGACCTTGACCGGCGTATGGCCGCCGACCCGGTAGAACTCGCCATCAGCCAGGACGCGCAGCAGGCGAGTCTGGGTGTCGGCCGGCATGTCTCCGATCTCGTCCAGGAACAGGGTGCCGCCGTCGGCCTGCTCGAAGCGCCCACGGCGTTGGTTGGCCGCACCGGTAAAGGCGCCTTTTTCGTGACCGAACAGCTCGGATTCCATCAGATCCTTGGGAATCGCCGCCATGTTCAGGGCAATGAAGGGTGATGCCGAACGCGGGCTGTGACGGTGCAGGGCGTGGGCAACCAGTTCCTTGCCGGTACCGGATTCGCCATTGATCAACACGGTGATGTTGGAATGAGAGAGCCGGCCGATGGCGCGAAACACTTCCTGCATCGCCGGCGCTTCGCCAATGATCTCCGGTGTATGGCGCTGATCGGCCGGTGCCTTGCTGAGCCCCTGCTGCTCCTTGGCGTGCTGGTTGGCGCGCTTGACCAGAGACACTGCCTCATCCACGTCGAAAGGCTTGGGCAGGTACTCGAACGCGCCGCCCTGGTACGAGGCAACCGCGCTGTCGAGGTCCGAATGGGCGGTCATGATGATGACTGGCAGGCGCGGATAGAGATCACGGATCTGCGCCAGCAGGTCCAGGCCGCTTACGCCGGGCATGCGGATGTCGGAGATGATCACGTCGGGCTGCTGCCGCGAGAGTTTCGCCAGCACGCCATCGGCGCTGTCGAAGCTCTGGGTGGTCATGTTTTCCTGCTGCAGGGCCTTTTCGAGTACCCAGCGGATGGAGCGGTCATCGTCGACAATCCAGACAGTTTCACTGCGGCTCATGCGGTTGGTGCTCCTTGTTCCAGTGGCAGGAAAATCGAGAACGCGGTGTGCCCGGGATGGCTTTCGCATTCGATCAACCCCTGATGCTGACTGATGATGTTCTGGGTAATGGCCAGGCCCAGCCCGGTGCCATCCGGGCGACCGCTGACCATCGGGTAGAAGAGGGTGTTCTGCAGCTCGGCAGGAATGCCGGGGCCGTTGTCGATGATTTCGATGCGCGCCACCAGGCGATGCCGGATATGCCCGATGGTGAACTGGCGCAGGGTGCGGGTGCGCAGTGTGAGGCGGCCGAGCCCAAGCTCAGTCTGCCCGGCCAGCGCCTGCATGGCGTTGCGCATGATGTTGAGCACCGCCTGGATCATCTGCTCACGGTCCATCAGGACTTCGGGAATGCTCGGGTCGTAATCGCGCACCAAAATGAGGCTTCCCTGGCACTCGGCTTCGATCAGGCTGGCGACATGCTCAAGGACCTCATGAATGTTGGTCATCGACAGCGATGGCAACTTGTTCGAGCCCAGCATCCGGTCAACCAGGTTACGCAGGCGGTCAGCCTCTTCGATGATGACCTCTGTGTAGTCCTTCAGGTGCTCTTCGGGCAGCTCACGGGCCAGCAGCTGGGCCGCACCCCGTATGCCGCCGAGCGGATTCTTGATCTCGTGGGCGAGGCCGCGCACCAGCATCTTGGTGGTTTCCTGCTTGGATAGCTGCGCCTCTTCCTTAGTGATGCGCAGCAGGCGGTCGCGTGGCAGCACCTCGAGCAGCAGCATCGTCTCCTGCTTCGTCAGTATTGGCGTCACGGCGTAGTCCACGGTCAGCGACTGGCCGCTGGCGGAGGTCAGGGTCGCTTCCCGCTTGGTGAAGGGATGGGCTTCCTCGACAGCCAGGCGCAATGCGGCCAGGGCCTCGGATGATTCGGTGAAGAGTTCGCTGATGAACTGACCGTGGCTGCGCTGGCCGCTGACGGCAAGCAGCATCTCGGCGGCCGGATTCATGTGTTCCAGGCGCAGCCGTGAGTTGAGCAGCAAGGTGGCGGTGGTGAGGTTCTCGATCAGCAGGCGCTGTAGGGCTTCGTTGATCATGGCAGTCCGCATCCGGTGTGTAGAACGGGAAATGCAAGAAGCAAACCAAGGCGCTCCTTTTCGGCGCGGCACGGTGGGCACTGGCGCTCCAGAGCGGGGCGCGCTGGAAACGGGGTGACACGAATCGGGACGGCTTCGGCTGCGCACCATTGCGGTGCGCAGCATGATCACAGAAAGGGCACGAAGGGAATGTCTTTCTTTTCCACTGGCTTGTCCCTGAGCGGGCACTCCGGGCGGACGCCGTAATCATCCTTCCTGCATGGATTGACCTGCCGGCGTTGCGCCAGGGAGGTGCGCATCATATGAAAGGCACGCGGCGTGCTGGCTTGCAGGGTCATTCCCTGGCTGTCGATCACTTCGACTAACAGCTCGTGGCTGCCTCGGTCGACGTTCTGCAACATCAATACAGGGCTCTCGCCTGGCGCGCCAAAGGGAGCGCCATCAAGCAGCAGCCGGTATTGGTGGCCGGGATGCAGGGCTGGGTCGCTGGTCACGCTGACGGTCAGTTCACCTGCATTGTTGCGGATGGTGGCATCGGGAGCTGGCTGCACGATATCGAGCAGCGCGTAACCCGGTGTGGCTGCCTCCAGCACCCTGACCGCCTGCTTTGGTGGAGGTAGCGGCTGGGCGGCCATGCTGTTGGCCGGCCTGGTCTCGACCTGCTCGGCGGCGCGACCACCAGGGCGGTCGGTGAAGACCCGATTACCCTCGGCATCGATATAGCTGTAGATCGCTGCGCTGGCCGGTAGGGCAAGCGTCAGCAACAGCCCGGGCAGGGCGAGCGTGGGGCGGATCATGGGCGGGCCGGGCTGGAGGTATGCACGCGCTGAACGGTGAACTGCTCCTCGGCGCGCTGCACAACCTGTCCGCCGCTGAGCACCTGGACTTCGATCAGGTGAGTGCCACGGTCGACGTTGGTCAGCTGCAGCGCTGTGGTGTCGCCGGGTTCTGCCTGCGGCACGCCATCGAGTAGAAATCTAATCTGATGCCCTTGTTTCAGCGGCGGGTCGAGCTGCGCGTTGACGACGAAGGTGCCGTTGTTGGCACGCAACGCCTGTTCGTCCGGGACGCCGCCAATGGCGAGGCTGCGGTAAGGCTGCTGCTGACCCTCGCCGCTCTGCTCGTCGGCCAATGGTGGTGGTGCTTCCGGCGTCTTGATGTCTACGGTGTTGGCGGGCGGAAGGTCGACAGTATCGACCGCCACGCCTTCGGGCGGCTGATTGGTAAACACGGTGTTGCCCTTGTCGTCCGTGTACTTGTAGATCTGCGCCATGGCAGGTGCCATGAATGCGAGTAGCAGGCTGAACAATGCAATGCGCATGGGAAGCTCCGCGATGTGGGGTTCATAAAGCCTTGCACCGCTGGGCGGGCTAGGCAAGTGCGGTCGATGGGATTTGGGAGCGACGCCACTCCGGTTGCGTGGCGAGGCGTTGAGGGTCCTGTCTGGTGACAGCGCAGAAACGAAAAAGCCTCCCGAAGGAGGCCTTTTCTGTCACGCGGACCGGATCAGACGCTGTAGTACAGGTCGTATTCCAGCGGATGAACGAAGGTACGGACCTTGATTTCTTCCTCGCTCTTCAGCTCGAGGTAGGCGTCGATGAAGTCGTCGGAGAACACGCCGCCCTTGGTCAGGAACGCGCGGCCCTTGTCCAGCTCTTCCAGGGCTTCCTTCAGGCTGCCGCAAACCTGCGGGATCAGCTTGCCTTCTTCCGGCGGCAGATCGTACAGGTTCTTGTCCGCCGCATCGCCAGGGTGGATCTTGTTCTGGATGCCGTCCAGGCCAGCCATCAGCAGTGCAGCGAAGCACAGGTAAGGGTTGGCAGCCGGGTCCGGGAAGCGTGCTTCGATACGGCGGGCTTTCGGGCTGGAAACGTAAGGGATACGGATCGAGGCGGAACGGTTGCGCGCCGAGTAGGCCAGCATGACCGGCGCTTCGAAGCCTGGAACCAGACGCTTGTAGGAGTTGGTCGACGGGTTGGTGAAGCCGTTCAGAGCCTTGCCGTGCTTGATGATGCCGCCGATGAAGTACAGGGCGGTCTCGGACAGACCGGCATAGCCTTCACCGGCGAAGGTGTTCTTGCCGTCTTTGGAGATCGACATGTGCACGTGCATGCCCGAACCGTTATCGCCGTACAGCGGCTTCGGCATGAAGGTAGCGGTCTTGCCATAGGCGTCGGCTACGTTGTGCACGCAGTATTTCAGGGTCTGGACTTCGTCAGCCTTGTTGACCAGCGTGTTGAACTTGACGCCGATTTCGTTCTGGCCGGCAGTCGCCACTTCGTGGTGATGCACTTCGACGACCAGGCCCATCTCTTCCATGGCGTTGCACATGGCAGTACGGATTTCATGGTCGTGATCGCACGGCGGAACCGGGAAGTAACCACCCTTGACGGCTGGACGGTGGCCCTTGTTGCCGCCTTCGACGTCCTGGTCGGTCATCCAGGAGCCCTGCTCGGAGTAGATCTTGAACATCGAGCCGGAGATGTCGGACTTGAACTTCACCTGGTCGAAGATGAAGAACTCAGGCTCCGGGCCTACGAATACGGTGTCACCGATACCGGTGGACTTGAGAAACTCCTCGGCGCGCTTGGCGATGGAGCGCGGGTCGCGGTCGTAGCCCTGCATGGTGCTCGGCTCGACGATGTCGCAGACCAGGATCAGGGTCGGTTCTTCGGTGAAGGGATCCAGTACGGCGGTTTCGTCGACCGGCATCAGGATCATGTCGGAGGCTTCGATGCCTTTCCAGCCATGGATGGAAGAGCCGTCGAACATCTTGCCGTGCTCGAAGAAATCTTCGTCCTGAGCATCACGTGCCGGAACGGTGACGTGGTGCTGCTTGCCCTTGGTGTCGGTGAAGCGCAGATCAATCCACTTCACATCGTAATCTTTGATCAATTGAAGCGACTTCGACATGGTGCTCTCCAAGTGGTGGAAGCGTTGACAGACAAGCTTCCGAAATCTAGGGGTGAAGCCGAGCGGGGATACTCCGTCAAGGCGACCTGCCTCACAAGGGAGCAAATTGCATGCCAGTGCTCCGAGATGGGTCTGAAGCGCCTGGGACCGCCTTGGCGGGCCATCCGTCCCGACATGCGGCACTGAATCGCCCTCTTGGCGCACTCCAATGGTGCGGTGCGTAACTGATATGACCCAGTATGGTGCGCAGAAGGCATCGCAGAATAAACTGTCTAAAGGTTGATCAAATTCCGATATACTCCGCCCCCCTCTTTTACGCCATGTCGGCGCACGCGCGTTTTCAATGAAGCTGATCGTCAAGGTTTTTCCCGAAATCACCATCAAGAGCCCGCCGGTACGCAAGGGTTTCATTCGCCAGCTGGCGAAGAACATCCGTACCGTGCTGCGCGACCTCGATCCCGAACTGCGGGTGGAGGGGGTGTGGGACAACGTCGAGGTGGAAACCGCAGTCAGTGATTTGAAGACATTGCACCAGATGGTCGAGCGCCTGCGCTGCACGCCCGGCATCGCACATTGCCTTGAAGTGCATGAATACCCGTTGGGGGATCTGGACGACATCCTGGCCAAGTGCAAGGCCCACTACGCCGATCGCCTGCCGGGCAAGATCTTCGCGGTGCGCTGCAAGCGGGCCGGCAAACATCCGTTCAGCTCGATGGATGTCGAGCGCTATGTTGGCGGTGAGCTTCGCGTGCAGTGCGGTGCGGCCGGCATTTCCCTGAAGTCCCCGGAAATCGAAGTTCGGATGGAAATCCGCGACCAGCGCCTGTTTGTCGTGCACGCACAACACGACGGCATCGGCGGCTACCCGCTGGGCGCGCTGGAGCAGACGCTGGTACTCATGTCCGGTGGTTTCGACTCCACCGTAGCGGCCTACCAGATGATGCGCCGCGGCTTGATGACCCATTTCTGCTTCTTCAATCTGGGTGGCCGCGCCCACGAGCTGGGCGTGATGGAAGTTGCCCACTATTTATGGAAGAAGTACGGCAGCTCCCATCGCGTGCTCTTTATCAGCGTGCCGTTCGAAGAAGTCGTCGGTGAGATCCTCGAAAAGGTCGACAACAGCCAGATGGGCGTCGTGCTCAAGCGCATGATGCTGCGCGTATCGACGCAGATCGCCGAGCGCCTGCATATCGATGCACTGGTGACAGGCGAGGCGATTTCCCAGGTCTCCAGCCAGACCCTGCCGAATCTGTCGGTGATCGATTCGGCCACCGACATGCTGGTGCTGCGCCCGCTGATCGCCAGCCACAAGCAGGACATCATCGACACCGCATTCGAGATCGGCACCGCCGAGTTTGCCAAGAACATGCCCGAGTACTGTGGCGTCATCTCGGTAAACCCGACGACCAAGGCCAAGCGTTACCGCGTCGAGCACGAAGAGAAGCAGTTCGACATGGCCATCCTCGAGCGTGCCATGGCCAACGCCCGACAGGTCGCCATCGATCGCGTCATCGACGAGTTGGGTCAGGATTTGCAGGTCGAAGAAGTCGTCGAAGCAAGTGCAGGGCAGGTGGTGCTCGACATTCGCCATCCTGACCTTGCCGAGGACGAACCTCTTGAAATGCAAGGCATCGAAGTGCAAACGCTGCCCTTCTATGCGCTGAACAACCGCTTCAAGGAACTGGATGAGAACCGCCAGTACCTGCTTTATTGCGATAAAGGTGTCATGAGCCGCCTGCATGCTCATCACTTGCTGAGCGAGGGGCACCAGAACGTGAGGGTTTATCGGCCGGTAGGCTTGAAGCTTGAAGCTGGAAGCTCGAAGTGAAACGTCTCTGTTCTACCAGCCACTTCGTCATCAGACGCAAGCACCCTCCCGACCCGGCGGTGTGCGCTGCCTTTTCTTCCGGCTTCCAGCTACAGGCTGCCGGCTTACAGCTTCTTTTAGGTACCCCAAAGTGATCGATAATCTACGCAACATCGCCATCATTGCTCACGTTGACCATGGCAAAACCACCCTGGTCGACAAGCTCCTGCGTCAGTCCGGCACCCTGGAGCGCGGCGAGCTCAACGACGAGCGCGTGATGGACAGCAACGACCAGGAAAAAGAGCGCGGCATCACCATCCTGGCCAAGAACACCGCCATTCGCTGGAATGAATACCGCATCAACATCGTCGACACCCCCGGCCACGCCGACTTCGGCGGTGAAGTCGAGCGCGTGATGTCGATGGTCGACTCCGTGCTGCTGCTGGTCGACGCCCAAGACGGCCCCATGCCGCAAACCCGTTTCGTGACCAAGAAGGCCTTCGAAGCCGGCCTGCGTCCGATCGTGGTGATCAACAAGGTCGACCGTCCGGGCGCGCGTCCTGACTGGGTGCTGGATCAGATCTTCGACCTGTTCGACAACCTCGGCGCCACTGAAGAGCAGCTGGACTTCCAGGTCGTCTACGCCTCGGCCCTGAATGGCATCGCCGGTCTGGATCACACCGACATGGCCGAAGACATGACCCCGCTGTACCAGGCCATCGTCGACCACGTGCCAGCTCCGAAAGTCGATATCGACGGTCCGTTCCAGATGCAGATTTCTGCCCTGGACTACAACAGCTTCCTCGGCATCATCGGCGTCGGCCGTATCGCCCGCGGTCGCGTCAAGCCGAACACTCCGGTCACCGCCATCGATATGCATGGCAAGAAGCGTAACGGCCGTATCCTCAAGCTGATGGGTCACCACGGTCTGCACCGTGTAGACGTCGAAGAAGCCACCGCGGGCGACATCGTCTGCATCAGCGGCTTCGACGAGCTGTTCATCTCCGACACCCTGTGCGACATGAACAACGTCGAAGCGATGAAGCCGCTGACCGTCGACGAGCCGACCGTTTCCATGACCTTCCAGGTCAACGATTCGCCGTTCTGCGGCAAGGAAGGCAAGTTCGTCACCAGCCGTAACATCAAGGAGCGTCTGGACAAGGAGCTGCTGTACAACGTGGCCCTGCGCGTTGAAGAAGGCGATTCCGCCGACAAGTTCAAGGTCTCCGGTCGTGGTGAACTGCACCTGTCGGTGCTGATCGAGAACATGCGCCGCGAAGGCTTCGAGATGGCTGTAGGTCGTCCGGAAGTGATCATCCGCGAAGTAGACGGCGTCAAGCACGAGCCGTTCGAGAACGTCACCATCGACATCCCTGAAGAAGCGCAGGGCAAGGTCATGGAAGAGATGGGCCTGCGCAAGGGCGACCTGAGCAACATGGTTCCGGATGGCAAGGGCCGCGTGCGCCTGGAATACAACATCCCGGCCCGTGGTCTGATCGGCTTCCGTAACCAGTTCCTGACCCTGACCAACGGCGCCGGCATCCTGACTTCGATCTTCGATCGCTACGACGTGATGAAGTCGGGCCACATGTCCGGCCGTCAGAACGGCGTACTGGTTTCGGTCGAAACAGGCAAGGCGCTGACCTACTCCCTGGAAACCCTGCAGGCGCGCGGCAAGCTGTTCGTCGAGCACGGCCAGGAGATCTACAACGGTCAGATCGTCGGCCTGAACAGCCGCGACAACGACCTGGGCGTCAACCCCACCAAGGGCAAGAAACTCGACAACATGCGTGCGTCGGGCAAGGACGAGACCATCGCCCTGGTCCCGCCGGTACGCTTCACCTTGGAACAGGCTCTGGAATTCATCCAGGACGACGAGCTGTGTGAAGTGACCCCGAAGTCGATCCGTCTTCGCAAGAAGATCCTCGACGAAGGCGAGCGCAACCGCGCGGCAAAGAAAGCCAAGGCTTGATGCTGGTTTAGCTGGAAATGAAAAGGCGCCCTAGGGCGCCTTTCTCTAGTTCAGCTCAGCGTTCTTGCCTTCCTCGCTGTTGCCGAAGAACTTCGGCTTTTGCGCGGAGTTGGCGGAGAAGAAGGCGGCCTTGTCGCTGCCCTTGCGCATGGTCAGGGCGATAAAGCCTTCCTCGGCCAGTTCGTACTCGCGACGGTCGGAGACCAGCACCTCGGTCGGGATCTTGGTTTCGATCTCGCCCATGCTCTCGAAGTGGTGCAGCGGCAGGTCTTCGACTGCGCCACCGCTCTGCGGGTCGATGATGTTCGGGCGCCAGCGGAACTTGGCGAAGCTGTCGGTCAGGCGGCTGGCGAAGGTGTAGGCGGTGTTGCCCCACAGGTAATGCTCGTGGCTGCCGGCGACGTTTTCCTTGTAGACGAAGGACTTTACCGGGTTGTCTTCGGGATCGTAGGGGTTGCGCAGGAGGAAGCGCGGCACGGTCAGGCCGACGTAGCGGGCGTCTTCCTGCTCGCGGAAGCTTTGCCATTTGGCAAACTGCGGGCCTTCGAAGTGATCCTTCAGGTCCTTGAGGTCCGGCAGACCGGTGAAGCTCTCCAGGCCAAAGAATTTCGGGCCGGCGGCCGCGATGAAGGGGGCGTGGGACATGCTGGCGACGCTGGATACGTACTGCAGGGTCTTGATGTCCGGGGCGCTCGGGTCGAAGAAATAGTTGGCGATCAGCGCGCCGACCGGCTGGCCGCCGAACTGGCCGTACTCGGCGGTATAGATGTGCTTGTACAGGCCGGACTGGACGACTTCCGGGCTGTCCTCGAAGTCATCAAGCAGGTCCTGCTTGGACGCGTTGAGGATTTCGAGCTTGATGTTCTCGCGGAAGTTGGTGCGGTCGACCAGCAGCTTCAGGCCGCGCCAGGAGGATTCCAGCGCCTGGAACTGAGGGTGGTGGAGAATCTCGTCCATCTGCCGGCTGAGCTTGGCGTCGATCTCCGCGATCATGCGGTCGACCAGTGCCTTCTTTACCGGCTCGTGCTCGTTCTGCGGCTTGAGCAGTTCTTCGATGAAGGCCGATACGCCGCGTTTGGCGATGTCATAGGCCTCGTCGTCAGGGGTCAGTTTGGTCTCGGCGATGATCCGGTCGAGAATGCCGAGATCGGCGAGGTTGTTGCCGTTTTCGACGGCTGCAGCGCTAGTGCTCATGGTGTTGGCGTTCCTTGTCCAGGTGATCAGGCGTCCAGGTGTTGTTTCGCGGCCAGGCCCAGCTCGCCGAGCACGCGCTCGCGCGAATCGTCATCGGCCAGCACGCTTTCGATGGCCTTGCGGAAGGCCGGGGCGTTGCCCAGCGGGCCCTTCAATGCAACCAAGGCGTCGCGCAGCTCCATCAGCTTCTTCAGCTCGGGCACTTGCTCGACGAGGTTGGCGGGATTGAAGTCCTTCATCGAACCGACGTTCAGTTGCACCGCCAGTTCTTCGTCCGTGGCCTCGTCCTGCAGGCGGTTCGGCACGGCGAAGGTCAGGCTTAGCTCCTGCTTGGCCAGTACTTCGTCGAAACTGTTCTTGTCGATGGCGATCGGCTTGCGGTCTTCGATCTTGCGATCGTCGGCGCGCTGGGTGAAATCGCCGAGCACCATGAGTTTCAGCGGCAGTTCGATTTCTTCCTGGGCGCCGCCGGTGGCGGGTTTGAAAGTGACGTTAATGCGTTCCTTGGGGGCTACCGAGCCTTCTTTGGCCATGGGTGTTCTCCTTGAATGGGTGGCCCGGGGGCCTAATCGAGCACCACCTCGAGGTCGAGGTGGCACAGCCTGCGATAGATCTCGTCCTTGCTTTCACGCACCGCATGGTTTTGCGGCAACACTTCGCAGCAGTGATGCAAGAGGCGCAGCACTTCGAGGGCGAGATCGGGTTCCCAGTCGCCGAGCCCGGTGGCGGTCAGCGTCTGGTCCAGTGATTCGAGTTGAGTCTTGGCGAGATCGTATTTCTTGGCGTGCAAGCACAGTCGAGCCAGCGTCAGTTGCCAACGGAAGCGTTCGCGCCCGCCTTTCGCATGATTCAGCCCTTGCTTGAGTTGTTGCACGGCGCGCTTGAGCCCATCTTTGCGCAGCTCTGGAAGCACGTCCGCTAATGCCTGTTCCCAAGTCGATGTTGATCCGTGCGTGCTGATCGTCGGCTCGTTCGCCGCTTTTTCTGGCTGAACATGCGGCATGACGCGGGAGGCAATCCATGCGCGCGTTTCGGCATCGGCGAAGGGGGTCCCGTCATGAAAGCGCAACTCGTCGAGCCCAGGCACGCGCAGCAAGAACAGCGCGAGCTGGATCTCTACTTCACGCATCGCCTGTGCGGCGTTGAGTGTTGCAGGCACTCCCAGGCGATGCGTTGGCCATCGAGCCAGAAAGGCGCGCGCGCAATGCTCGTCTCCAGGTCCGCTATCAGGTCCGCATACACACCCTGAGGGAAACGCTCTCTATGGGTAGCCAGCTGGTCTGCGGGCAAACCGCGGAGTGCAGTGACGTTTTCGGCGTTGCGCTCGGGCAGGCTCTCAATGGGCAGCCACAGCAAGGTCCGTGCAAGCCGAAGGGCTCTGAGGTCGGTAGCGTTCTGCTTCAGCCACCAGCTGCAAAGCGGGCGAGACTGGTCCTGCAGGGCGCGGAGGCTCTTGTGAGCATCCTTTTCATGCTCGACTGGAGATGTGGCGGTAAAGGCCTGGACAGCGGCCTGTTTGACTTGGGCGATCGCGGCGCCGACGGGGCCGGGTTGTGGGTGCGCGGTTCCTGCTCGCTTGACCATCTCTTCGAGACGCCGGCACAGCGGTAGCAGCAGCTGCGCCTGGCTACCCAAATGCGCTGACAGGATCGCTTCAAGACTACGAAGCTCGGTTGCGATGTGTTCGAACAGCGCCAGCTGTTCCGCCATAGGCACGTGATCGGCCAGCACCTGCTCCATACGGGGCACCAGCCAGTTGATCGCAGCCGCGCGAGTCCGATCTTTGTGAGGGTGAATGTCTCGCCAATGCTCACGGCAGAGAAGGCCAATCATGACCAGGCCGGCATGCAGGCCTAGGAACGAGCCCCGCTGATACAGGCCCTAGGTGAGCCATGCGGCAATGCGAATGTCCTTGGACTCGTTGGTCAGCAGCGACTCAGCACCCTGGTTAATGGTGTTCCAGGCCACTGATCCCGATGCGTATAGCGAAATAGCTTTTCCAAGCTCCTGCTCTAGGCTTTCATAGGCAACGCTGTATCGGGTGTCCTCGCCTGCGAAACCGGCTGCTGAAATAGGAGTACTCGCTACCGCAGACATACGGGCGGATAGTTTGGTAGAAAACGTCATTCCATGACCCAAGTATTAGTGCCGCCATGCGGGACGGCACTCGCGCTTCAATGCGCATTCAGTTGCATGCCATGTGCTGCATGCTTGTCGGGCCGGCATCCTAGGTTGTCGGCCTGGCTATGACTGTGAAGTGGTTTTCATCTGGGGCCACCAGACCATTTCTGCGGCTGGCTACGTTCCCATTGTGTGGCGTGGTTAACTTCTTCACGCCTGTTGCGGTTGAATTGCGGGGCGGGCGGTATGGTCGTGGCCTCGCTCCGGCCCGGCATCGACAATTAGATGCTGAGGCGGCTTGGGAAAATTTCGGTTGACTCCTGAACTACGCCACCTATAATGCGCACCTTCTCCGGCGCAGGCCTTTGGCGAAACCTCTTGTAAATCAAGAGGTTAGCGAAATAAAGGCTTGCACGGATGGCAAATTCGAGTAGAATGCGCCGGGCTGGCAGGGTGGTGGTTGAGTCCTGTTGGCGGCTCTGGTCAGGTTGATCGGAAGCGGTTGAGAGAGGTGGTTGACAGCGAGTTTAGACGCTGTATGATTCGCCTCCCGCTGACGAGAGACGCTAGGTTGATCGGAAGTGGAAGCGGTTGAGAAGAAAGAAAAAACTTCTTCAAAAACAGCT
>DGLA01000007.1:68725-73909 GCA_002387205.1 Stutzerimonas stutzeri | reverse complement strand
GCCAGCGCCAGATTGACCGACACGTTGGTCTTGCCGACGCCACCCTTGCCGCCGGTCACCGCAATCACCTGTACGGGATGCATACCCATGTTTACACGCCTATATCTTGCTGGGGCCCGGAGGCCATCGATGCGTTCAGCGTGAACGCGTCATCTTTGTCTGTGTGAAAGGCCGGTGCGTTCATCCGACCTTCCGTGAACCGTTGTAGAGCTCGGAAAACATGTCAGCCATCGCCTCCTCGCTGGGCGCCTCCTCTGACTGCAGACTCACCGCCCGACTCACGAGCTGGTGGCTGCGAGGAAGGTGCAGGTCATCAGGGATGCGCGGGCCATCAGCGAGGTAGGCTATCGGCATATGCTGGCTGATCGTGAGCCCAAGGACATCTCCAAGGCTACCGGCCTCATCCAGTTTAGTCAGAATACAACCAGCCAGCCCACAACGCCGGTAGTTGTGCCACGCAGCCTTGAGCACCTGGCTCTGGCTGGTCGCGGCCAGCACCAGGTAATTCTTCGATTTGATACCCCGGTCAGCCAGTGCTTCGAGTTGCTTGCGCATCATCGGGTCGCCTGCCGGCAGACCGGCCGTGTCGATGAGAATCAGGCGTTTGCGGGCCACCGACTCGAGGGTCTTGCTCAACGGCTGGCCGGGATCGATCTGGAGGACCGGCACATTGAGGATACGACCGAGGGTCTTGAGCTGCTCCTGCGCACCGATGCGGTAATTATCCATACTTGCCAGGGCAATGCTTTGCGGCCCGTGCTTGAGCACATAGCGTGCCGCCAGCTTGGACAGGGTGGTGGTTTTTCCGGCACCCGCCGGACCGACCAGAGCAATGATGCCGCCCGCTTCCAGCGGCTCGGCCTCCGTAACCTTGATGGCATGTGCCAGATGCGCCAGCAGCATCCGCCACGCCTGTCGCGGCTCGGCGACACCGGCTACCTTTTCGAGCAGGGCACGCGACAGATCGGCAGGCAGCCCGATGCGCTGCAGGCGGCGCCAGAGACCCGCCTGCTGAGGGCGGCGGCTCTGCTCCTGTCCCCAGGCAATCGAGCCGAGCTGCATTTCGATCAGCTCACGCAGCCCTTGCAGTTCTGACTGCATGGCCTCCATCGCCCGCGAATCCGTCGCGGCAGCAGTAGCCGGTGCTGGCCGAGCCGCGGCGGCAGGTTTCTCATCAAGCAATTGACGGTCCTGAACGGCCTGTGGACGCGGTGCGCTGAGCTCGGCATGGGCCGTGGCGATGCGCGCCTGAGTCTTGCGCAATTCGCTCTCAAGGGCTGGATTCGGCTGCTTTGGCACCGTCTCCATCGGGTAATCAAGCACAGCAGTCAACTCGACGCCGCCAGCGACACGCCGGTTTCCCGTGATCACGGCATCGGCGCCCAGTTCGTCGCGGATCATTTTCATGGCGATCCGCATATCGGCTGCGAAGAAACGTTTGACCTGCATGGCCTGTACCCTCGGTTAATTCTGACCCACCGTCGAAACGATGGTGACCTGCTTGTTATCCGGTATTTCCTGATAGGCCAGGACATGAATGTTCGGTACGGCCAGTCGGGCAAAGCGCGACAGCATCGCGCGAACCGGACCTGCCACCAGCAAAATCGCCGGCTTACCCATCATTTCTTGACGCTGTGCCGCATCTACCAGAGAACGTTGCAACTTTTCGGCCATTCCCGGCTCGAGGAGAATGCCATCTTCCGAGCCCTGTCCTGCCTTCTGAAGACTGTTGAGCAATATCTGTTCCAACCTAGGCTCAAGAGTGATGACAGGCAGCTGCGGCTCAAGCCCCACAACGTTTTGCACGATTGCACGGGACAAGGCCACACGAACCGCAGCGACCATCGCGGCGGGATCTTGACTCTTTGCGGCGACGTTAGCGATGGCCTCGGCAATGGTTCGGATGTCCCGCACCGGCACCTGCTCCTGCAGCAGCGCTTGCAACACCTTGAGCAGTGTCGACAGGGAAATCATGCCTGGCACCAGCTCTTCGGCGAGCTTGGGCGAGCTCTTGGCAAGCAGCTGCAGCAACTGCTGAACCTCTTCATGCCCCAGTAGCTCATGGGCGTGCTTGTACAACGCCTGGTTGAGATGGGTGGCGACCACAGTGCTCGCATCGACCACCGTGTAGCCGAGCGATTGCGCCTGGTCTCGCTGGCTGGCCTCGATCCACACGGCTTCCAGTCCAAAGGCCGGATCCTTGGCGGCAATGCCGTTGAGCGGCCCGAAGACCTGACCGGGATTGATCGCCAGTTCCCGATCCGGATACACCTCGGCCTCGGCCAGACTCACACCCATGAGCGTCAGACGATAGGCGTTGGGCAGCAGGTCAAGGTTGTCGCGGATATGCACCGATGGCATCAGGAACCCCAGATCCTGAGACAGCTTCTTGCGCACGCCCTTGATCCGCGCCAGCAGTTGCCCGCCCTGGTTGCGGTCGACCAGAGGAATCAGCCGGTAGCCGACCTCCAGGCCGACCATATCCACGGGCGTTACGTCATCCCAGCCCAGCTCCTTGGTTTCTGCGGCACGTTGTGCCGGAAGGGTCTCCTGCTGCTTCTGAACTTCCTGCTCGGCCTGCTGCTTGACCTGGTTTTGCCGACGCCAGATCCAGTAGGCGCCGCCAGCAGCGACCGCGCCGAGGCCGAGAAAGGACATGTGTGGCATGCCCGGTACGAGGCCCATGGCGATCATGATGCCAGCAGATACCGCCAGCGCCTTGGGCGAGGCGAACATCTGACGATTGACTTGCTGCCCCATGTCCTCGGAACTGGTTACACGAGTCACCATGATGGCTGCAGCGGTCGACAGCAGCAGCGACGGGATCTGTGCCACCAGACCGTCACCGATGGTCAACAGCGCGTACACCTGCCCCGCCTCGCTGAAGCTCATGCCGTGCTGCGCCATACCGATGGCGACGCCACCGATAAGGTTGATGAACAGGATCAACAGACCGGCGATGGCATCACCGCGCACGAACTTGCTCGCACCGTCCATCGAACCGTAGAAATCCGCTTCGGAGGCGACCTCGACGCGACGCAGCTTGGCTTCTGCCTGATCGATCAGACCGGCGTTGAGGTCGGCGTCGATCGCCATCTGCTTACCTGGCATCGCATCAAGGGTGAAGCGTGCGCTGACCTCGGAAATGCGGCCGGCACCCTTTGTCACCACGACGAAGTTGATGATCATCAGGATCGCGAAAACGACGATACCGACGACATAGTTACCGCCGATCACGACGTTGCCGAAGGCCTCGATCACATGTCCCGCGGCGGAACCCCCATCGTGACCATGGATCAGCACCACCCGCGTCGAGGCCACGTTCAGGGCCAGTCGCATCAGGGTCGCGACCAGCAGGATCGTCGGGAAAACGGCGAAATCCAGGGGTCGCAACGCATAGACGCTGACCAGCAGCACGACGATCGACAAGGCGATGTTGAAGGTGAACAGCAGATCCAGCAGGAACGGCGGCACCGACAACATCATCATGCCCATCATCACGAGCAACAGCAGCGGCACGCCGAGGTTCCCGCGACCCGCCCCGGTCAGGCCATTGCGAAAGTTGATGAGTTGCGTGCGATCCACGTAGACCCCGACAGACAGAACCAAAGAATTGACGCAAAACGCGCCCTGTCCGGGCTATAGCAAGAAGGGGTCCAGTTTTGCCACAGTCGAAACGGTCATCGCCAGGGCTGCAGTGATCGAACCTGCATAGGCTGGGGCAGTCACACTTCGACGGGTGGTGTGACGCCGCCCTCGTTCAATCAAACAGGAGCGCGTTATGAAACAGTGGTTAATTGCCGCAATGGCTAGCTGCGCCGCGATCGGCGTGCAGGCTGAAACCCTTTCGGTCGACATGAACAAGGTCAACGACCAGGGCGTCGCCAGCTCCGTCGGCACCGTGAAGATCGAGAGTACCGATGAAGGCCTGGTATTTCGCCCGGATCTCTCCGGGTTGAACGCTGGCGCGCATGGCTTCCACGTGCATGCCAACGGCAGCTGTCAGCCGGCGGAGAAAGATGGCAAGCAGGCGGCTGCCGTTGCCGCTGGTGGCCACTGGGATCCGAAGAATACAGGCAAGCACGGCGAACCCTGGGGCGACGGCCATATGGGCGACCTGCCCGTCCTGATTGTAGATGCCGAGGGCAACGCCAAGCAGCCTGTGCTGGCGCCGCGCCTGAAGAGTCTGGGTGATCTCAAGGGCCACGCACTGATGGTCCATGAAGGTGGCGACAATTATTCCGACAACCCTCAGCCTCTGGGCGGTGGCGGTGCTCGCGTGGCGTGTGGAGTGATCGAGTAACAAGCGGCTGGAGGCTGAAAGGCTTCGGGCTTTCAGCCCAGCTTATTCATCCCTTCGCAGATCGGGCGGTATCGGCAGGTTGCCCAGTGGATCAGGCCGCTTGCCCTTGCCGCTGCGGTACTGGCGTAGTTGATAGACATACGCCAGTACCTGCGCGATGGCGAGGTAAAGACCGGCAGGAATCTCCTGGTCCAGTTCCGTGGAATAGTAGACAGCGCGTGCCAGCGCTGGCGATTCCAGCACCGTTACCTTGTGCTCCTGAGCGATCTCGCGAATCTTCAGCGCGACGAAATCTCCGCCTTTGGCCACCAGCATCGGCGCCCCGCCCTTGCTGCCGTCGTACTTGAGCGCCACGGCAAAGTGGGTCGGGTTGGTGATGACCACATCGGCGTCCGGTACCGCCTGCATCATCCGGCGCTGGGCCGCATCGCGCTGCAGCTGGCGGATCCGCGATTTGACCTCAGGCTTGCCCTCGCTGTCCTTGTACTCGTCGCGTACTTCCTGCTTGGTCATCATCAGCTTCTGCTTGTTGTCCCAGAGCTGGAAAGGTACGTCGACCGCCGCAATCAGGATCAACCCGCAGGCCATCCACAGGGCCGACCAGCCCACCACTTCCACGCTGTGCATGATGGCCAGGTCCAACGGCTGCTTGGCAATGGACAACAGGTCGTCCTGATAGGCGCCGAGTACCGCCAGCGCCACGAGCAGCACCACTAGGAACTTGCCCAGCGCCTTCAGCAGCTCGATAAGCGCCTTGGTTGAGAACATGCGTTTCAGGCCGGGCCCGGGATTCATCCGGCTGAACTTGGGCGCCATGGCCTTGCCTGAAAACAGCCAGCCGCCCAGGGAAATCGGTCCGATGATCGAGACGATCATCAGCA
>DGLA01000007.1:0-68630 GCA_002387205.1 Stutzerimonas stutzeri | reverse complement strand
TCATCAGCAACCGGACCATCGCACCCTCGTCCATCAGCATTTCACGGCTGAGTTCGAAACTGCCCTGCATCATCGCCATGAGGCTGCCCGCCAGGCTGCCTCCGGACGCCAGCAATCCGCCAATGCCACCCAGGGTCACCGCCACCGTGTTCAGCTCGCGGGAGCGGGCCAGCTGGCCTTTTTCGCGGGATTCACGGAGGCGTTTCTCCGTGGGTTCCTCGCTTTTGTCGGCACCGCTTTCGCTCTCAGCCATGCGTGGCCTCCGGCAGCTGTGAAAGGATGTTCGCGCCCATCAGCGAAGGCCGACCAGTTCGCGGAGCATTGCCAGCGCTTCGCTGACGAATGTCTGGTATTGGGCAAGGATGTCGGCCATGCCGATCCACACGATGACCAGGCCAAGCACCAGGGTCAGCGGGAAGCCGATCGAGAAGATGTTCAACTGCGGCGCGGCGCGGGTCATCAGACCAAACGCCAGGTTCACCACCAGCAGCGCGGTAATCGCCGGCAGCACCAGCAGCAGGCCGGCGCCCAGCACCCAGCCGAGCTTGCCGGCAATTTCCCAGAAATGATTGGTGCCCACTAGCCAGCCGCCGATCGGCAGGGTGACGAAGCTTTCGGTGAGAATTTCCAGCACCACGAGATGGCCGTTCATGGCGAAGAACAGCAGGATCACCAGCATGTTGAAGAACTGCCCGATCACCGGCACGGACACGCCGTTGGCCGGGTCCATCATGGAGGCGAACCCCAGGCCCATCTGCATCGCCAGCAGTTGGCCCGAGACGATAAATACCTGGAAGAACAACTGCAGCACGAAGCCCAGCATGACGCCGATGAGTATCTGTTCGGCGATCAGCACCAGCGCCTGGCCGCTCAGCGCTTCGACCACCGGCACCGCCGGGAGGCCCGGCACCAGCACGACGGCAATGGCCACCGCCAGGTATAAGCGCACCCTCATGGGCACCAGCTGCGTGCCAATGATCGGCATGCTCATCAGCATGGCTGCTATGCGAAACAGGGGCAGCAGGAACTGGGCCACCCAGGCGCCGATCTGGGCATCGCTGAGTTCAAGCACAGTTGCCGGTCTCGGCATGGGCGGGAAAGTGCAAGGCGGTTACCCGATGATCAGCGGAATGTTCTGGATCAGGCCCTGGGTATATTCCATCAGCTCCCGGACCAGCCAGGGCCCGGCCCAGATCAGCGTTACCAGCATGATCAGCAGGCGCGGCAGGAAGCTCAGGGTCTGTTCGTTGATCTGAGTGGCAGCCTGGAACATGGCCACCACCAGGCCGACCAGCAAGCTCGGGACAACCAGCACCGCGACGATCATGGCTGTCATCCAGAGCGCTTCACGAAACAGGTCAACCGCGACTTCAGGTGTCATGGCGCCCCCTAAAGCGTGCCGAAACTGCTGGCGAGCGTCCCGATGATCAGCCCCCAGCCGTCGACCAGTACGAACAGCATGATCTTGAACGGCAGGGAAATGATCAGCGGTGACAACATCATCATCCCCATCGCCATCAGTACGCTGGCAACCACCATGTCGATGATCAGAAACGGAATGAAGATCATGAAGCCGATCTGGAACGCCGTTTTCAACTCTGACGTCACGAAAGCCGGGACGAGAATGGTCAGCGGCGCGGCATCCGGAGTCTGGATATCGGTTCGCCGTGACAGCCGTACGAAAAGCTCCAGATCGCTCTCGCGTGTCTGCGCGAGCATGAAATTCTTCAATGGCACTTCGGCGCGAGCGATCGCATCCGGCGCCGACAACTGCTCGTTCAGATAGGGTTGTACTGCCTCGTTGTTAATCCGCTCGAACACTGGCGCCATGATGAACAGCGTCAGGAAGATCGTCAGCCCGACCAGGATCTGGTTCGACGGTGTCTGCTGCAAACCCAGCGCCTGGCGCAGGATCGAGAACACGATGATGATGCGGGTGAAGCTGGTCATCAGCATGACGAAGGCAGGAATGAAGCTCAGCGCCGTCATGATCAGCAGGATCTGCAGGCTGACCGAATACTCCTGCTGACCTTCGGCATCCGTGCTGAGCGTGATAGCCGGTATCGACAAAGGATTGTCGCCCTGGGTGATCAACCCTCCAGCATCCTGGCCCACGGCGAACGGGGCGGCCAGGATCAGCAGGGCCGCCAACAACAATCGGAACATCAGGGCTTGTCCTTCTGGTCCCGCCCGAGCAGCTCCATCAGCCGCTGGGCAAACTCCGGGTTGGCGGGCTCGGCATCCGGTAGATGCACCGGTTCCTTGAGCACGTGCAAGGGTGTGATGCGACCGGCGCTCAGGCCAACCAGCACCTGTTCGCTGCCGACCTGCACCAGGACCAGCCGTTCACGCGGCCCCAGCGCTTGGGTCGAAATCAGCTTGATGGCCTGATTGCTACGCGGATTGAGCTGCTGCATCCTGCGCAGCAACCAGGCGAGCAGAAATATCAGGCCGATCACCAGCAGCAGGCCGAGCAACAGCTTGGTCATCTGCGCGCCCATGCCAGTGCTGCTCATGCTGGCAGCGGGCTCTGCGGCCATTGCCGGCAATGCCAGCAGCAGCGAAACCAACGGCAGGGCTCGCATCAGCGCAGCTTCTTGATGCGTTCGCTCGGGCTGATCACGTCAGTGAGACGGATACCGAACTTCTCGTTGACCACCACCACCTCGCCATGAGCGATCAAGGTGCCATTGACCAGCACGTCCAGCGGCTCCCCGGCCAACCGGTCGAGTTCGACCACCGAGCCCTGGTTGAGCTGCAACAGGTTGCGAATGCTGATTTCCGTACTGCCAACCTCCATCGAGATGGATACCGGGATGTCCAGGATCACGTCCAGGTTGGGTCCCTCGAGACCGGCCTGCGATGCCGAGCCCTTGGGGCTGCTGCCAAATTCCTCCAACGGAGCCCGCGGAGGAGCTGGTGCAACCGCGGGGCCTTGATTGAGCAGCGCGTCGATGTCGTCCTGGTTGGCATCGCCCGCCTCGGCCAGTGCCGAAGCCCACTCATCGGCCAGGGCCTGCTCTTCAGCGGAAGTGTTTTCGAATTCGTCTGCCATCGCTAATCCTCGACCGGCTGGTAATTGAATGTGGGCTGAATCAACGTGGTCGCATAACGGATTCAAGCACCTGCAGGGCCAGGTTGCCCTTGTGCGCGCCCAGCTTGACCTTGAAGGTCGGCATGCCGTTGGCGCGCATGATCATGTCTTCGGGCATTTCCACCGGAATCACATCACCCGGCTGCATGTTGAGAATGTCGCGCAACTTGAGTTGACGCCGCACGACCGTGGCACTGAGCGGAACATTCACATCGAGAACGTCCTCGCGCAGCGCATTGATCCAGCGCTCATCCTGGTCGCTCACATCCGACTGGAATCCGGCGTCGAGCATTTCCCGGATCGGCTCGATCATGGAGTACGGCATGGTCACGTGGAAATCCCCGCCGCCACTTTCCAGCTCGATGTGGAAGGTCGAAACCACCACCACCTCGCTGGGGCTGACGATGTTGGCCAGCGCCGGGTTCACCTCCGAATTGACGAACTCGAAATTGACGTCGAGCACGGCGTGCCAGGCCTCCTTAAGATCGATGAAGGCCTGGTCCAGAACCATCCGAACCACACGCAGTTCGGTGGGCGTGAATTCCCGCCCTTCGATCTTGGCATGACGCCCATCACCGCCGAAAAAGTTGTCCACCAGCTTGAACACCAGCTTGGCATCGAGGATGAACAGCGAGGTACCGCGCAATGGCTTGATCTTTACCAGGTTGAGGCTGGTCGGCACGTACAGCGAATGTACGTATTCACCGAACTTCATCACCTGAACGCCACCTACCGAGACATCGGCCGAGCGCCGCAGCAGGTTGAACATGCTGATACGGGTATAGCGAGCAAAACGCTCGTTGACCATCTCCAGCGTCGGCATACGGCCACGGACGATACGGTCCTGGCTGGTCAGGTCATAGCTCTTGATGCTGCCCGGTTCGGAATCGCTCTCGGTGTCGACAAGACCGTCATCGACTCCGTGCAGGAGCGCGTCGATCTCGTCTTGTGAGAGCAGGTCTTGAACAGCCATCTAGAACCTTCCCTATTGCAATACGAAATTGGTGAAAAGCACTTGCTCGATAGCGAGTGTGCCGACTTCCTTCTGCGCCAGCTCCTGTACGGCGGCGGTGGCCTTCTGCCGCAGCATTTCCTGGCCGACCGGTGTTATCAGGCTGGCGAAATCCTGGCTGGAGAACAGCATGACCAGTTGATTGCGCAACAGCGGCATGTGTTCCTTCAGCCCGTCGAGTGCGGCCTGATCACGCGACATCAGCGCTACGCTGACCTGCATATAGCGCTGACGCCCGCCTCCATTGCTGAAGTTGACCACGAAGGCCGGCATCAGCACCTCATAGACCGCCGCCTGACGCTGCGGCACCGCCGACTCCGCTGCCGCCGCCTCGTCGCCATGATCATCGTCCGATCCGGCCTTGTTCATGAAGTAGAACGTGCCGCCCACTGACAGGCCGACAGCCAGCAGCAGACCGACCACTATCAGGATGATCAGTTTGAGCTTGCCCTTGCCGGCGGGCGCCGGCGCGCCGGGGCTCGCCACGTCCGGTGGACCCTGTTTCTTAGCCATGCCAAATTTCCGTCATCTTGCGTGTGTTTACGCGTTCGCGCAGAGGTGGGAGCAACTGCTGTGCCAAAGTATCGGGCAGCGACCGGTAGCCGTAAACGACTCTCACCGCCGACCGGATGACTGACGGGCCATCGGCGTACCGCATGATCCATGAACTATGAACGATGGCCTCAGGCGTAGTAATCCACCAGCCCTCGATCACCACTGGCTCGGCTGCTGCTGATCTCTACGCTGCCTCGTACCACTTCCTCCTCGGCGCCAGCCGATCCGCCACGGCCGCCGTTGCCTCTGGACTCGCCCCCACCCTGTCCTTGCCAGCCACGTGCAAGCGACTGATCCGACACGTTGACGTCCATGGTCATGCCCTGCTGCGCGAACATATCCCGCAAGCGGTGCATCTGGCCTTCGATGGCGTCACGCACCCCTGCATGGGGACTGAGGAAGGTGACCTGGGTCTGGTCCTTGTTCATATCGATGCGCACCTCCATACGCCCAAGCTCTGCCGGATCCAGCTGGATTTCGGCTGACTTGAGGTTCTGGCTGGACAGCCACATCACCCGATCGACTACCGCCTCGCTCCAGCCGGACTGCTGGATCTGCACGGGTTGACCGGGTACCAGCGCAGGTCGCTGAATCTGTTGAGCCTGGAGGTTCTGCTGGGCGATGGCCTGAGTAAGCGGGTTGAGGCGATTCAGCACGGCGTCCGACGCGGCGCTGCGGCTCTCCTTGGGAACATCGAGCTGTTCGAGCAGCGTGCCGAAGTCTTCCTCGCTCCCGGAGTCAGCGCCCTCCTCGCCAGTGAACTCTTCGCCCAGCAGTGCCGTCGTCGCGAGCGGCTCGGTGTCTGCAACGTTCTTGTCCGGCGTGGCTGCCTGAGCCGCGAGGGCTTTCTCTGCCACTGACAGGGTGCCTGTTACCGAACGCTGACCAAGCAGCGGCTTTTCAGACTCGCCATCGGCTTCGTCTACTGCCGCCTGTGCCTGCGGAAGGCCCGCCAGGAACTCGCTACCGGTTGGCAAGGACAGGGGCAGCGGATCGGGAGCGGGTTGGGCGCTGTCGCCTAGCCCCAGCAACAGCAGAGGGTCCAGCTCGGCTTCTTCGGCCTCGACGAGATCCTCTGACTCTGCCGTGACGCCGTCGACAGGCAATTCCTTGCCGGCTTCGGCAACCGCAGGCTTGTCGCTGCCATCCGCTTCGGCGGTTTCCTGACTTGGTTTTTCGCTGACCGGCTTGTCGCGGACCGGCCTGGCAGCGGGCTCGGAGCGCTCGGCGGGCTTCGCCTGACGTTCCCGTGCGTAGACATTGGCAAAGCTGGAAGGCTCGTCACGACTGGGTTGCGCGGCCGGCTTGGATGTCTGGCCGGCTGCCTTTGCAGCAGTGGCGGGCGCCTTGATGTTGAGCAATAGATCGGGGGAAACGGCCATGTGTCTTTCCAAGGAGGATTGGGACGTAAACTGCCTTAAGCAAATGGCGGGCCATCGTCGCCGAACGACCATATTGTCCACTGCAAACAGGACGAAGAGGGGCTTGGTCGGCTGACCGATTTTCAGCGCGGAGCTCTGAAACGCTGGCGTTCGGCACGATACAGGATACGAACGATGGCGAACTCCCGCTCGATGCATCCGATCAGTTCCGGCGCATCGGCAAGCTGCCCACGGCGCGCCGCCTCTTCAACCTGGCGACAAAGTTCCGCCAGCATCAAGGCCCCCATGTTGCTGCAGCTGCCCTTGAAGCTGTGTGCCGCCTGGCGAAGCTGTTCGGCCTCGCCGCTCAGGCAGGCCGCCTGAAGCAGGCGCACGCGCTCTTCGGAATCCACCAGAAAGGTTTCCAGAAGCACTGGGTACTCGGCCTCCATCACCTCCTGAAGGGTTGCCAGAACCCGACTGTCGAGATGTTCGGCCATGGTGTGCTCCCGGCAAAAAGTTCGGATTATGCATGAGCGCTCCAATGGAACTCCACGCTCACGCCCTTCCCGTCCGGCGACCAGTAGAACCGTTCACTGAGTTGCCGGACCATGCGCAGCCCTCGGCCGCCGAGGCATTCGGCGCAATACTGCTTGTTCAGCGTGCGCTGCACGTCGAAGCCGGGGCCGCTGTCGCGCATGTCGATACGCAGGTAGCCGGTGAGGCCGTCCGACCTGGTGTCCAGATCAATCGCGACGAATCCTTCGCTGAGCGCGTCGAGCCGTTGCATTCGCTCCTGGTAGTAACGAGCGAAACCTTCGGCATCGCATTTGAGCGAGGAGTCGAGCAGCAGCACACCGTGCTCCAGTGCGTTCGTATATAGCTCGGTCAGCACCGTATAGACCGTCCCGGCCCGGTGGCGCAACGGTGGAATCTGCAAGATCAGCTGCATGAGCAGTGGCAAGGGGTTCGAGGTGCGCAGGCTGTCGGGACGCAGTTCGAAGCTTGCCGCCCAGTTCATCGGCCGCGTGGGCTGGGCACCGAGGGGGAAAACACCAGAGGGCTTTTCATCCAATGCGGCCATGTCGGCCGTCAGGCTCACCTCGACCAGGCTCAGGTCGTCAAGTAATTGACCGTGGAAGGCCTGTAGGGCCAGCTGGATTTCTTCCAGCAGTGCCTCGGATCGGGCATTGCCATCGAGCACCGCCAGAAGCCGTTGCTCACCGAACAACACCTCCTCCTCGTTACGGCTTTCCAGCACTCCATCGGACAACAGCAGCAACCGGTCACCAACGGCAATCGGCAGGTTGTCGAACCGATCGTCGAAAGCACTCGCGTCGACTACACCCAGCGGCAGGTGCCTGGATGGAAGTGTGACGCGCGTAGCGTCGCCCTTGAGCAGGTAACCGTCCGGCAGCCCACCATTCCAGACACGTAGCACGCCCTGCTTGAGATTGATGTCCAGAAAGGTAGCGCAGCAGAACATCTCCACCGGCAGGATCAGCTTCAGCTTGGCATTGACTTCGCGAAGGATGTCGCTGCTCGAATAGCCCTTGGCAGTCATCCCGTAGAAGGTCTCGGCAAGCGGCATGGCACCGATCGCGGCAGGCAGCCCGTGGCCGGTGAAGTCCCCGAGAAGCACGAACATCCGCCCGGCTGGCGCCTGCGCGGCGAGCAGCAGGTCACCGTTGAACAGCGCCCGCGGCGACTGGCGGTAACGAATGTTTGGTGCGTTCAGGCAGCCGGCGTGGGCAACCTTGTCGAAAATGGCCTTGGCCGCCCGCTGTTCGTCGAGCAACTGCTGATTGCGCCGGGCGATCAGGTCACGCTGCTCCAACACCGTGGCCTGCAGGCGGCGCAGGCGGTGCATCGCCTGTATCTTGGCTTCGAGAATGATGGGGTTATAGGGCTTGGCGATGAAGTCGTCGCCCCCCGCTTCAAGGCAGCGGACAAGCGCCTCGTTTTCGGTCAGCGAAGTGAGAAAGATGATCGGCACCAGCTCGTTGCCCGCCAGCTGCTTGATCTGCTGCGCCGCTTCGAAACCGTCCATCACCGGCATGAGCGCGTCCATCAGGACCAGCTGAGGGCGTTCGCGTTCGAACAGTTCCACTGCCTCGGCGCCGTTCGCTGCGGTCAGGACACGATGCCCCTGGCGCCCGACGATTGTCGCCAGCAGCATGCGATCGGCCGCGCCATCCTCGGCGATGAGTATGCAGAGCCGACGAGGCATTCAGGCGATCACGAACAACTGTTCGAAATTCGAGACCGAAAGCACCTTGCGAACGTCCGGATTGCAATTGATCAGGCGGATGTTGGCCTTGTCGCTGCCAGCATGGTCGCGCAGCAGGAGCAGCATGCCGAGTGCCGAACTGTCGAGGTAGGTCGCGCCGTTGAGGTCGACCACGTAGCGCTGTGGAGTGCAATCGACGCGCTGGTAGGCGTCGCGGAAAGCCTGATGGGCGTTAAAGTCGAAACGCCCCTGGATGGTAATGGTCAGCTCTTGTCCATCTGCCGATAGCTGGGAACTGATGGTCATGTAGCACTCCTAATCCTGACGAGGTCGTGGCCTTTTGCCGCGGCTGTCGTGTATTGCTGGATTGGCGCTGGCTCCGCCGGTTGGCGCCTTATGCCTGCGCCTGCGGCCTCGATGTCCAGCTGTGCTGTCGCAAAGAAGCTGATCAAGATTTAGCACCCAAACCCACGCGCAGCAAGCATCAATCCTGTTTTGGCCGCCCGGCAAGCCGTTGTGCGTATTCGTCTAGCAATTTCTGCTCGCGCTTGTCGGCGGCTGTTCGGGCCTCCTGCAGATATCGGTCGACCAGTTTGCGCAACCCGTCGAGCCTCGCGCGTCGCTGTTGCCACTGCTCGCGCAGCTTGTCGAGATTGTTGCGATGCCAGTCGACGCTACGCTGCTGCTGGGCAATGGCAGATTCGAGTTGCGACAGGAAACGTTGGTAGTTCACCAGCCACTGTCCGGACACACCCTGGCTGCCCTGGCTCATCCATTGCTGCTGGTAGTCGCCGAAATACTGGCGCAGCTCGTCGAGCTTGGCTTCGGCCTGGGCGATCTGCGCCTGACCCTGGCCGAACAGGCGCGCCGCGTCGCGCTCGGCACGTTCGGCCATGTCGATGACAGGTGCCAGACGCACCGCACGGCTTGCCGACAAGGCTTAGCCCGCCGCTTTCGGATTGAACACGCCGGTCAACGAGACCTCGCTCCTGGCCAGGTCTTCAGCCTCGTTCAGCCCCTGTCTGAGAAAGCGCACCATCTCCGCCTGCCGCGCAATCGCCAGGTCGGTCTCGGGATCGCCTCCGGGCACGTAGGCGCCGACACTGATCAGGTCCCGGCTCTGCTGATAGCGCGACCACAGCTGCTTGAAACGTTGCGCGTTGCGCATGTGCTCGGGGCTGACCACCTGCGGCATGACCCGGCTGATGGACGCTTCGATGTCGATGGCCGGGTAATGCCCTTCCTCGGCCAAGCGGCGAGACAGCACGAAATGGCCGTCCAGCACCCCCCGCGCGGCGTCGGCGATCGGGTCCTGCTGGTCATCGCCTTCGGACAGCACCGTATAGAACGCGGTGATCGAGCCACCGCCCGCCTCGGCGTTGCCGGCGCGCTCCACCAGGCTCGGCAGCTTGGCGAAGACCGAAGGTGGATAACCCTTGGTCGCCGGCGGCTCGCCAATCGCCAGCGCGATTTCGCGCTGGGCCTGGGCGAAACGTGTCAGCGAGTCCATCAGCAGCAGCACGTTCCTGCCCTTGTCGCGAAAGTATTCAGCGATGCGCGTGCAATACATGGCGGCGCGCAGCCGCATCAGCGGCGCATCGTCGGCAGGCGAGGCCACTACCACCGAACGCTTGATGCTTTCCTCGGTAAGGATGTTCTCGATGAACTCTTTCACCTCACGGCCGCGTTCGCCAATCAGGCCGACCACGATGATGTCCGCCTCGGTGAAGCGCGTCATCATGCCGAGCAGCACCGACTTGCCCACACCGGTGCCGGCGAACAGACCCAGACGCTGGCCGCGGCCGACCGTCAACAAGCCGTTGATGCTGCGAATGCCTACGTCAAGTGGCTCGCTGATCGGGTGGCGCTTGAGCGGGTTGATCACCGGCCCATCCATCGGCACCCAATCCTCGGCCTTCATCCCGCCCTTGCCATCGAGCGCACGCCCGGCGCCATCGAGTACCCGGCCAAGCATGGACGTGCCCATGGGCAGGCGGCCGGTGTTCGGCAGGGGCACGACCCGTGCGCCCGGGGCAATGCCGGCAAGGCTGCCGACCGGCATCAGGTAGAGCTTGCCGCTGGCAAAGCCCATGACTTCCGCTTCCACCTGGGTGGGGTGATAGCTGTCTTCGTTGATGACCAGGCAGCGGCTGCCGACCGCAGCACGAAGCCCTTCGGCCTCGAGCGTCAGGCCGACCATGCGCAACAGGCGGCCCTCGAGTATCGGTTGGCTGGGTAGCTTGATGGCCTCGCCATAGGCTTCGAAGCGTTTGGCGAAACTGGTGCGTTCAAGGCGCATCGGGCTGCTCCGCTTGCGAGTCGAGATCGACAAGCAAGTCCGGCTCTGGCGGACTGGTAGCGTTTTCGCGCTGCTGGTCGAACAACTGGCCTATCGCCTTGGCCAGCCGTGTCTCGACGCTGGCGTCTATGCGGCTCTGTTCGGTCTCGATGCGACAGCCACCGGGCAGCAGGTCGCTGTCTTCGATGATCCGCCAGGTTTCTTCGTGGCGCTCGCGCATGGCCTTGACCAGATCGAAATCCTGCGGGTTGATGTAGATCCGCACGTTGTTCGCCCCCATCGGCAAGAGCTTCAAGGCATCACGAAGCACCTGGCGGATCTGACTTGAATCGATCTGCAGATCGCGCTGGATGACCTCTCGCGCCAACTGGCTGACCAGGGTGACCATGGCGTGCTCCAGATTGCGGTCCTGATCAGCGATGGGCTCGAGCAGCTGAGTCATCAGCTTCTCCAGGCTACCCAGCTTTGGCGTCAGAGCCGCTTCGGCGTCTTGCCGGGCCTTGAGCTGACCGGCATGAAAGCCATCTTTTTCACCCGTGCTGAAACCCTCGTTGTAGGCTTCCTGACGAATCGCTTCGAGCTCTTCGAGCGTCAGCGGCTTGACTTCCTCGAGCGGGACGTCTTCGCTGTGCGCCAACTCTTCGGCCTGATCGTCATCGGCTTGCGCGTCAGGCTCTTCGGCCTGATCGTCCTCCGGATCGAAGCTCGGCAGGGCCCAGCGATCGAAGGCATTCACATCTCTTGCACGGATGACGTCGCTGGGGTTTTCCTTGGACATTGGGCCTGTGGCTCGCTTAGATCATTTCTTCGCCGCCCTTGCCACCGAGAACGATTTCCCCGGCTTCGGCCATGCGGCGGGCAATGGTGAGTATTTCCTTCTGGGCGCCTTCCACTTCGCTGATGCGCACCGGCCCCTTGGCTTCCAGGTCGTCGCGCAGCAGTTCGCCAGCGCGCTTGGACATGTTCTTGAAAACCTTTTCCTTGATCGCCTCGTCGGCACCCTTGAGCGCCATGACCAGCACATCGGAGGATACTTCGCGCAGCAGCACCTGGATGCCCCGGTCGTCGACATCGGCAAGATTGTCGAAGACGAACATGAGGTCTTCGATCTGCGACGACAGATCCTCGTCGACCTCGCGGATCGCATCCATCAGCTGGCCTTCGACCGAGCTGTCGAGGAAGTTCATGATGTCCGCCGCTCGCTTGACGCCCCCCAGGTTCGCTCGGGTGGTGTTGGAGTTGCCGGAAAACTGCTTCTCCAGGATCAGGTTCAGCTCCTTCAGCGCGGCGGGCTGCACCGTGTTGAGGGATGACACGCGCAGCACGATGTCCAGACGTACCTTGTGGTCGAAATGCGAAAGCACTTCCCCGGCCTGATCCGGATCTAGATAGGCCACCACGATGGCCTGGATTTGCGGGTGCTCATAGCGAATCACATCAGCCACGGCGCGCGGCTCCATCCACTTCAGGCTGTCCAGACCGCTGGTATTGCCGCCAAGGAGAATACGGTCGATCAGGCCACCCGCCTTGTCCTCGCCCAGTGCCTGGGTGAGCATCTTGCGGATGTAGCCGTCTGAGCCGACGCCGAGGCTGGTCTGGTCCCCGACAATCTCGACGAACTCACCCATCACCTGCTCGATCTGGTTTTTCTGCACGTTGCGCAATTGCGCCATCGCCGTGCCGACTTTCTGGACTTCCTTCGGTCCCAGATGGCGCAGCACCTGCGCCGCATCCGCCTCGCCCAGCGAGAGCAGGAGAATCGCGGCCTTGTCGACCTTGTTCAGTTTTGTGGGAACTCGGGCGTCACTCATCTGCGTTGATCCACTCTTTGACGACCTGAGCCACCCGGCCCGGGTCCTCTGCTACCAGATTCTTGATGGCATTCAATTGCGCATCGTATCCCTCGGTCGGGCTCGGCAGCATGATGCTCTGCGGCCCGCTCAGGCTGACCCGGTCGTTGGCCAACGCACCGTCCACGCCGCCGTCCATATCGGCCAGCTCGGCCTCGCCACCTGCCGTTTGCAGCTCTTTGCCTTTGCCGGCATTGGTCAGATTGTTCAGCACCGGCCGCAGCACGCCGAACACCAGAACCAGGATAAAGAGCACGCCGAGCACCTGCTTGACCACGTCCCAGAACCAGGGCTGCGTGTAGAACGGGCTGTCGACAAAGACATCCTCCATGGAGTCGCTGGCAAATGGCGCATTGATCACGCTGACGCTGTCGCCGCGGCTGGCGTCGAAGCCAACGGCGTCCTGCACCAGCCGCGTGAACCGCGCCAATTCTTCGGCGGTACGGGGAACTCGGGTAGCCTGGCCATCCTCCGAAATCGTGACCTGGTCGTCGAGCACCACGGCTACCGATAGCCGGCGCAGGCGCCCCTGTTGCTGCTTGGTGTAGCTGATGGAGCGGTCCAGCTCATAGTTGCGGGTCGCCTGCTCGCGTTTGTCTGCCGGGAACGGGGCCAGCATCGGTTGGCCGGTGGCTGGATCCATGACCTGCTGCCCGTTCGCATCGAGCAATGGCTGGCCGGGAGCGATGGCTCCCGCAGGCGCCTGGCCGGCTACAGCATTTTCAGGTGCTGCGGCAGGACCTGGTGGCTGATTGCTCAGGGCACCCGGAACGCCCTGCGGGCCGAGGCTGCTCTGGCGTTGTTCATTGACGCTCTGCTCGCTGCGCAGGGCCGGCTGGTCCGGGTTGAAGGTCTCGGAGGTGGATTCGACCGCACTGAAGTCTACGTCTGCCGATACTTCAGCCTTGTAACGACCGCTGCCCAGCACCGGCTGGAGGATGTTATGCACCCGCTGGGTGTAGAGGCTTTCCATGCGACGGCTGTAGTCGAACTGCTTGCCGGCCATGCTCAGTTCGGTGAGTTCCTGCTGGTCGGACAGCAGGTTGCCCTTCTGGTCGACCACGGTGATCTGCGACTTGGTCAGCTCCGGCACGCTGGTAGCGACAAGATTGATGATCGCCATCACCTGGCTGGGTTCGAGGCTGCGACCCGGATAGAGCTCGACCAGTACCGAGGCGCTCGGCTTGCGTTCGTCACGCACGAATACCGAGCTTTTCGGAATGGCCAGATGAACCCGCGCGCCCTTCACATTGTTAAGGCTGGAAATGGTGCGACCCAGCTCACCCTCGAGCCCGCGGCGATAACGGGTGGCCTCCATGAACTGGCTGGTGCCGAGCCCCTGCTCCTTGTCGAGAATTTCGAAGCCGATATTGCTGTCGGTCGGCGCAATGCCGGCACTGGCGAGTTTCAGACGCGCACGGGCCAGGTCGTCAGCCTTGACCAGCAGCGCACCGGAGTTCGGCTCGACGGTGTAGGAAATATCGGCCGCCGCCAGGGTTTCCATGACCTGGTTGGCATCCATTCCGGCGAGGCTGCCGAGCAATGGCCGGTAGTCCGGTTGCTGAGACCAGAGCACCACGGCAAAGCCGATGGCGACACTAGCAGCCAGTCCGACCAGGAGACCGATCTGCCGCAACATCGACATTTCGGACAGGTTTTCCAGAAACGAGAGACCCAGCAGGGGCTTTTTCGGCACACCCGAATCAACCGGCACTGGGACCTTGCTAAGCGCTTCAGCCATTGTTCAAACCCTGCCTTATACCGGCATCTGCATGATGTCTTGGTACGCCTGGACCAACTTGTTTCGGACCTGGGTCATGGCTTGAAAGGAAACACTGGCCTTTTGCGAGGCGATCATCACTTCGGTCAGATCGACGCCGCCCTGGCCCATTTCAAAAGCGGTGGCCATCTGGCTGGAGGCTTGCTGGGTTTCGTTCACCTTGTTGACGGCCTGGCCGAGCATGTCGGAAAAGCTCGGAGCGCCTACCTCCGGGGTAGCCGCCACGGGCTTGGAACGCGCCATTGCATCGGTCTGCATGGCCCGCATTTCCAGCATCAAGCGATTGAATTCGATACCCTGACTCATCTTTCCTCCAACAGCTGCGGTTTTATTGACGCATCGCAGCAGGCGCAGGAGTAATAGCAACATCGATGCCACAAAGGGCTGGAGACTGACGGCAAGTGCGATGGGGTTTTTCGTCCAGCCGCCAGCCTCCCCTCGTTTTCGCCAGAGCTGTTACGCCGATCACGCCGCCCGCTGTACGGTGACGTCCGTCGCCGCGGCTCATAGGCTAGGCATCGGAATCACAAGGAATCTCCATGCCGAATACCATTCGCTCGCCCAATCGCCTACTCGCTGACAGCTCGGCCTCCACCATCGTGGCAGGCTTCATCGCCATGCTGACCGGGTACACCAGTTCGCTGGTACTCATGTTTCAGGCTGGGCAGGCGGCCGGCCTCAGTAGCGGGCAGATCTCTTCCTGGATCTGGTCGCTCTCGATCGGCATGGCGATTTGCAGCATCGGGCTATCACTGCGCTACCGCACGCCCGTGGTCATCGCCTGGTCGACGCCGGGTGCCGCGCTGCTGATCAGCAGCCTGCCTGGCGTTCCCTATGGTGAAGCGATCGGCGCTTTCATATTCGCCTCGGCCCTGATCGCTCTGTGCGGCCTCACCGGCAGCTTCGAGCGGCTGATGCGCAAGGTGCCCGCGTCGCTGGCCGCTGCGCTGCTGGCCGGAGTGCTGTTCAACATCGGCAGCGAAATCTTTCGCGCCGTTGAAGTTCAGCCGTTGCTGGTACTGGGAATGTTCTTCAGCTATCTCATCGCCAAGCGGTTGATGCCACGCTATGCCGTGCTTTCGGCCTTGATCCTCGGATGCCTGCTGGCGGCCGGCCAGGGGTTGCTCGATTTCCGACAGTTGAGTCTGGAGGTCGCGGTACCGGTCTGGACGACACCGAGCCTGTCGCTTGCAGCCATCTTCAGTATCGGCATTCCGCTGTTTGTCATCGCCATGGCCTCGCAGAACATGCCGGGCCTGGCCGTCCTCCGCGCCGAGGGCTATCAGGTGCCCGCCTCGCCACTGATTTCTACGACGGGCATCGCCTCGGTATTGCTGGCCCCGTTCGGCTCCCATGGCATTCACCTGGCCGCGATCACCATGGCCATCTGCAGCGGGCCGGAAGCACACCCGGACCCGACGCGGCGCTATACCGCGGCCGTGTGGTGCGGCGTGTTCTACGGCATTGCCGGAATATTCGGGGCTACCCTGGCGGCACTGTTCGCCTCCTTTCCGGCAGCCCTGGTGTTGTCCATCGCAGCACTGGCATTGCTGGGCTCGATCGGTAGCGGCTTCACTCAGGCCATGCAGAACCCCAGGGAACGCGAAGCAGCACTGATCACCTTCATGGTGACGGCGTCGGGGCTGACCCTTTTTGGCATCGGCTCAGCGCTATGGGGTCTGGTCGCGGGCGTACTGACGCTGCTGATCGTCAGCACGCCTAAAGGGCCGTGATTGCGACGCCGCTCAGATCGCCGTGGCACCACCGTCCACGGCCAGCGCGTGGCCGGTGGTAAAGGCTGCGCCGTCACTGCATAGGTAGAGCACTGCAGCGGCGACCTCCTCCACCGTACCGACCCGCCCGACCGGGTGCATGGCAGCTGCAAACTCGGCCTTGCGCGGGTCCGCCTCATAGGCACGACGAAACATGTCCGTATCGATCACGGCCGGGCATACCGCATTGACCCGGATCTTTTTCTTGGCGTATTCGATCGCCGCCGATTTGGTCAGGCCGATGACGGCGTGCTTCGACGCTGCGTAGATGCTCATCTTGGGCGCCGCGCCGAGACCTGCAACTGACGCGGTATTGACGATGACTCCGCCACCCTGCGCCAGCATCACCGGAAGCTGATGCTTCATGCATAACCAGACGCCCTTGACGTTGACACCCATGATGGCGTCGAACTCCGCTTCGCTTCCTTCAGCCAGGCGGCCCTTCTCAATCTCGATACCGGCGTTGTTGAAGGCGTAATCCAGACGTCCATAGGTGGCGACGACCTGTTCGTTCATGGCCTTGACCTGCTCGTTACAGGTGACATCGCAACGAACAAAGGCGGCATCGCCACCCGCTTCAAGGATCGCCTCGGCGCAAGCCCTGCCGCCCGTTTCGTCGATATCGGCCACCATGACCTTGAGACCCTGCCTGGCAAATGCAAGCGCGGTGGCGCGACCGATCCCTGCCGCTGCGCCGGTGACCAATGCAACCTGACCGGAAAAAGACATACTCATGCTCAATACCCTGCTCATTTAAGGATGGCGCCCGGTCCGATAATGACCGCTGGCCAGCTAGCGGTCATGCTTATACCGCCATCCTGTGCAGCGTTTAAACGTCAACAAGGCGATATCACTCGCACAGATGCCTGCGCATTCCAGCGCGCAGGCTTGCTTGCAGGGCTCGGTCCGGAGGGCTACACCAACGGTTTCACACAACCCAGAGGCTTCCATGAACAGCATCAACCACCAATATCTTCTGGCCAAGCGCCCGGTCGGCGCGCCGACGCATGACACCTTCGAGTACGTCGAGACGCCAGTAGGTGAGCCTGGGCCTGGCCAGATACTGGTCAAGGTGGAGTACCTTTCCCTGGACCCCGCCATGCGCGGCTGGATGAACGATGCAAAGTCCTACATTCCCCCGGTCGGAATTGGCGAGGTGATGCGTGCCCTGGGGATTGGCAAGGTCATCGCCTCCCAGCACCCGGGGTTTGCCGAAGGTGACTACGTCAACGGTGCGTTAGGCGTGCAGGAATATTTCCTCGGCGAGCCGAAAGGTTTCTACAAGGTAGACCCGAACCAGGCGCCCTTGCCGCGCTACCTGTCTGCGCTGGGTATGACCGGCATGACCGCCTACTTCGGCCTGCTCGCTGTCGGTGAGCCGAAAGCCGGCGAAACCGTTGTCATATCCGGAGCGGCCGGCGCGGTGGGCAGCGTGGCCGGACAGATCGCCAGGATCAAGGGGTGCCGCGTGGTGGGCATCGCCGGCGGCGCGGACAAATGTCGCTTTCTCGTCGAGGAGCTCGGCTTCGACGCGGCCATCGATTACAAGAACGAAGACCTGCACGCCGCGCTCAAGCGAGAATGCCCGAAAGGAGTCGACGTCTATTTCGATAACGTCGGCGGCGATATTCTCGACGCGGTGCTGACGCGAATCGCGGTCGGAGCCCGTATCGTCATCTGCGGCGCCATCAGCCAGTACAACAACAAGGAAGCGGTCAAGGGTCCTGCCAACTACCTGTCGCTGCTGGTCAACCGTGGCCGCATGCAGGGCATGGTGGTGATGGATTATGTCTCGCGCTATCCGGAAGCCATGAAAGACATGGCTGGCTGGATGCAGAGCGGCGAGCTCAAGAGCAAGGAAGATGTGGTCGAGGGCCTGGAAACCTTCCCCGACACCTTGATGAAGCTGTTCACCGGCGGCAACTTCGGCAAGCTGGTGCTGAAAGTCAGCTGATCCGCAAGAAGCGGGTCGCCGGGCTGGCGACCCGTTCCTGGATCAAGCCAGTTGCGCAACCACCGCAGCCAAGGCCTGCGCGGGATTATCTGCCCCGGCGATGGGCCGCCCAATCACCAGATAATCGGAACCTGCCGCCATCGCCTCGGTCGGGGTAAGGATGCGCCGCTGGTCATCGGTTGCGCTGCCAGCTGGTCGAATGCCCGGGGTGACCAGCTGCAGTCCGGCGAACTGCGACTTCAACGGAGGGGCCTCCTGAGCCGAGCAGACCAGCCCATCCAAACCGGCTCTGGCCGCGAGACCGGCCAGACGCAGCACCTGTTGCTCAGGCGCAATATCAAGACCGATATCGGCAAGATCCTGCTGTTCCATGCTGGTAAGCACGGTCACGCCGATCAGTAGCGGCTTTGCGCCGCTCAGCTGTTCAAGGGTCTCGCGGCATGCCGTCATCATGCGCAGGCCACCTGAGCAGTGCACATTGACCATCCAGACGCCCAGCTCAGCTGCAGCCTTGACTGCCATGGCCGTGGTGTTCGGGATGTCGTGAAATTTCAGGTCTAGAAATACTTCGAAGCCCTTGGCGTGCAATGCTTCGACTACCTGTGGACCGCAACGGGTAAACAGTTCCTTGCCCACCTTCACCCGACACAGAGCCGGATCCAGTTGCGCGGCCACTGCCAGCGCAGCATCACGGGAGGGAAAATCGAGCGCAACGATGATGGGGGTCTGGCAGGGCATGGGGGCGTCCTCGGCAAAATTCGGCGCGCATTGTCGCAGAAAACCGCCCCTCAACGGAGCCTGGGACGTGCAACCATGCTTCGGCAATCCCGCACCGGGATGGCTTCGCGCAGCCACGCGGCGTAAGGTGATGTCCTGTCCAACTGACTGAATGGAGGTGTCCCGTGCCCTGGTATATCTGGCTGCTGTTGGCCCTTGTAATCGGCACCATCATCGGCGGGCTATTGATGCTGCGCGCCGGCGCACGCAAGATCCCGCTGACCGAAGAGCAGAAGCAACGCATTGCCCAGCGCAATGCCGAAGCAGATGCCGAAGACGCTCGCAACCGATAGTCGCTGAATGGGCCATATCCTCAAGGCTCCACCGGCCAGGAGCCCTGTGCCACGCGTCTGGAAAGTTGCTGGTTCTATAAGGTCATGATGGCCACATGCCAGAAATCAGGCGATCATTCCGTCTTCTCAACAGGACGACAGAATGCCAGCAATTTCCTCCTCTCCAGAAGAACCGAAAGCCCAGATCACCTTCGCTCGCCGCATCCTGCCCGGCATCGCCTGCCTGTTGGCGGTCGCGCTGCTGGCCGCTGCCGCTGCGGTTGTCCATATCGCCAAGACGATAGACGCCGATGCGCTGGTCCGTGAACGCTTTCTGGCGGGCAAAGCCTTCGAAGCACATCGCCGCGGCATGAGCCGTCACATCGCCGACAACGCCTTCTGGGGCGATGCCTATGCCAACCTCAGCAGTCAGGTAAACCTGCACTGGGCGTACGAGCAGGAAAACCTGGGGCCGTCCATGTTCGACGATTTCGGTTACGACGCGGTGTTCGTCGTAGACCCGGACGGCAGGACCACCTATTCGGTCATCCGCGGCAAGCTTGCAGATGCCGATGCACACCAGTGGCTTGGTAACGGGCTACCCGAACTGCTGACCGAGGCACGCATCGCTGTTGAGGATGAAGATACTGCAGCTGGCGTGCTGTCTGCCGAAGGGTATCCGGCAATGGCAGCGGCAGCGGTGATGACTACAGGGGGCAGTGACATTGAAGAAGCACCAGGCCCCGCCTCGATATTGATCTTCGTCGACGTCATGGACCCCGACTGGCTTCTCGAGCTGGGCCAGGCGTATGCGGTCGACGGGCTGCGCGAGGCCCGCAACAGCGAAGTCACCGAGGGCGCAACGCTCGAATTGAACAGGCTCGACGGTACGACCGTCCGCCTTGCCTGGTCTGTTTCTCAGCCCGGCAGATACCTGCTCTGGATGACATTGCCGGTGCTTGGCGTGGTCACGCTCGGGCTTGGCCTGCTGGCCTGGCTGTTGTTGTGCCAGGCGTTGAAAACCGTGCGGATCATGGACGCCAGTTACAGGCGCCTGGCAGCGAGCCGCTCGGCTTTGGCAGCCAGCGAGGAGCGCTTCCGCGACGTGGCGGAGGCCGCTTCCGACTGGATCTGGGAAACCGACCAGCACGCCCGACTCACCTATCTATCGAGCCGCTTCGAGGAAATAACCGGACATGCCGCGGCAGCCTGGATCGGCCGCCCTTTGATCGACCTTCTCATCAGCGACAATGCGGCGTTGCAGGACTGGCTGACCGGCCCTCACCGGATACCGCTACGTTGCAGTTATCACGCGGCGGATGGTTGTATTCGCCACTGTCGACTGTCTGCTCGAGCTATCCGTGAAGGTGACCGCCTGCTGGGGTATCGCGGCACGGCCAGCGATGTAACCGAAGAGACCAAGGCGCAAGCCCGCGTGCAATACCTTTCCCAACACGACGCGTTGACTGGCCTGCCGAATCGCAATCGGTTGCGCGACTACCTAGAGGGCAAGCTCAATTCGCTGACCACGGCCTCGCGGCTGACCGTGCTCTACATCGACCTGGACCGGTTCAAACCAGTGAACGACACCCTTGGCCATGGCGCCGGTGATGAAATCCTGGTCGGCGTCGCCAACCGTCTGAAGCAATGTATTCGTGGTGATGATCTTGTTGCACGCCTGGGTGGCGACGAGTTCGTCATGGTCATGAGCCGTCTGCAGCACAACGAAGACATCGAAAAGCTCTGCGAACGGGTGATCGAAACCGTCAGCGAGCCGTTCAGCTACGAGGACAAGCAGATCCTGATCGGTGCAAGCGTCGGCATAGCCCTGGCCCCGACGGACGCCACCCAGGCCAGCGAGCTGTTGCGGTGTGCCGATATCGCGCTCTACCAGGCCAAGGCTGACGGGCGCAGTACCTGGTGTTTCTACGGCAGGGAAATGGACCAGCGTCTTCATGACCGCCGCCGCCAGGAGGACGAGCTGCGGCAGGCGCTCGCCGAGGGTCAGTTCGAGGCTTACTACCAGCCGCGCTATCTGAGCGAAGGCATGCGCATCAGCGGCGCCGAAGCCTTGCTGCGCTGGCACCATCCCAGCCGCGGTGTGCTGCTTCCGGAGCACTTCATACCGCTGGCCGAAGAAACAGGCCTGATCGTTCCGCTGGGCGAATGGATCTTGCGCGAAGCGTGCTTCGAGGCCGCCAACTGGAGCGACGACCTGGTGGTCTCGGTAAACCTGTCACCGCTGCAACTGCGCTGTGCCGACCTGTACCAGATGATCCACACCGCGCTGGCAGACAGCGGATTGTCTGCCAGCCGTCTGGAACTGGAAATCACCGAGACTGCTCTGCTGCAGGAAAACCAGAGCACTCTGGAAGTTCTCACTCGCCTGAAATCCCTCGGCCTTCGGTTGGCGATGGACGACTTCGGCACGGGTTATTCATCGCTGAGCAATCTGCGCAACTACCCGTTCGACATGATCAAGATCGACGGCAGTTTCGTTGCCGGCATGTCTCACTCGGTTGAAAGTCATTCGATCGTGAAAGCGCTTATCGACCTTGGCCGGGGATTGCAAATGCGTGTCACCGCCGAGGGAGTAGAGACGCTAGAACAGTTGAATCTGCTGCTGGCCGACGGCTGCAGCGAGTTGCAGGGCTTTCACATGAGCCATCCATTGCCCGCCAGGGAGCTGACCGCCCTGCTTAGCCAGGCAAGCCAGGCCAAACACTAACCCCTAGGCTCGGGGCTCAGCGCTTTATCTCGAAGTTGATCTGGGCTCCATCAATGATGGTTTCGTCTTGCGCAGCCCCAGGCAGCAGCTCACCGCTCATTTGCAACGAGCGGGAATCGCTGCTGGACTCGAAGAGCGGTGGCAACAAGGTCATCGAAGGTGGCTCTTTGTCCGGCTCCAGGGCTTCGGACCAATCCTCCGGAAGGCTCAGGTCGAGTTCCGGCTCCGGCAGCGCCACCTGTTCAACCTTCTTCCGTGGCGCGGAGGTGGCAACCGTCTTGGGCCTTGCGGGCGGCGGCACCACCCTCTCCGACGGCAATTTTTCGGAATCCCCTTCCGCTACCGGCCCGACATCGACCTCAACATCCCTGCCAGACATTTCCACCGGTCGCTCGGGCTCGTTCAGCACCGGTGTGGCGACGTCAGACGCCGGAGAGGCAACCTTGGGCTGCACCGGAGGCATCGGCTGGTCTGGCGTCTTGTCACCGTCACAGGCGCTCATGAGGGGTAGCGCCAGCAATATCAGCCATTTCATCTCTCGCCCCCGCTTTCGTATTTTCGATTAGTTCGAATGTCGGCAAATCTCTCCGGCGAGCCGTCCCAGGGTCTTCAACGCCCGCTCCGCCTCGGGTGTCCACGGCAGGCCACAATTGAGCCGAACACAGTGGTTGAACTGCTCGGTATTACTGAAGATCAGGCCCGGCGCGATACTGATGCCCTGCTCCAGAGCCTGTAGGTGCAACTCCTGAGTATTGATACGCGCCGGCAGGCTGATCCAGAGAATAAATCCGCCTGTAGGGCGCGTCATCTGGGTACCTTCCGGGAAATACCGCTGAACCGCCAACTGAAACAGACTGAGATTCCTGCGATATTCCTGACGAATATTGCGCAGGTGCCGGTCATAGCCGCCATTCTCCAGGTAGGCGGCGACCCCCATCTGGGTGACGCTGCAAGCCGAGTGCGTGCTGAAGGTTTGCAAACGCTGGATCTCTTCCCGGTAGCGCCCCGGAATGATCCAGCCAATCCGCACGCCGGGTGATATCGTCTTGGAGAAGCTGGAACAGTAGATCACCCTGCCTTCTTGATCGTTCGATTTAAGCGCCTTGATGGATCCAGCATCGAACATCAATTCGCCGTAGATATCGTCTTCCACGATCTGAATATCGAAGTTCGCAGCCAGTTTGAGCAGCTGTTTCTGGCGTAGCTCGGGCATGCTGCCGCCCAGCGGATTGCTCAGGCGCGCGGTCAGCACGAGCGCCTTGATCGGCCACTGAGTCGCCGCAAGCTGCAACGCCTCGAGACTCAAGCCGGTGTCCGGATCGCAGGGGATCTCGATCACTTTCAACCCCAACAGGTCTGCCAGCTGCAGCAAGCCGTAGTAGCTCGGCGACTCTGTCGCGATCAGATCTCCAGGCTTGGTCAGGACCCGCAGTGACATCTGCAGCGCATCGACACAGCCATGGGTGATTACAACCTCGTCCGAACCTACAACGACACCCGCATCACGCATACGGATCGCGACCTGCCGCCTCAAAGGCTCATAACCTGGACTGAACATGTAGGTGAAGGCCCGTTGGCTCTGGAACCGCGTGACCTTGGCCAGTTGCTGATGCAGCGCACGCACGGGAAGGTAATCGACATGAGGCACGGCTGCGCCCAAGGGCACGAGGCCTTCACGTCGTGACTCGCTCAGTACCTGGTTGATGATGCTGCTGCGGGTCACCAGCGTGGGGCGTTCAACCTGGGCAATGTCTGGCGTAGGGGCGGTCAACGCCGGGGTGTGATGCACATAGAAACCGGATTGAGGACGTGCCCGAATCATCCCCTGGTCTTCCAGATTGGCGTACGCCTGCAAGACGGTCGCATGGCTTACCTTCAGCTGCATGCTCATCTTGCGCACCGAAGGAACCCGCTCGCCTGGCCGATAGACACCCCGCCGAATGTCCTCGGCAAGCTGGTGCGCGATGCGTTGATAAAGCAACAGATTGGTCATTTGGTCCGTCTCCGCCAACTGGACCACAGTAGTACAGCGCCACCGGTCACGAGCGATACAGTTTTCGATTAACTCGCCGACACAGTCTGTTACGTCGCAGCAAAGCGGAGCCTGAAAACCTAGCGCGGATCGCTAAGTCGCCCTTGCTCATCGGAAAAAAGGATCTCGACACGCCGGTTCTGAGCACGCCCCCGTGCCGACGCATTTTCGCTGAGCGGATACTGCTCGCCGTAGCCAGTCACTTCCATACGGGCTGCCGCTATGCCCAGATCCGCCAGAAAGCTGGCAACCGCCTGCGCCCGAGCGCGGGACAAGGCTAGGTTTTCCGCAGCGTCACCCCGGCTGTCGGTATACCCCTCGATGCGGACGATGCGCTCGGGATTGAGCTGAAGGAAATGCGCTAGTTTCAGCAGCGTACGGTTGGCGGACGAGCCGAGCTCGGCGCTGGCGGCCTTGAACAGGACATCGCCGAGCGTCATGACCAGTCCGCGATCAGTCTCGGCGGCAGCCAGGCTGATCATCTGCTCTTCCAGCCATCGGTCCTGCTGGTGCAGGTCGAGCAGCTTGGCATCCTGCAGTGTCTGGCGAAGCCGCTCCTGTTCCATGGCCAACTGCGTTATCCGCTGCTGGTTCTGCATATGCTCGCTGTGCTGGCGGGCAATGTCACTGTAGCGGTGGCTCAGGTATGAGTAATGACTGACATCCTCGGCACTGCCAAGATAGCCGGCGAACCGGCTGGCCCGCTCCAGCGATTCAGCCGCCCTGGCAACGTCCTTCGGCGCATCGCGAAGAATGTTCGGGTCAGTACTGATTGAGTCAAATGCAGCCTGGGCGTCAGCCAACTCTTGCCTGATTTCCGGCGCAGCGCACCCCTGTAGCAGCATCAGCGTTGCGAGCAGCAATGCGGGCCTGGTCGTGATGGGTTTCACCGCCAATCTCCCAACTGTTCACGGAGCCGCGCTATGCGCCGGGTCAATTCAGCTATTTCCAGCCGGCTCTTGTCGTTCAATACCTTGGCTTCGGCCAGACGGGCATCCAGCTCCGCCTGCTCCGCCTGCAAACGAGCCGTGCGGTAATGCCCGTCCTTCATCGCTGCAGAGGCCACAGCAAGCTTCTGCTCCGCCAGGACCAGTTCTGCCGATTCTTCCGTAGCGCCAATCGCCCTAGCCTGAACCAATGCCTGTTCGGTCAGCCTCAGCTGCACATCTGGCGCCGGGTCGCTCGCACAGCCAGCCAGTGCCAATAGCACCAGAAGAGATGATAAATGCTTACTCAAGTCCAAAAATCCTACCGTTGTGTTTGTCTGACGCTAGCTGATTGCTGTTGCTGCCAGCGCTCGAGATTCTCCGTCAGCAGCTGTTGGGGAACCCCTGCCTCATGTAGCTCCGTCATCTTCACGGCCAACTGACCACGCAGCCACGGCGCGTTGCAGGCGGAGTCATGCGACACGGCCAAATACATACCTTGGCTAACCACCGGCGGTTCCAGTCGTTGCACCTTGTCAAGCAAGTCCAGACGCGCCAGTTGAGCCACCGCACTGTAGCGTTCATGCAACACGTAATCAGCCTGCCCGGCCAACAAGCGCTGCATCGCGTCAGACAGGCTTTGCGCTGCACTCAAATCTAGGTTCTTTTTGTAAGCGTCGAATTCTTTGCCAAAGGAGGTTTTCGCCACATAGCGGCCAGCCTGACCGACCAGATCCTGCCGACTGGAATAGAGAAATCCCGGGTCGTTACGCACCCAGGCATATGTCTGTAACGCGGTGACAGACGGATGTATGAAGTCCAGCTGGGTCAGCTTCTTTGGACTCAGGGTCGCGTCAGCCAGCACATCTACCCGCCCGCTCGTGACCTCTTCTAGCGCCTTGCTGGCATCCCCGGTGTGGAGCAACTCCAGCTTGAGTCCGAGCGATTCGGCGATCCGTTTCAGCAGATCGGCGTTGGCACCGATCAATCGCTCCGGATTTTGCGGGTCCCGCCAGAGAAAAGGCGGATTGTCATCGGCGCCAGTTGCTATCAGCCGGTCACACTTCTCAACCGCCGCGCTTGCAGCGAAGGGCAATAACAGCAGCGATGCAGCCAAAGCGTATTTCAGCGGAACACCACGACGCATGAAAAACCTCATTATTCGAATCGGATAGCCACCAGCAAACTGGCCAGGCAGCGATATTAACACTCGCCACCCAACCGAACGCCCATGAAAAACCCGCTACAAGAGCGGGTTTATCTGGAGCGCGGTTCCGATCAAACGAGCTCTTCGAGCTCCGGCACGATCTGGAACAGGTCACCCACCAGACCATAGTCGGCTACCTGAAAAATCGGCGCCTCCTCATCCTTGTTGATCGCGACGATCACCTTGGAATCCTTCATCCCGGCCAGATGCTGAATGGCGCCGGAGATGCCGACCGCAATATAAAGCTGCGGCGCAACGATCTTGCCGGTCTGGCCGACCTGCATGTCGTTTGGAACGAAGCCAGCGTCGACCGCTGCACGTGAGGCACCGACAGCCGCGCCGAGCTTGTCGGCCAGCGAATACAGGTGCTTGAAGTTCTCGCCGTTCTGCATACCACGGCCGCCGGAGATGACGATCTTTGCGGCTGTCAGTTCGGGACGATCGGACTTGGCCAGTTCTTCTCCAACAAACGAAGAGATGCCCGCATCGCCAGTAGCGGAGACCTGCTCGACCGCAGCAGAACCGCCTTCAGCATTGACCGGATCGAAGCCAGTGGCACGAACGGTAATGACCTTGATCGGTGCGCTGGACTGCACAGTGGCGATGGCGTTGCCGGCATAGATGGGCCGCTTGAAGGTATCGGCGCTTTCGACGGCGATGATTTCGGAAATCTGATCGACATCGAGCTGAGCCGCAACGCGGGGCATGAAATTCTTGCCGTTGGTCGTGGCAGCGGCCAGCACATGGCTGTATTCCTTTGCCAGCCCTGCAATCAGCGGGGCGACGTTTTCCGGCAGTTGGTTCGTATAGGCTGCGTCATCGGCAATCAGCACCTTGGACACGCCTTCGATTTTGGCAGCCGCTTCGCCGATCGCAGCGCAACCGGCGCCCGCTACCAGTACATGGATGTCGCCACCGATGGCCCGAGCCGCAGCCACAGTGTTCAAGGTAGCAGCAGCCAGAACGACGTTGTTGTGTTCAGCGATAACCAGGATAGTCATTTAGATTACCTTCGCCTCGTTCTTCAGTTTCTCGACCAGTTCAGCAACGGACTTGACCTTGATCCCTGCGCTGCGTGCGGCAGGTGCCTCGACCTTGAGAGTGGTCACGGTGGACGTCGTGGACACGCCTAGGGCGTCCGGGGTCAGCACTTCGAGTGGCTTTTTCTTGGCCTTCATGATGTTCGGCAGTGACGCGTAGCGCGGCTCGTTCAGGCGCAGGTCGGTGGTGACTATCGCCGGCAGGCTCAGCGAAACGGTCTGCGAGCCACCATCGATCTCGCGCTCGACCTTGACCTTGTCGCCTTCCACTTCAACCTTCGACGCGAAAGTACCCTGGGCATAACCGGTCAGCGCACCCAGCATCTGGCCCGTCTGGTTGTTGTCGCTGTCGATGGCCTGCTTGCCAAGGATCACCAGCTGCGGTTGCTCTTTGTCCACTACTGCCTTGAGCAGCTTGGCAACGGCCAGAGAGTTCAGCTCGTCGGCAGACTCGACCAGTACGGCGCGGTCCGCACCCAATGCAAGCGCGGTGCGAAGCTGCTCCTGAGCTGCGGTCGGGCCAATGGAGACCACAACGATCTCGCTCGCAACGCCCTTCTCTTTGAGCCGCACGGCTTCTTCCACGGCTATCTCGCAGAAGGGGTTCATCGACATCTTGACGTTGGCGAGGTCGACGCCGGAGTTGTCCGCCTTCACGCGAACCTTGACGTTGTAATCGACCACTCGTTTGACAGCTACAAGAATCTTCATGGATTCCTCGTTACTCTCCGGTGAATAGAATTTCGCCGAGGCGATGCGAGACATGCTCGAGATCCGGATAGCGATCTAGTTCCAGGATCTAATCGGCGAGCGCAAAACTGCCTTTATCTTGACTGCTGGCAACGGCTGGGGTCAACAACGCATATACCCCGTCATAAGCCCGCAGTTTCGCGATTCTAACAGGCTCGCCGGAAATTCAAACAAACGTTTGTATTGGACCCGTCCTGGCGTCTATATATAATGCGGCAGCTCGGCTTGGTCAGGGAAACGATCCAGCCCTCCACTATCTATAAAATAATCAAGCCCTGAGTAGGAGATAGCCAATGGAACGCGAATACATGGAATTCGACGTAGTCATCGTCGGCGCCGGCCCCGCGGGCCTGTCAGCTGCCTGCCGGCTTAAGCAGAGAGCCAATGACGCTGGCAAGGAGCTCAGCGTCTGCGTCGTCGAGAAGGGTTCCGAAGTAGGCGCCCATATCCTGTCTGGAGCCGTGTTCGAGCCGCGCGCCCTGGACGAATTGTTTCCAAACTGGAAAGAGCTCGGAGCGCCGCTCAACACACCGGTCAAGCGCGACGATATCTACCTACTCAAGAATGCCGAAGCGGCGCGCAAGCTGCCTAATGCACTGGTTCCGAAAACCATGCATAACGAGGGCAACTACATCATCTCCCTGGGTAACTTCTGCCGCTGGCTGGCACAGCAGGCCGAGAATCTTGGGGTGGAAATCTACCCGGGCTTCGCTGCTCAGGAGGCGCTGATCGACGAACAGGGCGTCGTTCGCGGCATCGTTACCGGCGATCTAGGCGTGGACCGCGAGGGCAACCCGAAGGAAGGCATGTATACCCCCGGCATGGAGCTGCGTGCCAAATACACGCTATTCGCCGAAGGGTGCCGTGGCCACATCGGCAAGCAGCTGATCAACCGCTTCCAGCTCAACGCAAACGTCGATCCACAGCACTACGGCATCGGTATCAAGGAGCTGTGGGACATCGACCCGGCAAAGCACGAAGCAGGCCTGGTGGTGCACACCGCCGGTTGGCCGCTGGATGACGAGAATACCGGGGGCTCGTTCCTCTATCACATCGAGAACAATCAGGTAGTGGTCGGACTGATCATCGATCTGTCCTACAGCAACCCCTTCCTCTCCCCCTTCGATGAGTTCCAGCGCTACAAGCACCACCCCGTCGTCAAACAGTACCTCGAGGGCGGCAAGCGGGTTTCCTACGGCGCACGCGCGATCGCCAAAGGAGGCATCAACTGCCTGCCAAAGATGGTTTTCAGCGGCGGTGCGCTGATTGGCTGTGACGCCGGCACCTTGAACTTTGCCAAGATCAAAGGCAGCCACACGGCCATGAAGTCCGGCATGCTGGCCGCCGAAGCGGTCGCCGATGCGCTGTTTGCAGGCCGCGAAGGTGGCGATGAACTCACTGCCTACGAGGAAGGCTTCAAAGCCAGCTGGCTTTACAAAGAGCTGTATGCAAGCCGCAACTTCGGAGCAGCCATACACAAATGGGGAGCGGTCAAGGGCGGAGCGTTCAATTTCATCGACCAGAACATTTTTGGCGGCAAGATCCCGTTCACATTGCATGACACCAAGCCAGACTATGCGTGCCTGAAGACTGCAGCAGAATCGAAAAAGATCGACTACCCCAAGCCTGACGGCAAACTCAGCTTCGACAAGCTGAGCTCGGTATTCCTATCCAACACCAACCATGAAGAAGAACAGCCCGTTCACCTCAAGCTGATCGATCCGAGCATTCCGATCCAGAAGAACCTGCCCATGTATGACGAACCTGCGCAGCGATACTGCCCGGCCGGCGTCTATGAAGTGGTTGACAACGATGACGGTAGCAAGCGCTTCCAGATCAATGCGCAGAACTGTGTTCACTGCAAGACCTGCGATATCAAGGATCCATCCCAGAACATTGTTTGGGTGGCGCCAGAGGGCACAGGTGGACCCAACTACCCCAATATGTAAATAGAGTCTCGACACAATTGGGGTTGACCTCTGCCCCGTCCCGAAGCCTATTGCCAGGCAAGGCTTCGGGAGCAGCTGGTCTTCGCGATCCCAGCCATGAAGACAGGGGCCGAAATCACCCGTTCCACGATTGGGACATCAAGGCTTAAGCGGCCGTGGGAGTTTTCGGCTTGTCTTGCCTCGCCATGGATGGCGATGTGTTGTCATTCGGCGCGCCCAATCGGAAAGAACACTTCCCTGCTCCAGACACCAAGCCACTGCTCCCCGTCGATCTCTCGGGGTACGGCAAGCTCGACCAGCTGGTAGAACACGTTGCGATGTATCAGCGCGTCTAGATTGGCCCTCACAAGAACGTAGGGGGCAGGCTCACCGCTCTGGGGATCGGTCTCTACCCGTATCGGGTTTTCCGCGCTGGCCTCGACTGCATCGTCAACGTTCGTGATGAAGCGCAGCACTTGTGAATCGCCCTGCCCCTCGACCTCCAGACGAACCGCTACGAAGGGCGCATCCTCAACCTTGATACCCACCTTTTCCACCGGAGTGACCAGAAAATAGTCGTCACCCTCACGGCGAATGACCGTAGAGAAGAGTCGCACCATGGCTGGCCGGCCAATTGGCGTACCAAGGTAGTACCAGCTACCATCGCGGGCGATCCGCATGTCCAGATCGCCACAAAACGGAGGGTTCCACAGGTGGACCGGAGGCAGGCCCTTCTTGTCCGATTTCGGGATCTGCTCCAGCAAACTTCCAGCTTTACCAGACTCTGTCATATGCGCTCCTTAACGACCGAGGCCTATCAGTCGTCGGGCGTAGTCTCGCAAAGGCGGTCCCAACAAGACCTGAGGCGTCGTGTCATAGATATTTAACAAACCGCCGCGGCTGCGGATACGCGCAACGTCAACGAAATACCGATTGCCGGTCTCGATCAGCATCAACTGAACGGTGCTAGTGTCCACCCCAAGCCGATCGACGGCACGCTGCTCATTGAACTCGTCGAAACTGCTGATACGGTCATCAGCAGCCGCAAAACGAGCGTAAAGCAGATAATGGGCACCTGCGGCAGCAGCCTGGTTCAATGATTCTTCGAGTCCGGCAGGTTCCGGCGCTCGCCGTACCAGTGGAAAATATTCCACGAACCCCTTGAAGGCCTCTTCAGCAACCACGTTCGGACGCGGGTAGGCATTGCCAGGCGGCACGAAATGCCCTTGGGCGATATAGATAAGCGAGTCGGGCTGCAGACGCCACGAGGCGGATCTCACCGTCTCGCTGTGGTCGAGCACCCCAACGTCGCGCAGTTGATAGCGCGTGCCTTCGGCCATGTCGCTTACCTTCATGCAGCCACTCAAAACGAGTAGCACCGCAACAAGGGTGAACACTTTCATGGTTTGCTCCTGCCTGACGGAAAACCGGCGAATGGCAGGTGAATGCAGTAAACACGCCAGGTCGACTCGATGAATAGCGCAACGCTCAGCTTGCAAACGCAGACGGGTCAGAGGCTTCCGGTCAGTCGCGCTTGCGCTTGTTGCCCATGCGTACACCAATGTCCATCAGGAACTGAAAAAAGCCTTCCTGATCTTCCAGCACGTTGCTCCAGAACGGGGAGTGGTACAGCGCTACCGCTCCGTGCACCAGTGCCCAGGCTGCACAGTAGTGAAAATATGGCGGAACGTCTTCAAGCTTGCCCTCGGAGATTCGCCCTTTGATCAACTGGGTCAAATGTTCGAAGTTCGAGGCTCGGATGCGATGAAGCTCCTCGACCATCTCCGGCACCTGGTTCCCCTTGACAACCTTTTCCTCGAGACGATCGAACAGGCGGTAACGCTGAGGATCACGCATCCGAAATTCGAAATAGGCCCGGGACAAGGCCTCCTTGTCCTGATCCAGGCTCGGCGAATGCAACAGCTCGTTCAGATCGCGCTCATAGTCCAGCATCAGGCGCAGGTATATCTCTGCCTTGGACTTGAAGTGCTTGTAGATGGTGCCTTTGCCGATACCGACCATGTCAGCGATCATCTCGACGGTGACGGTGTCTTCACCCTGATCGAGGAACAGCTGGAGCGCGGTATCGAGAATCTCTTGCTCACGACGGCGAAATTCACGGACCTTGCGGGGTTCATTTTGCATAAGAGGCTGCGGCTTGGGGTCGAAGCGGTTGATTATGCCTATCTGGTCAGAAAAAGCACGGAACATTACCAATGAGTACATCGAGTGACGAATTTCCTCAAATTGAAGGACTTCGATACCTGAACCACGCGGCGGTCGCACCCTGGCCCCGCCGGGCGAGCCTGGCTGTCTCCGCTTTCGCTCAGCAGAACATGACGCAGGGCGCGCGTGATTATCCCCAGTGGCTTGGCGTCGAAACCGCCCTCCGAGAACGCCTGGCAAGGTTGCTCAATGCGCCGTCTACCGCCGATATCGCCTTGGTGAAGAACACTTCCGAGGCGCTGTCATTCGTAGCGTTCGGACTGGACTGGCGCTCAGGCGACCAGGTTGTCATCAGCGACGAGGAGTTCCCATCCAACCGAGTCGTATGGGAAGCGCTGCAACCCCTTGGCGTAGATGTGATACGGGTCAGCCTCAAGGGGGCCGATCCGGAAGCCGCGCTGCTTGCCGCCTGCGGTCCCAGGGTGCGCCTGATGGCGATCAGTGCGGTGCAGTACGCCAGTGGGCTGCGGCTCGATCTGCCGCGCCTCGGCGAAGGCTGCGAGCAGCGCGGCGTTCTGTTGTGCATAGATGCAATTCAACAGCTCGGGGCATTGCCCTTCGATGCCCAGGCATACCGCTGCGCCTTTGCGATGGCCGACGGACACAAGTGGATGCTCGGCCCCGAGGGGCTTGGTGTCTTCTATGTGCGAAGCGACTTGCGGGAGCGCCTGAAGCTTCATGAGTATGGCTGGCATATGCTCGAACATGCCGGTGACTACGACAGGGATGATTGGCAACCGGCCCAAAGCGCGCGCCGCTTCGAATGCGGAAGCCCCAACATGTTGGGTTGCATGGCGCTGGAAGCGAGCCTGTCCTTGCTCGAAGAAATAGGCATGGAAAGCGTCGGTAAGAGGTTGGCCGGGCGCGTCAATCTTCTCCAACGCGAGCTATCGGTGATGCCTGGGGTTCAACTCTTGAGTCCAGGCGAGCCGAACCGGCGCGCAGGTATATTGACGTTCAAGGTCAACGGCCAGGACAGCCAGGCGCTGTTCGAACAGATGAAATCTGACCGGATCCTGTGTGCTCTTCGCGGGGGCGGAATTCGCCTCTCGCCGCACTTTTACACCTCCGATGAAGTGATCGAGCAGACCCTGGCGGCAATTCGGGACAGGTTGGCCAACTGAGCGATCAGCGCTGGCGCAACTATTCCAAATCCGTTTTAAAACAGCGCGAATCGGTCAGCAGACCTCGCGATACGGGCCAATACTTCAAGCACTGGCCGCGCAATCCCCCCACTGCTCGGCCAGCTGAGGGAGCGAGGAACGTGACCTCATACTCCTAATGGTCTTGGCCCGGCTCTTTGCGACGCCGGGTTTTTTTTGCCTACCCGGCCTCGCTGCGGCTGCCGCTCTGAGGGATAGGCCGGCGGGCATATCGGATCCTAAAGCAGATCCAGACAAACAGGCCCCAGACCGGTATGGCAAAGATGGACGTTCGAAGCCCATCCATCGACAACATGATTCCCGCAATCAGCGTAACGAAAGCGAGGCAGACGTAGTTGCTGACGGGATACCAGAACGCTTTGAACGAAGGCTCGATGCCTCGTGCCAGCATAGCCTTGCGGAACTTCAGGTGGGCCAGACTGATCATGGCCCAGTTGATCAGGAGCGAGGCGACAACCAGTGACATCAACAGCTCTAGTGCGGTCTGTGGTAGCAGGTAGTTCACCACCACGCAGAGCAGGGTGACCAATGCCGAAACGGCGATAGCCAGCACCGGAACACCTCGACGATTCACCGCCATCAAAAACCTGGGCGCGTCGCCCTGCTCAGCCAGGCCGTAAAGCATCCGGCTGTTGCAATAGACGCCACTGTTGTAAACGGAAAGCGCGGCGGTCAGCACCACAAAGTTGAGGATGTGCGCGGCGGTATCGCTTCCGATCAGCGAGAAGATCTGCACGAACGGGCTACCACTGTAGGGATCCCCAGCCGCGCCCAAGGTTTCTAGCAGGCTGTCCCAAGGATACAGTGCCAACAGAACGCTCAGCGCACCGATATAAAAGATCAGGATGCGATAGACGACCTGGTTGATCGCCTTGGGGATTACCGTTTTGGGGTCGGACGCTTCGGCAGCGGTGATGCCCACCAATTCCAGGCCGCCAAACGAGAACATGATGATCGCCAAGGCCATGACCATGCCGCTGATGCCATTTGGGAAGAACCCACCGTGACTCCAGAGATTGGAAAAACTGGCTTGCTCGCCCCCCGTTCCGCTCAGCAACAAATAAAGACCTAGCGCTATCATGCCGACAATCGCGCCAACCTTGATGATGGCGAACCAGAACTCGGTTTCACCGAACGCCTTCACGTTCACCAGATTGATCAGATTGATCAGGGCAAAGAAAACTGCGGCGGTGACCCAGGTCGGCACGTCCGGCCACCAGAACTGAACATATTTGCCAACAGCCGTAAGCTCAGCCATGCCGACCAATACATACAGGACCCAGTAGTTCCAGCCCGAGAGGAAACCTGCATAGGGTGTCCAATACCGGTGGGCAAAGTGGCTGAATGAACCGGCAACAGGCTCCTCCACAATCATTTCGCCAAGTTGGCGCATGATCAGAAATGCAATCAGACCACCGATCGCATAGCCAAGAATCATCGAAGGCCCCGCGCTGCGAAGCACTCCGGCAGAACCAAGAAACAAACCGGTTCCAATGGCCCCTCCCAGCGCAATGAGCTGAATGTGCCGGTTTTTCAGGCCGCGTTGAAGCGACCCTCTGTGCAGCGTGTCGCTGGGCATGGCGTCACCTTTAGTAAGTCTGTGACGAGTGGACCGCTCCGCCCGGTTGAGCGAAACGGAATCTGACATAAACACTTTTGAATATTTGGGTATCAGGGCTTCGAAAGCGGCGCGATTGTACACCTGAGTCGCCGTGGTACACCTGCGTCACACGGCTGCGCCTACGCTCTGCTAGCTGACCATCAGGTGCGCACGCGCGCCTCTGGAAAGAGCCGTTTGAAATTATCTGTGGTCTGCTCGGCCAGTACTTCGAAAGAAACGCCACGCAGCTCGGCAAGAAACTCGGCGACATCGCGCACGTACTCGGGCAGGTTCGGCTTGCCTCGATGGGGTACCGGTGCCAGGTAAGGCGAATCGGTTTCGACCAGCAGGCGATGATCAGGCACGCGCCGAGCGACGTCCCGAAGCGCCTCGGCATTGCGAAACGTCACGATGCCGGACAGGGAAATGTAATAACCAAGATCCAGGGCAGCCTTCGCCATGTCCCAGTCCTCGGTGAAGCAATGCAGCACACCTGCTTGCGGCAACGCAGCTTCCCGCAGCATCGCCAGGGTGTCAGAACGGGCCGCACGGGTATGTATGATCACCGGTTTGCCGGTCGCGCTGGCGGCCTGCAGATGCAAACCAAAGGACCGCTGCTGCAGCAAGGCGGCCTCTGGCTCGTAGTGATAGTCCAGGCCGGTTTCGCCGATAGCCACCACGCCCGGCGCCTCGAGCTCTTGCAGCAGCCAGTCCAGTGCCGGTTCGGTTCCAGGCTCGAGATCAAGTGGATGGACCCCTACCGAGCAGTCCACATCGTCGTAATGTTGCGTCAGTGCCTTCACTGCCGCAGTGTTTTGCGCGCTGACTCCAATGCAAAGGAAATGTCGTACGCCGCGCTGACGTGCCGCCTCCAGCGCGGCATCGAGGGAACCTCCATGCGCAGCCAAATCAAGGCGATCGAGGTGGCAGTGTGAGTCGACCAGCATCAGCGTTTCCCCGAAACGAAAAGCCGGGCATTGTAGAGCAAAAACCAGCGTCGGTCGCAGTTGGCCATCCCGGCAAACAGCAGCCGGTGCCTGCGCAAAGCCCGACCGAACGGCTCAGGAAGCGTTACATCGTGTGGGTCGGCCGATCCGATTTCATCGCACCAGCCAGATAGGTCTCGATCTTGTTCCGGGCGGTCGAATCGCCTTCATTGAATTGCACCCCAACGCCTGCCGCGCGGTTCCCCTGGGCGCCTTTGGGCGTGATCCACACCACCTTCCCGGCCACCGGTATCTTTTCAGGTTCGTCCATCAGGCTCAGCAACATAAACACTTCGTCGCCAAGCTTGTAGCTCTTGTTCGTAGGAATGAACAGCCCACCGTGCTTGATGAAGGGCATGAACGCTGCGTACAAAACCGACTTGTCCTTGATGGTCAAGGACAGGATGCCGTTACGCGGACCAAGGTTTGCAGGCAGGCTCATGCGATATTCCTAACAACAGTTCCGGTGGATTCTAGCTTGGGCCAGGCAGGCTTGCCCATTGAACCAGCAACGCTTCGAGAAGCAAGACACGATTAAGGTTGGCTTTGCCAAGCACTTTCTGTCTATGGGCCAATAACCAGTCCTGCAATGCCATAAGCTTGGCTGCCGATGTTTTCTGCGCCAAGTACTGGACCACTTTCTGCATATCGGCCACACCCAGCCCCGTTTCATCGCCGGTCATCTGAAAACGCATGACCAGGTGAGCCCATTCGCAAAACCAGTCGAACAGCAGTATCAGCGGCAGACCATTCCAGTTCTCGGCCAGCTGGCTAGGCGAACACTGTTGCTTCAACAGCTTTTTCACCCCTTCGACAACCTGCTCGCGCATTTCCAGCACACCCAAGCCATGCAGGCTAAGGGCAGCAAGTGGTGAGCCCGCTGCAAGTGTGAGGAGTTCTTCGCGACGTGCAGCAGTCACGTCCGGCAGCTTTTCCCCTAGCCAGTCGAGACTTTGCGCCCGCCCCGGCAAAGGGCACGCCTGTTGAACACAACGGCTTTTGACGGTCGGCAACAATCGGCTGGGCTGATGGCTGACCAGGAGGAGAACGGTATCGCCAGCAGGCTCCTCCAGGCTCTTGAGAAGGGCGTTGGCAGCATTCAGATTCATCGCTTCGGCAGGCTCGAGCAGCACCACCTTACGCCCGCCCATCTGGGCTGTCTGGCCAACGAAGCCAACCAATTGGCGAACCTGATCGACACGAATAGCCTTGTCGGCCTCCTCCGGCTCGAGAATGTAATGATCCGGATGGGTGTGTGCAGCCAGGAGCTGACACCCCCTGCAGTGGCCACACGCGCCTGCTCGCGTAGGGCTGTGACACAGCAACAAAGCCATCAGTTGTTCGGCCAGGGCCCGCTTGCCAATCCCGGCAGGGCCATGCAGCAGATAGGCATGAGCGTGTTCTCGGCGCTCAGACAAGAGCCGCCACAGATCGGTCTGCCAAGGGAGAACACCCTCACCCAAGCGCACGCTCCACCACTTCAGAAAGAATATGTTGAAGGTCCTGTTGCACCGCCGACAAGGGGCGGGCTGCATTGACAATCCGGTAACGCTCCGGCGCCTTGCGAGCACGATCGAGGTATGCGCTGCGCACGGCTTCAAAGAAGGCCAGCCCTTCCTGTTCGAACCTGTCCAGACGACCACGGGCCGCCGCCCGGCTCAGTCCTATTTCTACAGGGAGGTCGAAGATGAGCGTCATGTCCGGGCGCAACGCTCCTTGCACGAAGGTTTCAAGCTGCTCGATACGCGTCAGGGACAAGCCGCGCCCGCCACCCTGGTACGCATAGGTTGCGTCGGTGAAACGATCACAGAGCACGACGGCACCACGCTCCAGCGCAGGCCGTATCACCTGGGCGAGGTGCTGCGCACGCGCCGCAAATACCAACAACAGTTCTGTATCGCTGTGCATGGGCTCGTCGGAGGGTGAGAGCAGCAGTTCCCTTATCCGTTCGGCCAGCGGGGTGCCGCCGGGTTCGCGAGTCATCAGAACGTCCAGACCCTGTGCTCGCAAGCGTTCGGCCAGATATTCCCGGTTGGTACTCTTGCCTGCACCCTCAGGGCCTTCCAGGGTAATGAACAATCCTGTCACTGCATACTCTCGCTTGGCGCCGACGACTGGCGCGGAGGAGGACTGGAACGGTAATCCTCGCGACGCTTCAGCTGAAACTCGCGAACCGCCCGGTTATGCTCGGCCAGGGTCACGCTGAAGACATGACTGCCGTCGCCCCTGGCAACGAAATAGAGCGTTTTACCCTCGACCGGATGCAGGGCGGCATGGATCGCCTCGCGCCCGACCATGGCGATCGGCGTGGGAGGCAAGCCTGAGTTGGTATAGGTGTTGTAGGGAGTCGGCTTGCGCAGATCGTTGCGAGTGATACGCCCGCGATACGCATCGCCCATACCATAGATGACCGTAGGGTCCGTCTGTAGCAGCATGCCCTGCTGGAGTCGGCGCACGAAAACACCGGCGATCTCGCCTCGTTCCGCAGGCACCCCTGTTTCCTTTTCGATGATCGAGGCCATGATCAAGGCCTGGTACGGGTTTTCATAGGGCAAGGCTTCGCTACGCTGCTGCCACTCCTCGCTCAATACGGTTTCGAGGCGAGTGAATGCCCGCTGGAGCAATTCGATATCAGTGACACCACGAGGGAAGCTGTAGGTATCCGGAAAGAAACGACCTTCAGGATGCAAGCCGGCATGACCGAGTTGCGCCATGACCTCCTCGTCCGAAAGCCCCGGCAGTGTTTGCTGGATAGTCGGCAAGGCTTCCAGCGCGGCTCGTACCTGTCGGAAATTCCAGCCTTCGACGATGGTCAGCGTGTGCTGAACCACCTCCGCCCGTTGCCACAGTCCAATCAAATCACGAGCCTTCATCCCTGGTGAGAGCCGATACTCGCCGCTGTGCAGTGTGTGACCGGATAGATTGAGGCGCCAATGCAGGCGCAGCCAGAGCGAACCGTCCAGAATGCCTTCCCGCTCCAGACGCTGGAACAATCCACTCGGCGTGTCCCCGGCCATGACTTCGAGCATGCGCATCTCGTCGACGCGCAACGGCTGCTCCAGAGCCGTATGCAATTTCCAGCCAGCCAGACCAAGAAACAGCGCAGCCAGCAATGCAACGCCGAGCAGCGCGAAGGACAGTTTTCGAATCACGAAGCACTCAACAGATCGGTGATGGAGCGCTGCAGTTTACGTGTGAGCGGACCTGGGGACCAGACGCGCTGCTCCAACTGCCGAACGGGCCAGATGCCATACAGGCTGTTGCAGACAAAAACTTCATCTGCACGGTCCAGTTGTTCGGCCGAGACATCGAGTACCTTGGTCAGAATGTTGCCATGCTGAGCGCGAGCAAGTATTTCGGCACGCATTACCCCGGCGACGCCGCAGCGAGCCAGTGAAGGCGTAAGCAAAACGCCAGACTGCACCAGGAAAATGTTACTGAAGACGCCTTCGATGACCCGCCCAGAAGTATCACGCAGCAAGCCTTCTGCGAATGCAGCGTCCTGCCATTCGGCACGGGCCAACACTTGCTCGAGCCGATTGAGATGCTTCAGCCCTGCGAGTGCGGGCTGCTCGGCAAGACGAGTGGTGCAGGGAAACAGCTGCACGCCCCGTTCAGCGTTCGCTTCTGGGTAGTCTGGAGCGGGCGAGCCCAGAAGAATGACTCTTGGCTGACACCGATAAGGCGGAGCATACCCTCGTCTCCCCTCGCCGCGGCTGATGATCAACTTGGCCACTCCTGCGCCCAACTCCGCGCTGAACGCAGTGAGCTGGCTGCGCACAAGCTCAAGGTCCAGAGGAATGGATAGACGTTTGCAGCCAAGCACCAAGCGATCCAGATGTCTGTTCAACAGCCTGGGCTGGCCGTCGATGACCCTGACCGTTTCGAACAACCCATCGCCGTATGCCAGCCCTCGATCATGAACAGACAGCTCGTTTGCAGGCTGCCCGTCCACCCAGCTCGCTGTCACTCAGCAAACCGGCGAAAGACCAGCGATCCGTTGGTGCCACCGAAACCAAAGGAGTTGGATACGGCAACGTCGATCCGCCTCTGTTTAGCCTCGTGCGGAACGAAATCAAGATCGCAGCCATCGTCGGGCTCGTCCAGGTTGATCGTTGGCGGTGCCACCTCATCGCGAATCGCAAGCACGCTGAAGATGGCCTCGACCGCACCGGCAGCACCGAGCAGGTGCCCAACCATCGACTTGGTGGAACTGACCGAAAGGTCATAGGCATGGCTGCCGAACACGGTCTTGATCGCAGCAGCCTCGGCCTTGTCACCTGCGGGTGTCGACGTACCGTGAGCGTTGATGTAATGGACCTGGTCAAGACTGATTCGGGCATCAACGATCGCGTTGTGAATGCAGCGCGCAGCACCGGCACCGTCTTCAGGCGGAGAAGTCATATGAAACGCATCAGCGCTCATGCCGAAACCAATCAATTCCGCGTAGATACGTGCGCCACGCGCCTTGGCGTGCTCAAGCTCTTCGAGAACCAGCGCGCCGGCCCCGTCGGATAATACGAAGCCATCGCGCCCTTTATCCCATGGACGACTGGCCGCAGCCGGATCATCGTTACGCGTGGACAATGCGCGGGCTGCAGCGAAGCCGCCTATCCCAAGCCCGCTGGCCGCCATTTCAGAGCCGCCCGCAATCATGACGTCTGCCTCGCCATAGGCGATGTTGCGAGCGGCCATCCCGATGCAGTGCGTGCCGGTCGTACAGGCAGTTGCAATGGCGTAGTTCGGACCCTGCAGGCCCAGATGAATCGACAGGAAACCCGACACCATGTTGATGATCGAGCCTGGCACGAAAAACGGCGACAAACGCCGCGGCCCCTGTTCGATCAGTGCCTTGCAGCTGTTTTCGATATTGGTCAGGCCACCAATGCCGGACCCCATCGCAACGCCGATGCGCTCACGGTTGGCATCGGTGATCTCCAGGCCCGCATCGCGTACGGCCTGGAAACTGGCCGCCAGACCGTACTGAATAAACAGGTCGAGCTTGCGTGCCTCTTTCGCTGGCAGATACTGCTCAACGTCAAAATTCTTGACCGATCCGCCAAAGCGCGTGGAATAGGCGGACAGATCCATATGTTCGATCAGGCCGATGCCACTGTGGCCGGCGAGAATCCCTTGCCAGCTGCTTGGCACATCGTTCCCCAGCGGCGACAGCATGCCCATCCCGGTGATTACGACGCGTCTACGCGACACAGCAATTCTCCTATACGTTTTCGTTCGATTCGATCTGCCCATGTCGCTGCGGGCAAGAATCGATCATCACTGCAACTGCCATCCAGCAGCCAATGAAATTCGATCTTTCAAACAAAAGCCGCACTGCCTGTATTAAGGCAGTGCGGCTTACTGGCTCGAAGCAGGATTACAACTTACTGCGCGTGCGCGTTGATGTAATCAATGGCTTCCTGAACAGTGGTGATCTTTTCAGCTTGCTCGTCAGGGATTTCGGTCTCGAATTCCTCTTCCAGAGCCATCACCAGCTCAACGGTGTCAAGGGAGTCGGCACCCAAGTCTTCGACGAAGGAAGCGCTGTTGGTGACTTCCTCTTCCTTGACGCCAAGTTGCTCGGCAACGATTTTCTTGACGCGTTCTTCGATGGTGCTCATACCTTGTTTTCACTCCTATGGAAAAATCCAGGCAGCTGGTCTGCGCGGTAGTGTATAGAAAGCGTTTTCCGCATTTCAAGCTGAAAGCGGGCAAGCATGAGCCCGCTTTCAACCTTCTGTCTATAAACGAGCCGCATTTTTATAACCGATCAGCTAGCCGTTATGACTAATATTGTGCGCCAGGCGTCACATTAGCTCATGTACATACCGCCGTTCACCGGAACTGTCGCTCCTGTGACATAAGCAGCACCGTCAGAAGCAAGGAACGCAACGACCCTGGCAATCTCTTCGGCCTGACCGAGGCGACCCAGCGGGATCTGCCCCAACAACGCGTCACGCTGAGCTTCCGGCAATTCACGAGTCATATCGGTATCGATAAAGCCCGGGGCCACCGAATTGACTGTTATGCCTCGAGAACCGACTTCGCGCGCCAGCGCACGACTGAACCCTTCGAGTCCGGCCTTGGCTGCCGCGTAGTTTACCTGCCCTGCGTTACCCATGGCACCCACCACAGAGCCGATGTTGATAATCCGCCCCCAACGAGCCTTGGTCATGCCGCGCAACACTCCCTTGGTCAGCCGATAAAGGCTGTTGAGGTTGGTGTTGATCACGTCATGCCATTCGTCATCCTTCATTCGCAGCATCAGGTTGTCACGCGTGATACCTGCGTTATTGACAAGTACAGCCGGTTGTCCGAGGTGCTGCTGGATATGCTCCAGCGTGGTCGCCACAGACTCGTCATCCGTAACATCCAGTACCAGTCCGGCACCTTCGATACCGTTCTCCTTGAGCGTCTCAGCGATGCGCTCGGCCCCCGAAGAAGACGTCGCGGTACCGATGACGATGGCTCCCTGGCGACCCAGTTCCAGGGCAATCGCCTGACCGATACCACGGCTAGCCCCAGTGACTAGGGCGACCTTGCCTTGCAGACTCATAACTATCTCCTTTGCTCAAGCCAATGCGCCGCGAGTGGCAGCAAAAGCGTCGGGGGTGTCCAGATTGTATGTGTTGATGCCTTTCACGCAGCGCTTGTTGAGACCGGAAAGCACCTTTCCAGGGCCACATTCGACCAGATCAGTCACGCCGCGGGCGCTCAACGTAATGATAGTTTCAACCCAGCGAACCGGACTATACAGCTGGGCCAGCAAGTCCTGCTTGAGCGTATCGAGGTCAGACACGATCGACGCGCTGACGTTCTGGACCAACGGGATTTCAGGCGCCTGCCAGGCAGCGCCTGTTACAGCCTCGGCAAAACGCTCAGCAGCGGGACGCATCAGCTCGCAATGGGACGGTACGCTGACCGGCAGCGGCATGGCGCGCTTTGCACCCCTCGCCTTGCAGGCGTCGATGGCACGCTCGACAGCCGCCGCGCTGCCAGCGATGACGACCTGGCCTGGCGCATTGAAGTTAACCGCACTGACCACTTCACCCCGGGCCGCTTCAGCGCAGGCCGCCAGCACGTCCTCGTCCTCCAATCCGAGGATGGCTGCCATCCCGCCAGTACCGGCCGGAACGGCCTGCTGCATGAGCTGCCCACGCAGCTCAACCAGCTTCACTGCGTCAACAAATGGCAGGCTGCCTGCAGCCACCATCGCCGAGTACTCACCCAGACTGTGGCCGGCAACGAACGCAGGCCTAACACCGCCTTCGGCCAACCACAGACGCCACAGCGCTATCGATGCGGCCAGGATGGCCGGCTGAGTCTTGTCAGTTTGATTCAACTGTTCTTCTGGACCCTGCTGACACAGCGACCAGAGATCGTAGCCCAGCGCTGACGAGGCCTCCGAGAAAGTATCGATGACCACCGATTCCTGGGCACCTTGCTCGGCAAGCATGCCAAGCGCTTGGGAACCTTGCCCCGGAAAGACGAATGCAAGTGATGCAGACATGAAACGACTCTCTTGTGGTTGTTCTCAAAAAACGCCGCATGGGCGCACCGAGTTGTCAGTTGGATGACGAGCCGTCAGAAGCAGTCACATCATCACCCGCCACATCTGACCGATTGGTCACCAATGACTGTCCGATACGGCTACGCAACTGATCGGGGAGGTTATGCTGGACATCCTGCATGGCCCGCAAAATGGCGGAGCGGAACCCTTCTATCCCTGCGCTGCCATGGCTTTTCACCACAATCCCCTGAAGCCCGAGAAAACTGGCACCGTTGTATTGTGCAGGGCGAAGATCCGCCCTCAACTGACGCAACAATGGCAGAGCCAGCGCCCCAACCAGACGCGACATCAGCGATCGTCGAAACAGCGCCTCGACACGCAGCGCAACCATTTGAGCCAGTCCTTCGCTTGATTTGAGCAGGATATTTCCAACAAACCCATCGCATACCGCTACGTCTGCCTCGCCGCGGAAAAGACCGTCGCCTTCGATAAAACCCAGATAGTTGAGCCCAGCCGCCTGCCGCAACAAAACCGAAGCTGCCTTTACCTGCTGGTTGCCCTTGATGTCTTCGGTGCCGACATTCAGAAGTGCGACTCGCGGCTGCTCGATACCAAGGCTTTGCGCAGCAACCGAGCCCATCACTGCGAACTGATAGAGGTGCTCGGCAGTGCAGTCTACGTTCGCACCCAGATCAAGCAGCAGGCAGGCACCATCCTGGGTAGGGATCGCCGTTGCCATCGCAGGACGATCGACTCCCGGCAGGGTTTTCAACACATGCCGCGCAAGCGCCATCAAGGCACCGGTATTTCCAGCGCTAACACAGGCCTGGGCATGGCCGTCCCTGACCAGCTCCAAAGCAACGCGCATGGACGATCTCGGCTTGGTGCGTAAAGCCTGGGTGGGGCGTTCGTCCATTCCGATAGCCTCATCGGCATCGACAATGCGCAGGCGAGCCAGATCCACATCAGGATGACGGGAAACGATATTTTCTATGCAAGAGGATTGACCAACAAGGGTCAGGTGTAACGAGGGGATATCAGCCAGGCACTGTAGGCAGGCAGGAACAACGCAGTGGGGACCGAAATCCCCACCCATTGCATCGATCGCTATGATCGAAGCGGACAAGATTTACTCGTCAGCGCCCTTGTCGATCACTTTGCGACCACGGTAAAAACCTTCCGGAGAAACGTGGTGGCGCAGATGAACTTCGCCAGTGCTCTTTTCCACGGACAGGGCGTTCGGCTCGAGCGCGTCGTGCGAACGACGCATATCACGGGCGGAACGGGATTTTTTGTTCTGCTGAACAGCCATTGGGATCAACTCCTAAACGTTTGGGTCACGCTTTAACTGAGCCAGTACGCTGAACGGGTTGGACCGCGATACCTCGTCCTCATTCGGCTCGGGCTCATCAGGCCCAGCCGGCGGCTGGCAAACTTCTGGGTCATGGAGTGGAACAATCGGAAGAGCGAGCAAAAGCTCCTCTTCAACCAGCGCCAGCAGATCCAGAGGATCCTCTCCCACTTCCAGCACGTCATAGCCCTTGGGCAGGTGCTGACTGCTCGAGCCCTCATTCACCACGGCATAGTCGCACTCGCTGTGAATAGGCAGAACAACCGGCTCCAGACAACGCTGGCAAATCATCGTGACCTCAACATCCAGCTCGCTGCGGATAACCACAGTGCGCTGCTCGTCGCGCCCGAATTCAAAACTGGCGCGCACCGCACCCTTGTCGTCCTCGAGAGGATCGACGAGTCGCTTCAGCTCAGACAACTGCAGCTCACCCTGTAGGGAAGCCGCTCGGTCGGCGAGCTTGCGCGGATCAACGTGCGGAGGTATTGGTCCTTTCAACATAAGCGCGGCATTCTAGGGACGAGCCCCTCGACTGTCAAAGGAATTCAACCCCATAATCTCCCTCTGCCGACAAGCAAACCGGCACCTATATAAAAGGAAGGAAAATGCGCCGACTGCTTCTCGCCTCAAGCTCACCCTACCGACGAGATCTGCTTTCGCGGTTACGCCTGAGCTTCGAGTCCAAGGCTCCGGATATCGATGAAACCCCCTGCCTCGGCGAACAACCCGAACAACTTGTACGCCGCCTGGCTGCCGGAAAAGCCCAGGCCCTGGCAAGCAGCTATCAGGACCACCTTATTATCGGCTCGGATCAGGTTGCCGTGCTCGACGGACAGATTATCGGCAAACCTCGCTCGCACGAGCGCGCTGTCCATCAGCTTCAAGCCTGCAGCGGAAACAGTGTACGGTTCCTGACCGGCCTGGCCTTGCTGGACAGCAGAACTGGTGTCATCCAGATCGATTGCATCCCCTACACGGTTCATTTCCGCAAGCTGACTGCGCCTCAGATAGAGCGCTATCTGTTAGCAGAGCAGCCTTACGACTGCGCAGGGAGCTTCAAGGCAGAAGGACTCGGTGTCAGCCTTTTCAGCGCAACGGAAGGGTCTGATGTGACCAGCCTGGTCGGATTACCCCTGATAAGGCTGGTCGAGATGCTGAACAATTCAGGCCTTGATATCCCCTGAGCGGCCAGCTCCCGGAAACCTACAAAGCTACTTGAGCTGAGGCCCCTGAAAGCCCATCCACAAGGCGAGCTGCGCACCTACGCTGGCACCCAGCTTTTTCGTGAAGCGATCCAATGGCGAGTCCTTGACCGTGAAATCGACCAGCTCATCCTGGCCGATGACTTCCCGCGCGACATAACTGGTACTGCCGAGACCATCGACCAGCCCGAGCTCAAGCGCCTGCTCACCAGACCATATCAAGCCGGAAAACAGTTCAGGGTGCCCCTCGGTTTGCAATCGGTCACCCCGCCCACGCTTCACGCTTTCTATGAATTGCCGATGGGTCGTGGCCAGCACGCCACGCCAGAATTCGGTCTCCTCCGGCTTCTCGGGCTGAAACGGATCCAGAAAAGCCTTATGTTCACCGGAAGTGTATATGCGCCGCTCGACGCCCAACTTATCCATGGTTTCAACAAAACCAAAGGTCGCTGCCGTCACGCCGATCGAGCCAACCAGGCTCGATTTATCTGCATAGATTTCATCCGCTGCGCTGGCGATGTAGTAGGCCCCGGACGCACCCAGATCGGTAATCACGGCGTACACCTTGATGCCAGGATACTCGCCGCGCAAACGACGAATCTCGTCATAGATATAACCCGACTGGACAGGGCTTCCGCCCGGACTGTTGATACGCAACACGACGCCCCGGGTGTTGGCATCCTCGAAAGCTGCACGGAGCGCGCCGATGATGTTGTCGGCACTTGCAGACTCCTCATCCGCGATCATCCCGCGAACATTGATCACGGCCGTATGAGGCTCGCCGGCGTGTTTGCCATCGGCCAATTTCAGGACAGGCGAGAACATCAGCAAAGCGCCGAACAGGTAGAGGAATGTCAGCAGCTTGAAGAAGATGCCCCAGCGCCGAGACCGCCGCTGCTCCTGGACGCCAGCCAGAAGCGTTTTCTCCAGCAACTTCCAGCTATTGCGATCTTCCCTTGAATCGCTTTCCGGTGCTTTCCACTCATCCGACATTTGCAACTACCTCAGCAGAACCCCCGGAGCGCAGCCAGCCGCCAAGCTCCGAAAAACGGTCAATAACCATACATGGCGAATAGGACCGAAGCACATCCACCGCTTGAGCACCATAAGACACAGCGACACTATCGACGCCAGCACGGCTAGCCATTTCCAGATCGAATACCGAATCGCCGATCATCAGCGCCTGCTCCGGCAGAACCTCACAATGTGCCAGGATCTCGTGGATCATCTGCGGATCAGGTTTGCTTGCCGTCTCATCAGCGCAACGGGTCACATCGAAGAAGTCCATCCACCCCTGCCCTTGCAGCACCCTGTCCAACCCACGGCGCCCCTTGCCAGTCGCAACGGCCAACAGATATCCCTGATCACGAAACAGATCGAGCCAATGCGCCACGCCCGGATACAGCGACGACGGCTCGGCCTCGAGCTGCAAGTAATGCTCGGCGTAAGCGTGCCGAAACGCATCGACCTCCCGCAGATCCGTGACATGGGGATACAGGGCTGAGACCGCCTCGGGCAAGCCGAGACCAATGATGCCTTTTATGGTCACTTCGTCGAGTGGCGGCAGGTCGCATTTCACTGCTGCGACCGAGATTGACTCAACGATACGGCCAATCGAGTCCATCAGGGTGCCGTCCCAGTCGAAGATCAGCACCTTGTAGCTTTTATTCACCCAGCTTCTCCAGCGTGCGCGCCCAGACGTCATCCACGGGCGCCTCCAGCGCAAGCTCACCCCCGTCGGGCAGGGGAACCTTGAGCGCGTAGGCATGGAGAAAGAGACGCTTGCCGCCCAGCTCGCGGATTACCCTGGAAAACTCCTCGTCGCCGTATTTGCTGTCGCCTGCGATCCCGTGCCCTGCATGCCGAGCATGCACCCGTATCTGGTGTGTGCGGCCAGTGACAGGCCTGGCCTCGACCAGCGTGGCGAAATCTCCAAATCGACGCAGCACTCGAAACAGCGTTAACGCCTCCTTGCCATCATCCGTCACCTCGACCATCCGTTCACCCGAACGCAGGGTGTTTTTCAGAAGCGGCGCATTGACCTGCTTCTTGCTGGTCTCCCATCGCCCCCGCACCAACGCCATGTATCGCTTGTCGACCCCATCTCCACGCAACTCCTGATGCAGGTGGCGCAACATGCTGCGCTTCTTCGCAACCATCAGCAGACCCGAGGTATCCCTGTCCAGGCGGTGGACAAGCTCCAACTCCTTGGCATCCGGACGAAGCTGACGAAGCGCCTCGATGACACCAAAGCTGAGCCCGCTGCCGCCATGTACCGCGATACCCGAGGGCTTGTTCAGGACGATGAGCGTCTTGTCCTCATGGACGATAGCCGCCTCCAGTCGTTCGAGCAGGCCCCGGGCCAGGGGTGCCGGCTCGTCGCGCTCAGCCAGCCTGAGCGGGGGCACGCGAACAACATCGCCCGCCTGCAGCTTGTATTCCGGTTTGATTCTTCCTTTATTCACCCGCACCTCACCCTTGCGCAGGATGCGGTAGATCAGCGTCTTAGGAACGCCCTTTAGCTGAGTTCGGAGGAAGTTATCGATGCGCTGGCCGGCAAGTTCCGGCGAGACCTCAAGCAGTTGTACGCCAGAGGTCTGAGATGGGGTATTGGTCATCTGCGGATGATATCAATTTTCATGGATTTGAAGCACTTAAACATTGCTGTTATAGTCCCGAGCGCCATCAAAAGTGGCCAGGTCGGAAAATGCCAGCGATATCGCCATTTCTGACCCAGCAATGTTCTAGGACGTGAGGCCGTCCGACGGAGCTTCCCTCAAGTAGCGGTGAAGTCCCGAAACAAGCCTTGAAGACATGATGCGTGCCCCCTTTAGGGAATCGCGATAATCGATAACCCGCTCCCGGATTCTGCGAGCGGCACCCGATTTTCAAAGTATGAGTGTTGGGTGGAGATGCACAGCCATCGGATTGCGTAGCAAAGGCTTTCACAGACGCTTCATTCCGTCCGCTACCGATTGCTGATTCCTCCTCCCGAACCATTGCTGCTGTTCCGACAGCATGCAGGAGATGTCGTCGCGACGCAGGCACAACTGGCCTCACGTCGCTGGACACTGGAGTGCCTTACAACCATTCCTGACTCACCTGACACCGACCGCGAGAGTCGTGTGTGCCGAATGCCGTTTCCGCTGCCATGGAAACCGACGGTACTACATGAAAAGAATGCTAATTAACGCAACTCAGCCTGAAGAGTTGCGGGTCGCACTGGTCGATGGCCAGCGCCTGTTCGATCTCGACATCGAATCCGGTGCCCGCGAACAGAAGAAAGCCAACATCTACAAAGGCAAGATCACCCGCGTCGAGCCCAGCCTCGAAGCTGCCTTCGTTGACTTCGGCGCTGACCGCCACGGCTTCCTGCCTCTCAAGGAAATTTCCCGTGAATATTTCAAGAAGGCGCCGGAAGGCCGGGTCAACATCAAGGAAGTACTGAGCGAAGGCCAGGAGGTCATCGTCCAGGTCGAAAAAGAAGAGCGCGGCAACAAGGGCGCTGCCCTGACCACCTTCATCAGCCTAGCCGGTCGCTATCTCGTCCTGATGCCCAACAACCCACGCGCCGGTGGCATCTCTCGCCGCATCGAGGGCGAGGAACGCAACGAGCTGCGTGAAGCGCTGAATGGCCTTGATGTTCCTGCAGACATGGGGCTGATCGTACGCACCGCAGGCCTGGGCCGCTCCAGTGAAGAAATGCAGTGGGACCTGGATTACCTGCTGCAGCTGTGGAGCGCCGTCAAGGAAGCTTCGCAGGACCGCGCTGCACCCTTCCTGATTTATCAGGAATCCAACGTCATCATTCGCGCCATCCGCGACTATCTGCGCCAGGACATCGGTGAAGTTCTGATCGACAGCGTCGAAGCCCAGAATGAGGCGCTGAGCTTCATCCAGCAGGTGATGCCGCAATATGCCAGCAAGATCAAGCTGTACGAAGACAGCGTACCGCTGTTCAACCGTTTCCAGATCGAGAGCCAGATCGAAACCGCCTTCCAGCGTGAAGTGAAGCTGCCATCCGGCGGCTCCATCGTCATAGACCCGACCGAAGCATTGGTTTCCATCGACATCAACTCGGCACGCGCCACCAAGGGCGGTGATATCGAAGAGACGGCCCTCCAGACAAACCTCGAAGCCGCTGAAGAAATCGCTCGTCAATTGCGCCTGCGCGATATCGGCGGACTGATTGTCATCGACTTCATTGACATGACACCGGCTAAAAACCAGCGCGCCGTCGAGGAAAAGGTCCGTGAATCGCTTGAAGCCGACCGGGCCCGCATCCAGGTTGGCCGCATTTCACGTTTTGGCCTGCTGGAAATGTCCCGTCAGCGTCTGCGCCCCTCGCTTGGCGAAACCAGCGGCATCGTCTGTCCGCGTTGCAACGGGCAGGGCATCATCCGCGACGTCGAATCCCTCTCGCTCGCCATTCTTCGATTGATCGAAGAAGAAGCGCTGAAGGATCGTACCGCGGAGGTGCGTGCACGTGTACCTTTCCAGGTAGCCGCTTTCCTGCTCAATGAAAAGCGCAATGCCATCACCAAGATTGAACTGCGCACCCGCGCGCGCATCTTCATCCTGCCGGACGATCATCTTGAGACTCCGCATTTTGAAGTGCAGCGCTTGCGTGACGACAGCCCGGACATCGTCGCCGGCCAAGCCAGCTACGAGATGAGCCCGACCGAGGTCGAGGAAGCGCAGCCTGTCAGCTCGACCCGTACGCTGGTACGTCAGGAAGCTGCAGTCAAGACAGCTCCACAGCGTTCCGCACCTGCGCCGACGCCCCCCGCACCGGCCGCCCCAGCCGCTGCGCCAGCTGCCCAGGAACCAAGCCTGTTCAAAGGCCTGGTCAAAACCCTCGTCGGATTGTTCGCCGGCAAGCCAGAGGCGCCATCCGTAGAGGTAGAGAAAAAGCCCGCTACCAGCAATCGCCCACAACGCAATGATGAACGCCGCAGCGGCCGCCAGCAGAACCGTCGCCGCGACTCGAGGAATAACCGCGACGAGGAGCGCAAGCCGCGCGAAGACCGAGCACCACGGGAAGAGCGTGCTCCGCGTGAGGAGCGAGCGCCCCGCGAAGAACGTCAACCGCGCGAAGAACGTCAGCCTCGACCACCGCGCGAAGATCGCAAGCCACGCGAAAACCGTGAGGTGGCCGAAGCTACCGACAGCAGCGCTCAACAGCCGCAGCCACGCCGTGAGCGCGCCCCTCGGGAAGACCGCCAACCCCGCGAAGAGCGCAAGCGCGAATTGCGCGCGCCGATCGACGAACAGCCTCAGCCAACCAGCAACGAAGAGCCCGCAGAGCGCAAACCACGCCCGCCGCGCGAAGAGCGCAAGCCTCGAGCTGAGCAGAACCTGAGCGACGAGACGGCGCAGCAGACCGAAGAGACGACTGACGTTATTCAGGACGAACAGGGGGAGACTACCGAAGGTAACGATCGCCCACGTCGCCGCTCCCGCGGTCAGCGCCGCCGCAGTAATCGCCGTGACCGTCAGCGCGATGCCAACGGTAACGAGATCGAAAACAGCGATGCCGAGGCAACAACGCCTGAGGTCAGCGAAAGCAATGCACCGGTAAAATCCGAGCAGGTTGCCATTGCTGCAACCGCAGCAGCAATTGCTGCCCATACGGGAGAGAGTGAAGAGGCAACAACGACGGCCACTGACGAAACCACAACCGCTCAGGAGCAGCCGCCGGTCGAGACCTTGCCGATTGCGAGCTCCGAAGAGCCGGCCGATCTGCCTGCCGCAGAGGCGCAGGCCGAAGAGACTCCTGCCTATGCCCCGGCAGTGATCGCTGAGACCGAGGCCATCAACCAGCCTGTGCCCCAGCCGGAGCCTGTGCCTGTCAGCCGAGATGTCGAAGCCGAGGTAGCGCCTGTTGTCGAAAACACCGAGGCAGTGGCCGCTCCGATGCCAGCATCCCCTGCTCCATCATCAGGCCGAGCGCCAAATGATCCTCGCGAAGTTCGCCGCCGCCGCCTCGAGCAAGAGCGGCTGGCAAAGGAGGCCGCTCAGGTCGAAGCGGAACCCGCTGCGCAGGTGTCGATGACTGACCCAGAGCCTTTGGCCAGCCCAGAAATCGTCGTTAGCGAAGCTGATCAGCCTATGCCCGAAAAGCCTGTAGTGGTCGAAGCCACTGGCGAGGCGCAGCCAGGCGACCAAGCCGAGCAGCAGCCGACTGAAACAGAGGCTGAACAGGGCGCCGCCAAGCGGCTAGATGCAACGGTGCCTGAAGCTCAACCAGAGGCGAGTGACGAGCCCATAGAGCAGAGCGACGAACAAAAGCGCCAGAGCTGACCGGCAGAGATAGAAAAGGGATGCTTCGGCATCCCTTTTTTTGTGCCCGTTGACCGCCAAGTCGGAGCCTAGCAAGCCGCTCCAGGCAACCGGAAGCAACCACGGGGCGGTAGAGCGTTAGATGACGTTCGGCTCGATTTCGAGGTGTACGCAAAACCGCTCGGCAATGTCGGCCTGAATCTGGTGAGCGAGCTGGAGGATCTCCTCGCCCGTCGCCCGCCCATGATTAACCAGGACCAGGGCCTGCATGGCATGCACCCCGGCATCGCCTTGACGATAGCCTTTCCAACCCGCCTGCTCGATCAGCCAACCTGCTGCCAGCTTCACCTGACCGTCATCCTGAGCGAAGGCGACCAGACCCGGAAAGCACTGGCGCAGCTGGTCCGCCAACGAGGCAGGCACCAGCGGATTCTTGAAAAAACTGCCAGCATTTCCCAGCACAAGGGGATCAGGCAGCTTCTCGCGGCGGATGGCACACACGGCTCGACTCACATCTTTCGCGGTAGGCACCAATATGTCATGCCTGCGCAACCACTCGCGCAACGGACCGTAATCGAGTGTTAGCGCAGCGGTTCTCTGCAATGCAAAACGCACCCGCAGAATGATATAGCGCCCGGCCTGTTGCTTGAACAGGCTATCTCTGTAGCCAAACTGGCAGTCCTCGCGATTGAAATCCCGAAGCTGCCCCGTTTCCCGATCCAGTGCCGTCAGGCCAGCGAAGATGTCTTTGATTTCGACACCATACGCACCGACGTTCTGGATAGGCGCAGCACCTACCGTACCCGGGATCAGGCTCAGGTTTTCCAGCCCGGACAAGCCGAGCTCAAGGCTATGAAGCACGAACGGATGCCAAGGCTCCCCCGCCTCCGCTTCGAGAACCACCCTATCGCCGTCGTCGGAAAGAATGCGCACGCCGCGAGTCATCATGCGCAGAACCAATGCGTCAATGTCCCGTGTCAGCAACAGGTTGCTTCCTCCGCCCAGTATCCATAGCGGAACACCCAGACGCTTTGCTTCGCCTAACGCTTCCATTACTTCGTCTTGGTCATGCGCCTCGACATACCGAGTCGCAAGGGCCTCGACACCCAGGGTATTGTGAGGCTTGAGCGAGTGTCCGCGTTCGATGAGCAGGGTCACAGGCGCTGCCTGATTTCATCAAGCAACCGCACCGAAGCCTGCTCGATAAGGTCGAGCACTTCTTCAAAGCCGTCTGCGCCGCCGAAATAGGGGTCGGGAACGGCGTCTCGACCCAGATAGAAGCGACGCAACAGCAAGTCCAGCTCCGCTCGGGTATCCTCGTTGGCTAACGCCTGCAACCATGCCAGGTTGTCGTGATCCATTGCCAGGATCAGATCAAACTGCTCCAGATCGGAGCGCGTCACCTGTCGCGCCTTCAGCTCATGGAGGTTATAGCCCCGCCTGGTCGCAGCTGCGCAGGCACGCTGATCAGGAGCCTTGCCGACATGCCAGTCCCCGGTCCCCGCCGAATCGATGAAAACCTGACCTTCAAGCCCGGCATTCTCCAGATGCTTGCGAAACACTGCCTCGGCAGTGGGGGAACGGCAGATATTGCCCATGCACACGAACAGGATCTTCACGCTTGCGTCTCTAACAGCAAGCGAACACGATCCAGGTCTTCCGGCGTGTCGACACCGGCCGGTGGCGCTTCGATGGCATCGGCGACATGGATACGCTTGCCATGCCAGAGCGCGCGCAGTTGCTCCAGACATTCGGTGCTTTCCAGCCAGCACGGGCCCCAGGCGACGAAATCGGCGAGAAAGCCCGCTCGATAAGCATAGATTCCGATGTGTCTTCGATACGGCACAGCAGACGGCAATATGGCCTTGTCGCGGGCGAACTCGTCTCGTGCCCACGGCAACGGCGCGCGACTGAACGTTAGGGCTAGACCGTGCATGTCAGACAGCACCTTGACGACGTTCGGGTTGAACAGCGACTCGACATCTTCTAGCGGTTCCGCCAGGGTTGCGATTGCTGCTTCTGGGTGTAGGGCAAGGTTGCTGGCCACCTGATTGATGACTGATGGTGGGATCAAAGGCTCATCGCCCTGAACATTCACGACGATCTCGTCAGCCGCCATGCCCAGCTTTTGAGCGACCTCGGCGAGGCGGTCTGTGCCAGAGTTGTGCTCGGTGCGCGTGAGCAGGACGTCGGCACCGAACCCGGTGCACGCCTCAAGAATGCGGTGATCATCAGTAGCAATCACCACCCGCTGAGCGCCGCTTCTGCAGGCCTGCTCCCAGACATGCCTGACCATGGGTTTTCCGGCGATATCCTGCAGCGGCTTGCCGGGAAGACGCGTGGAGGCGTAACGCGCCGGAATCACAACCGTAAAGGCGTCGCTCATTTTTCCAGCCGCTCATCCACGTCAAGCGTGCGGGCCTCGCTTTCCAGCATCACCGGTATGCCGTCACGCACCGGAAACGCCATCCCGTCTGCCTTGCAGATCAGTTCGGACTTGTCGTCGGTGAGCTTCAGGGGCCCCTTGCACAGGGGGCAGGCGAGTATGTCGAGCAGTTTGGTATCCATGCGCAGTCCTTGGTAGCAGCCGACTGCGCATGGCAGATCGTGCCGCTTAGCGGGGGTCAGATAGCAATCGGTCCAGCTGTGCATCGAACCAGGTTACGAACGCCGCCGAAGGCTCGGCTTGCACCTGCAGATAGCTCCAGCCAGGGAGCGCGAATGCCCGGCATTTGACCGCATCCTTTTCAGTCATCACCACCGGTAGCGGAGGGCTGAAAGTCAGCTGCTCCAGGCTGTATCGGGCGTGGTCTGCAAAGGGATGTGGAATCGGTCGCCAGTGTAGCGCCTCGAGCGTGGCGAAGAAACGCTGTGGATTGCCTATACCGGCGACGGCATGCATCTGCTGGCCATGAGGGAAATGATCAAGCGCCCAGGAGGCCTCGCTGATGAGTTCAACCAGGCCTGACGGGCGCAGATTGAAAGCAAAGCCTTTGGCACAGTCGGCAGTGGCGCCGTTGTACAGCACCGCATCGACAGCTTGCAGCCGCTCGGCAGGTTCTCGTAGAGGGCCAGCCGGCAAGCAGCGGCCATTCCCCAAACCACGAACTGCATCGATGAGCACCAACTCCAGATCACGCGCGAGTCGGTAATGCTGCAGGCCGTCGTCTGACAGGATAAGGTCCAGCGGTCCACGCTTGAGCAGCGCCTCTACGGCCCGAGATCGATCCGGGTCGATCATTACGGGCACGCCCGTCCGTCTGGCAATCAAAAGGGGTTCGTCACCGGCCTGGGCCGCGGACTGGTCAGGCTGCACAAGCCACGGATACGCCGGCGGCATGGCCCCATACCCGCGGCTTACGACACCCACTTTCAAGCCTCGCTGCCTGCAATGTGTGATGAGCCAGAGGATCATCGGTGTCTTGCCAGTACCACCAACCGTAATGTTGCCCACCACCACAACGGGCACAGGTGCACGATGGCTATCCTGCTTTCCTTGCAAATACTTGTTACGCCGGCCCCTGACCACGAACCGGTAAAGCGCCTCGAGCGGCGTCAGTAACGCCAGCGCCGGATGCCCGTGGTACCAGGCGCGCTGAAGGCGGTCGGCAAAGGACATCAGGGCTCCGGCTGGGCCTCTACAGTGGTGATGCGCAAATGCGCAAATCCGAGTTTGCCCGCAGCATCCATTGCGGTAATCACGGCCTGATGAGGCGTTTTGCCGTCGGCGCTGATTATCATCGGCAGGCTGGTGTCACCGGCGGATTCCTTGGTCAGCGCAGCCATCAGTGTATTGAGGTCGTGTTTGATCAACGGCTTGCCGTTCAGGCTGAAATTTCCGTCCACGTCGATAACCACTTCCAGCTGTTTCTTCTCGGCTTCTTGCGGTGGTGTGCCGCTGGCGGCCTCGGGGAGGTCGACCTTGAGCTGTGTTTCACGAGTAAAGGTCGTGGTGACTACAAAGAACAGCAGCAGAATGAACACCACATCGATCAGCGGAGCCAGACCGATGTCGACATTTTCCCTAGCCTTGCGCCGAAACTTCACGCCTTGCCCTCACCCAGATCGACATCACGGTCGCCTTGTACCACCTCCACTAGCTTGATCGCCTCCTGCTCCATCCCGACGACCAATTCCTCGACGCGGCGCAGCAGAAAGCGATGGAAGAAAAGCGCCGGGATGCCAACCATCAGGCCTGCGGCAGTGGTGATCAACGCCTTGGAAATGCCGGAAGCAAGCAAGGGTGCATTGGCCATACCCGCACCCATGAAGGCGCCAAATATCTCGATCATGCCAAGTACGGTACCGAGCAAGCCCAGCAGCGGTGCGATTCCGGCGATCGTGCCGAGCGCATTAAGATAGCGCTCGAGATCATGGACGACACGGGCCGCCGCTTCTTCGATGCATTCCTTCATGATTTCACGGCCATGCTTCGAATTGGCCAGGCCGGCCGCGAGGATCTCGCCCAGGGGGGAATCCCCGCGCAGTTCCTTGAGCTTCTGGTTGCTCAGCTTCTTGTCCTTTATCCACTTCCAGACCTGCCCTAGCAGATGCGGAGGGGTGACACGGCTAGGACGCAGCGTCCAGAGGCGCTCGGCAATGATACCGGCAGCAGCGATGGAACACAGGATGATTGGCAGCATTATCCAGCCGCCCGCTTTGACCAGCTCCCACACGAGATGAATCCCCCTCGAAAAAGTGGCGCCACTCTAGCATAGGGTCACCAGACCGCCGACGGCCCCGGTTCTCATTTTTCCCGCCAGAACCGCGGTTCGTCGCGAAGACCTTCGACAGGGCCGAAGCGGCCGAGGCGAACCATCAAGGCGCCCCGCTCCGCCGTGTCGTAGAGAGCCATGCCTGCCTGCTGCAATCGCTGCACGACGTCCGGGTGCGGATGACCGAACGCATTGTGCTCGCCGCGCGATATCAGCGCGCCCGCCGCGCCTACGGCCGTGAGAAAAGCGGCTGAAGATGAGCTACGGCTGCCATGATGTGGCACCAGCAGCCACTGCGCATCGATCGCCAGGCCGCTATCCACCAAGGCCTGCTCGGCTGGCTCGTCGATATCCCCGGTCAGCAGCAGTCGCTCACCGGCTGCTTCAACAAGCAGCACGCAGGACGCCTGGTTGCCGCTTTTCGCCTCCTTCCATTGCCACAGCGTGAAGCGAACCTGATCCCACATCCAGCCACTGCCCGACTGGCATGCTTGCGCACCCAGTGAAACAGGCAATTGCAGGCGCTCCCCGCTTATCACCTGCGAAACTGACATTCTACGCTGGATCGCAGGAGCGCCTCCCGCATGATCACTGTCAGCGTGACTGAGGATCATCAAGTCGAGACCATCCAGACCCAGCGCCCGCAAGGAGGGATATACGACACGCTCTCCAGCATCACGGTCGCCATAGCGAGGGCCAGCGTCGTAGAGAAGTGCATGGTTTTGGGTACGGATCAGCACCGACAGGCCCTGCCCTACATCGAATATCCAGGCCTCAGCCTCGCCAGCCGGCTGCTGGGTTGCAGGTGGATATACCAGCGGCGTCAGCAGCATCAGGCCGAGCAGGCGGAACGGCACCCCGGCGGGCAACAGCAGCAGCAGGGCGCCAACAGCAACCAGCAACCATGCCCATAGCGGCAATTGGACCGCCACCCAAGCAGGCTGCCAACCGGCCAGCCACTGCAGCGCCTCGAAAAGGATGGCCAGCAACCCTCCTGCAAACCAGAGCAATCCTTCACCTACCCCCGGAAGCCAAAGCAGCGCGGTGCCCAGCAAGGACAGCGGCACGATCAGGATGCTCACTAGCGGAACAGCAAAGAGATTGGCGACCGGCCCGCTAAGGCTGACCGGCAGGCCGAGCGCAACCATCGCTGGCAACAGGCCGAGCGCCATGCTCCATTGGGCGCGACCCAGGGCCTGCCACCACCGCCAATTGCCGAGACGGTTCCTGAATATCAACGCAAGCAGGGCGACAGCTAAAAAGGACAACCAGAAACCCGACTGAAGGCTGACCAGAGGGTCCAGCAGAAGCAGCAGATCCAGCGCCAGCAACAGCGGTAGCCAAACACCCAGGTGGCGAAATCGCAGTCGCCACAGGAGTACCAAGCCCACCATTACGCATGCCCGCTGTACGGGTACCTCAAACCCAGCCAGCCAGCCGTATCCCATCGCTCCCGCAAAGGCAAGGCAACAGGCCCAGGGCAGCCAGGCAAGCCGTGCAGGCCAGATTCCCCAACGCGCCAACTGCATGACCAGCGCGTATAACAAGCCCGCCAGCATCCCGACATGCTGCCCGGATATCACCATCAGGTGCACAGTGCCGGTGTCCTGCAATATCTGCCAATCGGCGATCGATAAGCCACTTGAATCGCCGACGACCAGGGCAGCAATTGCACCGGCACGACCCTGGGCGTCGACACCAAGGAGGCGCTGTCGTAAGCGGTCCCGCCAACCGCCCTCGCCTTCCGCTGCGCTCAGGCGTTCACCAGCCTTGACCGTGCCACTGGCACCGATCCGCTGAGAGAGCAACCAGGCTTCGTAATCGAATCCACTTGGGTTGACCAGCCCCCGTGGTCGCTTCAGTTTTGCCGCCACGCGCCATCTCTCACCCGCTCGCATGGAGGGTCCGTCGTACCATGCGAGGCGTAGGCGTGATGGCAGGCCCGCATGGCGTGACGAGATATCGTCAAGTTCGAACCGCACCACACCCTTGCGCACATCCGGGAGGCCAGTCACTCGGCCTTCCAGCCAGAACGTTCGGCCATCGAGCGCCTTGGGCAGACGATCGTCCAGAGCGCAGTGCGCACTCATGCAACTCCAGAAGAGCCCAAGGCAGAAGAGCGCAACGGGCCAGCCTCGCGTTCGTAACAATGCGAGCCCCGCCAGAAGCAGAGCCCATAGCATCCAGACAGGCGGCAGTACGGGCAAAAAGCGCAGCAGCAGAAGGCCTACCGCCAGCGCGAGCAGTGCAATACGCATCGGATATCCTGGATTCCTTTCCACAGCATCGGTGCAACCCCGGCGGGGGACGGTTCAGCACGCCGACCGATTCATCTCGTGACGCAAGTGTAGATGCAATGTCACAAACTACTCTCAGCGCCATGTCGCCTTTCAGGCATAATTGGCAGGCTTCAGCCTGCCAGAGAACCTTCATGCCGCGTCGTTTTTTCAAACGTTACATGCCGCACCCGGATCGTATTAAGGCCAACAAGTCACTGCGGTTTCTCGGCGCGCTGATTCACGAACCAAACCTGCTTCACCTCAACCGGCATTCAGTTTCGCGAGCCATGGCCATCGGGTTGTTCTGGGCGATGATTCCCATGCCGCTGCAGATGCTCGCAGCTGCGCTCTGTGCCGTGCCGGCCCGAGCCAATTTGCCCATCGCGGTAGGTCTTGTCTGGCTGACCAACCCGTTGACCATGCCGCCGGTCTTTTACTGCAACTACAAGGTAGGGGCCTGGCTGATGGATACGCCTGTCTCTCCCATGCCGATGGAACTCAGCCTTGCGTGGGTGCAGAAAATGCTGAGCAGCCATTGGGAGCCCCTGTACCTGGGCTCGCTCGTGGTCGGTCTGGTCCTCGGCGTACTGGGTTACGTGTCAACCCAAGCCTATTGGCGCTGGTGGGTCGGCCGCAATTGGCAAAAGCGCCAGCTGCGGCGTCGCTAAAAGGAAGGTTATTCGTACCTGAGCGCCTCGGCGGGCTGGGTTTGTGCGGCTCGCCAGGCAGGATAGAGTGTTGCGAGAAAGCTCAGGGTCAGAGCGGCCGTTATTACCAGCAACACGTCCTGCAGCCGCAGCTCAGATGGCAAGGTACTGATGAAGTAAACATCGGAACTGAAGATGTGTTGGCCAGAGATGCGTTCCAGCCACCCCACCAGCGTACTGACGTTCAGCGCACCCAACACACCCAGCACAGTGCCGATCAGCGTACCGGTCGTTCCAATGATGCTGCCCTGCACCATGAAGATGGTCATGATCTGACGAGGCGTGGCGCCCAGGGTTCGCAGGATGGCGATGTCTGCTCGCTTATCGGCCACGACCATGATCAGGGTCGCGATGATATTGAAAGCCGCAACGGCCACGATCAGTAGCAGTAACAGACCGATCATGGTCTTTTCCATCTTCATCGCGCTGAACAGGCTGCCCTGAGTCAGGGACCAGTCCTCGCCCCGATAGCCTTGACCCAACTTCGCCACCAGCTGAGCGGTCACCTCCGGGGCACGATAGAGATCCTTCAGCTTCAGCCGCACCCCTTCGACCTGCTGAGGCTCCCAACGTAGAATCTGTGCAGCATCGGAGCGATGGATCATCGCCAGAGTGCCGTCAAGTTCAGCGCCGACCTTGAACACGCCAACCACATTGAGGCGCTGCATGCGCGGTGTGATGCCGCCTGGCGCGTCGCTGAGCTCCGGCACGATCAGGGTCAGCTTGTCGCCGAGTTTCAAGCCAAAGCGGCGCGCCGTCATCAGGCCAACGATGACCCCGGACTCCCCCGGTTCCAAGTCGTCGAGGCTCCCGGCGACCATCCTTGAACCGAGGATAGACACCTGGTCCTCCGCATCAGGGTCGATTCCATTGATCTCGATAGGCTGCATGGTCCCCTTGTAGGAGAGCATCCCTTCAAGTTGAGTGATGGGCGCAGCGCCAAGCACATCCGGATCTGCACCCAGCTGTTCGGCCACAGGTCCCCAATCGTCCAGCGGCACCCCATCACCGGCGACTACGGCGTGCGGAACCATCCCCAGGATTCGATTGCTCATCTCTCGCTGAAAGCCGTTCATGACCGACAGCACCATGATCATCGCCAGCACGCCCAGCGACAGGCCGATCATCGACGTCAGCGAAATGAACGAGATGAAATGGTTACGGCGCTTGGCTCGCGTGTAGCGGCTACCGATAAAGATGCTTAGCGGCCTGAACATCAACCGGCCACCAGCCGACCGTCTTCCAGACGCAGGATATGGTCCATTTGCGCGGCCAGCTGCGGGTCATGGGTGACTACCAGGAAAGCGGTGCGCAACGAATTGCTCAGTTCGAGCATAAGGTCCTGGATGCCCTGTGCTGTGTGGTGATCCAGGTTTCCGGTCGGCTCGTCCAGCAACACCAGCGCTGGACGATTGGCCAGCGCGCGAGCGATTGCGACACGCTGACGCTCTCCCCCCGACAGCTCTGCCGGCTTGTGGGCGATCCGGTGGCCGAGCCCTACCCGCTTCAGCAATTCGGTTGCCCGTGCACGGGCTTCGGGGATAGGTGTCCTGCCGATCAGCAGCGGCATGCAAACGTTCTCCAACGCTGTGAATTCCGCCAGCAGATGATGAAACTGATAGACGAATCCCAACGCTCGATTGCGCAACAAGCCTCGATCCTTCTCGCTGAGCGCAGACAGCTCCTCGCCTGCAAGCCACACGCTACCTTCGCTTGGCGTGTCGAGACCACCCAGCAGATTCAGCAGAGTGCTCTTGCCGGAACCGGAACTGCCCACGATCGCAACCCGCTGCCCCGGGTACAGCTCCAGTTGCAGATTGGAAAGCACGTCAACCGATTCGGGACCCTGCTCGTAGCGCTTGCCCAGATTGCGGCAGCTCAATACGGCGGCGTCTTGCGACGACCTGTCATTCATAACCAGCTCACTCATAACGTAAGGCCTCTGCAGGCTGGGTTCGGGCCGCTTTCCACGCCGGATATAGGGTAGCGAGAAAACTCAGGACAAGCGCCGCAACGCAGACTTGAACAACATCCTGGGTCATTAACCGGGACGGCAGATAGTCAATGAAATACACATCGGCATTCAGAAACTTATGCCCGATCAGCCGCTCCAGTGAGGCGATCCAGTTGCTGACATTGACAGCCGCAAACATGCCGAACAAGGCGCCGACCAAGGTTCCAACCACGCCGATTACCGTGCCTTGCACCATGAAGATGCCCATTATCTGCTTCGGCGTTGCGCCAAGCGTTCTCAGAATGGCGATATCGCCGCGCTTGTCGGTCACGACCATGACCAGAGTCGAGATGATATTGAAGGCGGCCACAGCAACGATCAGCAACAGCAACAGACCGATCATCGCCTTTTCCATGCGAATCGCCTGGTAGAGGTTGCCGTGGGTACGCGTCCAGTCGCGGGAGTAGAAGTTATCGCCCATCTGAGCGGCCATGTCCCAGGCAAGACGCGGCGCTTGAAACAGATCCGCGAAACGCAGGCGCAGCCCCTGCACCTGATCTGGCCTCCAGCGATGCAACCGCGCCAGGTCGGAGATATTGGCCATTGCCACGTAACCGTCGATCTCTCCGGCACCGACATGAAAGATGCCGCGAACGGTAAAACGTTTCATGCGGGGAAACACGCCCGCCGGAGTAACCGTGACCTCCGGGGCTACGAAGGTCACCTTGTCGCCAAGGCCAACGCCGAGCTTTCGTGCGGCGTTGTCACCGATAACAATGCCGAACTCTCCTGGCGCAAGGCTCTCCAGCGAGCCTTCCTGAAAGAACTGCCCGATGATCGAGACATCATTTTCGAGCACCGGATCTACAGCGTTGATAAGGATCTTGGTGACCTGCCCCCGGTTGGTCAGCAGCCCCTGCATCTGGATGAAAGGTGCTATTGCCTCGACCTGCTCGTGTTGCCCGAGGCGCTGCGCCAGGGCTCGCCAATCATCGATGGGCGTCGGGCTTTCAATGGTGGCGTGGGGAACCATACCCAATACACGGGTGCGCATTTCATGATCGAACCCGTTCATCACCGACAGCACGACAATCATCACCAAAACACCGAGTGCGAGCCCGATCATGGAGGTAAAAGAGATGAAGGAGACGAAGAGGCTGCGACGTCTGGCGCGTGTATAACGCGCTCCGATATACACTGACAGCGGTCTGAACATAAATCGATGAGTTCGCTTTCGCTGGCGGGAAAAACAAGCTGAATGACCTTGCCAGGCGGCCTGATACACTCAAGCCATCACTGCAGCCCAGGGATAGACATGCACACTGAAGACACTGGCGACCGCCGCGAATACTACCGTATCGAGGACAGGATCGCACTGGAAATCCTGCCCATGGAACACGCTGAAACAGTCTCCGACATGGCGTCGTCAAGGCTGTTCGGCCTGCTCGGCGAGCTCCATCAGCTGGATCTTGAAGCGCAGCTACTGCTGCGGCAGATTGCTGAGAGCAACCGCACCCTGGGGAACTACCTCAAGGTACAAAACAAGCGCATCGACCTGCTTGGTCAGCTAATAGCGCGTGAGCTGCTGGACGAGATCGGCCCGGCGCGAGAAGTAGTCCTCTCCGAAGGCGGCATCAGCTTCACCCATGATCGACCACTTGCGGAAGGTTCCGTCTGGAAACTCAAGCTTATACTCATGCCTCAGGGACTCGGCATGCTGCTGACTTCGCGAGTATCCAGCTGCCAGGCCCAGGAAGACGGCACCTATGCAATCGGCACCTGTTTCGAAGCGTTGACTGATGCACAACGGCAGATGCTTGCTCGGCATATCCTGCAGAAGCAGGCAGCCGAACGTCGCCTGGCCCGCGAGAAACAGAACGGAATCTGACCCATGCGCCTTGTTACGCTTATCCTGCTGATCACCAGCCTCTGTGCTGCAGCAAAGGCTGAAGACATCAGAATCCCGGTGGGCCAGCAAGGTCCGGTCGACCTTGCCCTTCCCAACCGCGGTGATGCCAAAATCGATGTGCTTGAGCGTTTTGGTCTTGCCGATCAGGAACATCCTGCCGTCGGATTGCCTCCAATCACTCGCTGGGATTATCGGGAATTTTCCGTGTATTTCGAGGGCGACAGGGTCATCAATAGCGTCGTGCATCACCAGCGTTTCATCTATCAGCAAGCAGAGAGTCAACCGTGACCCTTATCTACGGCCATCGCGGCGCCAAGGGCGAAGCGCCCGAAAACACATTGGCAGGCTTCAAGCAATGCCTTGATCGCGGCGTGCGACGCTGCGAACTCGACCTTCACCTCTCGAAGGACGGCGAGCTGATGGTTATCCATGACCCGACGCTGAAACGCACCACCGGGCGTCGCGGAAAGGTCGTCGAACATGACGCCGACGAGCTGACCCGCTATGACGCTCGCCACGTCGGGCCTGACTGGAAACAGCCATGCCCCATCCCCCGGCTGTCCGAAGTGTTCGAGCAATGCGATTTCGAACACTGGCAGCTTGAAGTAAAAAGCGCATCCAGGGTCAGAGCGGCACGCTCGGTACTGGCGATCAAGGCGTTGGCCGAACGTCACGGCCTGCTGGACCGGATTACCGTAACCTCAGGCTCACGGGAGGTGTTGCGAGCGCTGAGACGATTGACTCCCGAACTCTCGTGCGGGCTCGTTGCAGAGTATGGCTGGCTGGACCCGTTGAAGGTCGCCAAGCAATATGACTGCGAACTGCTAGCACTCAAATGGACCCTGTGCACCCCCGAGCGTATCGCCAAAGCCCGACAGCAGGGACTGCATGTCTCGGTCTGGACGGTGAACGAGCCGGCACTGATGCGGCGCCTGGCCGATTTCGGTGTCGATAGCCTGATAACCGACTATCCTGGCCTTGCCGTCTCCACGTTGCGCCGGAGCTAGCCAACAAAGAGGCCGCCTGAACAGCGGCCTCCCCACCTGACCTCATAAGCTCTCCCGGTTTGGCCAGCGCCAGTTCCGGGTGTCCTCTCCGACCGGCTCAGGCCACCGGTCGGAGCCGCTTAAAAAAGCCGATTGAGCCCATCGAACGCAGCGACACGGTAGGCTTCCGCCATGGTCGGATAGTTGAACGTGGTGTTGACGAAATACTTGATGGTATTCGCCTCGCCCGGCTGGTTCATGATCGCCTGGCCGATATGGACGATTTCCGACGCCTGATAGCCGAAGCAATGAACGCCCAGCACTGCTAACGTTTCCCGGTGGAACAGAATTTTCAGCATTCCCACCGGCTCGGCTGAAATTTGCGCTCGCGCCATGCCCTTGAAAAACGCTTTGCCGACCTCGTACGGAATCTTCGCCTCAGTGAGTTCACGCTCGTTCTTGCCGATCGAGCTGATCTCCGGAATGGTGTAGATACCGGTCGGGACGTCGTCAACGAATCGCCAGCTGTTGTTGTCGACGATGCTGCCCGCGGCAGATCTGCCCTGGTCGTATGCGGCGCTTGCAAGCGATGGCCAACCGATTACGTCGCCAGCCGCGTAGATATTGCCAACATCGGTACGGTAATGCTCGTCAACCTGAATCTGGCCACGGCTGTTGACTTTCAAGCCAATGTTTTCCAGTGCAAGCTTGTCGGTATTACCGGTACGCCCATTACACCAGAGGAAAGCGTCTGCCTTGATCTTCTTGCCTGACTTCAGATGCAGGATGACCCCGTTATCAACACCCTCGACACGCTCATATTCCTCTTTGTGGCGGATCAGCACGTTGTTGTTACGCAGGTGATAACTGAGCGCATCAGAAATCTCGTCATCGAGAAAACTGAGCAACTGATCGCGGTTGTCGATCAGGTCAACCAACACACCGAGCCCACTGAAGATTGACGCATACTCGGAACCGATCACGCCGGCGCCATAGATGATCAAGCGACGCGGGGTGTGACTCAGGGTAAGGATGGTGTCGCTGTCGTAGATTCGCGGATGGGTGAAGTCGACGTCGGATGGCCGGTAGGGTCGCGAGCCGGTGGCAATGATGAACTGGCTTGCAACCAGCTTTTCCACCATGCCATTGCTGCTGACCACTTCCACGGTTTGCTCGTCTGCAAAGCTTGCAGTGCCGAAGAAAATGTCGATGCGGTTACGTGCGTAATAGCCGGTTCGTGAGGTGACCTGCTTGGCGATGACGCTCTCGGCACTTTTCAGCACGTCAGGAAAGGAAAACCAGCGCGGCTCGCCGATCTGACGAAACAGTGGATTGGTGTTGTATTGCATGATCTGCCGCACCGAGTGGCGCAGCGCTTTTGAAGGAATGGTTCCCAGGTGGGTCGAATTGCCGCCGACGTGTGGCCTGCTGTCCACCACCGCGACCTTGCGCCCTGCCTTGACCGCATTCATCGCCGCACCTTCGCCGGCGGGGCCCGAGCCCAGAATCACCACATCGTAGTTGTAGACAGCCATATACACCCCTGAACACGCGACAGGCAGACCTGCCGCTTTAAACGAATTCGCTGGACCCTGTGCGGATGTTTCGACCGACGCGCCTGGGCCCGGGTCGTTGGTCGACCAGCCTCCATGCATTTGGCACCGCAGCTATTGAACTGAGGTGCAGATGACTTCGACCATCGCCTACCATCAACCCTGGCGGCTAGCGCCTGGTTGCGTCGTACGCGAGATCGGTCTTCTCACCCCGGCTCGCCTGCTCATTTACTTCCTCACACTTCTCGCGGCTGCCGCCGCAGATCGAACACTCTTTCTCGATGCCAAGGTTGGCGATACCGCCACAGGATCCGGCGATAGGCTTTCGCCCCATGATCACTCCAATGGACATGCCAAACACGACCAGCAACATTACAAGGAAAACGATCAGCCAAGTCATCTCTCTGCTCCCGCACCAAACAACTCATCAAAGGCTTCGGTGCTTTTGCTAACGAATTCATGTCCTTTACGGACGACGAAGAACGCGGCGATCTTTTTTTGCGCCGCATACGCCAAGCCCCGCTCGGGCCCCATTACCATGAGCACAGTAGACAACCCGTCCGCACGCAATGTCGAGGGGTCGACAACGGTCACTGCCGCCAGGTTGTGCTCGATAGGCGCACCGGTTTGAGGATCAAGGGTGTGCGAGTAGCGCTTGCCGTCACGCTCGAAATAGTTGCGATAGTCCCCGGATGTCGACACGGCATACCCATCCAGCTCAATGACTCGCTGCGCCACACGCTCATTGTCATGCGGGGCCTCGATGGCAATACGCCATGGGGATCCGTCGGGCTTTTGCCCTAGAGCCTTCAGCTCGCCGGTGATCTCCACCAGGTAACGTGTGATGCCGGAGGCCTCGAGATCTGCGGTAACCCGATCCACTGCATAACCTGCAGCGATACTGTTGAAATCGACCTGTACATCGGCGTCCTTGCAGAGTTGCTCACCCCTGATTGTCAGGTGCTGATGGCCGACTCTTTTTCGCGCCGTGGCAATTTCCTCAGCGGAGGGAACCCGCTCGCCCGAACCATGGGGACCAAAGCCCCAAAGATCGAGTAGCGGCTCGATAGTCAGATCCAGGGCTCCGCCACTTTCATCGGAAAGCTGCTGCCCTGCCCGGACGAGATCGCGAATGCCCTCCGGCACGGTCATGCAGGCCCCAGCCGGAAGGGAATTGAACGTCTCGATATCCGAGTCTGCACGATAAGTCGACATTTGCTGGTCGACTTCGGCAAGGATGGACTCCGTCTGGCGCTTGAGTTGCTTGACGGAAACAGGCGCGTCCCCCGCTACGTATTTGACCGAATAGGTACTGCCCATGGTCGGGCCAGAGTAGCTCTCGACCTTCTCCTGAAACAGGCAGCCCGTCAGGGCTGCCGCCAGGGCGACAACGGTGACGGGCTGCAGTAACGCATAGAGCATGCTAGCCGCCAAAGTCGTCGAGCAGGATGTTCTCCGGTTCGACGCCCAGATCGGTGAGCATCTTGATCACCGACGCGTTCATCATAGGCGGGCCGCACATGTAGAACTCACAGTCCTCTGGGGCCGGATGGTCCTTCAGGTAGTTCTCATACAGCACGTTATGAATGAAACCGGTCGGGCCCTCCCAGTTGTCTTCGGGTTGCGGATCGGACAAGGCCAGATGCCACTGAAAGTTCTGGTTCTCAGCCTGCAGCTGATCGTATTCCTCAACGTAAAACGCTTCACGCATCGAGCGAGCGCCATACCAGAAGCTCATCTTGCGCTTGGACTTCAGCCGCTTGAGCTGGTCGAAGATATGCGAACGCATCGGAGCCATGCCCGCGCCGCCGCCAATAAAGACCATCTCGGCATCGGTATCCTTGGCGAAAAACTCTCCAAATGGACCGTAAACGGTAACCTTGTCGCCGGGCTTCAGGCTGAAGACCCATGACGACATCTTGCCTGGTGGCAAATCGTCCTTACCCGGCGGAGGCGATGCAATGCGGATATTGAACTTCACCAGACCGACCTCTTCCGGGTAGTTCGCCATCGAGTAGGCGCGGATCACCGTCTCGTCGACCTTCGACACGTATTTCCACTGGTTGAACTTGTCCCAGTCGCCGCGATATTCCTCCTGGATATCGAAATCCTTGTAGCGGACCTCGTGAGGCGGGCACTCCAGCTGCACATATCCGCCAGCACGGAAGTCGACATTCTCACCCTCCGGCAGCTTCAAGGTCAGCTCCTTGATGAAGGTAGCGACGTTGGGATTGGACAGAACCGTGCACTCCCACTTCTTTACGCCAAAGACCTCTTCCGGAACCTCGATCTTCATGTCCGCCTTGACCGGAGTCTGGCAGGACAGGCGCCACCCTTCGCCAGCCTCACGACGGGTGAAGTGCGATTCCTCGGTGGGCAGCATCTCGCCGCCGCCGCTCTCGACGATGCACTTGCACTGAGCGCATGTACCGCCGCCGCCACAGGCGGACGAGAGGAAGATGTTATTAGCGGCCAAAGTCTGCAGCAGTTTGCCGCCAGCCGGAACGGTAATGGTGCGTTCGCCGTTGATCTCGATGCTCACGTCGCCACTGGAGACCAGCTTGGCGCGCGCCGCAAGGATGATCACCACCAGTGCGAGCACGATAGCGGTGAACATGCCGATGGCGAGGAAAATTTCGT
>DGLA01000005.1:195-152849 GCA_002387205.1 Stutzerimonas stutzeri | reverse complement strand
CGCCGACCTGCTCGCTCTGGTCGGGGTGGACCAGAAAGATGATTTCGTAATGACGCATTGTTGCTCCTTACGGGTTGCAGCCTGCCGCACAACGCGGATCAGGCAAGGAGTGGATCAGTGATGTTGACTTGCCAGCCAGAGAGGCGCGCAAACGCCTGCCATCCGGGCAAGGGGCGCAATTCTAGAGAAGCCCGGACGACCGCGCAAGGCGATTTGGTGAATATTTGACCAGCCTAGCCGCGCCCGGCAATGGTTCGCTCGGCCTGAATGCTTTCAAGCAGAGACCTGACCTGATGGATGTCGTAAGGCTTGAGCATGGAGCGCAGGTCTGGCAATCCGACTTCGCGAGCGTCAACTGCATAACCTGAGGCAATGACGACGCTCAGGTCGGCGTCGCACGCCTTGGCCTGACGCACCAGCTCGATGCCGCTCATGCCGGCGAGACCGACATCGGTGAGCAACACGTCGAAGGACTGTCTGGCCAGTTGATCCAATGCTGCCTCGGCCGATTCGCAAAGGCTGACCTCATGCCCCAGCTCTTCCATGACTTCTCCGGTTAGCATGCGCAGGGTCGGGTCATCCTCGACAAACAGGATGTTCAGGCCGGAAGATTCCGTCACGCCAGTCTGCTCAGGCGAAGGCCAGGCGGATTCCAGCTGGGCGGGGCCTGCGGCTACCCGTCCGGCTTGCTCACCCAACGCGACGCGACTCGGCAGATATACACGAACCGATGTGCCACGCCCCTGTTCGCTTTCCAGCTCGACGAACCCCCCGCTCTGCTTGACGAAACCGTAGACCATGCTCAGACCGAGGCCTGACGCATTGCTGTCCTTTCGGGTAGTGAAAAATGGCTCGAACGCACGCTGAAGCGTATCCGGGGCCATGCCCTCACCCTCGTCAATCACAGCGAGCTCTACGTAAGGCCCGGCTTCGGCACCCGGATGGCCGGCGGTCCGAGCCACATCCAGAACGCAGTTGCGCAACCGCAGAGACAGCAGACCGCCACTGGCCATTGCATCACGCGCATTGACAGCCAGATTGAGAATGGCCGCCTGAAGATTGCCGACATCGGCAAACACGGGCCACAGACCGGAAGCGACATCGACATCAACCTGAACCGCACGCCCCAGGGCACCATTGAGCAGCTCGCTCATCTGCCCAAGCAGATCGCCGACATCAACCGATTGGGGCTGCAGCGGTTGCCGGCTGGCAAAGGCCAGCAACTGGGATGCCAGGCGAGCCCCTTTTTCCACTCCGCCCACCGCGGACTCCAGCCGCCTCTGAGCGGTCTCGTCCGCGCTCAGGTTGCGGCGCAGCAACTGCAGATTGCCACCGATGACCTGCAGCATGTAGTTGAAGTCGTGCGCGATACCCCCCGTCAGTTTGCCGACCGCCTCAAGCTTCTGCGCCTGCAGCAATGCCGCCTGAGCGGCACGGCGCTCGGATTCGCTGTCGAGCAATTCGCGGGTGCGCTCGCGCACCAACTCCTCGAGGCGTTCGCGATGCTCGCGCAGCTCCTGCTGACTGCGATGCTGCTCGGTAACGTCACTGCCGAGCACAAAAATCCCGGAAGGCTGGCCCTCGCGTTCGATGATCGGCTGGAAGACGAAATCGACGAAGACCTCCTCCGGCTCGGCTTCCGGTCGGCGCTGCAACAGCGCCCGCATGTCCCTGCCAATGTAGGGCTCACCGGAACGGTAAACCTCGTCGAGCAACGCGACAAATGCCTGGCCTTCAAGCTCGGGCAGCCCCTCACGCACCGACTTGCCCACGAGATGACGGTGCCCTGTAAGCTGCTGGTAGGCTTCGTTGACGAGCTCGAACACGTGCTCCGGCCCGCGGAGAAAACAGACGAACCCAGGCGCTTGCGCAAACAACTGGCGCAACTGATTTCCTTCGTCCTGAATCGATCGGGCGCGAGAGATGATCGCGGCCTCGATCTGCTGTACTGGCTGAGCAGAAGGTTCAGCAGAACGCAACGAATCCTTCAGCGACTGAAGCTCAGTGATATCAACGGTGTGCTGGAGGATTGCCAGAACTTCTCCCCGCTCATCCAGCAACGGAGTATGAGTGGCGCTCCAATAACGATCTTCATAGGCGGCGTCACGCTCGGAGCTGACAGCAATCGAATAGCGAATCACAGGCAGGGTATCGGGAGCCTTGGTGCGCAGCACTCTGCCAAACGACGCCAGCAACTCATCAACATGGGTCGACTCAGGAAACTGCGGATCGGCAGCAAACGCGTCCTGAATGCGACGCCCGGCAATCTCACTGATATTCCGCGCGGTGAGTTTCAGGTAAGCCGCATTGGCATCCAGGATCACCAGATCAGGGTCCAACAACAGGTAGGCGTTTGGTGAAACCTGGAAAAGAGCCTCGAAAGACGGGCGTTGCGGCATACCACCTCCATGATGCGAGCCTGGCGCTGGCTATATCAAGGCTGGCGCCGGACAGCCGCCCGACGCTCAACCGAACCAAAGATTTAAGTGAAGGCTTGAGTGCCAGATTCAGATCGGATTATTGACCGCGACAAGTACGATCCGTTTCCGAAGCAAAAACACCTTTGCGGATGGAGATCAACGAGGCGCCCTAACCTGCCCGCATGGCCGAGCGGCGCTGGCGCAGCGCCTCGAACAGACAGACGCCAGTGGCAACGGAAACATTGAGACTGCTCACGCTGCCGCCCATGGGCAAGCGCACCAGAAAATCGCAATGCTCGCGGGTCAGGCGACGCATCCCCTTGCCCTCAGCCCCCATCACCATGACGATCGGCCCGCTAAGATCCTGATCATAGATCTCCTGCTCGGCTTCTCCGGCCGTACCGACGATCCAGAGACCGCGCTGTTGCAGCTTTTCGAGCGTCCGAGCCAGGTTGGTGACCGCTACCAGCGGAATGACTTCAGCAGCACCACATGCCACCTTGCGCACCGTGGCGTTCAACGTGGCGGACTTATCCTTCGGAACGATTACCGCCAGAGCGCCCGCGGCATCGGCGGTACGCAGGCAGGCCCCCAGATTATGCGGGTCCGTTACGCCATCGAGCACCAGCAACAGCGGCGCGCCCTCGGTACGATCAAGCAGCTCCTCGAGCATGGCATCACCCCAGACCTGGCTGGGGCTGACTTCAGCGATCACGCCCTGGTGGACACCCTCGACCCACGCATCCATCTCGCGACGCTCGCACTGACCGATGCGAACCTTTGCTTGCGCCGCGAGGGTCAGGATCGCCTGGATCCGCGGGTCGTCGCGCCCTTCTGCCAGCCAGATCTGCTTGACCCGCTTTGAATGATGGCGAAGCAGAGCCTCGACGGCATGCACACCGTAGACCTTTTCCAGATCACTCATGACTTGGCCTTACGCTTACGCGGCGCAGCTCCCTCGGGCCTTGATGCCGCCTTGTCGACCGACTTCGATTTGGAGCCACTGCGCCTGGGCTTGCTCTTGGCAGCACCGCCTCCCTTCGCATCGCTCAGGAGCGCCTTTTTGATCTCGCGGCTTTTGAGTACGTCAGGACTGGCCGAGTCCTTGCCATTGCTCGCCGATACAGCAGCGCCCTTTTTGCCCTTGCCGTCTTTCCGGGGAGCTCGACTATCCGAAGAGGCGCGCTCACCTATGCCGGTCTTGCTGCCGCCGCCAATCAGTTCGAAGTCGATCTTGCGCTCATCAAGGTCGACCCGCATCACGCGCACTTCAACACTGTCGCCAAGGCGGAAGCTGCGACCACTTCGCTCGCCAGAGAGGCGGTGGTGCAACGGATCGAAGTGGTAGTAATCGCCTGGCATCGCCGTTACGTGCACCAGGCCCTCGACATAGATGTCCGTCAGCTCGACGAACAGCCCGAACCCGGTGACCGCCGTGATCACGCCCGGGAAGTTCTCGCCGACCCGGTCCTTCATGAACTCGCATTTGAGCCAGTTCACCACGTCGCGGGTCGCCTCGTCAGCGCGCCGCTCGGTCATCGAGCACTGCTCGCCAAGCTGCTCCAGCGCCGCTTCATCGTAGGGATAGATGCGGGCCTTGGGCATGCTGGTCGCACCCGCACGACGCACATGCGAGGTGTCACGTCTGGAGCGGATAACGCTGCGGATCGCACGGTGAATCAGCAGGTCGGGGTACCGGCGAATCGGTGAGGTGAAGTGCGCATAGGCCTCGTAATTGAGACCGAAATGTCCGTTGTTATCAGGGCTGTACACCGCCTGGCTCAGCGAACGCAGCATTACCGTCTGGATTACGTGGAAGTCGGGACGCCCCTGGATATGCTCCAGCAGGGCCTGATAATCCTTGGGCGTAGGACCTTCCTTGCCCTTGTGCAGCGTCAGCCCCAGCTCCCCGAGGAACGCCCGAAGCTTTTCCTGGCGCTCCAGTGGCGGGCCGTCATGTACTCGGTACAAACCGGGGATGTCGTGATCCTGCAGGAAGCGTGCAGTGGCCACGTTGGCGCACAGCATGCATTCCTCGATCAACTTGTGCGCATCGTTGCGCTCGGTCGGCTTGATTTCGGCAATCTTGCGCCCTGCGCCAAAGACGATGCGGGTCTCCTGCGTCTCGAAGTCGATGGCGCCACGGGTATGCCGCGCCTTGAGCAGGATCTTGTATAGCGCGTACAGCTGCTTGAGATGCGGCAGCACCTCGGAATACTCACCCGTCAGGCGCTTGCCTTCAGCTGATCCTGGCTCCTGCAGCATGCTGCTGACCTTGTTATAGGTCAGCCGGGCATGGGAATGTATGACAGCTTCATAGAACTGGTAGTCCGTCATCTTCCCTGACTTGCTCAGGGTGATTTCGCAGACCATCGCCAACCGATCGACATGAGGGTTCAAAGAGCAGAGCCCGTTGGACAGCTCCTCAGGGAGCATCGGCACCACCCGTTCAGGAAAGTACACCGAAGTGCCGCGCACCTCGGCTTCCTGATCCAGCGCGGACCCGACCTTCACATAATGCGAGACGTCTGCGATAGCGACATACAGACGATAGCCGCCGGAAAACAGCTTCCAGCCACTGAGCTTCTCGCAGAATACGGCGTCGTCGAAGTCACGCGCGTCCTCACCGTCGATCGTGACGAACGGAAGATGGCGGAGGTCGACACGCTTTTGCTTGTCCTTCTCCTCCACTTCAGGCTTGAGCTTGGCCGCCTCGCGCTTCACGGCTTCAGGCCAGACGTGGGGAATGTCGAAGCTGCGCAGCGCGACGTCGATCTCCATCCCCGGCGCCATGTAGTTGCCGATCACTTCGACGATATCGCCCTGCGGCTGGAAGCGTTGAGTAGGCCAATGAGTGATCTTGATTTCCACGAACTGCCCCGGCTTGGCACCCATGGATCGCCCAGGAGTCACCAGCACTTCCTGCTGGATCTTGGGGTTGTCGGCCATGACGAAACCGATATCGCTTTCTTCCTGATAGCGGCCAACGATGGTTTCGTGAGCACGGCTGATGATCTCGACGATGGCACCTTCGCGCCGACCACGCCGATCGAGCCCGGCGACTCGGGCCAGGCAGCGATCGCCATCGAATACCAGGCGCATCTGCGCCGGACTGAGAAACAGATCGTCACTTCGATCATCGGGGATCAGAAAGCCGAAGCCATCGCGATGACCGCTTACACGGCCGCAAACCAGGTCCAGCTTGTCTACCGGGGCATAGGTGCCACGCCGGGTATAGATCAACTGACCATCACGCTCCATCGCACGCAAACGGCGGCGCAGAGCCTCGATGTCCTCTTCGGAGGACAATCCGAATTCCTCGACCAGTTGCTCGCGCGCGGCCGGCGAGCCGCGCTCGCTCAGGTGCTGCAGGATCAGCTCGCGGCTGGGAATAGGGTTTTCGTACTTTTCCGCTTCACGTGCGGCCTCGGGGTCGAGGGATTGCCAATCGGCCATTAAGAGATGTCACCTTTCATTCATTTATAGGGGCAGAAACGCCCTATATCTATTGAAGCGCGAAACGCATGCCCAGGGCAGCTTTCACGCGAATTATTTTTCCTGAGCGGGGCTTTACAAGGCATAACCCCAGCCGTATAGTTCGCGCCCACAATGTCTGGTAGACGTTGTAACACGGAAACGACGAAGTATCATCGTTTGCAGTGCCCAGGTGGCGGAATTGGTAGACGCACTAGGTTCAGGTCCTAGCGGTGGCAACACCGTGGAAGTTCGAGTCTTCTCCTGGGCACCATTATTCGATGAGACCCCTGCACCCGCGGGAGTTTCATAGACACAAGGTTTGTCGGCCTTGACCAGCAATCGACAATCAAGTCGATGAGCAATCATCGCAATGTGCCCAGGTGGCGGAATTGGTAGACGCACTAGGTTCAGGTCCTAGCGATGGCAACATCGTGGAAGTTCGAGTCTTCTCCTGGGCACCACTCTTCAGAAAAAACCGAGCCAATGGCTCGGTTTTTTCGTTCAGGCCATCCGGCAGCGTGCGCCTGACCTCATCTCGCAAGCGAAGCACCCTAGAAACAAAGAAGGCCGCCAATGGCGACCTCCTTTCACGCAGCAGCGCGATCAGGCGTAGGGGTGACGCAGCACGATAGTCTCGTTACGGTCAGGACCGGTGGAGATGATATCGATTGGCGCATCGACCAGCTCTTCAAGGCGCTTAATATAGGCACGAGCATTAGCCGGCAGTTCGTCTAGCGACTTCAAGCCAACCGTGGACTCAGCCCAACCCGGCACCTCTTCATAGACCGGCTGAAGCCCCTGATAGCTGTCCGCATCGGTAGGCGCATCGACCAGTACGTCGCCGTTGCGATCCTTGTAGGCCACGCAGATACGGATTGTCTCCAGACCATCAAGGACATCCAGCTTGGTCAGGCAGATACCCGAGACACTGTTGATCTCGATCGCACGACGCAGGACAACAGCATCGAACCAGCCACAGCGACGAGCGCGCCCGGTCGTCGAACCGAACTCATGCCCCCGCTCTGCCAGCCGCGCACCGACCTCATCGAACAGCTCGGTAGGGAACGGTCCCGAGCCGACCCGAGTGGTGTATGCCTTGGTAATTCCCAGAATGTAGTCCAGGTACAAGGGGCCAAAGCCGGAACCGGTCGCTGTACCGCCAGCCGTGGTGCTGGAACTGGTGACGTACGGATAGGTGCCATGATCGATGTCGAGCAGCGAACCCTGCGCACCCTCGAACATGATGCGAGCGCCCTGCTTACGCAACTCATGCAGCCGAGCAGATACGTCGGTGATCATCGGCTTGAGGATTTCCGCGTACTCCAGCGCTTCGTCTAGCGTCTTCTGGAAGTCGACAGGCTCGACCTTGTAGAAATTCTGCAAGATGAAGTTGTGATACTCGAGCAACTCGCGCAGCTTGACGGCAAATCGCTCCGGATTGAACAGATCACCGATACGCAGCCCGCGTCGCGCGACCTTGTCTTCGTAGGCTGGGCCTATGCCGCGCCCGGTAGTACCGATCTTGCCCTCGGAACGCGAGGCTTCACGCGCCTGATCCAGCGCCACGTGGTACGGCAGGATCAATGTACAGGCAGGGCTGATGCGCAAGCGCTCGCGAACCGGCACGCCTTTCTCTTCCAGCTTGGTGATTTCGCGCATCAGCGCATCCGGAGCAACCACCACGCCATTGCCGATCAGGCATTGCACGTTCTCGCGCAGGATCCCGGACGGAATCAGATGCAGCACGGTTTTTTCGCCGTCGATAACCAGCGTGTGACCGGCATTGTGACCGCCCTGGAATCGAACCACGGCAGCTGCCTGATCGGTCAGCAGATCGACGATCTTGCCCTTGCCCTCATCACCCCACTGGGTGCCCAGGACCACGACATTCTTACCCATAAACCTTTGTCCTCTTCGGCGAAGCATACCGGCCACAACCGGCGAAAAAACACGAAAACCAGCCTAGCGCATCCCACCGGGTTCTTCAGCGGACCAACGGAACCACAACCCAGGAATCATCTATGAGCGATAGCTGCCGGTCGCACCCAGCCTCTGACGCCGCATCAGCCTGCTGACCATCCAGCGCCTGCACGACGCGCTCTCCTTGCTCGCGCAGCTGGCTGATCACCTGCCACACTGCCAGATCGGTGCTGCATGGCGCCCAGATACCGACGGTCGGGGAAGTCAGCTCGGCGTTGCCCAGGCTGACCAGCGTCTTCAGATCGGTCGAGAACCCGGTCGCCGGACGCGCACGACCAAAATCGGCACCAATGTCATCGTAGCGACCGCCCTGCGCAATCGACTGACCCATGCCTGGCACGAAGGCAGCAAACACCACACCGGTGTGATAGTGATAACCCCGTAGTTCGCCCAGGTCGAAATACAACGGTAGCGCCGGATATCTCTCGGCCAGTTGATCAGCAATCTCAACCAGCCCATCGAGCGCATCCCGCACGGCCTGCGGCGCGTCGGCCAGAACGGCCCTTGCGGTATCCAGCGTCTCGCGACCCCCACACAGGCGCGCCAACGCTCGCAGCATTTCTGCCAGGGCTGGCTCCACAGCATTCGTCAGCTCGGCTATTTCATCCATGGCCTTGCGCTGCAGCGCGTCGAAGAGTTGCTGCTCTGCCGCCCCCGACAATCCCGCCGCACGAGCAAGACCGCGATAGATGCCAACATGCCCGAGATCCATATGCAGATCAGGCACATCGGCGAGACCAAGCGTCTCGAGCATCAGGCTGATCACCTCGACATCGCTGGATGTGCTGCTATCGCCATACAGCTCGGCCCCAAGCTGAATGGGGCTGCGTGAGGTGGACAGGGCCTGCGCCTTTGCATGCAGGACGCTGCCGGCATAACAAAGGCGGCTCGGACCCTCGCGACGCAGCGTATGCGCATCGACCCGGGCAACCTGAGGCGTGATGTCTGCACGCAAGCCCATCTGCCGGCCCGATAACGGGTCGATTACCTTGAAGGTCTTCAGATCGAGATCCTGCCCGGCACCGGTCAGCAGCGACTCGAGAAATTCGACATGCGGGGTGATGACCAACTCGTAGCCCCAGCGCTGAAACAGATCCAGCACACGACGCCGTGCGGTTTCGATACGCGCCGCCTCGGGCGGCAGCACCTCTTCGATGCCATCTGGCAGCAGCCAGCGGTCTACCGTTGCCATTTCGCCAATCACCTCTCGATACGGCAAGCCAATTCAAGCAGACGAACACCGGGGCTGCAGCCGAAGCCAGCCCACGGTCGCGTGCGATTTGTTCGAACCATGGCACAGCGCCATGCCCCGCAAGGGGATATGCATGGCAAACCATGCTCGGAACTGCCTGCAACCACAGGGTTGCAGACGCAAAAAAGCCGGGTTTTCCCCGGCTGGCGGATCATAGCAACCTTTTGCCAAGGGGTCACCCGGAGGACCGAATCGTCCTGCCGGGCGGACCATTAGGATTTAGCGAACGGAGCCTGATCCCAGGTAGCGGAAGAAGTCACTATCGGGATCAAGTACCAACACATCGTCCTTGCTGGCAAAGCTGTCGCGATAGGCCTGGAGACTGCGATGAAAGGAATAGAACTCAGGATCCTGGCCGTAGGCTGCCGCATAGATTGCAGCCGCCTGCGCATCACCATCACCGCGCAACTCCTCGGCCTCACGGAAAGCCTCGGCGAGCAGGACCCGACGCTGGCGATCCGCATCTGCACGGATACCTTCAGCCAATTCCTGACCTTTGGCCCGATGCTCGCGCGCCTCGCGCTCGCGCTCAGAACTCATGCGTTCGAACACGCTGCGGTTGACTTCGCGAGGCAGGTCGATGCCCTTCACACGAACGTCCACCACCTCAATGCCAAGCTCCTGCTGTGCCGCACGATTCAAGCTGTTGGTTACCAGCCCCATCAGCTCGTCGCGCTGACCGGAGACGGATTCATGAAGGGTCCGCTTACCGAACTGATCTCGCAATGCCGCTTCCAGCCGGCGCGCCAGTCGTTCATCGGCGATCTGCTTCATGCCGGACGTCGCCGTGTAGAAGCGCTCTGCATCATCGACCCGCCACTTTGCGTAGGAGTCGACCATCAGCGCTTTCTTTTCCAGGGTCAGGAAGCGTGACGTTGTCGTATCAAGGGTCATCAAGCGCGCATCGAACTTACGCACGCTGTTCACGTAAGGGATCTTCACATGGATGCCCGGCTTGACGTCAGGCTCGACGATCCGCCCGAAACGCAGCAATACCGCTCGCTCGGTTTGCGAGACGATATAGAAGCTGTTCCAGGCCACGATCGCCAACACCACGCCCACGATCAGGGCGGTCAGGGATTTATTGCTCATTTAGCGGACCTCCCTTGTACGCACTTCGCGAGGATCAAGCTCTGGCGGAATCCGTGTCGTCTGGGTCGAAGCGCCTGACGCTGAGACTGCTGACGAACGCTCCGGGCTCTCGCTGCGGCTATTGATCATCTTGTCCAGCGGTAGATAAAGCAGATTGTTCTGCCCCTTGTCTCCGGTCACCAGCACTTTGCTGGTATTGCTCATCACTTCCTGCATGGTCTCCAGGTACAAGCGCTCACGCGTTACGTCCGGCGCCTTGCGGTACTCGGTGACCAGCTTGGAGAAACGATCCGCCTCACCCTGAGCTCGCGAAATAACCGCATCGCGGTAACCGCTGGCTTCTTCCAGCATCCGCTGGGCCTGACCGCGCGCTTCGGGTATCACGCCATTGGCGTAGGACTCCGCCTGGTTCTTCTCACGCTGCTCGTCCTCACGGGCCCGGATCACGTCATCGAAGGCTTCCTGGACTTCGCGAGGCGCCGCAGCACTTTGCAGGTTCACCTGAGTGACGACTATGCCGGTGCCGTAGTTGTCCAGGAACCGCTGCAGACGTTCCTTGACCTCACCAGCCATGGCCTCCCGCCCCTCGGTCAGTACCTGGTCCATTGCCGTCGAACCCACCACGTGCCGCACCGCACTGTCAGTTGCATGCTGCAACGAGGCCTCGGGGTCTTCCACATTCAGAACGAAGGCCTGCAGATCGCTGATCTTGTACTGGACGGTCAGCGGGACTTCGATGATGTTCTCGTCCTCGGTCAGCATTTGCCCCTGCTTGCTATAGGAGCGCTCGCGCGTGACGTTCGCCTGGAACTTGCGATCGAAGGGTGGGAAATAGATGTTCAGACCCGGCCCGACCGTCTCGTGATACTTGCCGAAGCGCAGCACCACCGCCTGTTCCTGCTCATCGACAATGTAGATGGCGTTGAACAGCCAGACAGCCAATAGCACGACCAGGCCAACCCAGACGAGCCCGAATCCTCCACGCTTGCCACCTCCGCCTCCCGACGAACCACCGCCTCGCTTCTTGCCACCGAACATGCCGTTAAGGCTGTTTTGCAATTTGCGGAAAGCCTCATCCAGATCCGGTGGACCCTTCTGATCGCCGCCACCGCGACGACCACCGCCACCGCTACCCCAGGGATCCTGGTTGTTCGAGTTGCCACCCGGCTCATTCCAAGCCATAGCGCTCTCCATTCAGATAAAGCTAAAGGCGCGCCAACGGCGCGCCCGCCAATGCTACCGAAAGCCCGAAACAAACGGCCTAATTGCCTGCCGAGCTTTATTGCAAAGTGTGTTGCTCGAAGAACTGCTCCACATCGAAGCCTTCTCGACTGATCAGCCGATGCAGTTCGACCCGCTGCAAACGCACCTCGAGCAGGCTTCCGCCCTCTTCGTCATGAGCCTCGGACTGGACCGCACCCCACTCGAACAACTGCGCACGCAACCGACCCAGGCTCTGCGGAAGCCGAACCGTTCCTACAAACAGATCATCACCAAGCAGCTCAGCTATCGCCTGCTGCAGAAGGTCCAGGCCAAGCCCCTGCTGGGCCGACACCCAGACCCGCTGCGGCACGCCGTCCGCGTTACGCTGAATCTGCGGCTCGATGCCTTCCAGCAGATCGACCTTGTTGTACACCTCGAGAATCGGCAGCTCATGTGCACCAATCTCGGTCAGCACAGCCAGCACCTGCTCGATCTGCTGGTCACGCTCTGGTTCGTGCGCGTCGATCACATGCAGCAACAGATCCGCGTTACTCGATTCCTCGAGCGTCGCCCGGAACGACTCGACGAGCTTGTGCGGAAGATGACGTATGAACCCCACGGTATCGGCCAGCACCACCGGACCAAGGTCATCCAGGTGAAGTCGACGCAAGGTGGGGTCAAGCGTTGCGAACAATTGATTGGCCGCGTAGACCGATGACTCGGTCAGGGCATTGAACAGGGTGGATTTGCCCGCGTTGGTGTAGCCCACCAACGAAACCAGCGGAACGTCAGCGCGACGGCGGCCACGACGTGCCTGCTCGCGCTGACCCCGAACCTTCTCGAGCCGCTGCTTGATCTGACGGATGCGCACCCGCAACAGGCGGCGGTCCGTTTCGAGCTGCGTCTCACCCGGGCCACGCAGTCCGATCCCGCCCTTCTGACGCTCCAGGTGAGTCCAGCCACGCACCAGGCGCGTGCTCATGTGCTCGAGCTGAGCCAGCTCCACCTGAAGCTTGCCTTCATGGGTACGCGCCCGCTGGGCGAAGATATCGAGGATCAGTCCGGTTCGATCAAGCACCCGGCATTCCAGGGCCCTCTCGAGGTTGCGCTCCTGGCTTGGCGTCAGGGTGTGGTTGAAGATCACCAGCTCGACCTCGCCCTCTTTGACGAGATCGTGCAGCTCATCGACCTTGCCGCTGCCGATCAGGAACTTGGCAGAAGGCTGATGCCGGGCAACATTGACGAAACCAACGGTTTCGGCGCCAGCTGACCGGGCAAGCTCCTGAAATTCATTAGGGTCTTCACGTGCCGCTGGGTCCTGGCCATCCAGATGAACCAGAATAGCCCGCTCACCGCCACCGGGACGCTCGAAGAACAATGAAGACCCCCTTTATTCGTTACCCGACTCGGACTGCTCGGCATCACCTGTAGCCGGCAGGCGCACCGGACGACCGGGGACGACTGTCGAAATGGCGTGCTTGTAGACCATCTGGCTGACGGTATTCTTGAGAAGAATGACGAACTGGTCGAAAGATTCGATTTGGCCCTGAAGCTTGATGCCATTGACCAGGTAGATGGAAACCGGAACGCGTTCCTTACGCAGGGTGTTCAGGTAAGGGTCTTGTAGCGAATGCCCTTTTGACATGTGCCGCACTCCTTAGAGGATCTTTTCATTTAGTTTTTAGAATCAAACACAGCCGATCCAGTGATCTGAGGATAGCCGGTCAAATCGCAGTGTCAGCTCAATATGGAGAGCGACTCCAAGTATTTCAATGCTCGTGGCAGATTGTCGCAGGCCGACGTCTCCAGCCAGTGAACCCCCTCCCATCCGCGCAACCAGGTCATCTGTCGCTTGGCCAATTGACGAGTGGCAATCACGCCACGCTCGACCATTTCGGACGCCGAATATTCACCGTCCAGATGGAGCCAGACCTGTCGATAGCCGACTGCTCGCATCGATGGCAAGTCGGCATGCAGATCACCTCGCCTTCGCAGCGATTCGACCTCCTCGACAAAGCCCTGTTCAACCATCTGCACAAAACGCTGTTCGATGCGTTGATGCAAGACCTGCCGTTGCGCGGGCGCAATTGACAACTGCGCGACAGTATAAGGCAAGACGCCGCCCTCTGGCGTGCCTGCTCTGGCTTTTTGCGCGGCCTGCCGGGCCCGATGCTCGGTCATGCTGATACCGCTGACCCGGTAGACCTCCAACGCCCGGATAAGCCGCTGCGGATCGTTCGGATGGATGCGCGCAGCGGATTCCGGATCGACCTCGGCGAGCAACCGATGCAACGCTGCCAGACCTTCCGCCTGAGCCTGCTCTTCAAGCACGGCACGCACCCCGGCATCGGCGGCAGGCATGTCTGCCAGCCCGTCGATCAGAGCCTTGAAATAGAGCATCGTGCCCCCCACCAGCAGCGGCACACGCCCCGCCGCTACGCTCTGCGCCATGGCTGCCAGGGCATCGTCGACAAACTCGGCGGCCGAGTAGGTCTGGAGAGGGTCCCGGATATCAATCAGCCTATGTGGGAAGGCTTGCAGCAGCGCCGATGGCGGCTTGGCAGTGCCGATATCCATGCCGCGATACACCAGTGCCGAATCGACGCTGATCAGGTCGCACGGCAAGGTCCGAGCAAGCTCGACGGCCAGATCGGTCTTTCCGGCAGCCGTGGGGCCCATGAGAAAGATGGCGGGAGGTAATCGTGACATCAGACGCTCGATGATGTGAGCCCGGGCGATTGCTCGACCCATGGCCAGGTGAGACGGCTAGCGCCCCCGAAGGAACAGCTTGTCCAGGTCGCCCATGCCCAATTGGGTCCAGGTCGGGCGACCATGGTTGCACTGGCCGCTGCGCTCGGTCTGTTCCATATCCCGCAACAGGCCGTTCATCTCCGGGAGGGTCAGCCTCCGGTTGGCACGCACAGCTCCGTGACAGGCCATGGTACCGAGCAGTTCATTGAGATGAGCCTGGATGCGGTCACTGGTCCCGTACTCCAGCAGGTCAGCGAGCACATCCTGCACCAGCCGCGGGGCCTCGGCCTGCTTGAGCAGAGCTGGAATCTGGCGGATGGCGAGGCTTTCAGGACCCAGCCGCTGCAACTCGAAACCGAGCATGTGGAACAGCTGCGCATGCTCTTCGGCGCAGTCCGCCTCGCGCTGGCTGACCGCAATGGATTCCGGCACCAGCAAGGGTTGTCCGCGCAGCCCTTCGCTGGCCATCGCCTTCTTCAGTCGTTCGTACATGATTCGCTCATGGGCGGCGTGCATGTCGACCAGCACCAGGCCATGGGCATTTTCCGACAGCACATAGACACCCTTGAGCTGCGCCAATGCATAGCCGAGCGGCGGAACGTCGTCCTGGCTCTCTGGCAGGGCCGCCGGGCGAGCCTCGGCCAACGGCGAGAAGAACTCCCGATAGGCGCCTTGCGCATCTGCGACAGCTCCCGGCGAGGTCGACCGGGGCGCCTGATAGCCAGCCCCGGCCCCGCGCCAGGCAGGCTGGGCTGCTTGTGGCTGTTCCAACACACTTGCCGCAAGGCTCATCTCGCTCTGCCCGGCAAACTCGCCCGCCGCGATACCGCTGATCTGAGTCAGGGGCGTCACGCCCGCCGGCGCAGCCAGCTGATCTTCCGGACGCACATCGCCAAGCGCTCGATGCAGCGTGCCGTAGAGAAAGTCATGCACCATGCGGTTATCACGGAAGCGTACTTCGTGCTTGGTCGGATGGACGTTGACGTCGACCACCGATGGATCCACGTCAAGGAACAGCACGAAGGTTGGATGACGGCCATTGAACAGCACATCACGATAGGCCTGCCGCACGGCATGCGCGACCAGCTTGTCGCGCACCATACGCCCGTTGACGTAGAAATATTGCAGGTCCGCCTGGCTGCGGGAAAACGTCGGCAGGCCAACCCAGCCCCAGAGGTGCAAGCCGTTGCGCTCGATCTCCACCGGCAGCGCCTGCTCAAGAAAGGCCGACCCGCATACCGAGGCCACACGGCGCCCCCGCGAAACCGGATCATTGGCCGGATGCAGCGCCTGAACCACCTTGCCGTTATGTCGCAGGTGAAACGCCACATCAAAGCGCGCCAGGGCCAGACGCTTGATCACCTCCTGAAGGTGGTCGAACTCGGTCTTCTCGGTACGCAGGAACTTGCGTCGTGCTGGCGTATTGAAAAACAGGTCCCGCACCTCCACCGAGGTCCCGACCGGATGCGCAGCCGGCTGGACCCGTGCCTCCATGTCTCGCCCCTCGGTCTCGACCTGCCAGGCTTCGGCGGCATCGGCAGTGCGCGAAGTGAGCGTCAGGCGCGATACCGAGCTGATCGATGCCAGGGCTTCACCGCGAAAGCCAAGGCTCAGAACACGCTCGAGATCTTCGAGGTCTCGAATCTTGCTCGTGGCATGCCGGGCGAGGGCGAGTGGCAGATCGTCCGCCGCGATACCGCACCCATCGTCGCGTACGCGCAGAAGCTTGACACCACCCTGCTCGACATCGACTTCGATGCGCGAGGCGCCCGAATCGAGACTGTTTTCCAGCAGCTCCTTGACCACCGAAGCCGGGCGTTCAACCACTTCCCCCGCTGCAATCTGGTTGGCCAGCCGCGGACTCAGCAGCTGGATGCGCGCCGCCTCGGTCATGGCTGGGCGGCCAGGGTGGTCGCTGGAATATTCAAGGTCTGGCCGACCTTGATCACATCACCTTTCAGACTGTTGACGCTGCGCAACTGCGCCAGGCTGACCTGATACCGCTCAGCCAGCATCGCCAGGCTTTCTCCGGATCGCACCACGTGCTCATGCGGCCCGCTGACGATCTTGCCGGAGTCCCGCAGCCAGGCGATGTAGCTACCGGGCGGCGGATTCTGCTGGAAGAACTGCTTCACACCGCTGTTGATCGAGCGCGCCAGGGATTGCTGATGGCTGGACGACTGCAGCTTGCGCGCCTCGGATGGATTGGAAATGAACCCTGTTTCCACCAGGATCGAAGGGATATCCGGCGATTTCAACACCATGAACCCCGCCTGCTCCACCCGCGACTTGTGCAACGGGGTGATCCGCCCCATGTTGCTCAGCACTTTCTGCCCGACATTCAGGCTCGATGACAGCGAGGCGGTCATCGACAGGTCCAGCAGCACACCGGCCAGCATCTGGTCCTTGTCACCGAGACTGACGTTGCCAGCGCCGCCGATCAGGTCGGAACGGTTCTCGCTGTCTGCGAGCCAGCGCGCGGTCTCCGAGGTAGCACCACGGTCCGACAATGCAAAGACCGAAGCGCCATAGGCCGACGAGCGTGGCGCGGCGTCCGCATGGATGGAGACGAAAAGGTCGGCGCCCTTCCTGCGAGCAATCTCGGTACGTTTGCGCAAAGGAATGAAGTAATCACCGGTACGCACCAGCTCGGCGCGAAACCCCTTCTCGGCATTGACCTGACGCTGCAGTTCCTTGGCGATGGCCAGCACCACGGTCTTTTCATATACCTTGCCCGGCCCGATGGCACCCGGGTCCTCGCCGCCATGTCCGGCGTCGATCGCGATCACGATGTCACGCTTGCTGCTCGGCAAGGGCGGCAGCTTGATGGCTGGCAGCGTGGGTGAAACCGGTGCGGCCGGCCGGCCTGGCGTAACGGTAGCCGGCACATCCGGAGTCGACGCCGCCGAGGCGTCCGCGGCGTCGTCGTACAGGTCCACCACCAACCGATGGCCGTATTGCTGGTTCGGCGCAAGGGTAAAACTCTTGGGCGACACCTGGGCGGTCAGATCGATGACCACACGCAGGGTATCGGCGTCGTGCTTCGCCGCGCGCAGACCGGAAATCGGCGTGTTCTGCAGCGGAAGCTGCTCGAACGGCCTCGGCAGGTCCGCGCCATCGACATCGATGACGATCCGATCGGGTGCCGTCAGGGTAAAGACATTGTGCTGGACCGGGCCGGAGAGATCGAAGACCAGCCGCGTATTGTCAGGGGCCCGCCAAAGACGCACGCTTTGAACGTCGGAGGCAGCCCATGCCTGAAACGCCATGAGCATTAACGCCAAACCACTTGCCAGCGCGCGCATGCGCATACCCAACCCCATGATGTTCATTGATTGCCAACGGTCAGGATGGAACACCAGCCTCTACCGCGCTCGCCTCGTGGCGTCAGGCGCAGCATACGACCGGCCCCGTGTGGCGTAATGGTAATGTCCAGGTCAGCCTTTGGCAAAATGCCGGCGCCACGTTCCGGCCATTCGACCAGACACAGCGCATCCCCTTCGAAGTAGTCGCGTATGCCGAGAAATTCCAGCTCCTCAGGATCGACCAGGCGATACAGGTCGAAATGAAAGACCCGTGCCAGCGGCGTTTCGTAAGGCTCAACCAGGGTAAAGGTCGGACTCTTGACCTTGCCGACATGCCCAAGGCCGCGGATCAGCCCCCGCGACAAGGTGGTTTTGCCAGCGCCCAGGTCACCATGCAGGTAGATCACGCCCCGACCGCCGGTCGCCTGGGCGATGCGAGCGCCAAGCGTGAGCATTGCCTCTTCATCGTCCGCAATCATCGTCATTTCAGGCATGGCGACTGCTCCTCGAGCAACTGACGGATCGCAGGAATCAGATCGGCGGCTGCAAGCCCCCTGCCCTGCAGCCCGAGGCGCTCACCCGCTGCCGCATGCAGCCAGACCGAGAGACATGCGGCTTCATAGGGCTTCAATCCTTGCGCCAGCAACGCGCCAGCGACACCCGCCAGCACGTCGCCCAGGCCCGCGCTGGCCATGGCCGGATGTCCACGATCGCAGAGCGCCAGCCGGCCATCGCGGTCGGCGATCAGGGTCCCGGCCCCCTTTAGCAACACGGCACAATCGAAACGCGTTGCCAGGGTACGCGCTGCGGCTGGTCGGTCGGCCTGGATGTCGGCTACCGACACCCTCAGCAGCCTCGCCGCCTCGCCAGGATGCGGTGTCAGCAGACAATTGCCCGGCAGTTCGACGGCACCTGTCGCCAGCAGGTTCAAGGCATCAGCGTCCCACACCTGGGGGACACTGCACTGCGGTGCCAGCGACAGCAAGCTGCGCCCCCAGGGCGCCTGGCCAAGGCCGGGCCCGATCACCAGCACATCGGCGCGCCCGGTCAGAGCCGTCAGCGCGTAGGTGGACTCCACGCCGCTGCACATGATCTCCGGGCGCCGCACCAGCGAAGCGGTAACGTGCTCGGGGCGGGTCGCCAGGGTCACCATGCCGGCGCCGCAGCGCAGCGCCGCTTCCGCGCTCAACAATGCAGCGCCGCCCGTACCAAGATCGCCACCGATGACCAGTACCTGGCCAAAGCTACCTTTGTGGGCGGCTGGCGAACGGGGCGCAAGCTTCGGCAGATTTGCCGCGTTCAAACGCTGCGCGGAAGGCTCGTTCTGCGCAACGATCGCCGGATTGGCCTGCAGGTCGTCGAACACCAGCGCACCGACCCGATCCGGCCCCTGTCCGGTAAACAGACCGAGCTTGAGCCCGACAAAGGTGACCGTCAGCTCGGCGCATACCGTTTCACCCAGAAGATTTCCGGTATCGGCGCACAGCCCCGACGGCAGGTCAACGGCGAGAACAGGAAGGCCGCTCGCGTTCATTGCATGGATCACGCTGGCATAGGGCTCACGCACGTCACCGCTGACACCCGTGCCGAGCAGTGCGTCGACAAGAATTCCAGCGAGCTCGTTGCCGGAGGTCCAGGGCAGAACATGAACGCCCGCTGCCTGCGCTTCAGCGAAGGCGCGGGCAGCATCCCCCTGCAATTGCCCAGGGTCGCCCACTGCGAGCACCTTGACCCGACGGCCGGCACGCAGCGCCAGCGCGGCGATCAGATAGCCATCTCCGGCATTGTTGCCGCGTCCGGCCAACACCGTGATGTCGTCGGCATCCGGCCAGCGGCGGCGCAAGGCGCGCCAGGCCGCATGGGCGGCGCGCTGCATCAATTCGAACCCAGGCGTGCCGGCCGCGATCAGGCGAGCGTCGAGCTCACGCACCTGAGCGGCAGAATAAAGAGGGCTGGGAAGTGTATCGGTGGTCTGGGACATGAATCACCCGAGCGAATATCTGGCAGAATTATACGCACGCGCCTGCCGAGCCGCCTGCAGGGCGTCGAGATTCTTCGCCGTTTCTGGCGCATAGCCGCAGTCGACCGACACGACTCGCTGAATCGACACACACCCCGCTTTTCAACGCTACAAAGCCCGACGACCCCAAACCATGTCCAGCCAGACTCTCGACCCCGCCGCGCTTGCTGACGCCATCAAGGCGTGGAGTCGCGAGCTCGGCTTCCAGCAGGTCGGTATCACCGGTGTCGATATCGGTGAGCATGAAGCACACCTCGAGCGCTGGCTGGCGGCCGGCTACCACGGCGAAATGGACTATATGGCTGCCCACGGCAGCAAACGATCCCATCCGGAGCAACTGGTGCCAGGCACGTTGCGGGTCATTTCACTGCGCATGGATTACCTGCCGGGCGACACCCGCATGGCCGAGCAACTGGCGAGACCGGAAAAAGCCTATGTGTCGCGTTACGCGCTGGGCCGCGACTATCACAAGCTGATCCGCAAGCGTCTGCAACAACTGGCCGAACGCATTCAGCAGGTGATCGGCCCCTTCGGCTTCCGTGCCTTTGTCGATAGCGCACCGGTACTGGAAAAGGCCGTCGCGCAACAGGCCGGCCTCGGCTGGATCGGCAAGAACACCCTGGTCCTCAACCGCAAGGCCGGCAGCTGGTTCTTTCTTGGCGAACTCTTTGTCGACATCGAGCTTCCGGTCGACGAGCCCACCGCTCGAGACCACTGCGGTAGCTGTCATGCCTGCCTGGATATCTGCCCGACGGAAGCCTTCGTCGGCGAGCGCGTGCTGGATGCGCGGCGCTGCATCTCCTATCTGACTATCGAACTCAAAGGCCCGATCCCGGTGGAGCTGCGATCAAAGATCGGCAACCGCGTGTTCGGCTGCGACGACTGCCAGATCGTCTGCCCCTGGAACCGCTTCGCCCGCCCGACCGAGCAGGCTGACTTCAAGCCGCGCCATAGCCTGGATAACGCCGAGCTGGCGACCCTGTTCCGCTGGACGGAAGAGGAGTTTCTCAGCCGCACCGAGGGTTCTCCGCTGCGTCGAACCGGCTACCACAATTGGCTGCGCAACCTGGCGGTCGGGCTGGGCAATGCGCCATCCAGCATTCCCGTGCTTGAAGCGCTTCAGGCGCGCCGAGATGACCCATCGGATCTTGTTCGTGAGCACGTCGAGTGGGCACTGGCGCAGCATGCGGCCCGCCAGCCGGCTGATCGGATCACGGCCTTGCTCTAGAGACCACCCTGCACGTTCAGCCCAAGCCCCAGCACGGTAGCCAGGGAGAGTGGCAACAGAAGGGTATCGAGCAAGACGCTGGCCGGCAGGTCGAGTGCTGCGTGCTTCGGCGCCTCTGCGCCAAACCGGTCCTGGGGGCAGCAGCCGCCGTTAAGGCTGTACCAGTCCAGCCGAGTACCTGAATAGACGATGGGCGCACCGGGCTTGGCGGCGTCCAACGTGCGCACCGTGGCGCAACCGGGTAGCAGCAGGACAAGCGCCAGGGTCGAGCCGAGCCGGATAGTCGATCGTTTAATGGGCGCCTCCTCAGGTATTGGTCGAATTCAGGCGCGGCCGTGCTCAGTCGTCGCTGACGATATGGTGCTCACCCCAACGCGGCAGCATGTCCTGCGGGATGTTGAGCAGGTTGAGAATGCGCGCCACCACGAAATCCACCAGATCATCGATGGTCTGCGGCTGATGATAGAAGCCTGGCGACGCCGGCAGAATCGTCACACCGAGATTGGACAGCTTGAGCATGTTTTCCAAATGGATGCTCGAGTACGGGGCTTCACGCGGCACCAATATCAGCTGGCGGCGCTCCTTCAGGGCGACGTCGGCGGCACGCTCAATCAGGTTGTTGCAGGCGCCGGTGGCGATGGCCGACAGCGTGCCGGTCGAGCACGGCACCACCACCATGGCGGTCGGCGCACCGGAGCCAGAGGCTGGCGGGGCCATCCAGTCCTCCTTGGCGAACACACGGATCTGCCCGGCGGCGGCACCGGTGTACTCGGAGAGGAAGGCCTGCATGGCCTGCGGCTTGGCGGGCAGCACCACGTCGGTCTCGGTGGCCATCACCAGTTGCGCCGCCTTGGAGATCAGGAAGTGCACCTCGCGGTCTTCCTGGATCAGGCAATCGAGCAGGCGCAGGCCATATTGCGCGCCGGAGGCGCCGGTCATGGCCAGGGTGATGCGTTCCGGTCCGTTCATTTACCCGCTCCCTTGTTGTCTTGTTTTTTTGGTGGACTGAAGGTCGCACGCATCTGAATCCTAGGGTGGAAAACCGCGAAGCATTTTCCACCGTTACATGGCGTTGGCGCTTTCGCGGCCGCCACCATACGCGTGGAAAAGCCTTCGGCGTTTTCCACCCTACGCCAACGCCTCGGCCAATTTCTTGTGCAACCCACCGAAACCGCCATTGCTCATCACCACCACCTGCGTGCCCGGCGTGGCGTCGGCTTTGACCTTGGTGATGATTGCGTCGAGTGAGTCACAGACGGTGGTCTCGACCGGCGAGCCGGCGACCGTAGCGGCCAAGTCCCAGCCGAGATTCGGCGGCGCGTACCAGATAGCCTGATCTGCCAGCGCCACCGACTCGGCCAAGCCTTCACGGTGGGCGCCGAGCTTCATCGAGTTGGAACGCGGTTCAACCACCGCGATGATTGGCGTATCGCCGACACGCTTGCGCAGCCCATCAAGCGTGGTAGCAATCGCGGTCGGGTGATGGGCGAAGTCGTCATAGATGGTCACGCCGTTGACCTCGGCGACCTTCTCCATGCGCCGCTTGACGCTACGGAACTCGCTCAGCGCCTCGGCGCCCTGCTTCGGCAAAACGCCAACGTGGCGGGCCGCGGCCAGGGTCGCCAGCGCATTGTTGACGTTGTGTTGGCCGGTCAGCTCCCAGTCGACGACGCCCTGCACGACGCCGTCGAAGATCACTTCGAAGCGTGAGCCGTCGGCGCTGAGCAGGTTGGCCTGCCACTGCCCACCGTCACCGGTGGTCTGCACCGGCGTCCAGCAACCCATGTCGATAACGCGTTTGAGCGCGTCTTCGGACTGGGGATGGATGACCAGCCCCTCACTCGGGATCGTACGCACCAGATGATGGAACTGCCGCTCGATCGACGCCAGATCAGGGAAGATATCGGCATGGTCGAACTCGAGATTGTTCAGGATCGCCGTGCGCGGACGGTAGTGGACGAACTTGCTGCGCTTGTCGAAGAAGGCGCTGTCGTACTCGTCCGCCTCAACCACGAAGAACGGCGTACCGCCCAGCCGGGCGGAGATGCCGAAGTTCTGCGGCACACCGCCAATGAGAAAGCCCGGGCTCATGCCGGCATGCTCCAGCACCCAGGCCAGCATGCTGCTGGTGGTCGTCTTGCCATGAGTGCCGGCCGCCGCCAGCACCCAGCGACCCTGCAGCACGTGATCGGCCAGCCACTGCGGGCCGGAGACATAGGGCAGGCCCTTGTTCAACACGTATTCGACTGCCGGGTTGCCGCGCTTCATCGCGTTGCCAATCACCACCAGATCCGGTGCTGGTTCGAGCTGGCTGGGCTCATAGCCCTGGGTCAGTTCGATGCCCTGAGCCTCGAGCTGAGTGCTCATGGGCGGATAGACGTTGGCATCGGAGCCGGTGACGCGGTGGCCAAGCTCTTTGGCGAGCACTGCCAGCGAACCCATGAAGGTGCCGCAGATGCCGAGAATATGGATATGCATGAATGACCTCTGAAAAACGCCGCGCCGGGCAAAACGGATCAGGCGGCACAGCCGCGCCTGTCAGCGCCGAAAACTGCGGCGCAGATTAGCACAGCACCCCTGCTACCAATGACCGACCAGCGGTACACCGCACGTCGCCTCGTCTGCCGACGAACGGAGCCTGTTCTACGCTGTGAGACAGCAGTCCCACACTATTACAAGACCGGAGACTCACCATGCGTTACGCCCATCCCGGCAGCGAAGGCGCTGTCGTTTCCTTCAAGTCCCGCTATGGCAATTTCATCAACGGCGAGTTCGTTGAGCCGGTAGGCGGCCAGTACTTCACCAACCTGTCCCCGGTGAACGGCCAACCCATCGCCGAGTTCCCACGCTCGGACGCCGCCGACATTGAAAAAGCCCTTGACGCCGCCCACGCCGCTGCCGATGCCTGGGGCAAAACCAGCGTGCAGGCGCGTTCACTGATCCTGTTGAAAATTGCCGACCGCATCGAGCAGAACCTCGAGATGCTCGCCATCACCGAGACCTGGGACAACGGCAAGGCCGTGCGTGAAACCCTGAACGCGGACATCCCTTTGGCCGCAGACCACTTCCGCTACTTCGCCGGCTGCATCCGCGCCCAGGAAGGCACCAGCGCCGAGATCGACGAACACACCGCGGCATACCATTTCCACGAGCCGCTGGGCGTAGTCGGGCAGATCATCCCGTGGAATTTTCCGATCCTGATGGCGGCCTGGAAGCTCGCCCCGGCACTGGCCGCGGGCAACTGCGTGGTCCTGAAGCCCGCCGAGCAGACACCGCTGGGCATCGCCGTGCTGATGGAAGTCATCGGCGACCTGCTGCCGCCGGGCGTGCTTAACGTGGTGCAAGGCTACGGGCGCGAAGCCGGCGAGGCGCTGGCGAGCAGCAAGCGCATCGCCAAGATTGCCTTTACCGGCTCCACCCCGGTGGGGTCGCACATCATGAAGCGCGCTGCTGAAAGCATCATCCCGAGCACCGTAGAGCTGGGCGGCAAGAGCCCGAACATCTACTTCGAAGACATCATGCAGGCCGAGCCGACCTTCATTGAGAAGGCTGCCGAAGGGCTGGTGCTGGGCTTCTTCAACCAGGGTGAGGTGTGCACTTGCCCGTCACGGGCCCTGGTGCAGGAGTCGATCTACGGGCCGTTCATGGAAGCGGTGATGAAGAAGGTCTCGCAGATCAAGCGTGGCGACCCGCTGGACACCGACACCATGGTCGGTGCCCAGGCCAGCCAGCAGCAGTTCGACAAGATCATGTCCTATCTGGAGATCGCCAAAGGGGAAGGCGCCGAGGTGCTGACCGGCGGCGCGGCGGAAAAACTCGAAGGCTCGCTCGCCACCGGCTATTACATCCAGCCGACCCTGCTCAAGGGCACCAACCAGATGCGCGTGTTCCAGGAGGAAATCTTCGGCCCGGTCATCGGCGTCACGACATTCAAGGACGAAGCCGAGGCGCTGGCCATCGCCAACGACACCGAGTACGGCCTCGGCGCCGGCGTCTGGACCCGCGACATCAACCGCGCCTACCGCATGGGCCGGGCGATCAAGGCCGGGCGCGTCTGGACCAACTGCTACCACCTCTACCCCGCCCATGCCGCATTCGGCGGCTACAAGAAGTCCGGCGTCGGTCGCGAGACCCACAAGATGATCCTCGACAGCTACCAGCAGACAAAAAATTTGCTGATCAGCTACGACATCAATCCGCTCGGGTTTTTCTAGCCCATAAAAGTGCCCGCCCGCGCCGCAAGGCGTCGGGCTGGTGCGTTCCTGGCTGCGTTTCCACTCAGGAGGCCCCCAAACACCGTAGATACAGCACAGGCACAGCGCTTGCTTTAACGATCCTGCCGTACCCGAACCCATCAGAGGATGATCTTCATGGCTCTCGAACACAGCAGTGCGACACCCCCGAACCACGCTATCGATTTCGAAGCAGTTGGCAGTGCCTATTTCAAGGAACGCGAACTGAAGAAAGGCGCCGCTGGTTGGGTGCTGTTGGTGGGCCTTGGCGTCGCCTATGTCATCTCGGGCGACTACGCCGGCTGGAACTTCGGCCTGGCTCAGGGCGGCTGGGGTGGGCTTTTCATCGCCACGCTGCTGATGGCGACCATGTACCTGTGCATGTGCTTTTCGCTGGCTGAACTGTCCTCGATGATCCCCACAGCGGGCGGCGGCTATGGTTTTGCCCGCAGCGCGTTCGGCCCGTTGGGGGGCTTTCTCACGGGCACGGCGATCCTTATCGAATACGCCATCGCGCCGGCGGCTATCGCGGTGTTCATCGGCGCCTATTGCGAGTCGCTGTTCGGCATCGGCGGTTGGGCGATCTACCTGGCCTTCTACATCATCTTTATCGGCATCCACATCTTCGGCGTCGGCGAGGCGCTGAAGCTGATGTTCATCATCACCGCGATCGCCGCGCTGGCGCTGGCGGTGTTCATCGTCGCCATGGTGCCGCACTTCTCGGTGGACAAGCTGCTCGATATCGCGCCGACCACCGCAGCTGGCGCCAGCAGCTTTCTGCCTTATGGCTACGTGGGCATCTGGGCTGCAATCCCCTACGCCATCTGGTTCTTCCTCGCAGTCGAAGGCGTGCCGCTGGCTGCAGAAGAAACCAAGAACCCACAGCGCGACATGCCGCGCGGGCTGATCGGCGCCATGTTGATCCTGGTGGCCTTTGCCGGCCTGATCCTACTGGTTGGCCCCGGTGGAGCGGGTTCGAGCACCTTGGTGGCATCCGGCAATCCACTGGTTGAGGCACTGACCACCGCCTACGGGTCGTCGACCTGGATGAGCGGCTTCGTCAATCTGGTCGGCCTGGCCGGCCTGATCGCAAGTTTCTTCTCGATCATCTACGCCTACTCGCGGCAGATCTTCGCGCTGTCGCGTGCCGGTTACTTGCCTCGCAAATTGTCGCTGACCAACAAGAACAAGGCCCCGGTCATGGCCTTGATCATCCCTGGGGTGATCGGCTTCCTGCTCTCATTGACCGGCCAGGGCGACCTGCTGATTCTCGTGGCGGTGTTCGGCGCAACCATCTCCTACGTGCTGATGATGGCCTCGCATATCGTCCTGCGGATGCGCCGGCCGGACCTGCATCGCCCGTACAGGACACCCGGCGGCGTACTGACCTCCGGCGTCGCGCTGGTACTGGCCTGCCTTGCGGTGGTCGCGGGATTCCTCGTCGACCCGCGTGTCGTCATTGCCGCCGCGGTGATCTATGGAATCTTCATCGCCTATTTCGCCCTCTACAGCCGGCACCACTTGGTGGCCGGCACGCCGGAAGAGGAATTTGCGGCAATCGAGAAGGCCGAAGCCGCGTTACACAAATAGGGGGCGTTATGGCGGGATACACGCACAGCGTAGGCGGCACCAACTGGCGCTTCGACAGCCTGCGCGAGGTCATGGCCAAGGCCAGCCCGGCACGCTCCGGCGACTTTCTCGCCGAAATCGCGGCGGGCAGCGATGCCGAGCGCGTCGCCGCGCAGATGTGCCTGGCACAGATCCCGCTCAAGCGCTTTCTCGAGGAAGCGCTGATCCCCTACGAGGCCGATGAAGTCACACGGCTGATCATCGACAGCCACGACGCCGAGGCCTTCGCCCCGGTCCGTCACCTGACCGTAGGCGACTTTCGTAACTGGCTGCTCGGTGACGATGCCAATGAAGCCTCGCTGAAAGCACTGGCACCGGGGCTGACACCGGAAATGGTCGCCGCGGTATCGAAGATCATGCGTGTGCAGGACCTGATTCTGGTGGCCCAGAAGGTTCGCGTGGTGAGCCGCTTTCGCAACACCATTGGCCTGCGCGGGCGCATGTCCACCCGCCTGCAACCCAACCATCCCACCGACGAGGCCGCCGGCATCGCCGCGAGCATCGTCGACGGGCTGCTCTACGGTAACGGCGACGCGGTGATCGGCATCAACCCGGCCACCGACAGCACCGCCGGCATCTGCGAGCTGCTGAAGATGCTCGACGCCATCATCCAGCGGTACGAGATTCCGACCCAGGGCTGCATCCTCACCCACGTCACCACCTCCATCGAAGCGATCAACCGTGGCGCGCCGCTGGACCTGGTGTTCCAGTCCATCGCCGGCACCGAAGCGGCCAACAGCAGCTTCGGTATCAACCTGGCGGTTCTGCAGGAAGGTTACGAGGCGGGCCTGTCGCAGAAACGCGGCACGGTTGGCGACAACCTGATGTATTTCGAGACCGGTCAGGGCAGCGCCCTGTCGGCCAATGCGCATCACTGCGTCGACCAGCAAACCTGCGAGGCCCGCGCCTATGCGGTGGCGCGCACATTCAAACCGCTACTGGTCAATACCGTGGTCGGCTTTATCGGCCCGGAGTATCTGTACAACGGCAAGCAGATCATCCGCGCCGGGCTCGAAGACCATTTCTGCGCCAAGCTGCTCGGCGTGCCCATGGGCTGCGACATCTGCTACACCAACCATGCCGAAGCCGATCAGGACGACATGGATGTGCTGCTGACCCTGCTTGGCACTGCCGGCATCAACTTCATCATGGGCATCCCGGGCTCGGACGATGTGATGCTCAACTACCAGACCACCTCCTTCCACGACGCGCTCTATCTACGCCAGAGCCTCGGGCTCAGGCCCGCGCCGGAGTTCGAGGATTGGCTGGCGAAAATGGACATCCTGCGTCAGGACGGCGGACGGCTGCAGATGGGGGAGCAGCTCCCGCCTGCCTTTCGCCAGGCACTGGAGCGGATGGCATGAGAATGTTCATTAGCAGGACCGCTGTTCGTAGGGCGGAATCGCCACAGGCGCTTCCGCCGTTTACCGCGAGCCGGCGCATCCTCGCATTTACCTGGTATCCGGTCGCCATCGGCTAATCCAACTTACGTGTACGCCTCGGACAAAACGACCGCAGGTCTTTTCCACGGGAGCGCCACTGCTTGAACGATAACCCGAGGTAGCCATGTCCGACCGCTCGCCCGCCATCACCAACCCCTGGAGTCACTTGCGCCAGCTCACCCCGGCGCGCATCGCCTTGGGCCGTGCGGGCACAAGCCTGCCCACCGATGCCCAGCTGGATTTCCAGTTCGCTCATGCGCAGGCACGCGACGCCGTGCATTTATCCCTCGACACGGATGAATTGGCCCATCAGCTCCAAGGAAAGGGGTTCAGCACCCTGCAACTGCACTCTGCAGCCGTTGACCGCTACATCTACCTGCAGCGCCCCGACCTGGGCCGCCGGCTGGATGAAGAATCGGCCCAACGGCTGAATGACCATGCGCAGCAACACGAAGCGGGCTACGACCTGGCGATCATCATCGCCGATGGGCTGTCCGCCTTGGCAGTCCAGCGCCACGCCCTGCCCCTGCTGCAGCGCATCGAAGAGCAGATCGGGAAGGACGGCTGGAGCCTTGCGCCGATCTGCCTGGTGCAACAGGGCCGTGTCGCGCTGGGCGACGAAGTCGGCGAGCGGCTCAAGGGGCGGATGGTGGTCATGCTCGTGGGCGAACGCCCGGGCCTGAGTTCGCCGGACAGCCTCGGCCTGTACTTCACCTACGATCCGAAAGTCGGCCGTACCGATGCCGATCGCAACTGCATCTCCAACATCCGCCTGGAAGGCCTGAGCTACAACCTCGCCGCGCACCGGCTGATCCACCTGATGCGCGAGGCCTGTCGACGCCAGCTTTCAGGTGTAAAGCTGAAAGACGAGGCGGAAATGCTCAGCCTCAACGATGACAAGCCGAAGACTGGCAACTTCCTGCTCGGTTGATACGTGGGAGCGGTATTGACCGCGAAAAGCAAGCTGCAAACCTTGCCCCAGCCTCTTCGCTCTTCACGGCGCTTGCCGGTGCCCGGCGCCCCGCTTAAGGTGGACGGCCCCTGGCTGGAAACTCTTTCATGTGGTCTTTTCGCGATTGGCGCCGCAAGCGCATCCTCGCCCGTCTCGCCATCGAACCCGCCCTCTGGCAAAGCGTACTGGACAGCCTGCCGATTCTCGACGGATTGACCCTGGAGGAAACCGAGCGGTTACGTGAGCGCAGCCTCTTGTTTCTGCATGCCAAGCGCCTGACTGCCCTGCCCGGCGTCGAACTGGACCCGGCAGATCGGCTGCGTCTGGCCGCGCAGGCCGAGCTGCCATTGCTGCATCTGGCCGATCTGGACTGGTATCAGGGCTTCCATGAAATCGTGATCTACCCGGATGACTTCCACAGCCCGCAAAAGCACCGTGACTCGGCCGGCGTCGTGCACGAGTGGGATGGCGAGCATAGCGGCGAGGCCTGGCTGCAGGGGCCGGTAATCCTGGCTTGGCCCGGGGTCAGGGAAAGCGGCAGCTGGGAAGGCTACAACCTGGTGATCCACGAGCTTGCCCACAAGCTGGACATGCTCAACGGCGACGCCAACGGCCTGCCGCCACTGCACGCCAACATGCGTATCGAAAGCTGGGCGACGGCGATGCAAGGGGCCTACGACAGGCTCAACCGGACGCTGGACGGCAACCCGGACGCCCATGCCGCGATCGATCCCTATGCCGCGGAGAATCCGGCCGAGTTCTTTGCCGTCACCAGCGAGTACTTCTTCAGCGCTCCGGATCTGCTGCACCAAGCCTATCCAGACGTCTACGCCCAGCTCCAGGCCTTTTACCGCCAGGACCCGCTGACGCGCCTTCGAGACCTGCAACAGCGCCATCCCGACTACGCGGAACCTCACTGAGCTGGGGCCGTCGAATGAGCGCATGAACCAGCCAGCCGTGGGTTCCACGCCCGGCATGGCAAAACGCCCGACAGTGCGCCTATAATCGCGCCCACTTTTTTCGCCCCAGGCCGCGTTGGCCGACCACGGAGCAATGTCCATGAGCTACAGCAAAGTCCCGGCCGGCAAAGACCTGCCCAACGATATCTACGTTGCCATCGAGATCCCGGCCAACCACGCGCCGATCAAGTACGAGATCGATCACGACACCGACTGCCTGTTCGTCGACCGCTTCATGGCCACGCCGATGTTCTACCCGGCCAACTACGGCTTCATCCCGCACACCCTGGCCGATGACGGCGACCCCCTCGACGTGCTGGTCGTGACCCCCTACCCGGTTGCCCCGGGCTCGGTCATCCGTGCCCGCCCGGTCGGCGTGCTGCACATGACCGACGAAGCCGGTGGCGACGCCAAGCTTATCGCCGTCCCGCACGACAAGCTCTCCCAGCTTTACGTCGACGTGAAGGAATACACCGACCTGCCGCCGCTGCTGCTCGAGCAGATCAAGCACTTCTTCGAGAACTACAAGGATCTGGAGAAGGGCAAGTGGGTCAAGGTCGAAGGCTGGGGCGACGCCGAAGCCGCCCGCGCTGAGATCACCAAGGCAGTGGCGGCTTACCAGAAGTAAGCCAAAACCGCTAAAGGAAAGCCGGCCCACGAGGCCGGCTTTTTAATTTTCCCGGCAAGCTTGGCTTCCGACAGCATTGTTAGTAGCCAACCGAATAGCAACGGCTGATTCAAATACGGTTATCTACAAATTTTGGCGACGTCATAGTCAACAGGGGGCTGAATGCAGGAACCACCCCCAATCGCCGAAAGTTTTTTCGTCGTTCCCGTTTTCACGCTGGCCCCGCGCCAAGCGCAGGCTTGACCAGGGCGTCACGCCCGGGCGATGTGCCGGCCGCGCTCAACTCTATCTTCGATGTTTCCGGCAGCAACAGCGCCCCCGCCAGGCCCAGGATCGCTATAGCCATCAAATAGACCGCGGGCGCCATATTGTTGCCGGTGCTCTCGATCAGCCAGGTCGCGATGAAGGGTGCCGTTCCACCAAAGATCGTGTACGCGATGTTGTAAGTGATCGCGGACGCGGTGTAGCGGGTACGCGTGGGGAATATTTCGCTCAGTAGCGGCGCCGTGACAACGTTGCAGACGACTGCCCCAAACCCCAGCAGCAGACTGCCTAGCAGTGCCATGGCGAACAGGCCGGACTCAGCCAGCATCAAGGCTGGATAGATGCCTATCGCCAGCACGCCTGCCGCGCTGCACATGGTGGCCTTACGGCCAATACGGTCCGTCAGGATGCCCACGAAAGGGCACGCAGCTGCGGCGAAAAACAGCGTCAACAGGCTGATCAGCAACGCAGCAGCGCGGCTGAACCCGCCGGCCTGTTGCAGATAGGTGGAGAAATACGTGGTGAAGGTATAGAACGACAGCGCTGTCAGGGAAATGAAGGCGCCCAGTTTGCACATCGAGCGCCCCTGCAAACGCAGCGTCTCACGCAGAGGCGAATGCGGAACCTGGTGGTTTTCCTCCAGCGCCTGGAAGGCGGGCGTTTCATCCAGGCGCATGCGCAGGTACAAGCCGATCAGGCCCAATGGCGCTGCAATGATGAATGGCACCCGCCAGCCCCAGGCCGCCAAGGCTTCTGCTGACAATGCCGTGTTGAACAGATAGGCCAGCATCGCAGCGCTGGCAAACGCCAGAAACGTCGAGACCGGAACGTAGCTGCCCAGGCGTCCACGCTTGTCATGGGGCGAATGCTCCATGACGTAGGCGCAGGCACCGGCATATTCCCCACCGGCAGAAAATCCCTGGGCGCAGCGGACTATCGTCAGCAGCAGAGGCGCCCAGATGCCGGCAGTGGCGTAGGTCGGCAGCAGACCGATCAATGTCGTCGCACCGGCCATGATGAATATCGTCAAGGCCAGGGTGCGCTTGCGACCGATCCGGTCTCCCAGTTGACCAAAGAACACACCGCCCAGCGGGCGGAAGGCGAACGCGACAGCAAAGACCGCGAAGGTTTTCAACAAAGCCGTGCCTGCGCTTTCGCTGGGAAAGAACAGCTCGGCAATCAGGGTGGCGAAAAAACCATAGAGTGCGAAGTCGAACCACTCGACGAAATTGCCGACAGACGCAGCGACGATCACGCGGCGTAAGGTTTTTGGTTCTACAGCGGCTGAGGAAGTGGCATGGGTCATAAGTGGGCTCTGCTCATTTGGCTGAAGGGCGTGCAAGGCAGTAGAGGGCGCAACCTAGGCCAGACCGGGTAATGCGGATTTTTTATTGTTGAGCTGATGGGTCAAACCAGCCCGAAATAGCCTGTAGCCAAACTAGACCTGGACCGGATGGGAGAGCGGCTGAAACACGACCTTCAGGATTCACAAACCGACACGCCGCGGTTAATACGACGGAATTCTGTCGACATACGAAGCCGGGCTGGACTGCATCCGTCGGGAAAGGATGCGCAGCGCCGTGAGGCCAAACGCCGACCCTGGATAATGGTATGCAAAACAGCCGGGGGGCGGCGTGACCAAAGCTCTTGAGAACTTCTGAGGAAGATTAGATAGCCGTAGCTCGGCCAGTTACCGATAACGAGCAGTCCCCGGGACCGCCGTGTATCAACCGTCCGGCGTGTCGAGGGCATAGCCCATCCCGCGTACCGTCTGGATCAGCTTTGTCTGGAACGGCTCGTCGACTTTTGCACGCAGACGCCTGATCGCCACCTCGATTACATTCGTATCGCTGTCGAAGTTCATGTCCCATACCTGAGATGCGATAAGCGACTTGGACAGGATCTCCCCTTTTCGGCGCATCAGAAGTTCAAGCAGTGAAAATTCCTTGGCCGTCAGGTCAATTCTTTTCCCGGCACGGCTCGCGCGGCGTTTGAGCACGTCCAGCTCGAGGTCGGCAACGGTTAACGCGGCTTCGCCGGAGGACTGGCTTCCCCGGCGCAGCAGGGTCCGCACCCTTGCAAGCAGCTCGGAAAACGCGAACGGCTTGACTAGATAATCATCCGCTCCGAGTTCAAGCCCCTTGACGCGGTCGTCCACGCCATCCCGGGCAGTCAGAAACAGAACCGGCAAATCATGGCCGGCCAAGCGAATGCGCCTGAGCACTTCCCAGCCATCGAGCTGCGGCATCATGACGTCCAGAATAAGCAAGTCGTAAGGCTCGCCAGATATCTGCTGCAGCGCATCAGCACCATTCAGTACGTGATCCACGACAAATCCGGCCTCGGTGAGACCTTTTTGCAGGTACGCCCCCGACTTGGGCTCGTCCTCGGCAACCAATAGCTTCATATATTCCTCTTGGACCAGCCGTATCCGGCTCTCGCCTGGCTCCGCTGGTTGGCCGACCATCCGTCTTTCACGTAAACATCATCCAATGGCCCTGGCCCGAGCATCAGGCACGCTTTCGAAGTCTTCCGGCAGACGAATCTCGAATGTTGTCAGCCTGCCAGAAGACCGGCAGTCGATCCGGCCTCCATGTGCCTGAACGATAGATCGGGTAATCGCCATACCCAGGCCTACATTATTCGATCCCCCCTCTCGCCTGGCACCATCGGCCCGGTAGAAACGATCGAATATACGAGCAACAGCAGCTTCCGGTATGTTCTCGCCCCTGTTGCTTATCGCCATGGATGAAAAGCCATTGCCGGATTCGATTTCCACATCGATGGTACTTCCCGGGTCGGCATATCGAAGCGCGTTTGAAACAATATTCGATATAGCTCTTCGCATCATAGCGACATCGACAAGCACGCTGGCACTGCCGACAAGGTTCAGTTTGATCCCTTTGTCCTCGGCCAGATATTCGTAGTACTCCACTACGCTCGCGGCCACTGCAGCAAGATCCGTACTTTCCCGACGGGGAACAACCAGGTGATTATCCGACTTGGCCAGAAACAGCATGTCATCAACCATGCGTGACATCTGCCGAAGCTCTTCAAGGGAGGAGAAAAGCATCTCCTTGTATTCCGCCTTGTCCCGATCCTTGATCAGCCACACTTCGAACTGGGTAAGCATGCTGTTCAACGGCGTTCTCAGTTCATGAGCGATGTCGGCTGAAAATCCTGACAGCCTGACAAATGATTCATCCAGCCTGACGAGCATCTGGTTGAAATTATCGACCAGCTCGTGCAGTTCCCGGGGCGTGGATTCTGTCGACACTCTTGTATCGAGGCGATTGGCGGTAATCGTAGTGGTGGTCTTCGACAGGGACCTTATCGGTTCGAGCCCTTTTCGGATAAGAAAGAATCCCAGAGCGCCACTGAGCAGCGCACTCGAGATCAAGGTATAAACAAACCACTCCATGACCATGTCGAAAAACTGAACTCGATGCGTGACGTCAGCGGCCACGTACGCCACGAACTCTTGCGGGCCCGACGGCGCATTCAGAACTTTCGTGATTCCGGAGTAATGCCTCCCGTCGATCTCGGCGTTCCAGCGGCCCTCGAGGGGGCTGTCAAGAGACTGTAGAAAACCCGTTAGAACATCGCCAGACGAGTACAGAATCTGTCCCTCTTGCTGGAGGACAGCCGAGACGGCAAATGAATTGCCGATGATATTGCCCATATACGCAGCGTACTGATCAACAGGTAAATCCGCTGATGCGATCACATGCTCGATAGCCGATATCTTGCTGTCGAGTAACTGGGCATCTTTTCGCTCGAAATGAAGGCGGCAGAAATAATTGAAGCTTATTGCAGCCACAACCAGTACAACCGTAACGACTATTGTGAAGACAGTTGCAATACGAGCTGTCAGTGACATTTTGTTCATGTTTCCTCTGACCCGCCAGATGATTGCTGCCCGCACGCAATAAAAGGCAGCTGCCTCAGACAGCTGCCTTTTTCCTAACTTGAAACCATTGGATGCCTGGCCAGGCCCCTGATGTTCAGATGCTGGTACCTTCTGCGTGGGCAGGCGCCTTGTCAGCCATGTCTTTCATCATGTCGCGGCATCTGCCCATCATCTCCCGCATATCCTCCATCATCTGCATGTGAATACCATCACCCATCATGCCAGACTCCGTTTTACCCTGGCTGTCAGGGTCTGCCGCTGCGAAGCTCAGCCCGCTGGCCAGAGCGATTGCTATTGCTGTTGCTGGAACGATATTTCGCATAACCAACCTCCACGTTGAACTAGGCAGAATCACCTTTGCCTGTTGTTACGCCTTCAGCACCCGACGCTTCGTTCTTGTCACACTTGCCGCTAGTCATGTGCTTCATACAAACGACCATCATCAACAGGCACGGCAACAGGTAAAGCAAACCAGGCAAGGCTGTCTCGAAAGCCTCTGTACCCTGGTTCAGTAGCAGGTAGCCAACCACGGCTGCACCGAGACCGGTCACGATCGGATTGCGTTGAAGCATGTTCCTGGTCTTCGAATATAGGCTGCTCATTTGCTGACCCTCAGGGATAGATAATCAACCGTTATTGACGCCGACGGGGGCGCTCAAAAACTCAACCGTGTGGACCTGACCGTCAGGCGTTCTGACCTTCATCTCGTAGGTCTGAATGGTGTTTCGGGAGTCGTAGTTCCGAATCATCCCGGTCGTGCCGGCTGTTCCAGCGGGCGCAATGCTCAGCACGTCGCCATCCTTGAGCAGGGCTTTCAACGTAGGTTTTGCATCCGATGTATCGCTCGAGTGCTGAAGCGTTCGCTCGCTACCACCTTCGGCCATTGCAAGCGAAGATGCGACGGTCAGAATGAATGGGACGATTAGCTTGGTCGTGCGGTTCATGAGGCACCCTCTTGGTTAGTTGATGCCTGCAGGTGACGGGCACCTCACTTACCGGAAGCTGTTCCCCACATTACAAAGCTGTAATCAATGCGCACGGCGTGGCATTGGCCGAAACCTGCAGGCCAACGCCTCTGGAGATAGCGAGAGATTCGCAGGCGCTGCAGGTGCGACGATAAAATCGTTGTCTTGACGGCCATGCCTGCCGCATCGCCGTGCCTGCCCATGCCGTGCGCGTATCCGCGTTGCGGTGCCGCATCCACACCCAGCACAAGCCGTCGTAGCTAATGGTCCAGACAGGCAGAGCGAAGCGGGCAAGCGCCTGTTCAGGCTGTAGCGGCAAGAGCGGTCGCGCCAATCAGTCGAACGTCACCTTGACGCCCGCATACAGGGTCCGTCCCGGCGCCGGTTCGTAGTAGCGACCGAAGTTGTCGTTGATTCGGAGGTTGTCGTAGTAGTCGCGACCGAAGAGGTTGTCGACTCCAAGATAAGGCTCCCAGCGCTGATCACCGTTGGCCAGGCGCCAGCCGACACGCGCGTTGGTGACGGCGTAACCGGCGATGCGGCTTTCATTAGCGTTGTCGGCGTATTGGTGGCCGTTCGCCGTGAGATTGAGCCGTGCGTACCAGGCCTCCCGGTCATAGGCCAGCTCGGCGAAGAGACTCTGGCGAGGGATGCCGGCGATTCGGTTGCCGTCATAGCTGTCGAAACGATCGAAGCGGTAGTCGTTGTAGCTCCAGGCCCCGGTGAGCCGCCAGAACTGGCCGGCCAGCCATTGGGCGCTCAGCTCGATGCCGTCCCGACTGGATCTGCCGGCGTTGGTGTAGAAGGTCCGTCCGTCAACGAAGGGCACCAGTTCGTCTTCGATGCGCATGCTGTAGACCACCGCCTCGTAGCGCAGCCCGGGATGCTCGCCCTTGAAGCCGATTTCCTGGTTGGTGGCCTGCGCCGGGCCCAGCGAGGGGTTGAAGCCGCCGCCCGCCGGGTTCGCCAGTTCATTGATGGTCGGCGTCTCGAAGGAGGTGGCGTAACGGGCATAGACCACATGATGGGCATCGAGCTGGCGACTCAGGCCCAGGCTGTAGTTCCAGTCATCCAGCGTCTGGCCGCCCGAAGCATCGCCATCCGTCAGGAAACGATCCTTGGCTTCCAGCCGCACGCTGTCATAACGCACACCGGTGGTCAGCAGCCAGGCGTCGCCCAGGCTGAGCTGGTTTTCCAGAAACACGCCGCGACTGTCGGCCGCTTCGCGCTGGCGCTGCGTCAGGGCCCCGGTGGTGCCTCCAATCAGGTTGTCATGCCGACTGCGCTCATCGCGCTGGCTTTCCAGATCAATGCCCAGGGTCAGCTGGTTGGGCAAGCCCAACCACTCACGGCGGAACGTGCGCTGGGCACCCACGCCCGCGAACCAGCGGTCGTAGCTGGTCTGTCCGTTGGCAAACAGTGGCAACTGATTTCCAAACTCACGGCGGCCGTAATAGCTGCGCAGCTGGTAGCTGTCGTCTCCTGCCGCCTGGCCGTCCCAGACCAGTGACAGGCGCTGCTGCCTGATCCACTCGTCGTTGTCGTACAGCAAGCTCTGCGGGCGCGCCTGCGAGCGATCCTGGCGAACCTGCGCCAGCGTCAGCCCACCGGAATCCTCGGCGCGGTTGTCGATGGCATGCAGCGTTGCCGCCAGGGTGCCGTTCTCCCCCTGCCAGCGCAGCTTGCCGGTGAGGTTGTTGGTTTCCGCGGCCCCCTGCGGTCGGTAGCCGTCCAGCTGCGTCCTGCTCACGGCGAGCAAGCCGCCCAGGGACCCGACCGTCCCGCTGGTTTCCGCTCGCGCTCGCCGATAACCAAGCTCGCCGCCAGTGATTTCAAGCTGGGTAAGCGGCGTTTCGCTCGGCTGACGGGTCTCGATCGACAACACCCCACCTGCCGCATTGCCGTGAATCGTCGAGGAGGGGCCGCGAATCACTTCGATCCGCTCGACGAGCGAGGCGTCCAGCCCATCCATCTCGGTCTGCCCGTCGGGCATGGTCAGCGGGACGCCATCGACCAGCACCCGCACCCCACGCACCCCGAAGCTTGAGCGGGCACCAAAGCCGCGGATGGATAAGCGCATGCCCTGCGCCAGGTTGTAGCGGCTCTGCGACACCACGCCGGGCACCGGTCCCAGCAGACTGTCGAGGGTCAGCAGTTGCTCGCCAGGCTGGTCCAGCGCGGAGCGAGTACTTACGGCCATGGGCAGGGTCAGCCAGTCGCTCTCGCTGCGCGGCGAGGTCACCAGCAGCGGGTCCAGGATCAAGGCGTCAGTGGTCTGGGCTGTGACGGAACCGGAGGCGGCAACCATCGTGCCGACAAGTAGCCTTTTGAGCATGGGAAATCCTTGTTGGCCGAAACAGGGCCATGAACGCAACGGATGAAATACAGAATGGCAGGGACGTTACGGTCATCAGCACCACTCGTCCACACGGCGATAGTAGACAAGACCAGGGCGAGGCCGTGCAGGTTCAGCTGCGGCAGCGCCAGGTCGCTCCTCCACAGACTACAGGTGGAGACGGGCAACGATGGCACCGGAACGAAACCTGGCGTCTGCCAATACCGCCCCAGGGCGGCAAGGATCTGGCCGCTTTTTGCGATAGACAGTGCTTTAATGCGGTTCAAAGACGATCCGTGCCGCTCCGTGGAGGATGCAAGCACCGGCACGCTTGTGCCCCGGGCTGCAAAGCGGCGAAACAATGTGCAGGGCATCCGCTGCGTGTGGACCGGACTGGAGGTCTACCCTGTACAGGAGAGCGACGTCTTGATGGGCCCGATAATCCGATGACCAGCTATCAACGCAGGCCAGACCGGACGACGACAGGTGCCAGAGGGCGCTGCCGGTAACTGTCCAAGACACAACGGAAAAGGGCTCCGGGGCTCGTTGACGACTCGTCTATCACATAGGGCGACAGCCTTGAACGTCTGGATGGATCTTGTATGCCCACCACCTACAACGTTGCATTGGTCAGCCTGTCCATCCTGATTGCGATCGCAGGCTCCTTCACCGCGCTTGACCTGGCCAGTCGCGCACGTGCTGCGACCGGCTGGATGGGGTACGCCTGGACATGCGCGGCAGCCACTTGCATGGGCGGCAGCATCTGGTCGATGCACTTCGTCGGCATGCTGGCGTTCGGCATGCCCGGCATGCAGATCCAGTACGACCTAGGTCTTACCCTCTGGTCTCTGGTGGTGCCTATTGCGGTTACGGCGATCAGCTTTCTGGCCGTCAGTGCCCGTGGTCCGGGCCGCACCACGCTCTGGGCCGGTGGCCTTGTCATGGGGCTGGGAATCGGGTCGATGCACTACATGGGCATGGCCGCCATGACAATGCATGCAGATCTTTCATATGACCCAATGTGGGTAGCCGTTTCCTTTTTCATCGCTTTCGCCGCGGCCACCATATCGCTGTGGCTATCCGCTCGCAGCCAAAGGCTGCTGCTTCAGGCTGTCGCCGCCATTGCCATGGGGTTCGCCGTGGCCGGCATGCATTATTCAGCCATGGCTGGGGCGCGTTTCACCCCGCTGGACGATGCAATGCCCGCTCCCACCGGCAGTAGCCTGGATCTGCTGACCCTGGCAATGGCTGTCGCGGGTTCGACTTTTGTTGTGCTCTTCCTGGAACTGGCCGCCTCGATGTATGACCGGCGCATGGCGATCATCAGTGAGCGTGAAGCAATGGCCCTGCGCCAGAGCGAAGAGCGCTTTCGCGAGCTGTACAGCAAGACGCCGTTGCCCCTGCATTCGCTGGACGAACAAGGCCGGCTGGAATCGGTCAGCGATGCCTGGCTGGTGCTGATGGGTCACCGGCGCGAGGACGTGATCGGCCGGCCGCTGATCAACTTCATGACCGAGCGCTCGGCACGCCAGATGCTCAATCAGGACTGGCCGGTGTTGCTGGACACCGGTGAATGTCTGAATGCCGAATATCGCCTGGTTGGCCGGGCCGGAGCCTTCATCGATGTGCTGGCCTCCACGCGTCTCGAGCAGACTGCCCGCGGGCCGCTGATCATTGGCGGTCTGGTGAACATCACCGAGCGACGCAACGCCGAGGCAGCCCTGCGCCAGGCGCAGAAGATGGAAGCCATCGGCAAGCTTACAGGCGGTATTGCCCATGACTTCAACAATCTGCTCGCCGTGGTCGGCGGCAATCTCGAGCTGCTACGCAAGCGACTGCCGCACGACACCGCCCGCGCTGGCACCCTGATCGAGAACGCGCTGCTGGCAACGCAGCGTGGCGCGAGCCTGGTCCAGCGCATGCTGGCCTTTGCCCGCAAGCAGGAGCTCAACCCCGGCTCGGTCGTGCTGCAGGAACTGGTGCTGAATATGCGCGAGCTGCTGCAGCGCTCGGTTGCCGCCAATATCAACATCGACACGCGCTTTCCCCTGAGTTTGCCGCCTGCATACGTGGATGCGAATCAGCTGGAGATGGTTTTGATCAATCTGGTGGTCAACGCACGCGATGCCATGCCGGACGGCGGAACGATCTGCATCGAAGGCCAGCTGCGCACGGCCAGGCAACAGACCCAGGAATACGTCGCCCTGATCGTGCGCGACACTGGCACCGGCATGAGCCAGGACACGCTGGCGCGAGCCACCGAACCCTTCTTCACCACCAAGGGACCCGGCAAGGGGACCGGGCTTGGATTGTCGATGGCGCACGGCCTTGCCGAGCAATCAGGCGGCAGCCTCGAGATCGAAAGCACCCTGGGCAAGGGAACGACCATCGAGCTGTGGTTACCGATAGGTATCTCCCCCCAGGCGGCAGCACCGGCACCGGAACAGACTAACGAACCCATGGCAGCGTCGATACCTGTCTTGTCGATCCTGGTCGTTGACGATGATCCCCTTGTGCTGGCCAACACCGCTGCGCTGCTCGAGGATCTAGGTCATCGCGTTACCGCCGTGGACGGAGGTGACGCAGCACTCGGCCTCCTTCGCCAGAACGCCAGCTTCGATATCCTCATCACCGATCAGATGATGCCCGGCATGACCGGCACGCAGCTGACCCGCATCGTCAGGAGCGAAAGGCCTGAGCTGCCCGTGCTACTGGTCAGCGGCTATGCGGAACTGGCCGAGGAAGGGCGCCCGTTGCACACCCTGGCCAAGCCGTTCACCCAGCAAACCCTCAGCGTCGCGATCAGCGAAGCACTGGGTCGCCCGAGCTCAGGGACGGTCGTACCGCTGCTGAGCCGGCGTTGAAGCCAGACGAAGAAAGCCGGCTCTTGGCCGGCTTCCAATGCTGCAATAGATGGAAACGATGCGCCTGAGCAGGCGCACCGGCTCCACAGGCAACCGTCAGGCGTTGCCTTTCCTGATCGCCTCGCCCGAGCCGAGGTCGGCACCGGTCATGGGATCAATGGACACATCGGACTGCGTGCGCACCGCCATTTGCTGCACGACCTTCAGTTGATCCTTGCTCAGATCGACCGACGCCATGCCATCCCCGCCATCCACTGCCGGTTGCGGCGTTTCGACGAACTCCCACTCCGGCCCCTGGTTCCAGGGCCCGCGCAGATCGCCTTCGCCTTGCGACAGGTTGTAGTAGACGTTGGAGTACTCCGGCACACCCGGCAGCTTGCCCTGGGGGAAGTTGGGCTGCATCGCGTGCAAGGCCTTCTCGAACGATTTCTGGTGAGCGATTTCGCGCGTCATCAGGAACTTCAGCGCATCCTTGATCCCCGGATCATCGGTCACATTGATCAGACGCTCGTAAACGATCTTGGCACGTGCCTCGGCCGCGATGTTGGAGCGCATGTCCGCGGTGGGCTCACCGATGGAGTCGACATACGCCGCCGTCCAGGGCACACCGGCGGAATTGATCAATGCCGGACCACCGCCGTACAGCAGCGAGGTCGTGTGGGAATCGTTACCGCCCCCTGTCAGCGAACGGTATAGATCAGCTTCCTTCTCCACACCTTCGGCCAGCTCGCCTTTGGCGCCTTTGTTGAGCATGCCGATGATGGAACCAATAATTTCAAGGTGGCTCAGCTCCTCGGTGGAGATATCCATCAGCATGTCCTTACGTCCTGGATCGTCCTCCGACAGGCCCTGGACGAAGTAACGCATGGCGGCCGCCAGCTCGCCCTGAGGCCCGCCGAATTGTTCAAGCATCAGGTTGGCCAGCCCCGGGTTCGGAGCGGCTACGCGCACGGTGTATTGAAGTCGTTTGTTATGGACGAACATGGTTCACCTCTCGATTCTGTTGACTTCCCTTGGAAACAACCTCCTTTTGGTCAAAATGCGGCCGCGGACGATACTGAATGCAAGCGGCCCTACTGGTGGAGTGCAAAACGCCACAGCCGTCCGATTGTTTTTATCAATGACGGCGATGCAGTTTGCCAATGAACCAGACGCGGACAGCGGCAGATCGCAAGCTGCCGTTTCGCTCAACCGACACGGCTTTTATGAACCGATCAGCTTGGCGCGACTCTCATCGAGACTGTAGCCATTGCTTGCTGACCGAGGTGACAGATGCACCGCCAACCAGGCTCTAACCACGATCGATTCGCCCCGCTGAAGCTCGCCGCACTGATCGTTTCGCTGTGCAGCGCTACAGCCTTCGCCGGCTCGCCACAGGTGCTTGGGTGGGTCGAGGAAGGCCTGATCTTCCCGGAAAAGGTGGCGGTGAAATTCAAGCTCGACACGGGCGCGCTGACCTCATCCATGCATGCCGAAAACATCGAGCGTTTCGAGAAGGATGGCGATGAATGGGTGCGCTTCACGGTAGAGCTCGAGGACATCGATACCGAAAAACAGGTGAGGACTCGCCTGGAGCGCAAGATGGTGCGTGACATCAAGGTGCGAGGCGCAGGCGGAGCGGAGGAACGCCCGGTGGTGCTGATGAAAGTCTGTCTCGGCAACCAGATATACGAAGAACAGTTCTCGCTGAATGATCGGGACAAGATGAATTACCCGGTCCTGATCGGCCGCCGCACGCTGGAAAAGGTCGGTCTGGTCGACTCCTCCAAGACCTTCACGACCGAACCGAATTGCTCCGATGCTGATGGCTGAAGCCTGACCGCCCGGGGCTATCTGCGCTACTGCCCCCTTAGTCCCGATCCGCAGGTTATCGCCCCAGTGCAACTCGCCTTTCCTCACCGGGTCAATCAAGCAGCTTCCCCCGGCGTCCTGGTGGTTACCGCAAGCGGTCGACACAGGCATGGCGGTGAATCCGGTCAGCCTGAAGCGCCGACTTACAGCGGCAGGTGACGCAACCTCTCCCGCCGCTTCTTCCTTCTTCGAGCACAGGAGCCCGCGTCATGAGCAACCGCGATCAAACCGCTGTCATCTGCGGCGGAACCGCCGGCGTCGGCCGCGCCACCGCCCATGCCTTGGCCCAGGCGGGCTTCCGGGTCGCCGTAATTGCGCGGGGCGAAAGAGGCCTGGCCGAAACATGCCAGGCGCTGGAAGCGTACGGAGTGAAGGTCCTGGCTATCTCTGCGGACGTTGCCGACGCCGAGGCGATCGACCGCGCCGCCGAGCGGATCGAGGCCGAACTGGGGCCAGTCGAAATCTGGATCAATGCCGCCATGGCCACGGTGTTCGGCCCGGCCGAGCGGATCACCGCCTCGGAATACAAGCGGGTCACCGACGTCACCTACCTGGGCTTCGTTCATGGCACGCTGGCTGCGCTGCGGCACATGCAGCCGCGCGACCGCGGGACCATCGTGCAGGTGGGCTCGGCCCTGTCCTACCGGGCGATCCCGCTGCAATCAGCCTACTGTGCGGCGAAGTTCGCCATTCGCGGCTTCACCGACTCGCTGCGTTGCGAGCTCATCCATAGCAAGAGCCGGGTTCGCCTGACCATGGTCCAGCTGCCGGCACACAACACGCCGCAGTTCGACTGGTCGCGCAACAAGATGAGCAAACGCCCGCAGCCGGTGCCCCCGATCCACACACCCGAGGTAGCTGCACGTGCCATCCTTCGGGCCGCTAGCGAGGCGCCACGCGAGCTGTGGCTGGGTCGTGCATCGTTCCAGGCGATCATCGGCAATATGTTCATGCCGGGTCTGCTGGATCGAATGATGGCCAAGCAGGCCTGGAGCGGCCAGCTGACCGACGAGCCGGCCGACCCTGAACGGCCGGACAACCTCTTCGAGCCGGTTGAGGGTTTGCACCGCATCGAGGGCCGCTTCGATGATGGGGTCAAGGACCATGCCGTTGCCCTGAGCAGCGAGACAGTGGGCAAGCTGGCCGTGGCCGGGCTCGCTGCTGTGACCGTGGGCGCCGTGGCACTGGTCGCATCGATCGCCTCTGGGCGCCGGCGTTAGTGTGCCGAGCTCAGCTCCTGCCGGGCCTGTCGAACCACCGAGAACCCGGCGGACAGTGCAAGCCCGGCCATGACCAGCGCGACGGCCAGATCAGGCCAGCCAGACCCGGTGCCAAAGACCCCGGCGGCCGCAATCATCACGGCAATGTTGCCGATCGCATCGTTCCGGCTGCACAACCAGACCGAGCGCATGTTCGAATCCCCTTCGCGAAAGGCGTAGAGCATCACTGCAACGATGACGTTGGAGATCAGCGCCAGCGTGCCGATGACGCCCATGGTCAGCGGTTCGGGTACCACATCGGCATAGATCGCCCATCCCGCCCGACCCAGCACGAATACCCCGAACGCCAGCATCGTCAGGCCTTTGACCATGGCGGCCCGTGAGCGCCATACCAGCCCCATCGACAGCACCACCAGGGTGATGCCGTAATTGGCGGCATCACCGGCAAAGTCGATGGCATCGGCCAGCAGCGACACCGAGCCTGAACGCAGCCCGCTGATGATCTCAACGACAAACATGACCAGGTTGATGGCCAGGGCGACCCAAAGGGCCTTGCGAAAGCCCGGCGTTACCGCCGGAGTGGTGGAACCGGAATCACAGCATCTCGACGACATGGAGTGTCTCCTGATCTATAGTCGGAGCCATTGCACACCCTGGAGCAACTCCAGGGTCAAGCCTTTTTTGACATCAATGTCAGCGAACGAACCAGGAGGCCAGGTTGCGCATAGGCGAACTAAGCACAGCGGCGGATGTGGATGTCGAGACCATTCGCTATTACGAGAAGATCGGCTTGATGCCCGCCCCGGAGCGCGGCGCCAACGGCTATCGGTCCTATTCATCCAAACAGCTGGCGCAGTTGACCTTTATCCGCCACTGCCGAGCGCTGGATATCGGCCTGGCTGATATCCGCCGGCTGCTGGAATTTTCCAACCATCCGGACGCCAGTTGTGGCGACATCAATCAGCTGATCGACGAACAGCTCGCACGCGTCCGCTCACGGCTGGACAGCCTCCATGCTCTGGAACGTCAGTTACAAGAACTGCGCAGCTGCTGCACCGGCAACCGCGCCATGCATGGCTGCGGCATCCTCAACGAGCTCACCAGTACGCCAATGGTGGACAACGCCGACAGCGCCCAACCCTAGCGAAAGCTACGACAATCTCACCATCGGAGCAGGGCCCGGAGACCACCCTGCCCGCCCTGAAGATGACCGCGCAGGTTGCCGACACGGCGCCGGCATGAGCGCCGGCTGCCAAACCTTCGGTTTGCATGCTTGGCGCAACAGAGCGACGGCGATAACCTGCGTCTCTTTTGCCGCGAGACTTTCCGATGCCCCTGTTCGATATGCTGCTGTTGATCGCTGCCGGCTTTGCCGCAGGAGGCATGAACGCACTCGCAGGCGGCGGTACCTTCTTTTCGTTTCCGGCGTTGCTTGCCACTGGCCTGCCGCCAATAACTGCCAACGCAACCAACGCGGTTGCGCTCTGGCCCGCCAGCCTCGCCGGCGCCTGGGCCGCACGCTCGGCGTTACGCCCCCTTGGCCGCTACCTGATCCCCCTGCTGCTGGCAGGCCTGATTGGTGGTCTGCTCGGCGGTCTGTTGCTCTTGGCCAGCGGTGACGACGTCTTTAGCCTGCTGATTCCCTGGCTGCTGTTGCTCGCCACCGGGCTGTTTGCCGCCAGTCCCTGGCTGAGCCGCTGGCTGGCGGCACGCCGCAAGGACCATAACGCTGTGCCGCCGCACGCGCCTGCATCGCTGGCCGCTCATGGGCTGGTTTCGATCTACGGCGGCTATTTCGGCGCAGGCATGGGCATCCTGCAGCTGGCGGCGTTCTCCATCGAAGGTCATCAGCTGGTTCGCGCCAATGCCCTGAAAAACCTGATCTCTGCTGTGATCTATAGCGTGGCCACAGCGACCTTCGTGATTGCCGGACGAGTGAGCGGCTACGAGCTGGCGATCCTCTTGGTGGGCACTACCTTTGGCGGCTACGCTGGTGGCGCGCTGAGCAAGACACTCCCCGCAACCTGGTTGCGCCTGTTCGTGATCCTGGTGGGCAGCGCCATGACCCTTTATTACTTCAAAGCCACATACTGGCCCTGACCGGCAGCCGCCTAGCCCGCTCGACTTATGGCTTATGCCGGCCAGCTCTGCTAGTGTCGCGCCCGTTTCGGAGCAGCCGCAGAGAACAGGTTTAGCCATGGCCCGCAAGAAAGTCGCCCTCGATTTCGAACAATCCCTCGCCGAATTGCAGCAGCTTGTCGAGCGCCTGGAAAGCGGTGAGCTGTCGCTGGAGGACTCGCTGACCTGCTTTGAGCAGGGCATCGGTCTGACCCGTGACTGCCAGGCAGCACTCAGCCAGGCCGAACAGAAGGTACAGATCCTTCTGGAGCGTGACGGCAAGTTGCAGGAAGCGCCATTCGAGGCGGATTCCGAAGCATGATCGGCGACTACCAGAAACGCTGCCAGCAACGCGTCGACAACTGCCTCGACACGCTCTTCTCCCCGCCCCGCACGCAACTCGATCGTCTCTACCAGGCCATGCGCTACAGCGTGATGAATGGTGGCAAGCGCGTGCGTCCCCTGCTGGTCTACGCCGCCTGCGAAGCCCTTGAGGGTGACGTGGCCCAAGCGGATGGCGCAGCCTGTGCCGTCGAACTGATTCATGCCTATTCGCTGGTACATGACGATCTGCCAGCCATGGACGACGATGACCTGCGCCGTGGCCAGCCCACCACCCACAAGGCGTTCGACGAGGCCTGCGCGATTCTCGCCGGTGATGGCCTGCAAAGCCTCGCGTTCGAAGCATTGGCCATCGGCAGATTCAATCCCACGGACCCGACGCTGCGCCTGGAGATGGTTGCCAGCCTGGCGCGCGCCGCTGGCCCCGCTGGCATGGTCGGCGGCCAGGCGATCGATCTGGGATCGGTTGGCCTGAAGCTCGACCGCAACGCGCTGGAATTGATGCATCGGCACAAGACCGGTGCGCTGATCGAAGTCAGCGTACGCCTCGGCGCCCTCGCCAGCGGCCGCGCCGACGAAGAGAACCTGGCTGCACTGCAACAGTACGCGCAAGCGGTGGGCCTCGCGTTCCAGGTACAGGACGACATTCTCGACGTGGAAAGCGACACCGCCACCCTTGGCAAGCATCAGGGTGCTGACATTGCGCGTGACAAACCCACCTACCCCGCGCTCTTGGGAATGGACAGCGCCAAGGCCTATGCGCTGGAGCTGTGTGACCTGGCGCTCGACGCCGTCGCCCCGTTCGGACCCAGCGCCGAGCCGCTGCGCCAGCTGGCCCGTTTCATCGTCGAACGCCGCAGCTGACGGGCCCAGGCCGCTCCGCAGGAAGGGACCGCAGTGACCGTTGATGCCCGAACCGTTCTTATCGTAGTAACCATCGGGTAAACTGCGGCTCTTTTTTCAGCCAAAACGATTCGCCCGATGCCCAAGACGTTTCATGAGATTCCTCGGGTCCGCCCAGCGACGCCCGTCCTAGATCGCGCGGCCAGCCCCGAGCAACTACGCCGGCTGGGCGAAGCGGAACTCGAAGAACTCGCCAACGAGCTGCGTCAGGACCTCCTCTACAGCGTGGGCCGGACGGGCGGGCACTTCGGCGCCGGTCTTGGCGTCATCGAGCTGACCATTGCGCTGCACTACGTCTACGACACCCCGAAGGACCGTCTGGTCTGGGATGTGGGTCATCAGGCCTATCCGCACAAGATCCTCACCGGGCGCCGCGAACGCATGGGCAGCCTGCGCCAGAAGGATGGCCTTGCCGCCTTTCCACGCCGCAGCGAGAGCGAGTACGACACCTTTGGCGTCGGCCACTCAAGTACATCCATCAGCGCCGCGCTGGGCATGGCCATCGCTGCCCGCCTGCAGGGCAAGAAGCGCAAGTCCATCGCCGTGATCGGCGACGGTGCACTTACTGCGGGTATGGCCTTCGAGGCGCTGAACCATGCGCCGGAAGTCGGTGCAGACATGCTCGTGGTGCTGAACGATAACGACATGTCCATCTCGCGCAACGTGGGCGGCCTGTCCAACTACCTGGCCAAGATACTTTCCAGCCGCACCTACTCGAGCATGCGCGAAGGCAGCAAGAAGGTCCTGTCGCGCCTGCCCGGCGCCTGGGAAATAGCCCGCCGCACCGAAGAATACGCCAAGGGCATGCTGGTCCCCGGCACCCTGTTCGAAGAGCTCGGCTGGAACTACATCGGCCCCATCGACGGCCACGATCTGCCAACCTTGATCGCCACCCTGCGCAACATGCGGGACCTCCCAGGCCCGCAGTTCCTGCATGTGGTCACCAAGAAAGGCAAGGGCTTCGCCCCGGCGGAAATCGATCCGATCACCTGGCACGCCATCAGTAAGCTGGAACCAATCGGTGGCCCGGTGGCGCCGAAAAAGCCCAGCGGCCCGAAGTATTCCAGCGTCTTCGGCCAATGGCTGTGCGATATGGCCGCAGCCGATCCGCGCCTGACCGGCATCACCCCGGCGATGAAGGAAGGCTCCGACCTGGTCGCTTTCAGCGAGCGCTATCCCGACCGCTATTTCGACGTCGCCATTGCCGAACAGCATGCCGTGACGCTGGCAGCCGGGATGGCGTGCGAAGGTGCCAAGCCGGTGGTGGCGATCTACTCGACGTTCCTGCAACGCGCATACGATCAGTTGATCCACGATGTGGCGGTCCAGAATCTGGACGTGCTCTTTGCCATCGATCGCGCCGGCCTGGTCGGCGAAGACGGCCCGACCCACGCCGGCAGCTTCGACCTGACCTACCTGCGCTGTATCCCCGGCATGCTGATCATGACGCCCAGCGACGAAAACGAGATGCGCCGGATGCTCACCACCGGCTACCACTTCCCGGGCCCCGCCGCGGTGCGTTATCCCCGCGGCACCGGTCCCGATGCGTCTCTCGAACCGGGCCTGGAACCCCTGGAAATCGGCAAGGGGGTGGTACGCCGCGAAGGCAAAAAGGTCGCTCTGCTGGTATTTGGTGTGCAATTGCCGCAAGCCCTGCAAGTCGCTGAAACGCTGGATGCCACCGTGGTCGACATGCGCTTCGTCAAGCCTCTGGATGAAGCGCTGGTTCGCCAGATGGCAAACAGTCACGAGCTGCTTGTGACCATCGAGGAGAACAGCGTGATGGGCGGCGCTGGCAGCGCAGTCGGCGAATTCCTTGCCTCCGAGAACCTGCAAAAGCCGATCCTCCATCTCGGCCTGCCGGACTATTACGTCGAACACGCCAAGCCCAGCGAGATGCTCGGGGAGTGCGGTCTGGACGCTGCGGGCATCGAGGCTGCTGTGCAGGCGCGACTGGCCAGCTTGAGCATTCGGCGCTAGGGTCCATCCACCGAACCAAAGAACGAACCGAGTCACGGTGGATGTAAAAGGCGACATCCACCTTACGGCAGCGGCGGTGCTAGGGAGGTCGATCGCTGTTTCGGCTCGTGCTTGACCGTTTCAGACTGTAGGGTGGATCACGCTTCATCGATCCACCGAACCAAACCAAGTCACGGTGGGTGTAAAAGCGACATCCACGCGACTGACGAGAACCGCTAACCCATCGCCGTTGTGCTGTTGTCAGGCTGATAGCCCGATACGCGCTGGCGGAATTCACCCATTCGCTTGTCTTTCCCCATTTCAGATCGTAAGGTTCGCGCGATTTTCCTATCCGCCCAGGTGTGCGCGACCCCAGGTCCGCATTAAACGGGAAGCCGGTGCGCTCGCAGAGCAAGGCCGGCGCTGCCCCCGCAACGGTAATCGACCGTGATCAAGGATCACCGCCCGCTCAACCGCCACTGTGCCAGGCACGGGAAGGCGAGCCGGGTTCGCGTTGAAAGCCCGGAGACCGGCCTGACGGATTCGACTGGTGTTGCGGAGGGCATCACCGTCAAGCGCGGCTGCGTGCCCCTGCGCTTGCTCCTGCCCTCCTCGAAAGCGCTGAACTTTTGAGGATCGAATCTGATGAAATTGTCCCGTCTTGCCCTGGCCTTGGCGTTGTTGCCCAGCGCGCCTGCATTTGCCCAAAGCGCCGAATATACGTTGCCCGAGATGCTGATCACCTCGGCGCGCCAAGCCGAGCCCCGCACCAGCGCGACAGCCGCAAACACGGTGTTCGTTCGAGCGGACATCGAACGCTTGCAGGTGCGTAGCGTGCCAGAGCTATTGCGCCGCGTGCCGGGCGTCCAGGTCGGCAACTCGGGCGGCCTTCCTTTCCTTTCACTACGTGGGACGAGCACCGCGCAGACGCTTGTACTGCTCGACGGCCAACGCATTTCCTCGGCGACCAGCGGATTCGCGCGCCTCGACTACCTGGCCATCGACAACGTTGAACGCGTCGAAGTCATACGCGGCCCCCGCTCGTCCCTGTATGGTGCCGACGCCATTGGAGGCGTTATTCAGATTTTCACGCGCGGCGGCCAGCCGGGCGTTAATCCACAGGTGCGATATGGGATCGGCAGTCAACAGACTTTCGAACGCAGCCTGAACCTGGCAATGGGCACCGAACGCACACAGCTGCACCTGGGAGCGAGCCTGGACGAGCGTGCCGGTTTCGATGCTACACGTGACGGGCGTGGCGCCGATGACGATCATGACGGTGTTCGGCAAAAAGCGCTGCACCTCAAGCTCGACCACCGATTGAACAGCGACTGGCGAGCCGGCCTCAGCCTCAATGATCAGCGCGGCGAGAATGAATATGACGATGCCTACGAGTTCCTCCCGGGAACGCCGCAGGATGAGTTCCGTGTCAGCAGCTACAGCGGCTACCTTGATGGTCAGCTTAGTGAAAATTGGAACAGTCGCTTGGAGCTGGGGCGTAGCTTCGACCGCAACCGCGCAGTCGGCTCCGCCTATAACGACAGCCTGCTTGAAACCACACGGCATTCGGCAGCCTGGATCAATCGCCTCGCCGTCACCGAACGCCACGCGGTTACGCTGGGTACGGACTGGTATGAGGACCGTCTGAATGCGTCGACCGTTTACGAAGAGGATGAGCGCAACAACCTCGCGTTCTTAGCGCAGCACAGCTATCAGGGTCAGTATTTCGATACCGAGCTCGGCCTGCGTCACGACGATAACCAGCAGTTCGGCAGCCACAATAGCTGGAACGCAGCCTTCAGCCTGCCGATGGGCCCATCACAGCGCTGGATACTCAGCTATGGAGAAGGCTTCCGCGCGCCGACGTTCACTGACCTCTACGCACCGCCGGCTTGGGGACCCAACCCGGACCTGAAACCGGAAACCTCGAAAACCTACGAGCTACAATGGCGCGCAGACTTTAGCGACACACAGCTCGAAGCCTCGCTTTACCGCACCGACCTCGAAGACATGATTGCCTGGGGCGGCAGTCGGACGGAGAACGTAAACCGCGCACGCATAAACGGGTTCGAAGCGACCATCGCACGTAACCTGATGGGCTGGGATGCAAACCTGGCCGTCAGTGTTATCGACCCGCGCGACCACGAAAGCGGCCACCTGCTCGCACGGCGTGCCAAACGCTCACTGAACATCGATCTGGATCGCCGATTTGGCACGGTATCGGCGGGCGCGAGCTGGCGATTGGCAAGTTCGCGCTTCGATGACGCAGCCAACAGCCGCAAGCTTTCAGGCTACGGCACAGTCGACCTGCGTGCAGGCTGGCAGAGTCAGCCAGAGCTGCTTTGGGAAGCCAGGATCACAAACCTGTTCGACCGCGACTACGCACTGGCCACATATCAGCGACCCACGGGGCCATCCTGGGAAGACCCGGTCCAGACATACGGCTACCGCGAAGCCGGTCGTGCTGCGCTGTTTGCGGTCACCTGGTCGCCTTCGTTCTGAATGCTAACCGGCGCCGGACAGGTTCTGGGGCATTCAGTTTGCCTGAGCCATCACCTCGCAGAGCTTCTCGATTGCGCCAAGCATCTGGAAGCTCGGCCGCTCGAGCCCCTTGTCCGGGACTTCCCACAGCTGCCCCTTACGCACCGCCTCGAGCTGCGGCCAGGTGCTCCACTCCGCAAGCTGCGCGCCGCTGCCGGCTAGAATCACCTCGGGATTACGCGACAGGACCGCCTCGACACTGACCTGCGGCGCCGGCAGCTGGAGGTCGGCAAAGACGTTGCGCCCACCGCACACGCCTATTGCATCGCTGATGATCTGACGTCCGCCCAGGGTATACAGCGGGCGATTCCAGATCTGGTAGAAAACCGACACCGGCTGGTCGCGCCGGTACCGCTGGCGTAGCCGATCCAGGCCCTGCTCAAACTGCTCCTGGAGCGCCAGTCCCTGTCGCTCCCTTCCGACTCGCTTGCCAATCACAGCGAATTGCTCCGCCAGTTGCGCCAATGACAAGGGCTGGGCGACGAGCACAGGAATATCGAACTGAACCAGTTGGGCGCGTTGCGCAGAGGTGATGCTGTCCGGCCAGAGCAGCACCAGCGTCGGTTGCAACGCGAGCAGTCGCTCCATTTCGAGCTGCCCGATGCGCCCCACCGAGGGGAGATCGACCAAGGCCTTTGGCCGTTCGCCTCCGTCCAGCACGCCGACCAGCAGGTCGCCTGCATCCAGTTCCAGGATAATTTCGCTGAGCGACGGCGCCAGGCTGACCACGCGCTGCGCAGCCGACACCAGCGGCGACGTCAGCAACACAAGGCACAGCAGCAGTGTGCGCATCACTGCAGCTGACGCGGGATGCGATAGAGAACAAGCAGCGTCAGGCTGCCACAGACCAATAGCAGTTGGGCCACCGGCTCCAACCCGAGCGGCGCGCCGATTGCAGCAACCCAGGCGGGAAGCCCGGCAATACGCAAGGCGCGCAGACGAACATCGCGCAACGTGGCCCAGGATACGGGCTCCGCATCGCTGCCGAATGAATGTTCGGTGTTGATCAAGGCGTGTTTGTAAGAGGTGAAGCGCGGCAAGCTGAGAAACAACAGGCCCAGGCCAGCGAAGAACAATGGCAACGCGATGACTTCTTCATGATGACCGGTCAGCTCGGGAAGCTGGTTGGCGGCAAGTACCGGCACCACCATCAGCAAGAATTGCAGCCAGCCATCCCATGACAGCTGACGACGGGCAGCTGCGCGGTTCACGACTGCTCGGCTTCGCCCTGATGGATTTCGCCTAGCATATGGCCGAGCTTGCCGGCCTTGGTGGCCAGGTACTTCCTGTTGTGCGGGTTGTGCGCGATTTCCAGCGGCATGCGCTGAGCGACACGGATGCCAAAGCCCTGCAGTGCCTTGACCTTGCGCGGGTTGTTGGTCATCAGCTTGATCTCGGCGATGCCGAGATGTTCGAGCATGGGCAGGCAGATGGCGTAGTCACGCATGTCCGGCGCGAAGCCCAGACGTTCGTTGGCCTCGACGGTATCGGCACCCGCATCTTGCAACTCATAGGCACGGATCTTGTTCAGCAGACCGATGCCGCGACCTTCCTGACGCAGATAAAGCAGCGCGCCACGGCCCTCTTCGGAGATCGCCCGAAGCGCTGCTTCGAGCTGGAAGCCGCAATCGCAGCGAAGGCTGAACAGCGCGTCACCAGTAAGACACTCGGAGTGAAGACGGCCCAATACGGGCTTGCCGTCGGCCACGTCACCCAGGGTCAGTACGACATGTTCCTTGCCCGTATCCTGATCGAGGAAACCATGCATGGTAAACACGCCGAAAGGCGTCGGCAGTTTGGAAGCGGCGACGAACACGACAGACACCGGAGAAACTCCAGAAGGCAGAAAAGCGGATAGTGTAACAGCTTGGAAGCTGGAAGCTGGAAGCTGGAAGCTGGAAGCTGGAAGCCAGTATGCGTCGGCGATGCCCACGCCGTCACATATGCTTTTACTTCTAGCTTCAGGCTTCAAGCTTCAAGCTGCTTCTCTCATATCTTCGATTCAAGCTTCAACAGGCCCTGCTCCTCCCGCCAACTGACTCGATTGAGGAAGCTCATGCCGAGCAGGGCATCGGTCGGCGAGCCGCCTTCCACCACAACGGCTTCAACGCCGAGCACATCGATCGCACCGACCTTCACGCTGTTGAGATTGACCCTCCAGGCCTTGGCCGTGCCGCTTGCAGTGCCTACGACGATCTGCCGGCCGTCGACGCGGTAGTCGATGCCGAGACGCCGCGCCTGGATTTCGTTGATCGCCACCGAGGTGGCACCGGTATCGACGAGGAACTGCACAGGCTGTCCGTTGATCGAGCCGGCTATCCAGTAGTGCCCCCCCTGTCCCTGAGCGATGCTCAGCTGCCGGCGGTCAGGTTCGGCAAAGCCGGAACTCAGCTCGCGAGAAAGGCCATAGCTACGCTCAACGCCGTCTACCCGCAAAACGGCGCCTTTCGAATCAGCGCTCAATACCTCAACACCGCCCGGCCCCACCTGCCCGACCCGAACGAGCTTACGTTGCCCATCGACATTCAACACGGCAGCACCTGGAAAAAGCCCCACCACTTGAACCATTGGAGCAGCCATGGTGCTCGATGACAGCACCGTCAGGGCACTGGCTAAAAACAGGAAAAGTGAACGCATCCGCGGATGTTTCCTTGGCTAACGGCGATGCCGGCATTGTCCATCAGCGATGCCGGGATTGCAGCGACCCGACGCACAGCTCGTCCTAGGCCAGCCAGATTACGGCTAAGTGCATCAGGCCACAGGCGGCGAAGCCGGCGAGGATGTCATCAAGCATGATGCCCAGCCCACCGTGAACCTGGCGATCAACCCAACTTATCGGCCAAGGCTTGAGGATATCCAACAGGCGGAACACGACGAAGCCGAGCAGTAGCCAGTACCAACCGGCAGGCACCAGCCAGAAGGTGATCCAGATACCGGCAAACTCGTCCCAGACGATGCCTTCGTGATCGTGCACACCCAGATCCTGAGCCACCTTTCCGCATAGCCAGATGCCGAACAGCATGCTGGCGAGAATCAGCGCACCGTAGCCCCACGCTGGCAGCATCTGCCACATGGGCACGAACGCCAACGCCACAAGGGATCCCCAGGTGCCCGGTGCCTTAGGCAGCGTACCGGAGCCGAAACCAAACGCCAGGTTGTGCCAGGGGTTACTCCATACCGAATGCGGGATCGGCTCGGCGGCAGGCAGGGAATCGGTCAAACAGTTGTCCTCATGTTCTAGTCGAGCGGCAACGACTCAGCTCGTGAAGTGGTTGTAGCCCAGATGGTTGATGTCCACAGAGTTTCCATCAGCGTCCACCAACCGAACGCCCTCACCCTCTGCCACATGGCCGATTGCATGGATAGGCCATCCTTCAGCCTGCATGTTAGGTAACGCATCGGCTGGCAAGGTAAACGCCAAAAGGTAGTCATCACCTCCCGCCAAGGCGCATTTCAGGGCCTGATCCGGACCGGCAAAGCGCAGCAGCGCATCCGACAGCGGCACCCTGGCTTGCTCGATTACCAGTGAAACGGAGGATGCCGTGGCGATATGCGAGCAATCGGCCAGGAGGCCATCGGAGACATCCAATGCAGCGGTAGCCTTGCCACGCAGCGCCTGGCCCAACGCAAGCTGAGGCTGCGGTGACCAGTACCGCCGGAGCAGCGCTGACGCCTCGACGCTGTTCTCCTCCCTCTCGCCAAGCACAATCGGCAGTACCCCGGCGGCATCGCCAAGCCATCCATCCACACAGAGCAGATCACCTGGTTGCGCACCGCTGCGTAACAACGCCGCGCCTACCGGCACCCGCCCAAATACCGTCAGGGTCATGCTCAGCGGACCGCGTGTGGTGTCGCCGCCAATCAGACGCATGTCACAACCAGCCGCCATCGCATCGAGGCCACGGGCAAATTCGGCCAGCCAGCCGGGATCGACAGAGGGAAGCGTCAGCGCCAGGGTAAAACCGACGGGCGTGGCACCCATGGCAGCGAGGTCGCTGGTGGAAACGGCCAATGCGCGCTGGCCAAGCAGATAAGGGTCGCACGGATCGGGGAAATGCACGCCAGCCACCAGCGTGTCTGTGGAAACAGCCAGCTGCTCGCCGACCGGAACGGTCAGCAAAGCGCAATCATCGCCGATGCCCAATGCGACATCGCCGCCAGCCCTGGCACAAGCGGCGGCGGCGAAGTAGTGGCGGATCAGCTCGAACTCACCCATCAGGCCAAACACTCAGCGCTTGTGGGCGCCGACCTCGGCACTGCGCAGACTGGGCGCCAGCTTGTCCAGCACGCCATTGACGAACTTATGCCCGTCAGTGGCGCCGAACACCTTGGCCAGTTCGATGCCCTCGTTGATCACCACGCGGTACGGGACGTCGATGCGATGCATCAGCTCGTAGGTGGACAGGCGCAGGACGGCCAGTTCGACCGGGTCCAACTCGTCCAGCGGCCGATCCAGGTGCGGCACGATGGCACCGTCGACTTCCGTCTTGGCGCGCGCGACACCCGTCAACAGTTCATGGAAGTAGTTGCCATCGACGCCGGAGAAATCGTTGTCGACGCGAAACTGCGCCTCGATTTCGTTAAGGCTCTGACCCGCCATGTGCCACTGATACAGCGCCTGCATCGCCAGGCTACGCGCGACACGGCGCGTTGCGATCTTGCCCTTGGCTTTTGGCTGCGGAGCGTCCTGGCTGTCGTCGTGATTAAGGCTCACTTGCCCTCCAGCTGCGCCAGCAGACTTACCATTTCAAGCGCGGACAGTGCAGCTTCGGCGCCCTTGTTGCCGGCCTTGGTGCCGGAGCGCTCGATAGCCTGCTCGATGGAGTCGACGGTCAGCACGCCAAATGCCACCGGCACGCCGAACTCCATGGAAACCTGCGACAGGCCCTTGGTGCATTCACCAGCCACGTATTCGAAGTGCGGGGTGCCGCCACGAATGACCGCGCCGAGGGCGATGATGGCGTCGTATTCGCCTTGCTGTGCGACCTTCTGCGCGACCAGCGGAATCTCGAAGGCACCCGGTGCGCGGATGATGGTGATGGCGTCCTCAGCGATGCCGTGGCGCACCAGCGCATCGACGGCGCCGCTTACCAGGCTCTCGACAACGAAGCTGTTGAAGCGGCCAACGACCAGGGCAAACTTGCCCTGCGGGGCGATGAAGGTACCTTCGATGGTCTTCAGTGTCATAGGTGGTTTCTCATCTCTTTAAAGAACGAAGGCGCCGCGTTTCGTCGCGGCGCCCTGGCATCACTTATTCGGCGGGCAAGTATTCTACAACTTCCAGGTCGAAGCCGGATATCGCGTTGAACTTCATCGGCGAACTCATCAGGCGCATCTTGCGCACGCCGAGGTCGCGAAGAATCTGCGAACCGGCACCCACGGTGCTGTAGGTCGCGGGCGTCGGCGACTGCTGGCGGTTGAGCTGAGCCAGCAACTGCGGTCCTGTCAGCGGATTGCCGAGCAACAACACCACGCCGCTGCCGGCCTTCGCCACTTCGCTCATTGCGGCACGCAGGCTCCAGCGACCCGGCACCGTGACCATCAGCAGGTCGCGCAGTGGCTCCATGTTGTGTACGCGAACCAGGGTTGGCTCTTCCGGCGAAATCTCGCCGCGAGTCAGGGCCATGTGCACGGTGTCTTCCACGCCATCGCGGTAGGTGACCAGGCTGAACTGGCCCAACTCGGTTTCAAGAGGCTGCTCGGACACCCGCTCGACGGTGCGCTCGTGGATCATGCGGTAGTGGATCAGGTCGGCGATGGTGCCGATCTTCAACCCGTGCTGTTCAGCGAAGAGTTCAAGTTCCGGGCGGCGCGCCATGGTGCCGTCGTCATTCATGATTTCGCAGATCACCCCAGACGGCTCGAAACCGGCCATGCGGGCCAGGTCGCAGGCCGCTTCGGTGTGCCCGGCGCGCGCCAGGACGCCGCCAGGTTGCGCCATAAGCGGAAAGATATGACCGGGGCTGACGATGTCTTCGGCCACGGCATTCTTAGCCACGGCGGCCTGCACGGTACGCGCCCGGTCGGCGGCGGAGATGCCGGTGGTCACGCCGACCGCAGCCTCGATGGAAACGGTGAACTTGGTGCCGAAACCCGAACCGTTGCGCGGTGCCATCAGCGGCAACTGCAGGGTTTCACAGCGCTCGCGCGTCATCGGCATGCAGATCAGGCCGCGGGCGAAGCGGGCCATGAAGTTGATGTGCTCGGCGGTCACGCATTCAGAGGCGACGATGATGTCGCCTTCGTTCTCGCGGTCCTCGTCATCCATGAGGATGACCATCTTGCCGGCGCGGATGTCTTCGATCAGTTCTTCAGCGGTGTTCAGGGCCATTTGGCAATCCTTCTATTCTTTTACCGAGCAGGGTGCAGATAGCCGTGTTCGGCGAGAAAGCTTTCCGTCAGACCGGAGGCATCAGGCTCGGCCGCCTTGTCGCCCATCAGCAGGCGCTCCAGGTAACGCGCCAGCAGGTCCACTTCCAGATTCACCTTCCGCCCGGGGCGGTAGTCGACCATGATGGTTTCGGCCAGGGTGTGCGGCACGATGGTGAGCTCGAACTCGGCGCCATTGACCGCGTTGACCGTCAGACTCGTACCGTCGACCGTTATCGAGCCCTTGAGCGCGATGTACTTGGCCAACTCGCGTGGCGCGCGGATGCGGAACTGCACGGCGCGGGCGTTCTCTTCCCGCGATACGACTTCGCCGACCCCATCTACGTGGCCACTGACCAGGTGCCCGCCGAGGCGGCTGGTCGGCGTCAGTGCCTTTTCCAGATTTACCCGGCTGCCGGTCTTGAGGTCAACGAAGGCCGTACGCGCCAGTGTCTCGCGGCTGACATCGGCCCAGAAGCCATTGCCCGGCAGCTCGACCGCTGTCAGACAAACGCCATTGACCGCGATGCTGTCGCCCAGCTTGACGTCGGCCAGATCCAGCTTGCCGGTCTCGACCAGCACGCGAACGTCGCCGCCCTTGGGCGTCATGGCTCCGATGGTGCCGATGGATTCGATTATTCCTGTGAACATACGGCCTCCCGCGGAAGGCTGTTGAAACGATGCATATGACGAACTCCTGTTTTGGATAAAACAGGGCGCTGCAGATCGATAGAGGGAGTAGACGCGCGCACGAAAGGCGCCCGTCGAGGCATCCCGCTCTCTCTCATCCGGACTATACCGTCGGCCCCGGAATCACACCGGGTCTGCTGACCTTGTCGGAGACAAGCGCTCGCGGGCTAGGCACATAACGGCACCATTACCGCCGGTGGGGAATCGCACCCCGCCCTGAGAACGTGGGCCTTTCAGGCCCGGCGCAGTTTTTACCACAGATGGGGCGGTTCTGCAGCCGGCAAAGATCCGTTTGATCGTGAGCGGACCGGAGAAACATTTTTTTACATCACTGCAACTCCCGTTACGCTTGTTTGTCCATACGCATCGCATCGCCCCTCGGCACCAGATCGGATGTCACAGCGTGGCGATGCAGCGCAAGACGATCAGGATGGAACGTCACTCCGCATTTCTTCGTACCGACACGCCGAATCAGGGTCAGCTCGCCGTTTCGCCGACTCCGCGCCGATCAGGAAACGATCAGGACGAACGCTCCGAACCTTAACTGTGCCGAGAGGGATGGGTATGTCAGGGTTTACGGCTATGGATACCTCGGCTGCCGCGCAGGCGGCCGATATTGACCGCAACGGCTTTGCAGTCATCGAATACTATATTTCGCCCGAGGAGCTTGACCGGGCTCGCGCCTACGTCGAGCTGCAGGCTGCCAGCCGTGGCGGCGAGTATTTCTGCATCCATGGCATCGAAGCGCTACAGGACAGCCTGGCGGGTTCGCTGGCCCTGGCCGCGCCATTCAAGGAACGTCTGAGCGAGCTCTATCGAATCCAGGCGGGACGCGAGCCTGTCGCGACGGAGCAGATCTTTCCGGTGATTCGCTGTCTGCAGGGCCGAAGCGGGCTCAAGCAATCGCACTTCTACCACTTCGATGCCACGGCCGTCACTGCGCTGCTTCCGCTGATCATTCCGACCGAGGGCGAGCACTGCGGCGATCTGCTGATTTTCCCCAACCTGCGGCGCATCCGCTTCAATGCGCTGCGCAACGTGATCGAGAAGGCCATCCTGCATAACACCGTCAGCCAGAAGCTGGTCGCGCTGGCGGTGCGACGTGGCTGACTCAAGCCGATTCGCCTGAAGCTAGTGCCGGGAAATCTCTACCTGTTCTCCGGTTACCGAAGCCTGCATGCCAATGATGAATGCGATCCGGCAATGCTGCGCGCCACCATCCTGTTGCACTTTGGCAACCCCCATCACGAAAGCCTGATGGCACGTGCGCTGCTGGGCGCCAACAAGCGTCGCGCCAAGCTGGACCACAACGGCCTAAGGCCCGTGAACTAGCCAGCAAGGGTCATGGCGGGATGCTGCGTCCGGACAGGCTCTGGCGCAGAGAGCGGAACAGGTCAAGCGCGCGGTACGGCGATGATTTTCCAGTCAGCGCCGACCGCGCGCATGTCCTTGATCACAAGCTCAGGCGCCTCGCTCATGCGCTCAAGCGGCAGATCGAGCAACGGTCGGGCCGAGGAGCCGAGAAACTTGGCAGCAACGAATATCTGGTATTCGTCGATAAGCCCAAGGGCAGCGAAGGCGCCGGCCAGCCGCGGGCCTGCCTCGAGCAGCACCTCGTTGGCACCGCGAGCCGCAAGCTCGCGTAGCAAACCGTGCAAATCCACACGCCCCGCTTCGTTCATGGATGTCAGCAATTCGTGGCCCGCTGCTTCGTAAGCCGCAGCCGGGTCGGAACGGCTGCTTGCCACCAATGCCGGCCCCGCCCGGAAGAACGGCGCATCCAGTGGCACGCGCAGTTGACCATCGACCAGCACCCGCAGCGGCTGGCGTCCCATGGCGAGCGCGGTCATTTCAGCATCCAGTCCCAGCTCTGCGGCACGGACAGTCAGACGCGCCTTGTCCATCAACACCGTGTCCGCGCCAGTCAGGACCAGGCTCGATCTCGCCCGCAGGCGCTGGACCTCGGCGCGCGCAGCAGGCCCGGTGATCCACTGGCTTTCTCCGCTGGCCATGGCGGTACGGCCATCCAGGCTCATGGCGAGCTTTGCCCGCAGGTATGGCAGGCCGGTTTCCATGCGCTTGATGAAGCCGACGTTCAGTGCCCGGGCCTCGCTTTCCAGCACCCCGCTTGCCACCTCGATACCAACGCTGCGCAAGCGTTCGAGCCCACGCCCGGCCACCTGGGGGTTGGGGTCCTGCATGGCCGCGACGACACGACCGACGCCGGCCTTGACCAGGGCGTCGGCACAGGGCGGCGTGCGTCCATGATGGCTGCAGGGTTCAAGGGTGACGTAGGCGGTTGCGCCACGAGCGCGCTCGCCGGCCTGGCGCAACGCGTGGACTTCCGCATGTGGCTCGCCGGCACGCACATGCCAGCCCTCACCAATCAATTCATCATCCTTGACGATGACGCAGCCGACCCGGGGATTGGGGTGCGTGGAGTACAGCCCCCGGCGCGCCAGCTGCAGCGCCAGGGCCATCCAGCCGTGGTCGTTGGTGCTCATTCGGTTTTTGCAGGCTCGCGGGACAGGCGCTCGATTTCCTCGCGGAACTCGTTGAGATCCTGAAAACGGCGATAAACCGACGCGAAGCGGATATAGGCGACCTCGTCGAGCTTCTGCAATTCGACCATCACCAGCTCGCCCAGCACGCGCGACTTTATCTCCCGTTCGCCAGTAGCTCGCAGGCGATGCTTGATGTGGGCGATGGCTTCTTCGAGGCGCTCGACGCTGACCGGGCGCTTTTCCAGTGCGCGCTGCATGCCGGCACGCAGCTTTTCCTCGTCGAACGGCTGCCGGCTGCCGTCCTGCTTGATCAGCCTGGGCATCACCAGTTCGGCGGTCTCGAAGGTGGTGAAACGCTCACCACAGGCGAGGCATTCACGGCGACGGCGCACCTGATCGCCCTCGGCCACCAGGCGCGAGTCGATGACTTTGGTGTCATGTGCACCACAGAAGGGACAATGCATGGGCTAGAGCTGTCAGACGTCGGGACGGCCATGGTAGCGCATCCCGCCGGCAAGACAAATCGAGCGGATTGTTGCTATACAGGCGCGCATCAACCTTATTTCTGGAGCCGTCCGTGCAGTTACGCCCCTTTGTCCTGCCCGCCCTGCTGCTGTTGGTCGCTGGTTGTTCAAGCGAGCAATCCCAGCGCCCAACCGCCCCCGTCACATTCGAGGAGCCACCGCTGGAGGTTTCCCCAATGCATGAACTGCATGGCAGCCTTCTTGGCGTACCGGCGGACAGCCAGGTCGAGCTGGCACTGCTGGAGGTCAACCGCCGCGACCAGCCGGACCGGCTGCTGAGCAATGTACAGCTGCAGGGCCGGGGCACCGAGCTGCCCTTCATTCTCAGGTTCAACGCCGAGAAATTCCCCAAGGGCCAGGATGTCGAGCTGCGCGGACGCGTGACCCGCTCTGGGCAGTTGATCATGCGCCTGCCGGCAGTGCGCGTGGCCAGCCCGGCCAGCCAGTCCCTGGGCCCGCTGCATCTGGTACCTGCGCCTTGAATGCCCCTGCGGTCCTGCAGCAGGCGCTTACCGAGCTGCTCGGCGACGCATCCCTCACTGCCGAGGCGCTACCAGGCACCGATATCCGGCTATGGCTGATCGACGCGGCCAACATGGACCGCGCATTCAGCCCGGAGGAAACCCGGCGGATTCTCGAGGAGCCACCTTACTGGTGCTTCTGCTGGGCCAGCGGCCTGGTGCTGGCCCGCTGGCTGGCCGACCGACCGGAGTGGGTGCGCGGCAAGCGCGTGCTGGATTTCGGGGCGGGATCGGGCGTTGCCGCCATCGCCGCTGCCAGGGCCGGCGCGGCCGAAGTGGTTGCCTGTGACCTCGATCCGCTGGCGCTTGCCGCCTGCCGTGCGAATGCGGAGCTCAATGGTGTTCAGCTCAACTATTCGGATGATTTCTTCGCCGAGACCGACCGCTACGACCTCGTCGTCGTGGCCGACGTGCTCTACGACCGCGCCAACCTGCCCTTGCTGGATCAGTTCCTGAGCCGCGGTCAGGTGGCGCTGGTCGCTGACTCCCGTGTCCGTGACTTCAACCATCCGCTGTATCAAAGGCTGGATATCCTCGACGCCTGCACCTGGCCGGATCTGGCCGAGCCAGCGGAGTTTCGTCGGGTCAGCCTCTACCACGCCAGACGTGCAGCTGCCGAGGGGCTGGCTGCAATGTGCTGATATGCGCCGGCCCGATCGATCAGGCCGCCCGCTGCAGGAGCACGACATGTCGACCGGAAAACCAATGCGCCTGTTCTTCGCCCTGCCCTGCCCAGCCCAGCTGGCCGAAGCGATCGGCTGCTGGCGCGACAGTGTCGGCATCGAAGGGCGCCCCGTTGCGCAGGCGAACCTGCACCTGACCCTCGCCTTTCTCGGCAACCAGCCCCAAGACGCCCTGGAAAGCTTGAAGCAGCTCGCGGCTGAACTAAGCATCGATGCCTTTGCCCTGCAGCTCGACCGGCTTCAGATGATTGGCAAGGATTACGCCTGCCTGGTTCCGGGGCGACGCCCCTCACAACTGGATCAACTCGTCGCGCAGCTGCATGCAGGTCTGGCTGCGCGCGGTGTGGCGCTGGACGCGCGGCCATTCCTGCCTCACGTGACCTTGTCGCGCCACGTTCGGGCCTTGCCCGATGCCCTGCCCCCGCCCCTCGATTGGCCTGTGGACCGCTTCGGCCTCTATCAATCCGCAAACACGCCGCGCGGCGTCCGCTACCGGGAACTGGCGAGCTGGGCCCTGGGCGCCAATCGCTGATCGGCGACACTGCTCGGCCTTGCTTCCGAATCGGATCGCCTCCACTTAACATGCTCGCCTCTTCCGTACGTGCCCATCCCGAGAATGCCAATGAGCCAGACACCCCATATATTCGACGTCACCGGCGCCAACTTCGAGCAGCTGGTGCTGGAAAACTCCTTTCACAAGCCGGTGCTGGTGGACTTCTGGGCCGAGTGGTGCGCGCCGTGCAAGGCGCTGATGCCGCTGCTGGCAAAGATCACCGAGGAGTACCAGGGCGAGTTGCTGCTGGCCAAGGTCAACTGCGACATCGAACAGGACGTCGTGGCCCGCTTCGGCGTACGCAGCCTGCCGACCGTGGTGCTGTTCAAGGATGGCCAGCCAGTCGACGGCTTTGCCGGTGCCCAGCCGGAATCGGCAATTCGCGCCATGCTCGAGCCCCACGTGCAGGCACCCGCTGCGCCGGAAGCCGATTTGCTGGAGACTGCGCAGAGCCTGTTCGCGGAGGGACGCATCAGCGAAGCGGAACACCTGCTCCAGCAATTGCTTACCGAAGACAACGAGAATGCTGCCGCGTTGATCCTTTACGCCCGCTGCCTCGCCGAGCGCGGCGAACTGGGCGAGGCGGAAGTGGTGCTCGACGCAGTCAAGGGCGACCAGCACAAACAGGCACTGGCCGGCGCCCGGGCACAACTGGCCTTCCTGCGCCAGGCCAGTGACCTGCCTGAGGTCGCCGACCTCAAGAGCCGCCTCGCGCAGAACGCCGACGACGATGAAGCCGCGTATCAGCTGGCTATCCAGCAACTGGCACGTCAGCAACACGAAGCTGCGCTGGACGGTTTGTTGAAATTGTTCATGCGTAACCGCGGCTATGCCGAAGGGCTGCCGCACAAGACGTTGCTGCAGGTGTTCGACCTGCTGGGCAGCGATCATCCGCTGGTTACCACCTACCGTCGCAAGCTGTACCAGGCTCTTTATTGAAGAGTGTCGCGGCTGGACGACTGAAGCGCCTTCGGCGGTTCCATCCTACGGATTCCGGGCTCGATCTGTCGTAGGCTGGATTAGCCGAGGCGTAATCCGACAACCCTCATCCTATAAGCATTCGGCTCAGCTCCCGGCAATCACGGGCATGCAGGTCCGTCAGCTCGGGCCATGGGTTGTCCGGCACGTTGACCAGCACGCCGCGTGCACCTGCCGCTTTGGCGCATTCCAGGTCGAAGCGGAAGTCACCCACCATCACCAGCGCCTGTGGCTCGACATCCCATTTCGCTGCCAGATGCAGCAGGCCACCCGGATCGGGCTTGGGTGGCGCCTCGTCGCGGCCGAGGATGTCGTCGCGGGCAAAGCAGTCACCCATCCCCACCGCCTGCAAGGTAACCAGCGCCAGCTCATGGGCATTGCGTGTGAGCACGCCGAGCCTACAGCCACGGTCGCGCAGGTCATGCAGAAGCTCGCGGGCGCCCGGCGCGGGGGTTGCGGCATAGGCCAGCTCGCGCTCGTGATCAAGCAGCCAGGCGCGCTTCCCGGCGGCTTCCTCAGCAGGCAGCGCGGCCAGGTGATGCAGGATGTCGTCCTCTTCTGGGATGTCCAGCGCCCGCTTGATAGCCAGGAAATCGTGCACGGCCATGGTCAGGGTGCCATCCATGTCGAACACCCAGTGCCGAGCCTCGGCCAGGCTCACTTCCAGTCCTCACGCACGCGGATCAGGCCTTCCTGCGCCACCGACGCAACCAGTTGGCCGGCCCGGTTGAAGATGCTGCCACGGGCGAAGCCGCGCGCATTGCCGGCCCAGGGGCTGTCCATCGAGTACAGCAGCCACTCGTCCGCGCGCACTTCGCGGTGGAACCAGATGGCATGGTCGAGGCTCGCCAACTGGATGAACTTGCTCCAGGAGCTGACGCCGTGGGGTTGCAGCGCGGTGCCGATAAAGCTGAAGTCCGAGGCGTAGGCCATCAGGTACTTGTGCAGTGCAGGGTTGTCCGGCAACGAGCCGTCAGCACGAAACCAGATGTGCCGAACCGGTTCGATCGGCTCTGGATTGATCGGATCCTGCAGCGTGACCGGGCGGATCTCTATCGGCTTGGGCCGGCGCAGCTTCTCTGCCACACGCGGCGGCACCAGGGGCGTCAGCTTGTGCATCAGCTCCCATTCGCTGAGCAGGTTGTCCGGCCCCTCGACTTCCGGCATCGGCAGCTGATGCTCGTAGCCGGTTTCATCGGCCTGGAAGGACGCGCTGCAGGTAAAGATGGTCTGGCCTTTCTGGATCGCACTGACCCGACGGGTGGTGAAACTGCCTCCGTCACGGACGCGGTCTACATCGTAGACCACCGGTTGATGGGAGTCGCCGGGGCGCAGGAAGTAGCCGTGCATCGAATGCACGTGGCGCTCCGGTGCAACCGTCTGGCTGGCTGCGGACAATGCCTGACCGACCACCTGACCACCAAATAGCTGTGGAAAGCCCAGGTCCTGGCTGGCGCCGCGAAAAAGGTTTTCCTCGATGCGTTCCAGCGACAGCAGATTGACCAGCGTGTCTAGGGTGTCGGTCATGGTGTTGTTTTCCTTGATTTATGCGGGCACGGCAGGCGCGCAATCTTACGGATTCAGCCGCCATCGCTCCACTGATTGCGCTTATCGCCGGCTATCGGCCCAGTTATCTCGCGTCATTCGATACAAGAGGTGCGCCCGCAGGGGGTGCCCCTCGGCGATGTCCGGATGAGCGAAGTCATCCTTCTCATGCATGCCGAGCGCTTGCATCAGCCCCAGTGAGGGCTCGTTGACCGCCGCGGTATAGGCCACCACTTCCGGCAGCTGTAGCTGTTCGAACGCGCAGGCCAGCGATGCCTCGGCGGCCTCGCGTGCCAGGCCCTGCCCCCAGCAGTGCTGTGCGAGACGCCAGCCGATTTCCACTGCTGGACAGAACGGCAGCTGCAAGCGGCTCCAGGCCAAGCCGGCCATTCCGATGAAGCACCCGTCCGCCTTGAGCTCAAGCGCCCAGAAACCGAAACCGAACCGGGCGAAATGGATCCGGCAGCGTGCCATCACAGCGGCACAGTCATCGCGTGAGAGCGTCCCCGGGAAATAGCGCATCACCTGCGGATCGGCGCACATCTCGGCCAACGGATCGAGGTCGGCGTCACGCCAGGCACGCAGGCGCAGCCGAGGGGTGTCCAGTTCAATGCGTTCCATCGGTTCGCCCACGCTGTCTCCTTGATGTATCAAATCTCCGCTCTGCATACTGGCCGCTGTTTTCAACGGCTGCCACCCGATGCCCCTGCCGCTGGTATTCCACGACGACTACAGCCCGGCATTGCCGCCTGGGCATCGCTTCCCGATGGAGAAGTTCCGGCTGCTGCGCGACTACCTGGTCGACAGCGGTATGACCACCGATCAGGCACTTTTGCGCCCAGCCCTCTGCCCGCATGAGGTGCTCGCGCTGGCCCACGACAGGGACTACGTCGAGCGCTACTGCAGCGGCGACATGAGCCGCGACGAGTTGCGCCGGCTCGGGCTGCCGTGGAGCCCGCAACTGGCGCAACGCACCGTACGGGCCGTGGGCGGCTCCCTGTTGGCCGCCGACCTCGCCCTGCGGCACGGCCTGGCCTGCCATCTGGCAGGCGGGACCCACCATGCCCACTACGATCACGCCTCGGGATTCTGTATTTTCAACGATCTGGCGGTCATGGCCCTTTCACTGCTGGAAAGCGGGCGCGTCGGCCGCGTGCTGATCTTCGACTGCGACGTGCATCAGGGTGACGGCACGGCGCGCATCCTCGATCAGGTGCAGGACGCCGTTACCGTCTCATTGCACTGCGAAAAGAACTTCCCCACGCGCAAGGCGCGCAGCGACTGGGACATCGGCCTGGCGCCCGGCACGGGTGACGAGGCGTATCTGAAGGTGGTGGACAACACCCTGGGTTACCTGTTGCCCCTGTACCAGCCGGATCTGGTGATCTACGACGCCGGCGTCGATGTGCATCGCGATGATGCGCTGGGCCTGCTCAACCTCAGCGACAGAGGCCTGGCGATGCGCGACAGCGCGGTGATCGAGCATTGCCTGGGGCGTGACATCCCGGTCGTTGGCGTCATTGGTGGCGGCTACGACAAGGATCGCGCCCTGCTTGCCCGCCGCCACGCGCAGCTGCATTTCAGCGCGGCCGAGGCGTGGCAGCGCCATGGGCTGCGCTGATCGGCCACCGCTGGTCATACCAACCGCTGCATGATGGAACTTCGATCGGCTTCAGGCCCCCTTACCTCTATGTACTGATCCTGTACAGACGTCTGGCCGCCGTACGCGAGCACCGACTACAAAACAACGAGGAAGACCCATGCTCGAAACCGACACCACCACCACTGCCTATCGCAACAGCCGCCGCCGCACTTTGCCCCACACATCCTGGAGTGCGGTGTTTGCCGGCATCGCCCTCGCGTTGGTCGTCTCGTTGCTGATGCACCTGCTTGGCACTGCCATCGGCACCTCCACCATTGACCCGGCCACCGAATCCAACCCTGTCGCCGGTCTCGGAAAAGGCGCAATCATCTGGATGGTGCTTGCCGGAGTCGTTTCGCTGGCCATCGGTGGTTATATCGCGGGCCGCATGGCGCCCCGTCACGGCATGTTGCACGGCCTGCTGGTGTGGGCCGTCACTACGCTGGTCACGGTGTACCTGATTGCCAGTCTTGTGGGTTCGGCGGTTTCGGGCACAGCCAGCATGGCAGGCTCGACCGTGCAGGCAGTCGGCTCCAGTGTTGCGTCCATGGCACCGGCCATTGGCGGCCAGATCAAGGAGCAGGTCCAACAGGCGGACATCAATCTGGACCTGAGCAACATCCAGGCCGAAATCAAGCAGGCGCTGCGCCAGACCGGCAAGCCGCAACTGGCTCCGGAGAACCTCGAGCAAGACGCCCAGCAGGTTCAGCAGCAGGCGCAGAATCGCGCCGAGCAAGCCCAGCAGAACCCACAGCAGGCTGACGAACAACTGTCGCAACTGATCGACCGTATCCGGCAGAAGGGCGAGGAAACCCTGAGCGCTGCCGATCGCGAAGCGATGGTCAACCTGATGCAGGAGCGCGGCAACATGAGCCAGCAGGAAGCCGAGCAGATGGTCAGCCAGATCGAGCAGCAATATCAGGAAGCCTATGCCAAGTTCCAGGAATTGCAGGCACAGGCCGAGCAGAAGGCCCGGGAAATCGCCGACCAGGCTGCCAAGCGCGTATCGCAAGCCAGCTGGGCATTGCTGATCATGCTGTTGATCACTGGCGCCATTGCCGGTTTTGCCGGCATGTTCGGCTATCGCAGCCAGCCCAAACAGAACGACGCGATTTAAGCGATATCTCCCCGGCGCTTAACGCGCCGGGGTTCGTTCCTGATCACGCGGCAAGACATCCTTCGACAGTCAACACTCGACTCCTTCGGTGAATCGGTAGAATGGTCGCCTTTGCACCAGGCGCACCGATCATGCCAACCCCTCCCCCTCTTGCTCGTGTCGCCATTATCGGCGGCGGCCCTGCCGGCCTGATGGCAGCCGAAGTGCTGAGCCAGGCGGGTGTTTCGGTGGACCTCTACGACGCCATGCCCTCGGTCGGACGCAAGTTCCTGCTGGCCGGCGTCGGCGGGATGAACATCACCCATTCCGAACCCTTCGAGCCGTTCATCGCGCGCTACCGTGAACGCGCCACGGCGCTTCGCCCGCAGCTTGAGGCGTTCCCGCCCGAGCAGCTGCGCGACTGGATACACGGGCTGGGCATAGACACCTTTGTCGGCAGCTCCGGCCGCGTTTTCCCCACCGACATGAAAGCCGCGCCGCTGCTGCGGGCCTGGTTGCGCCGCCTGCGCGACGCCGGGGTGCAGATCCACACGCGACATCGTTGGCTGGGCTGGAATGCCGAGGGCAGCCTCAAACTGCATGGCCCCGATGGCGACATCAGCGTCACCGCCAACGCCGTGCTGCTCGCCCTTGGTGGCGGCAGTTGGGCACGCCTGGGATCCGACGGTGCCTGGGTTGCGCTGCTGGAAAAACAGGGCATCGCCATCTGCCCGCTGCGGCCAGCGAACTGCGGCTTCGAAGTGGCCGGCTGGAGCAGGCATCTGCAAGAGAGATTTGCCGGCGCCCCGCTGAAAACCGTGAGCCTCGCGCTCGCCGGCAGCGCAGCACGCAAAGGTGAATTCGTGCTCACCGCCAGCGGCATCGAAGGCAGCCTGGTGTATGCGCTGTCTGCCGAGATCCGCCAGGCCATCGAGAGGGACGGCAGGGCTACCGTCATGCTCGACCTGCTACCCGACCACTCGTTGGACAAGGTCATCCGCGCCCTCGGCAAGCCGCGCGGGTCGCAATCCATGGCCAAGCACCTCAAGCGCCAGCTCGGCCTCGATGGCGTCAAGGCCGGCTTATTGCGCGAACTCACGCCCGCTGACGCCTTCGACGACCCGCGGCGGCTGGCGAACGCGATCAAAAGCCTGCCAATCGAACTGCTACGGCCACGCCCGCTGGACGAAGCAATCAGCAGCGCCGGCGGCGTACCCTTCGAAATGCTGGACGACGGCCTGATGCTGCGCCGGCTGCCAGGCGTGTTCTGTGCAGGAGAAATGCTTGACTGGGAAGCCCCCACCGGCGGCTACCTGCTCACCGCCTGCTTCGCCAGCGGCCGCCAAGCCGCCCGCGGCATGTTGCGCTGGCTGGATGAGCGGCAGGTTCCGCGGCCCTAGCGCTTTTTGGCGGGCTTGCTGCCACCCAGGCTCGGCACCTTGCGGATCGGCTTGGCGTTGGGCTTCTCGCTTTCATCGAACCAGTTACCCAGATGCACGCGGCCCTTGCCGGCCGACTCCTTGGGTTTCTTGGGCTTTTTCGGCTTCTTGATGATCTGCCCGCCCGGCTGGGTGGTCGGGACGCGGTGATCGGGGGCGAAGCCTGGCTCGTCGTGACGCGGCAGCACCCGCTGGATCAGCGTTTCGATGGCAGCGAGCTGATCGACCTCGTCGGCAGCGACCAGCGACACGGCCTCACCCGTTGCACCCGCCCGGCCGGTGCGGCCGATTCGGTGCACATAGTCCTCGGCGACCGTGGGCAGGTCGAAATTGACCACCTGTGGCAGGTCGTGGATGTCCAGACCACGCGCGGCCACGTCGGTGGCTACCAGCACCTGCACTTCCCCGGCCTTGAAGCGTTCCAGCGCACGCAGTCGTGACGCCTGCGGTTTGTCGCCGTGGATCGCATCGCTGCTGATGCCCTGCGCCTGCAAGTCGTCCACCAGCTGGTCGACGCCCTTGCGGGTCTTGACGAAGACCAGCACCTGGCCCCAGCGCTTCTGCGCCAGCAGATGCAGGAACAGCTCCGACTTGCGCTTCTTGTCCACCGGCACCAGCCACTGCCTGACCGTCTTGGCGGCGGCATTGCGCGGGCTGACTTCGATGGACAGCGGATCGCGCAGCAGCTCTCTCGCCATCTGCCGAATCGCATCGGAGAAGGTTGCGGAAAACAGCAGGGTCTGGCGCTTCTTCGGCAGCGCACTGAACAGCGCGTCGAGTTCTTCGGAAAAGCCGAGGTCGAGCATGCGATCGGCCTCATCCAGCACCAGCGCCTGTACCTGGCTGAACTTCACCGCGTTCTGCCGGTACAGGTCGAGCAACCGACCGGGCGTCGCCACCAGCACATCGATGCCCTTGCGCAGGGCCATCATCTGAGGGTTGATGCTGACACCGCCGTAGACCGCATAGGTCCGCAACGGCAGGTCTCTCCCATAAGTCCTGAATGACTCGTGCACCTGCTCGGCCAGCTCACGGGTCGGCACCAGCACCAGTGCCCGAACGGAGTTGCTCGACACCTGCGGCCCTTCGTGCAGCAGCCGTTGCAGCAGCGGCAAGGCGAAACCCGCGGTCTTGCCGGTGCCGGTCTGCGCGGCGGCCATCAGGTCGCGGCCCTTGAGCACAGCCGGAATCGCCTCTGCCTGGACCGGCGTCGGCTGGGTGTATTCAAGCGATTCGAGGGTGCGCAGCAGCTGATCGATCAGGCCGAGTGAGGCGAAGGTCATGACGGTAACCGGGAGGATGAAAACGGGGAGAGAAGTTTACTCGGAATGGAAGCTGGAAGCTGGAAGCTGGAAGCTGGAAGCTGGAAGCTGGAAGCCAAGCGTAGGTGGATGTCGCCCTTCTACATCCGCCGTTGGTCGCCGAATGAAACATGCGGCACCGGCAGCCCCAGGAGTGACGGGCCGACACCGCTATCGCAACAGCAACTTGCCCTCGATAGGCACGTAACGGGACGCGGCGCGAATCAGCGAATTGGCGGTCAGTCCCGGCGCGCCGTAGGCCGTCGCTTCCGCACCACCTGCCCGTACGCGTTCGAGCAGCAGATCGAAGTCGCCATCGCCGGACGCCAGCACCACTTCATCGACTCGCGGGATCACATCCAGCACATCGATGGTGATGCCCACGTCCCAGTCGCCCTTGGCCGAGCCATCGCTGCGCTGGATGTAGGGCTTGAGCTTCACCGTGAAGCCCAGGTTGCGCAGGATCTGCTGAAACTGTTGCTGCTTGGCGTCGCCGCGATCAATGGCGTAGGCATAGGCCTCGACGATATCGCCACGCTCGCTGAGCTCGGCCCAAAGCGCGCCATAGTTGAAGTGGCAGCCATGAGCCTGGCGCACCGTGTAGTAGAGGTTCTGTACGTCGGCAAACAGGGCGATTCTTTTCACGCGGTGACCTGGTATCGGAAGGGTCGGTCAGTATGGATGGCAATGGCACGCATGTCGCTGCCCAGTCCCTTGGGCTAAAGTGCGCGCCTGTTTCACATGACAGTAGCCACTGCAATGAACCTACTCCAGATATTGCGCGACGCCTGGTTTTTCTACTCTCGCAACCTGGGCACCATCGCCCGCCTTTGCCTGCCGCTGATCGTGCTGGAGAGCTGCACCACGATTGCCGTCGAGCATCTGTTCGGAACGGACGCCCTGCCGGTACAGAGCGTGCTGATCGGCATGATCTTCTACCCGCTCTACATCGGCGCGCTGATCCTCTTTCTCGACGCGCGCAGCCGCGGCTATTCGCCGTCCGTGCGGGAGGTCTGGGCGCGGGCTTTGCCACTCTGGCCGTCTTTGGCCGTGCTGGCGGGCCTCGGCACCTTGCTGATCATGCTGGGCGCCTCGTTGTTCGTGCTGCCGGGGCTCTGGGTGATGGTCAAGATCGCCTTTGCCGAGTACCTCCTGGTGCTGCGGGGCATGACACCCCTGACGGCATTGAAGGAAAGCTTCCTGCAGACGAGGGGGCATTTTCTGCTGATATTTGGCTGCATTCTCGCCGTGCTCGTGCCGCTGTGGCTGCTTGAGGCCTGGCTTGCCCAGCACCTGTGGGCCGACGATACCGCTCGCGGCGCGCTTGCCGTGGTGATCGATAGCGCAGTCGGCCTGGTGCAGCTGTTGGCCACGGTCGTGCTGTTTCGCTGCTTCATGCTCTGTACTGCGCCGGCCATCGTTCACGACGACCAAAGTTGACGCAACCAGCAGCAGAGTGCTGCAGCCGGGTCTAGGCTTGGTTTCCACCCTTGTGGAGGCCCTACCATGAGCGATCAGAACCCCAGCATCCTTTCCCACGTGTCCCTGGGCAGCAACCGCTTCGATGAAGCGGCTGCCTTCTACGATCAGGCCCTCGCCACCCTCGGCTGACGCGCATCATGGCCCATCCGGGCGCCATCGCCTGGGGCCGCGAATATCCTGAGTTCTGGCTGCAGACGCCAATCGACGGCCAGTCGGCCACGGTAGGCAATGGCACACATATCGGATTCTTCGCGCCAGACAAGGCATCCGTCGATGCCTTTCACCGGGCAGCGCTGGCCGCCGGGGCTACCGATGAAGGCGCTCCGGGACCGCGTGGAGACTATGGCGAGCCCTATTACGGGTGTTTTGTCCGTGACCTCGACGGTCACAAGATCGAAGCCGCGTACTGGGACATCGAGCTGATGCAGCGTCTCGACGACGATGGGCCGGCCGCCTAGCCCGCGCCGGGCGAGTTTCGGGCACCTGCCAGCCGCGGCAGGAGCAGCTGCTCGAACATCCGCGGAAAGCAGCGCGCCACCAGCCTGGCGCGCCAGTCCAGATTGGACAGCACCAGCAAGCGGCGCCGTTTCAGTGCGCCTTGATAGATGGATTCGGCCACGTCCTGCGGCGACGCCACACGCCCGACAGCGAGCACCGGCTGCGGCGCGGTGGAGCCATCGCCGATCAATACGTTCTTGCGCAGATCGGTCGCGGTATAACCGGGACAGACCAGCATCACGTTGACAGCCGTATCGGCCAACTCGCTGCGCAGCGTCTCGAACAGCCCATGCAGCGCATGCTTGCTGGCGTTATAGGCGCCGCGATCGGACACGGGCGCGTATTGGGAAAGCGAACTGAGCACGATGATCTGGCCGTCGCGGGCAATCAGGCTCGGCAAAGCGGCCTGGGTGCAGTGCAGCGCGCCATAGAAGTTGACCGCCATGACCCGCTCGAACACCGCCAGGCTGGTCTCGGCAACACGGCTGCGATGGGTGATTCCGGCGTTGTTGACCAGCACATCGATGCCGCCGAAGCGCTCCAGCACCAGGGCCACCGCCTGCTGCACCGCGGCAACATCCGACACATCACAGCACAGGCCCAGTGCATCGGCATTGTGATGATCGACCAGGTGCTGCACCAATCCGTCGATGGCGTTCTGATCGAGATCGAAAATCACCACCCTCGCACCCGCCTGGGCCATTCGCTCGGCCAGGGCGCGGCCGATACCGGCACTGCCGCCGGTGATCAGCACCACCTTGCGGTCGAATACCTTGTTGATGAATACCTTGCGATACATGGAGTACTCCGTCCCAAGCTGAACAGCGGCGACGTGCAAGGCACGGACCGCTGGGTTTCAGCATAGTCAGGCTGGCGCGAACCCGCGCCCGGCGATGACCTTGCATTGGTGGGAGGCCGCGCCCGCAGAGAGTCGACCAGGCACGGTAGAGGCCACCTGCTGGCCGGGAGCGTCCGCGCATTGATCGCGAGCCGGTCAGACGCCTTGCCTGGCTACTGATCCGGCATGAGCAATTCAGACACCTCTCGACCGGCGACGAACAGCTCGTCTACCAGCCGGGACACCTCTTCCTCGTTGCGCACCCGGTACCACTTGCCGGCCGGATAGACGCTCAGTGTCGGGCCCTGGTCGCAGGGAAACTGGCACTGGGTGCGGGTGATGTGAACACCGCCCTCACATTCAAGCCTGCCGGCGGCCTTGAGCTTTTCCCGCAGCCCTTTCCAGAGCGGCAAGGCACCGCGACGGGTGCAGCGCGGGCCATTGCACAGCAGTACGCGGTGCTCGTGCAGCGGGATCTTGGACCACGCGTGCACGGCGGGAAGTCGTGCAACGTCGGTGCACGGCAGATGCAGTTCAGGTCGCTCGATCAGGGCGCAGGCCGCTTCGACGGGCAGCGCCTCGGCAGTGCCCATCGCACTCGCCACGAAAATCTGCTCAGCCTTTTCAAGCTGCATCAGTTCGCTGCGCAGCCAGTCAAGATGCGCGCTGCTGGTTTGCGGCTCGAGGTCGATCACCAGAAGCGGCCGGCCGCTGTCGCGAACCGTCTGCCAGACCGGTTCGTAGCCCGCGCCCGTATCGATCACGTCGCGCAGTGCCTGTTCGCCACGCAGCGTGGCAAGACGCGAGCGGAATAGCTCGGCGAACGAGCCTTCGGACAGGTCGGGGCCTACGAACAGGACCCGGGCGTAGGGTGAATCAGCGGTAGTCATTGGCTCTCTCCTCAGCGGCGCGCAGTCTAGCAGCGACGGCTTGGAGTGAGTGATCACATGCCGGTCACAACGCCGACGGCGATTAACGCCGAAAGCAAGTCATCGCGGTGTGCGAATTCCCGAGCTACCGCCGGCAGCACCGGACGCCGCAGCAGCAACACCGGCAGGCCCCGCTCGCGCGCCACCTGCAGTTTCGGTTCGGTGGAATCGCCGCCGCTGTTCTTGCTGATCAACGCATCGCAATTCAGCCGTTCGAACAGCTGGCGCTCGGCTTCCAGATTGAAGGGGCCGCGATCGCCGATGATCTCCGCTCGTTCAGTTGAACGCAGAGCGTCCAGGCAGCGAACCGTCCAATGCTGGTGTTCCGGAATCTCGTGAAGATGCGCCAGGGGCTCACGCCCAAGTGTGAAAAAGGGGCGCCGGAAAGGGCTGATGGCCTCGACCAGCTCAGCCCAGTCGCCCACCTCGCGCCAGTCATCCCCGTTCCCGGCCTGCCATGCCGGACGCCGCAACGCCCAGCACGGGATGCCGACCTGTTCCGCCGCGATGGCAGCATTGGCACTGATCTGGGCCGCGTAGGGGTGCGTGGCGTCGACCAGCAGATCGATGCGTTCGGCCGTGATGAAGGCTGCCAGCCCCTGCGCGCCGCCGAAGCCGCCGACGCGAACCTGGCATTGGAGATCGCCCGGCACCCGGCCCAGCCCGGCCAGACTGTAGACGTGCGCCGGACCGAGGCCGCGAGCGAGTCGCAGGGCATCGCCCGTGCCGCCAAGCAGCAGGACGCGCTTCATCGCGGTTTCTCGACCTGGAGCAGCGTGATCGGCAAGGCACCGCGCCAGGTGTCGAAGCCGCCGAGGGGCTGTGCGTGCGCAACCGATATCCGGGTCAGCTCGCCGCCGATGCGCTCGCGCCAGCTCATCAGCATCGCCTCGCTCTGGAGGGTCACGGCGTTGGCCAGCAAGCGCCCGCCTGGCTTCAGGCTGGCCCAGCACTGCTCCATCACGCCCGCAACCGTGACGCCGCCGCCAATGAAGATCGCATCCGGTGTGGGAAGGCCTGCCAGTGCTTCCGGCGCGCGACCGGCCACCAGCCTCAACGCAGGAACGCCCAGCGCGTCGCGGTTGTGTTCGATATGGGCCTGACGCCCCGCATCCGCCTCTACCGCGATGGCCCAGCAGCTTGGATGCGCCCGCATCCATTCAATGCCGATGGAGCCGCAGCCCGCGCCCACGTCCCAGAGCAATTCGCCGGGCATCGGCGCAAGACGGGCCAGGGTCACCGCCCGCACATCCCGTTTGGTCAGCTGGCCATCGTGCCGGTAGAAGTGGTCGGCCAGGCCCGGCGTCAGCGGCACGCACGCAGCATCCGAATCAGCGACGCATTCGACGGCGAGCAGATTCAGATCGGCAATGGCACCGAATGACCACTCCGCGGCGAGCGAATCCACCCGGCGCTCCCTTTCGCCGCCCAGGTGCTCCAGGGCGGTCAAACGACTCGCGCCAAAACCACGGTTCGTCATCAACTGCGCCACCTGAGCGGGGCTGGTTCCGTCATTGCTGAGGATCAACAGGCGCGTGCCGCGAAATATCTTGGCGTTCAATGCCGCAAGCGGCCTTGCCACAAGCGAAACGACCTCCGTTTCCTGCAGTGGCCAGCCAAGGCGTGCTGCGGCCAGAGAAACGGACGACGGCGATGAGAACACGCACATCTCATCCGCATCCAGCTGCCGTGCGAGCGTGGCGCCGATGCCATAGAGCATGGGGTCGCCGCTCGCCAACACGCACAGCGGCGTACCCCGGCGTGACATGACGGGTTGCAGACTGAACGGGCTCGGCCAGGCCTCTCCCCGGCTCTGCAGCTGATCGGGCAGCAACGCCAGCTGTCGCTCGCCGCCGATGATGCGTGACGCTTCACCAAGCGCCTGCCGAGCCGCTTCGCCAAGCCCGGCCCAGCCGTCTTCGCCGATCCCCACCACCGTCAACCAGGGTGTCATCCCGCCTCTCCATCACAATGCCAAGCCAACGCCCGGCGACAGGCTTGGCTGTCGCCGCGACGGGCAAAGCGGGCATAATAGCGCCTTCGTCGGTGCCCGCCGCGACTACGCCAAGGGCCTAAGAGGGAATACGGAGCGATCTCCAGATCGTGACCGAGCTGCCCCCGCAACTGTAAACAGCGAATCGCCGCACACATGCCACTGGGAAACCGGGAAGGCCGCGGACGATGAAGACCTGTCAGCCAGGAGACCTGCCGACGACGCTGGTCGCGAGTGCCAACATCGGGCGGGGTGTACCGATGCCAATGGAGTTCAACGAACTCTGCCGGTCTGGTCGCCGCGTCTTTTCGTTTCAGGTGACACCGTGCGCGACCCTGCTTTCCAGACTGAACTTCCCGTTCCACGGCCCAGCCCGTGCCCTGGCCTGCTGCGCATCGTGCAGGCGTTGGACGGTGGCATCAGCCGTATCAAGCTGCCCGGTGGCGTTCTTGCCGCGAGTCAGGCTCGCTCCATTGCCGAAGCGGCTGAGCGCCATGCCAGCGGCGTGCTGGAGCTGACCAACCGCAGCAATCTGCAGATACGCGGCATAGGTGCCGGATCGGAGCAAGACCTGATCCGCGCGCTGCTGGATGCAGGACTCGGACCCTCGGTGCCCGACGCCGACGATGTACGCAACCTCATGCTCAGCCCCGCGGCTGGCCTGGACCCTGAGCAGCACATGGATACCCGGCCGCTGGCTGCAGAGATCCTGGCGCTGTTGCAGGACAATCCCGCGCTGCACGTACTCTCCGCCAAGTTCGCCATTCAGCTCGATGGCGGCGAAGCGCTGTGCATGCTCGAACATGCCCATGACCTCTGGCTGCGCGCCCTCCCCGACGAGCCGCAGCATCTGGTGTTCGGGCTGGCCGGCTGTCCGACCGACCAGCCTCTGGGAATGATCACTGCAGCGAACGCCGTGCAGCTGGTCGAGGCGATTCTGCTGACGTTTTTGGACTGCGCCGAGCCACCGCAGAACCGTATGCGCCAGCTGCTCGAATCCATCCCGGCCGATGAAGTGTTGCGACGGGTCCAGGCCCGCTTGCCATTTCCCGTGTCACCCGTGCCGGTTGAATGCCGACGCCAGATCCCGGCGGCTGCCCCGCCGATTGGCATCATCGCCCAACGCCAGGAAGGGCTTTCGATGTTGGCCGCCAGCGCCCCGCTTGGGCGCATCGAAACCCGCCAGCTCCTTGCCGCCGCCGAACTGGCCGAGCTGCATGGCGACGGCAACCTGCGACTCACGCCCTGGCAGGGCCTGCTGATCCCGAATGTCCCGGCTGACGAGGCCGAGCCCGTGCTCGCAGCCCTTGGGCAGGCCGGGCTGCTCACTGACGGCAACGCGCCCCTGGCCAATCTGATCGCCTGCACCGGTTCTGCCGGGTGCGCGCGCGGGCTGGCCGATACCAAAGGCGATGCCCTGACATTGGCGGCCTGCCTGCAGCGAACCGATGCCCGTCCGCAGGTGCACCTCAGCGGTTGCTCGCGATCCTGCGCGGCCGCGCATGTCGCGCCGTTCACGCTGCTTGCCATAGGCGACAACCGATACCAGCTGTTCGAGCGCACGGGCAAGGCCGGTTTCGGCCAACCAATGGCGCCACCCATGACCATCGACCAAGCGGGCGCATGGTTCGCCCAGCACCACGCAACGGGACGCTCCCATGCTTGATTACATCCGCGACGGCCAGGAAATCTACCGGCGCTCCTTCGCTACCATTCGCGCCGAAGCCGACCTCAGCGCAATCCCGCCGGACATGGAAAAGCTCGCCGTACGGGTGATTCACGCCTGCGGCATGGTCGACATCGTCAGCGATCTCGCCTTCTCCCCTGGCGCCGGTGCGGCCGGCCGCGCAGCCCTGCAGGGCGGCGCGCCGATCCTCTGCGATGCACGCATGGTGGCCGAAGGCATCACCCGGCCACGCTTGCCGCAGAACAACCGGGTCATCTGCACCCTCCACGACGACGGCGTGCCGGACCTCGCCAAGTCGCTCGGCAATACCCGATCGGCGGCGGCGCTGGAGCATTGGCGCGAGCATCTGGAAGGCAGCGTGGTGGTGATCGGCAACGCGCCGACCGCGCTCTTCTATCTCCTGGAAATGCTCGATGCCGGCGCACCGAAGCCGGCGCTCATCATCGGCATGCCGGTCGGTTTCATCGGCGCGGCGGAATCCAAGGACGCATTGGCAGCCGACAGCCGCGGCGTGCCCTACGTAGTGGTGCGCGGCCGGCGCGGCGGAAGTGCGATGGCGGTGGCGGCGGTCAACGCCCTTGCCACGGAGGTGGAATGATGGAAGGCAAAGGACGGCTGATCGGGCTGGGCGTAGGGCCCGGCGATCCTGAACTCATCACGCTGAAAGCCCTGCGCCTGCTGCAGAGCGCGGAAGTGGTCGGTTATTTCGTGGCCAAGGCAAAAGCCAGCAAGGGCCAGGGCGGCAACGCCTTCGGCATCATCGAGCAGCACTTGACGGAACATCAGCAGCGCATGCCGCTGGTCTATCCGGTCACCACCGAGAAGCTCGCGCCGCCGCTCTCCTACGAGGATGTCATCGCCGACTTCTACGACACCTGCGCGGTGCAGATTGCCGCCGAGCTCGACGCCGGGCGCGACGTGGCGGTGATCTGCGAGGGCGATCCGTTCTTCTACGGCTCCTACATGTACCTGCACGACCGCCTGGCGGCGGACTATCCGGTCGAGGTCGTGCCCGGCGTCTGCTCCATGCTCGGCTGCACCTCGGTGCTCGGCACGCCGCTGGTCTATCGCAACCAGAGCCTGTCGGTGCTGTCCGGCGTGCTGCCGGAAGCGGAACTCAAGCAAAGGCTGCGCGATGCCGAGGCGGCTGTGATCATGAAGCTCGGGCGAAACTTCGAAAAGGTGCGTCGCGTGCTTCAGGAGCTGGGACTCGAGAAACGCGCGCACTACGTCGAACGCGCCACCATGGCCAACCAGAAGATCGTTCCGCTGGATGAGGTCGAGCCGATGTCGTCGCCTTATTTCTCGATGATCCTCGTTCCCGGCGAGAAATGGCGCGGCTAGAAGCCGTATCCATCCAACCGTCTCCCTGACTTAACGGATACCTATGCCCGCCGCTACCGCCCCCGCCATCGTCGTACTTGGCGCCTCCGCCATCGATACCGCCAGACGGTTACAGCGCCTCTACCCTGAAGGGCGCATTCACGGCTTGCGCGGGCGTGCTGATGAAGCCGACACACTGTACGAAAACTTCGGCGAGCACTTGCGCTCGCTGTACCAAGCCAACACACCGATCATCGCGCTATGCGCGGCGGGCATCGTGATTCGCAGTCTTGCACCAGTTCTTGGCGACAAGGACAACGAGCCTCCGGTGCTGGTCATCGGCGAAGACGGCAGCGCCGTGGTGCCGCTACTCGGCGGCCTGGCAGGCGTCAACCGGATGGCACGGGAGATCGCCGCTGTGCTGGAGGTCAGCCCCGCGATCACCACCAGCGGCGAGCTGCGCTTCGGCGCCTGCCTGCTCTCCCCGCCTCCCGGTTACGTGCTGGGGGATCTGGAACTGGGCAAGCATTTCGTCAGCGACCTGCTGGCCGGTGCGCCGGTGCGGATCGAAGGTCCGGCGCCCTGGCTGGACGAACTCAAGCTGCCGCTCGACCCGAATGCGACGCACCGGGTTTCGGTCAGCCCGCTGAAGCAGGAGGGCGACTCCACGCTGAGCATCCACCCCCGCCAAGTCGCGATTCACGTCGAACGCGGCGGCCCGGAGCTGCCTGCCGAGGTGCAGCAGCTGATCGACGAGTCCGGCTTTTCCCCGCTCAGCCTGGCCTGCCTGATCGCGCCGCCTGAGCTGATGACGGACGTCGCGCTGCAACAAGTCGCCAGCCAGCTGGCCCTGCCGATCCGCTATTGCGACAACGCAGACCAGCTGCCACCACAGCACAGCCGCAGCGAGCGGGTGCGCCTGTTATTGGCAGCGCAACCAATCGACATCGCTCGGATCGGCCAACCACGTGGCACCCTGACGGTGATCGGCCTCGGCCCGGGCGCCCCTGAGTTCATGGTGCCTGCGGCGCGCCAGGCGCTGGACGAGGCGCAGGATCTGCTCGGCTACGAGACCTACATCAGGATGGCCGGCCCGCTGAAGCCAGGCCAGGTCAGCCACAGCAGCGACAACCGCGAGGAGCTGCAACGGGCCGCCCACGCCTTCCAGCTGGCCGCCAGCGGCCGCCGGGTGGTGGTGATCTCATCCGGTGACCCCGGCGTGTTCGCCATGGCTGCGGCCGTTCTTGAAGCGCTGCACGCCTCCAGCGATCCGCGCTGGCATGCGGTCGATCTGCAAATCCTGCCAGGCGTCTCGGCAGCCCTGGCCACCGCCGCAAGAGCTGGCGCGCCGCTGGGTCACGACTTCTGCATGCTCTCGCTCTCGGACAACCTCAAGCCCTGGGCGCTGATCGAGAAACGCCTTGAGCACGCGGCAGCCGCCGATCTGGTCATGGCCTTCTACAACCCCATCTCCAGGGCGCGGCCCTGGCAGCTCGGGCGGGCTCTGGAGATACTTCGCCATTACCGCACACCGGAAACACTGGTTGTGCTTGGCCGCGACATCGGGCGACCCGCCGAAGCCCTGACCGTCACCACGCTGGGCGAGCTCACACCCGAACAGGTGGACATGCGCACCCTCGTCATTATCGGCTCGTCGCAGACCTGCCGGTTCGCCAAGCCGGACAGAAGCGACTGGGTCTACACGCCCAGAAGCTACCCCGCCGATTGAACGCAAAACCTCGTTTTAGACGTGCCGAATGCAGCTAAACCCATTACCCTAGCGGCGCTCGATGGTTCTGCCCCAAAGGCAGAGGAAAGAGGGAAGCAGGTACGCCCACGGGCCATTCCTGCGCTGCCCCCGCAACTGTGAACGGCGAGTTCACCTGCAATGAAGTCACTGGCCTGACCGGCTGGGAAGACGCAGGTGCACATTGACCCGTGAGCCAGGAGACCTGCCATCAGCGTGCCGATCCCGGCGCCTTTCAACCCGCATCCCTCGGAGGGAGAACGATGCACATCGAACCTGGCGTACTCAACGCCGCGAAAATCCTGTTTGCCAATGCTGCTGCTGTTTCCACACTGGCCGTGTTCCTGCCCAAGCTGATGTGGCGCCCGGACATCTGGATCAAGACCCTGCTCGCCGCGCTGTTCTTCTCCATCTTCATGGAGGTCTTCCACATGCCAGTCGGCGCCTCGGAGCTGCACTTCGTGGGGGCGTCGGCGGTGTATGTGATCTTCGGCTTCGTGCCGACCCTGTTCGGCTTCGCCATCGGTCTGCTGCTGCAAGGGCTGCTGTTCGAGCCGACCGACCTGGTGCATCTGGCGGTCAATTCGCTGTCGCTGATCCTGCCGCTGATCGCCGCCCATGGCCTGCTCGGCCGGCATTTCTTCGCCGAAGGCGGGCGCGTGATTCGCTGGGCCGAAGTGGTCAAGTTCGACGCCGCCTTCTACGGCGGCGTGGTGCTGATGGTGGGCTTCTGGCTGTCGCTGGGTAACGAGCCCACACCGCTGCAGAATTGGGCGATGTTCGCCGTGTCCTACCTGCCGCTGGTACTGCTCGAGCCGCTGTTCACCTGCGTGGTCGTGCGCACGCTCAAGCGCTACGCGGACAAGCCGCTGATCAGCCGCTTCACCACGGTTAAAAACCTCGCCACCGCCTGATTCAAAACTGCCCGGCGCTGACGATCAAAGCTCGTCAGCGCTGCGGCGACGCAACAAATAGCTGTCCATGATCCAGCCATGCCGCTCGCGCAGTTCGGCGCGGGTCTGGCGGATCTGCTCTGCCACCTCCCCGATTCTTCCCGCGATCAGCACTTCATCCGGGGTGCCGACGTATGCGCCCCAGTAGATATCCATGGGCTGATCGGCGAAACGCATCCAGGTGTCCTGCGCATCGAGCATCACCAGCACGCTGTCCAGCCCGGCGGGGAAACCCTCGGCCAGGCGCCGCGCGGGGGTGACCTGAAACGCCTGGCCGATGCTGTTGAAGCAGACCTTATGCCGGGCCGCCAGCGCCTGCAGGCTGGTGATGCCGGGAATCACTTCATAGCTGATCGGCTCCGGGCTGGCCTGCACGATGTCCTCGACGATTCGCAGCGTGCTGTCGTACAGGGCGGGATCGCCCCAGACCAAGAAGCCGCCCACCTCACCCGCGGCCAGCTCGTGGTGAATCATCTGCTCGAACACCCGCTGCTTGTCCTGATTGAGGTCGACGACGCTGGCCCGGTAGTCGGCGACACCCCGAGCGCGCTCGGGGCACTCGGCTTCGACGAAGCGATACCCCGGCTTTTCGATGAAGCGCTCGCAAATGTGCTTGCGCAGATGGATGAGCGAATCCTTGGAGGCGCCCTTGTCCATCAGGAAAAACACGTCGACGCGGTTCAGCGCCTTGATCGCCTGCACCGTCATGAAATCGGGGTCGCCCGCGCCTATGCCGATGATCAATAGGGTCTTCATGGGTTTGGCTCCATTGCGCTTGTTTTAGTCCAGAGTCGCGAGTGTATCGATGTGCCGATACTCCGCGCCCAGTTGTTCAGCCAGCTGACGTGCGCGACCCAGGCGGATCGGCGCGCTTTCGATGTCCACCAGCACGGCCGGGCAGAGACTGAGTTCCAGCGCTATCGACTCACGCAGACGGCCATCGGTGAGGATCAGCAGTCGGTGCTCCTCGGCGGGTTTGTGCCGCTTGCGGCGGCGCTGCCAGTCGGCCGCCTGCTGCAGTGCATCCAGCAGCGGCGTGCCGCCGCCAGCCCCAAGCTCGGCCAACCATTGCTGCTGTGCCGTCGCGACCTTGCGCCCCGGCCACACCCAATCGGCATGCATTCCGTTGGCCTGCAACAGCGCCAGACGCACACGTTGCCGCCGGGCCTGTTCGAACAGCTCACCGAGCAGCCCCTTGGCCTTGCTCAGCGCGCCATGGCGGCGGGTCGAGCCCGAGGCATCGACGATGACCAGCCACAGTTCGCTTGCCCGCCGGCTGCGCGGCCTCAGGACGAGCTCATCCCGGCGCTGCGGCCGGCCATTGAGCAGGAAGGTAGCCGCCCAGTCGACCCGCCCAGATGCGCCGCTGCGACTGGCGCCCTGCCGGCCACCGTTCAGGCTACCCGGTACTGCTCGTGCATCCGCGCCGGAGGCGCCGCGTGGGCGGATGCTCAGGGCTTTTTTGCCCAGCGAGGCTGTTCACGCCGAGCACCCACAGGTTGAGTCTGAGGCGGCAGCTGCCCCCAGTCGCCCGCACCCTGATCATTCTGAGCAGCACCAGCGTCTTCCTTGGCTTGTGGCTGCTGTGACGGCTGCTGCGGCAGTGAAGGCGGCGTTGCCTGCTGCTGCCGGTGACGCAGCACAAACGCGGCCACCGCATCGATGTCCTCGGCCTCGATGCGTACCGAGCCACGCCAGGCGGCATGGGCGCGACTGGCGCGCAGCCAGACCAGGTCCGCTCGCAGTCCATCTACGTGTGCATCAAAGCAACGTTGACTGATCTGCTCCAGCGCCGCCTCGTCCAGCGGGATATCGCCCAGCCTCGCCCGCGCTTGCTGACAACGCGCCCGCAATGCGCCCTGCTCCTCCGACCAAGTGGCCATAAAGCGTTGGGGGTCGGCATCAAAGTCCAGCCGGCGGCGCATGATTTCTGCGCGCTGTTCAGGCTGTGGCCGCGCATCCAGCGCAACATTGAAGCCGAAGCGGTCGAGCAGCTGCGGACGCAGCTCCCCCTCCTCGATGTTCATGGTGCCGATAAGCACGAAGCGCGACGCGTGCCGATGGGAAACACCGTCCCGCTCCACATGGTTGACACCGCTGGCCGCCGCATCGAGCAATAGGTCGACCAGGTGATCCGGCAACAGATTGACCTCGTCGACATAGAGCACTCCCCCATCGGCCTTGGCCAGTAAGCCCGGGGAGAACTCGGCGCGCCCTTCACCCAGAGCTGCATCGAGATCCAGCGAGCCGACGATGCGTTCCTCATTGGCGCCCAAAGGCAAGGTGACGAACTGGCCGCTCGGCAACAGGTCCGCCAGCCCCCGCGCCAGGGTCGATTTGGCCATGCCGCGCGGGCCTTCGATCAGTACGCCGCCAATCGCCGGATCGATTGCCGCCAGGCACAGGGCCAGCTTGAGATCGTCGGCGCCTACGATGGCAGCAAGGGGGAAATGGCTATCGTGCATGGCAGGCATCCGTAGGGGTGTAGAGCAGTACGTAGGGTGGGTTAGCGGCGCAGGACGCCGAACGACGACAACCTGGCGATTGTGGCGCGCCGCGTAACCCACCAAACGAGGGAACGCGCCGCACCGATGGCAGGTTACGCCACGTCGATTTCATGGTGGCGAAGGGCAACCGAGACTCGCGGCTGACCCACTCCAGTTCGTCGAAGGAAATGCGCCTTCTCATGATTCCTCGCTGTCGATCAGCAGGTTTTCCAGCGCTTCCTGATAGTCACCGGGCTCTTGCCACAGTCCGCGCTGCTGAGCTTCCAGCAGGCGCTCGAGGATGTCCCGCAGGGCCTCGGGGTTGTGCTGCTGGATGAACTCACGGGTGTCGCTGTCCAGCACGTAGGCATCGGCCAACAGGGCGTATTGGTGATCATCGATCAGCCCGGTGGTGGCGTCGAAGGCGAACAGGTAATCCACCGTGGCCGCCAGTTCGAAGGCGCCCTTGTAGCCGTGCCGTTTCATGCCGGTGATCCACTTCGGGTTGGCCGCACGCGAACGCACCACGCGTCCAAGCTCCTCCTTGAGGCTGCGAATCCGCGGGTTGTCCGGCTGGCTGTTGTCGCCGTGGTAGCTCGCGACCGAGCCGCTACGCAGAGTTTCGGCGGCGGCCAGCATGCCGCCCTGGAACTGGTAGTAGTCGTTGGAATCGAGAATGTCGTGCTCGCGATTGTCCTGGTTCTGCAGCACCGCTTGGACCTGTTGCAGCCTCTCGGCGAAGCGCGCCCGTGCCGGTACGCCTTCGTCATCCTTGCCGTAGGCATAGCCGCCCCAGTTCAGATAGACCTCGGCCAGATCCTCACGGCTCTGCCAGCGGCGGTCGTCGATGACGTTCTGCACGCCTGCGCCGTAGGCACCGGGCATCGAGCCGAACACTCGCCAACCGGCCTGACGCCGCGCCTCGGCCTCGTCGAGGCCGCTGTCTTCCAATTGGAGCGATTCGCGCCAGACCCGCGCAGAAAGCGGGTTCATGTCTTCCGGCTCGTCGAGATCGGCCACCGCCTGCACCGCCTCGTCGAAGAGGCGGATCAGGTTGGCGAAGGCGTCGCGGAAAAAACCGGAAACCCGCAGCGTGACGTCCACCCGTGGCCGACCCAACTCTTCGAGCGGCACGATTTCCAAGCGCTCCAGACGGCCGCTTCCTGACTGCCAGACCGGGCGTACGCCAAGCAATGCCATCGCCTGCGCCATGTCGTCACCGCCGGTGCGCATGGTCGCGGTGCCCCACATCGACAGTCCGAGTTGCCGCAGGTAATCGCCGTGATCCTGCATATGCCGTTCGAGCAAGCGCTCGGTGGCTTGCAACCCGATGCGCCAGGCGGTGGGGGTGGGCAGGTTGCGCACGTCGACGGTGAAGAAGTTGCGGCCCGTGGGCAACACATCGAGGCGTCCGCGACTCGGCGCGCCGCTGGGGCCGGCAGAGACGAAGCGGCCTTGCAGCGCGGCCAGCAAACCGGTCATTTCGCCCATGCCACAGCCATCGAGCAAGGGCGCGACATGCTCACGAAGCTGCTGCAGCACCGCTCGGCTGGCGGACCCGACGCCCGCGGATTCGCTTTCGATCAGCTTCAGCGCCAGCAGCTCGAGCCGCTCACGCGTATCGCCCGCGGTGCGCCAGAGGCTGGCATCGCAGCGCTGTAGCACCTCGGGCCGCGGCCCCAGCCAGGACGCGGCCATGTCACAGTTGATGGGGTCGAAATCCAATCCCAGATCATCGGCCAGTGCCCGCAACAGGCTGGCGTTGGCCCCTATCCCGTTGCCTCGGGGAATGCGCAGCAGCGCAAGCAGGGTGTCGCGCCGCAGCTGTCCTTCGGGCGACTCGCCGAACACATGCAGGCCATCGCGGATCTGCGACTCCTTCAGATCACAGAGATAGGCATCGAGCTGTGGCAGCCAGCTGTTGGGGTCGTCACTCAACTGCAGCCCCAGCTCGCGATCCAGATTGGCCTCGCGCACCAGCACCAGGATCTCGCTGCGCAGCTCGGCCGCCCGGCGCAAATCGAGCTGGCTGGCTTCGTAGTACTCGTCGGCCAGGCGCTCGATGTCACGCAGCGGGCCGTAACTTTCGGCACGGGTCAACGGCGGCATCAGGTGGTCGATGATCACCGCCTGGGTACGCCGCTTGGCCTGGGCCCCTTCGCCCGGATCGTTGACGATGAAGGGGTAAATATTCGGCAGCGGGCCGAGCACCACGTCCGGCCAGCATTCATTGGAGAGGCCGACGCTCTTGCCCGGCAGCCATTCGAGATTGCCGTGCTTGCCGACATGGATTACTGCATCGGCGGCGTAGCGCGTGCGCAGCCAGGCGTAGAACGCGAGGTAGCCGTGGGGCGGTACCAGATCGGGATCGTGGTACATCGCCGCCACGTCCAACTGATAGCCGCGCGCCGGTTGGATGCCAACGAAGGTCGAACCGAAGCGCAGCCCGGCGATCATCAGCCGACCGGCACGATACATTGGGTCCAGCTCGGGCGTGCCCCAGCGCTCGGTCACGGCCTGCTGGTTGGCGACAGGCAACCGTTCGAAGAACGCCCGGTATTCCTCGAGCGCCAGGCTTTGGGCACAGGGCCGCATATCCAGGTTGTCGAGGTCGTTGGTGACGCCGCCCAGCAGCTGATGAATCAGCGCGGTGCCGCTCTCGGGCAGATCGGCCACCGGATAGCCCTGCGCCTGCAGCGCGCGGAGGATGTTCAGCGCAGCGGCTGGCGTATCCAACCCGACCCCATTGCCGATCCGGCCATCGCGGGTCGGATAGTTGGCGAGGATGAGGGCGACTCGCTTGTCAGCATTTGGCAGGCGCGCCAGCCGCGCCCAGCGCCAGGCCAATTCGGCCACGTGGTCCATGCCTGGCAGATGCGGCTGGTAGCAGATCACGTCGCTCTGGCTGCGCTCGCTGCGCCAGGCCAGGCCCTTGAAGCTGATGGGCCGGGTAATCAGCCGGCCGTCCAGCTCCGGCAGCACGATATGCATCGCCAGGTCCCGAGAGCCCAGCCCCTGCGCGTTGGCCTGCCACTGCTCGTGGTTGTCCAGGGCGCAGATGGCTTGCAGCACTGGAATGTCCAGCCGGAAGGGTCGCAGGTTCGGCGCGTCCGGGCTGGACTGGGCAAAACCGGTGGTATTGATGATCACCGCGGCGCCGCTCTGCTCCAGCCAGTTTTCGACCTGCGCGAGGCACGCGGCCTCCTTCAGGCTGGCCACGGCGATGGGCAGCGGATTGAGCCCTTGCGCTTGCAACCGCTCGCAGAAGGTATCGATAAAGCCGGTGTTGGCCGCCTGAACCTGCGTGCGGTAGAAGATCAACCCGACCACCGGCGCATCCGTCTGCCAATCGCGCTGCCAGTCAGCCAGCGTCGCGGATGGACGATGCGGGTGATAGATCGCCACCCGCGCCAGCGCCTCGGGCTCGCGCCAGGCATAGTCACGACCCAGCCAGCGGCTGGCGATGCAGTGATAGAACTGGCGCGCATTGTCCACACCACCCTGGCGCAGGAACTGCCACAGCCGATGGCTATCCTCGGCCGGAACGTTGCCGAGCTCGCTCAGTTCGGGGTCAGGGCTGTCATCGCCCGGCACCATGATGATCTTCGCACCGCGCTCGCCCAGCTCCACCAATCGCTCGACCCCGTAGCGCCAGTAACTGACGCCACCGTGTACGGAAATCAGGATGACCTTGGCGTGCTGCAGCACCTGCTCGACGTAGAAATCGATCGAGGCGTTGTTGCCCAGCTGCGCCGGGCTCGCCAACCGCAGGCTGGGATAATCCTCGGGCAACTGCCCGGCCACCTCGGCCAGCAGCGACAGGTGCGAATCACCCGTGCACAGCACGACGATCTCGCCAGGCGTCTGGCCCAGGTCGGCGATGCTGTCGGCCGGCAATTGCTGGCCGGGCTGGGTGCGCAGCAGATGCACGGCCGGTCAGCCCGCCAATGCCGCGTTCAGTTCGGCGTCAATCAGCGATTGCTCGAGGGATTGCCCGATGATGACCAGCCTCGTGGTGCGCGCTTCCCCGGCCTGCCAGGGACGGTCGAAGTGCTTGTCGAAGCGCTGCCCCACGCCCTGCAGCAACAGGCGCATGGGCTTGCCGGGAATCGCGGCGAAGCCCTTGATGCGCAGGATGCCGTGCTTGACCACGGCCTCCTTAAGCGCCTGCAGCAGCTTGTCCTCGGCGACTTCCGGCAACTCGACCGCGAAGGAGTCGAAGACATCGTGGTCGTGTTCTTCGTGGTCTTCGAGATCGTGATGGGTCTTGCGCCCGTCGATGTGCAGCTCGGTTTCGCAATCCAGGCCAAGCAGCACACCGAGTGGCAGCTCGCCGCCGTGGGCCTCGATGACCTTGACCGCTTCGGGCAATTCCTCGGCCACTTCAGCCCGGACGGCGGCCAAGGCGTCTCGTGACAGCAGGTCAGCCTTGTTGAGTATCACCAGGTCGGCGCTGGCCAGCTGGTCGGCGAACAGTTCGTGCAGCGGTGATTCGTGATCGAGATTGGGATCGAGCTTGCGCTGGGCATCGACCTGCTCGGGGAAGGCGGCAAAGGTGCCGGCCGCCACAGCGGGGCTGTCGACCACCGTGATTACCGCATCGACCGTGCAGGCGTTACGGATTTCCGGCCAGTTGAAGGCCTGCACCAGCGGCTTGGGCAGGGCCAGGCCCGAGGTTTCGATGAGGATATGGTCAAGGTCGCCCCGGCGCGCCACCAGCTCGCGCATGACTGGGAAGAACTCTTCCTGAACGGTGCAGCAGAGGCAGCCGTTGGCCAGTTCGAAAACGCGGCCGTTGGCCTCTTCTTCGCTGCAGCCGATGGAGCACTGCTTGAGGATCTCACCATCGATGCCCAGCTCGCCGAACTCGTTGACGATAACGGCGATCCGCCGCCCTTCGGCATTGGCCAGCATGTGACGCAGCAAGGTGGTTTTGCCGGCACCGAGAAAGCCGGTGACGATGGTGACGGGGAGTTTGGAAAGGGTTTTCATCGCGGCCCTGCAAGCATCGAAAAAAAGATGAGCAGGCAGGCGGACACTTTTGTGGCGACGTGCGCCATCAAGCACCACCGGAGCACCCCGCCCGGTTGCAAATGTGTAGCGAGGCAGGTCTCCTGGCTCACGACCGGGCGACGCACGATGCGTCGGCCAATTACCCTCGCCTTCCCGCGCCCTGCGCAGTGGCTGGTGTGCTCGACAACGCACACCCGGGGTCAAGTCGCTTACAGTTGCGGGGGCAGCCACGGCTTTTCCGTGTTCCCTCTTAGCTCTGGCAGCGCCAGAGAACCTCGACGCGTGAAGGCTACGCAGAGGCCGGGGGCGGGTCAATCGCCCGGTTGACGCTCGGGAAAGCACGTGATGTTCTTGCACCCCTTTTTCACCCGACCGCGAGCATTGCTTGCAGTCCCGGAAGCCGTCAGCTGTCATGCCGCCCGATAGCGCCCTACGCCCTCTCTCCCCGCTGCCAAGCCGAGCCCTGCATGTCGCAGGCCTGGGATGCCGCCGGGGTTGCAGCCGGGCTGAGCTCGAACAACTTCTCCACCGCGTGCTGCAGCAGCATGACCTTGCGCTCAGTGCAATCGACTGCCTGGCAAGCAGCGCCCATAAAGCAGCCGAAACGGGGCTGCTGGAACTGGCCGGGCACCTGCGATTGCCCCTGGTTTGGCTGTCAGCCGAGCAGCTCGCACCTTATGATGGCGCGCTCAGTGGCGCTTCATCGCTCAGCAAGCAGCTCACCGGCAGTGCCGGGGTTGCCGAGGCCAGCGCGCTTGCCCAGGCCGAGCGGACCGGCCAGAAAGCTCGACTGCTCGGCGCCAAGCTGCGTTCCGCCAGTGCGACCTGCGCGCTGGCTGTCGCCCGCCTTCCCTGATTGGAGTTTGCATGACCGTCTATTTCATCGGCGCCGGCCCTGGCGATCCCGAACTGATCACCGTCAAAGGCCAGCGTCTGGTGCGCAGCTGTCCGGTCATTCTCTACGCCGGCTCGCTGGTTCCTGCCGCCGTGCTCGAAGGACATAGCGCCGAGCAAGTCATCAACACGGCAGAGCTGCATCTGGATGAAATCATCGCGCTGATCCAACAGGCCGACGCCAAGGGCCAGGACGTTGCGCGCGTGCATTCGGGCGACCCGTCGCTTTACGGCGCTATCGGCGAGCAGATCCGTCATCTGCGCCGGCTCGGCATCGCCTTTCAGATCATCCCAGGTGTGACCGCGACGGCGGCCTGCGCCGCGCTGCTGGACGTCGAACTGACACTGCCGCAGGTCTCCCAGACACTGATCCTGACGCGCTACGCCACCAAGTCGGACATGCCGCCCGGCGAGGAACTGCATGACCTGGCCCGGCATGGCGCGACCATGGCCATTCACCTTGGCGTGCAGCATCTGTCGCGCATCGTGGCCGAGCTGTTGCCGCATTACGGCGCGGATTGCCCCATCGCCGTGGTGCACCGCGCCAGCTGGCCCGATCAGGACTGGGTGATGGGCACGCTGGCGGACATAGAGGCCAAGGTGGACGAGAAGGGATTTCGCCGGACTGCACTGATTCTCGTTGGCCGGGTGCTGACCGCCGAAGCCTTCGCCGATTCGGCGCTGTACAACGTGGACACCCGGCACCTCTACCGCGCGCCGAGAGACTGAGCGTTTCGTTCGCCGGCAAAACCCGGCGGGCTATTTGCGCGGCTTCACCCGCGCCGTCGGCTCGGCGACCAGGGGGTCGTCGGGCCAGTAATGCTTGGGATACCGACCTTTCAGGTCCTTCTTCACCTCGATGTAGGTGTTGGCCCAGAAGCTGGCCAGATCCTGTGTCACCTGCACCGGACGACGCGCGGGCGACAGCAGATGCAGCTTCACCACCTGGCGCCCGCCGGCGATGCGTGGCGTATCGGCCAGCCCGAACAGCTCCTGCAAGCGCACCGCCAGTACCGGTGGTGACTCACTGTAATCGAGCCGAATTCGAGAGCCGGACGGCACGGCGATGGCGACCGGCGCCAGCTCGTCGAGGCGCTGCGGCAGCGGCCAGGGCAATAGGGTCGCGAGCATGCCCTGCAGGTCGAGCCCGGCGAAGTGCGCCAGCCGCGAGACCTTGCCGAGATAGGGCAAAAGCCACTCTTCGAGTCGTTCCAGCAACGCCATGTCGCTGACGTCAGGCCATTCGCTCGATTCGCCCGTGCGCAGATCGAGCTGCCTGAGCAGGCCGATCCGCGCCTGCCATTGGCGCAGCTCCGGTGTCCATGGCAGCAACTCCAGCCCCTTGCGCCGCACCAGCCCGAGCAAGGCGCGGCCACGCGCTTCGTCATCCAACCCCGGCAAGGGCTCACGGCTGAGTATCAGCTCACCGACACGCCGCTGACGCTCGGCGCGCAGCACGCCCTCACGCTCGTCCCATTCCAGCTCGTCACGCTGGCTGACCTGCTCAGCCAGCACCTCGTCGAACAGCGCAGCGTCCAGCGCCGCAGCGCGGTAGATGCGTTCCTCGCGCTGGCCCTGACGGCTGCCCAGTTCGGCGATCACCAGCCAGGGTTCCTTCATCAAGGCATCCGGCTCACCGAATACCGCCGCGCGACCGTTGGCCAGGCGGTATTCGCCACCGCCATCACGGCGTTGCCGGGCAATCCGGTCGGGGTATGCGAACGCCAACAGCGCGCCGTGCCACCGGTGGTCGGACGCATCCACCGGGGCCGGCGCCGAAGGCCCACGCAGCAATCCTCGAAATTGCCGGGCGAGCTGGCGCACCCGTTGCGCACCGGCATGCCGGCCTGCGCTGCCGTCGAGCATTCCAAGTCGGGTAGAAATATCGGCGCCGCCCCGCTGGCCGCCGGACTGGATGTCACGCTCGACCAGCAGCGCGGCGAGATCGGCCGCCAACGGCGCGAGCCCCAACGCCTGACCGCGCAATAACAGATGGGCAATCCGCGGATGCGCGGGCAGTTCGGCCATGGCCTGGCCGTGAGCAGTCAGTTGCCAGCCGCCACGCGCACTGCGGCAGAGCGCACCCAGCCGTTCCAAAAGATCCTGCGCCTGCCGGTAAGCTGCAGCCGGTGGCATGTCCAGCCAGGCGAGTTCATCGGGCTCGGTTCCCCAGCGCGCCAGTTGCAAGGCCACGCCGGCGAGATCCGCCTGAAGGATTTCCGCATCGCCATAGGCGGCCAGTTGCGCGTGCTGGTCCTCCGACCACAGCCGATAGCACGCGCCCGGTTCCAGACGCCCGGCACGGCCGGCGCGCTGGGTTGCCGAGGCGCGGGAGATGCGACGGGTCTCCAGCCGCGTCATACCGCTGCCGGGATCAAAGCGCGGCACCCGCGCCAGCCCGGCGTCCACCACCACGCGCACGCCCTCGATGGTGAGGCTGGTCTCGGCAATGTTGGTTGCCAGCACCACCTTGCGCCTGCCGGCCGGCGCAGGGTCGATGGCCGCACGTTGGGCCTGCAAGTCCAGTTCACCGTGCAGCGGGCAGAGCATCACTTCACCCCGATCCGCCAGCTGCTCGGCGAGCATGTCATTCACTCGGCGGATTTCGGCCTGCCCCGGCAGGAAGACCAGCACGCTGCCTGGCTCCTCATCGAGCGCCTGCAGCACGGTCTGCACCACACGCGGCTCGATTCGCTCACCCGGCTGGAATGGGCGACCCCAGCGCTGAGCCACCGGATACATACGCCCTTCACTGCGCACCACGGGGGCGTCGCCGAGCAGGCTCGACAGGCGCGCGCCTTCGAGCGTGGCGGACATTAGCAATAACTTGAGCGGTTCATCGCGCAGCAGCTGACGGGCATTGAGCGTCAGCGCCAGCGCCAGATCGGCATCCAGGCTGCGCTCACGCATTTTGCCATTCGCATGGATTTATCATTAGATACCTAAACCCAGCAAATACGGGATCTTCCACCCCAAAGCAAGGACAAGAATTCGTTGACAATCATCAGCAGCACCCTGTTCTTACCCAACTATCCATTCCGAAAAATTTCGGAGCCCCTAGCCAAGGCCTTTCAAACCCACGCGTCGTCGGAGTTGATTAACGTTCCGCTGAAGCTGCTCGAGTGCTACCTCCAACTCATCGAGGCAGAACTCTCCTACGTCCATCTGTCGAGTCGAAGCTGCGAGCCGATCATCATCGGTTTTGTCGGTGCATTGCGATCAAGAACTTTGGCCGATAGCAAAGAGCCTGTTCGGATTCGCTGGGCTCGACGTTTCGTAGAAACACTTACAAGTCTGCGCGACGAAATTCCAGGCATGCCCAATTTCGACTATTTGATGGCCGACCTCGAAGAAGGGAAAGAACTCTGGGATTCCCAGCAGAAAAAATTGAACCCATTGGCCTTGCGCTATTGGAACGGATGGCAAGTCGACTCCCTAAAAGGAGTACCAAGTTTTCTCGCGCTGGGAGAACTATGGCACTCCCATGGCCCTGAGTTTACAGAAGAGTACTACCGGACATGGAAGACTTTTTCGGCCAAGCAAGCAAGATGCAACACCACATTGTGCAACAAGCTGGCCAGCTATTTATCGAAGAACTCTTTGGAGTGGCCAACTACAACCTTCCAAAACCCAGAAAATATAAAATCATTCTTTTTGCACTTCATGAAGGAGCACTTCTTAACCGCATATAGAGAAAATCTAAATATACCAACCCAGATAAAAACGTGGAACAGGTTCATATCGAACTGCGAAGAGGCCTTTATACAATCAGGAGTTTGGGCAACCCCTTTTGGGGATGGACTACCACGGCCCATCCGCCCCAAACAACACAGAGCGCAAACAAGAGTGTCCGTGTCTGATGAGGGGGTGGAAATCCATGAAAAACTTATCACTAGAGTCCCTCTCGAAATAACTGATAACGAGGCAATAGAAATATTATTCAAAAGTATCCACAAAGACATCGAAACCGTAAAATCCTGGGCAACAGAACAAGCCAATGAACTTTACTCGAGAGTCCAACTTCGTATACTCGCAACCACACGGATAAACTCCTCGGAAATCAAACCTCGAAAAGGCTGGCAGCGTCGGAGTTACGATCACGAATCAATTTGCGCGATTTTTCAAAGCAACGGCTTTCCATCCTCGCGCATGGACTTCGAACACCAATACGGATACACCATATTATCTGCTGATGTCGCAAATATACTTGGACTTCCGGCTGCTGGCACTCTTTATCCCTACCAATGCTTACTGGTAGCAGAGCACAATGAGATCACAGAATCTTTCCTTAAGAATTTTCGTTTGTATGACGACAAAGGTAGAAGATCCGGCTTTGTGAAAACCGACACCGGGTATCAGTTGGTCGGCTTCAAGGATAGAAGAGGTGGAAAGCTAAGCGAGCAGAAAATACAACTAAACGCGAACTCAACAAAGCGAATCTTCGAAGTAATAAAGATCACAGCACCGTTAAGAAAATATCTCAAGGGAATTGGCGACAGCCGATGGAAGGAGTTATTCCTGACCTGCGGGAAGGGTTTCGGTCACCCGCGGAGCGCTGTAATTCCGACTTGGAACAAAGCGCTATTCGATAAACACACACGGATTTTTGAACGACTTGCACAACAATTTTCAAATCATACTTCCTTGAGGGGTACTGAACTAAAAAATTTCTTATCTCGAGTCACCCTTTCTAGTCTTCGAGCCTCATGTGGGGTAGAGGTATATTTAAAAACCCAAAGCGTCGAAGCCATGTCCAAAGCGCTCGGCCACGCAAACCACGACTGCCTGCAACTTTCTCACTACCTGCCCGAGTCAATACTAGCCTTCTTCCAAGCCCGCTGGATAAGAATTTTTCAGCGCGGCTTAATCTGTGACGCGATGAAAGATAGCAGCTTCCTCATAGAGGCCGCAGACTTCGAGACAATGGAAGAGTTAAATCTATTTCTTAAGAACCATGCACTAAAAGACATCCCTGACCACCTGGTCAACCCGGAGAACACTCAAACAACTGAACCCTATTCAGCGAATCAGTACTCAGAGGTCTACATCTCAGTGGATCCAGGGATAATGACCGCCCTCGTATCATTAGAGAAAGCAGTGGCTACAGCGGAACGACCCGAAGAAGTGACAGGAGTAGCACGATACTGGGCAGATCTAACGAAGGCCGTTGTTGCCGAGATCAGAAGGGATAATGACGCACTACTGAAAGACCACCTTTATGTCGCCGAGCAGAGGTGTAACCCCCGCAGAATGGAGAAGTTGATATATGAATGTTGAATTACCAGCAGAGCTAGACTTCCTAAAAGCGTTCTACACCGACCCTAGGACAGAATACAAAAAATCAAGTTGGTTGCTGAGTGATTTCGACTTGCACATATGGAAATATGATTTCAATTTTGCGACCCCCAACACGATCAACTGGGACATTACATTAGACGACGAAACTTCTCTGCTTGCCCAAAAAAACAAGCCATTACTAGACGGGCTAAAGTATTTTTTAACAACATCTACACGTTCTGTTCGAGGATCGGCGATCGAATTAGGTTCACTAGCCGCACAGATGACGATGTTTAACAGGGCCATTCACGTTGCCGATTACATTCTTCTGAATGCAAAAGAATATCAGCTATCCAGATTCGGATTGGCTGGAATCAACAGCCATCACATGAAGAGAATGCTAGACGTCTTCTCAAGCGTCAACGGTTCGGAAGAGTCGGTTTACGAGTGGACCAAGACTATCAGCAAATTTTGTTTAAGCTTAATAAACACTTCCAGTTCTATCGAACTCGATAGCATTCTAGATCAATATCCACGAATGCGCATTGTGACTGACGAACAACTAGATGAGCATCACCTGGAAATACCTTTTGATTTAATACCTTATGCAAGAGCTGCCTTGCATTTGCATGGATATTATAAAAAAAGATCAACTGCTGGAGTCCGCACCCCTAACACCTTGCAGCTAGCGAAATCGCTTTATGCCAACACACTGAAAGGCGGGCATCTAAAACTAAAAACATTAAGCTCATTAGAATTCTATACTGATAATGAGAGAGAAATAATATCGAGAGAGTATCCCGGTTCATCGGTCAGGACAGGTGACCATGAAGCAATGACATCCGGTCCATTTCGCGCCTACAGATTTTTAACATACAACCTTGGAATTCTTCATGAAATTGGGCTTCCAGCTCCCGAAGTATCAGAGCTGAAGCAGATACTTGATTATGAACCATCACTCTCTGAAGCTGCTCGGTTTCGGACGCTGCCGTACCCAATAGTGAGAGACGCCTTCAGAAAATCAATCGAGTACCATTTCAAGTATGGAGAACTTCTAATAGAAGGTTTCTGCCGCATGGCAGAGCATTGCAACCTCAATGGAATTGCCCCTACGCAACTTACCAATGGAGAGTTACAAGACATTATGCCCCCTGAGCTTATCGACATGGGAATTAGGAAGCTTGGGCTTGTATGTCAAACGGTGTCTATTAGGCACGGCGCACTGAGAAAGCAGTCAAATTACTTCATAGAACTCAGAAATAATGTGGGACTGATTGAGTGCTTACGCATCTATATTGGATGTGTCCAGATGGTAGTTGGAACAATCATGGCTCGCCGAATAGGAGAAATGCTCGATTTGCACTCGACTGACTGCCTAGATAAAAGCGAAAGATGGTTGATCTTCTTAAATAGAAAAAGCACATCCAACCTGTTCGGCATAAGACAACGCCAAGCACGCCCAATCGAACCCATTGCCGTAAAAATGATTAAAAACTTAATTTCCATGCAGCAGAGACTTTTAAAAAGCGGATTCATAACTGAAATGACTAGCCTCTTTGCCCCCCCCGGACTCCTCGGAAATGCCGGGCTTAGTCAGCAAACAATGTATGCCTACAATAGAAACCTAGACTTGTTGTGCGATTATTTCGAACTACCACTAAATTCAAAAGGAGAAAGGTACTATATCCGACAACATCAACTTCGACGCTTTTTCTCCATGGTATTCTTCCACTCGAGCAGTTTTGGAGGACTGGAGACACTGCAGTGGATGCTCGGGCACACCGACATGCAGCATGTTTGGAATTACATTACTGAGTCCACTGATGGTGCAGTTTTGCGTAGCGCTAAGGCTCAGTTCATAGCAGAAAGCTTGCATAATGGCGATATCACTGCTTACGAAGATCTAGCCGAAATACTAAAAATTCGTTACAACACAGATAATTTTGCTCTAGTAGACACTGCTGAACTTGAAGACGCAATCACCGACATGATAAAGACAGGGAAAGTCCAGATTGAGCCAGAGTTTTTCACAGACGAAACCGGCCAACATATGCGCGTGGTAGTAAAAATTCAGAGCACAGACTAAATGAAAAAAATCTCCGACCTAGAGCCACATGCTAGCGCCACATTAATAACCAGTGAACTTTTAAAGCTAATCTACCGTAATCCTGACTATTTTTCCAAAAACGAGAACATTCTAAAGGCTCTCAGAAGCCAAGGAGCGCTAGCCAAGCTCGAATTCAATTTCGAGGACTCAGGGGCTATAAAGTCAAAATCCCCAATGAGCATCAACACTTTAAAATCTCACGCCAACTTACAGTTCAAGGGAGGATTTAAGGAACTTGATACCCTCCGCCTAGCGGCATTGAGGGCCATTGAGAAGGTCAATGGCAGCAAAGAGGCCACTTCAACAAAACGCACTAAGTCCGGACTTTCGCGACTAGTAACTGAACTAGAGGAGAGACTTGATAAGCAGCGCTGCGCCAACATGGTCCTCCTCCAGGGATTAAGCCTGGCAATTAACGAGTTAAGAAATATACGTAGCAATCTAGATCCCGCTCTACTTGAAAAGCGGGCAAGCGATGCCGTTCAGGCACTTACTGCTCTACTGAGCCTCCCTCCAGAACAGCCACCCCCCCCCTCCCCTTCTTCCGGAGACGGGCGAGTTACGCGACTGGAGGAGTATCGCAAGTGACAAACCACCTTCGCCAACAACTATTTAAACCACTTAAAGAGCTAACACTCTTTAGCTACCATGCGCATGGAAGTACTATAACAAAAGATGGTTCTGGCCTGCCGTTTTGCTGTTGGCCTGATGGCACGCCCAATAACGTCGCAAATCTCTACATGCTCGCACTACGTGACCGCCCTGGCCGAGGTGGAAAAGGCCTATCAAGGCACGGCGGTAAAGGCGGAAGCATTGGGGAGTATGCATCCAAAATAAGCCCACTAGTTCGCTACTGCTTCAGATATCGAACTGACTTTATAGGACTGTCTGACCAACAGTTCTCAGACTTCATTGACGAATTAAGAAAGGAGCGATCTGTCAACGATCCCACTGTAAATAGGCGCACCGAAACTACACTCCTAGCAATTGGTAGGATCTGTCTAGATTTTTTGCAATTCGTAGGACGTCTTTATGGCGACGATGCATTTGTATCAGAGAATGGAACCATCCGCGCCGTAATGAAAACATTTACTATCACAACGCGCTCAGGAAGAACGATAAAGCGGAGTTATCTGCATCACCACTCTCTTCATGTATCTGGAACGCGCTACCACACGCGCGATCCGATCCCGAGCGAACATATAAAGCTTTTGCGAGATTCAGCAAACAAAATCCACCCATCGAGACACCTTCAACTTCGACGGAATCTGGTGATTTCCTTGCTTGAGCATACGGGCGCTCGACGCAGCGAGATAATTGAAATTACCGTTTCGGACATACGTAATGCCATGAACATGTCGTTCCCATTGCTACGTCTGCGAACCTTGAAACGTGGAACCTATTCCGAGCGTTTTATCCCGATTTCAAGAGTGGTACTAAGCGAAGCTAAGAAATATATTCAGTTTGCCCGCAGAATATCTCTTCGCAACTTCAAGGACACGGATCACGACAGACTCTTTGTTCAAGAAAAGACTGGTAAGCCGCTCGGTGCCTGCAGTATTACGAATGAAATGATTCAACTTAGAAGTCACGCCGGCATCGAAGAAAAAGTCTGTGCACACATGTTCCGCCATGCTTTCATCACCAATCTTTTCGTACTCCTAATCAAAAGACACAAGTTCAAGCAAAAGGACGACTTCAGAAGCGCCCTGCTTAATAGCAAAAAGTTTCTTTACGACGTCATGCTGTGGACTGGCCACAAAGATCCCCTCTCGGTAGAACGGTATATTCATCTTGCATTCGCCAAACTTGATGGATACGAAGACATCGTTTCATCTGCCCATATAATCAGGACTAACCGTATATATGACCAGGCCGAGGAGCTACTTCTGAACGCATTAAAAAATGGTATGCCAGTTGACGAGTACGTGCGTGAACTGGAGAAGCTAAAGCAACTTCGGCAAGAAGATCTCAAGAAAGAGACAAAGGAAGAGGAAGAGGAAGAGAATACGGAGTCAGTCAAAAGCTGGGAGCATTGGCATAACCACCTTTGAATGTTGCGATACAACTCGCTTCACTGCCGAAGCGTCCATAAAGCGCGTGTCTAATGACGACGACGTTTACCGGTCGTTCACTGGGGCGAAAGAGACAATCCGCTCCTGCCCGTGCAAGGTGGCATCCTGAATGCCCGACTCAATCCGTAGGGCTCTGTCCGGATAGATGTCCTTGAGGTTCGTCATCACCTGACCCTTGTCAAGGCTGAAGATCACTTGGCCGTTGTGATCAACCAGGAATGCATGGTCGATGCCGCCAAAGTCCACGACATCTATGATCCTCCACTAGGGTGTCAAGGGTGAACCGTCGCTTAAGTTCCGGAGCACACATTTACAAAGGGCCGAAATCTGCAAAAAACGGGCACGTCGACTCTACGAATGGCAATACGGTAAAACTCGCACGGCCCTAGTACGCCGGTTGACTGGCACACTCAACAGAGAGCCAACCTGCGTTGCTCTCGAGGCAACACTGGGTTCCGGTTCACACGCCCGCATTGAGCAACAGCCTACGATTTTCGCGGCTTAGCTCTAGCTGTAGCCTGGGCCACAAGCGGGTCCTCAGGCCAGTAATGCTTAGGGTACCTACCTCGTAAATCTTTCTTCACTTCCGCGTAGGTATTGCGCCAGAAACTCGCCAGGTCCTGGGTGACCTGCACCGGGCGCTGGGCCGGGGACAGCAGGTGCAGCTTGACGCCCTGACGGCCACCGGCGATGCGCGGAGTGTCGGCGAGGCCGAACAGCTCTTGGAGGCGCACCGCGAGAACCGGCATCTCGTCGCTGTAGTCGAGGCGGATGCGCGAGCCGGAGGGCACTTCCAGCGTACGCGGCGCCAGCTCGTCGAGGCGTTGCGGCAGCGGCCAGGGCAGCAGGCCATGGAGGATGCCGGCGAGGTCGAGGTTGGCGAAATGGCTGAGGCGGCTGACCTTGCCCAGCCAGGGCTGCAGCCACTCCTCCAGGCTGGCCAGAAGCGCCGCGTCGGAGAGGTCTGGCCATTCGCTGCTGCCCGTGTCGGCCAGGTCCAGTCGGCGCAGCAGCGCCACCCGCGCCTGCCACTGGCGCAGCTCCGCACTCCACGGCAGCAGCTCCAGCCCCTTGCGTCGCACCAGACCGAGCAGCGCACGCGAGCGGGCCTCGTCATCCAGTTCGGCAAGGGCTTCGCGGGCCAGCACCAACTCACCCACTTTCACCTGACGTTCGGCGCGCAGCACACCTTCGCGCTCTTCCCAGTCGAGCAGGTCCTGGCACCTTACCTGTTCGGCCAGAGGGCCGTCGAACAGTGCGGGATCAAGGTCGGCCGCGAGATAGATGCGCTCTTCACGCTGGCCCTGGCGGCTACCGAGATCGGCGATCACCAACCAGGGCTCCTTCATCAGCGCATCCGGCTCGCCAAAGGTGGCTGCACGGCCATTGGCCAGCCGATAATCGGCCCCTCCGGCACGACGTTGCTGGGCAATGCGGTCCGGGTAGGCGAACGCCAGCAGGCAGCCGAGCCAGCGCGGGTGATCCGGATCGGCCACCGGCTCGCTGGCCGGGCCACGCAGGTAGGAACGGAACTGCCGCGCCAGCTGGCGAGCACGCTGCACGCCGCCACGAGCGCCACGCGCTGCCTTGTCGTTACCGGCCAGCAAGGCGAGGCGGCTGTGCAGGTCGGCACCGCCACCACGCAGGATGTCGCGCTCGCCCAGTAGGGCGGCGAGGTCACAGGCCAGGCCGCCGAGTCCCAGGGCGTGGCCACGTAACAGCAGGTGGGCAATGCGCGGATGGGCGGGCAGTTCGGCCATGGCCTGGCCATGGCGGGTCAAGTTGCCATCGTCGGCCAGTGCGCCGAGGCGTTGCAGCAGGTCACGGCCCTGGGCGTAGGCAGCCGTGGGCGGCGGATCGAGCCAGGCCAGTTCATTGGGATCACCAATCCCCCAGCGCGCCAGTTGCAACGCCAGTCCGGCAAGGTCGGCCTGGAGGATTTCCGCGCTCCCGTGGGCGGCCAGTTGCTCATGCTGGGCCTCAGACCAGAGCCGGTAGCAGGCACCCGGCTGCAGACGGCCGGCACGGCCGGCACGCTGGGTCGCGGAGGAGCGGGAAATACGCTGGGTGTCCAGGCGAGTCATGCCACTGGCCGGGTCGAAGCGCGGTACACGCTCCAGGCCCGCGTCCACCACCACGCGCACGCCATCGATGGTCAGGCTGGTCTCGGCGATGTTGGTGGCCAGCACCACCTTGCGCTTGCCCGCCGGTGCCGGCTCGATGGCCGCGCGCTGGGCAGCGAGGTCCAGTTCACCGTGGAGCGGGCAGAGCAGGATCTCTGACCGGCCAGCGAGGCGCTCGGCCAACTGCTCGGCGACGCGGCGAATCTCCGCCTGGCCGGGGAGGAACACCAGCAGGCTGCCAGGTTCATCGGCCAGGGCCTGGAGCATGGTCTGTACCACCCGGGGTTCGAGCGCCTCGCCGATCTGACTCGGCCGCCCCCAACGCTGCTCCACCGGATACATGCGACCTTCGCTGCGTACCACAGGCGCCTCGTCCAGCAGGCGCGACAGGCGCTCGCCTTCCAGCGTGGCGGACATCAGCAGCACCTTCAGCGGCGGTTCGTCGCGCAACAACTCACGGCCGTTGAGACACAAGGCCAACGCCAGATCGGCATCGAGACTACGCAGATGATACTCATCAAATATGAGCAGCCCAACGCCATCTAGGGCAGGATCGTCTTGAAGCCGACGAGTAAGAATGCCTTCAGTCACTACTTCAATTCGAGTCTGTGGTCCGACCTTACTCTCCAAGCGAATTCGATAGCCGACTGTTTGCCCAACGCTTTCTCCCAGCTCGCTCGCCAGTCGCTCAGCTGCGGCTCTGGCAGCTAGTCGACGTGGTTCGAGCATGACAATAGTCTGGTCGGCCAGCCAAGGCTCTTCCAGCAGCGCTATTGGTACTCGCGTTGTTTTGCCTGCCCCCGGCGCTGCCTCAAGTACAACTTCATTACGTGCAGACAAGGCATCTCTTAAAGCGGGCAAAACAGATTCAATCGGCAACAAACTCATGATGGCTCCTAGCTGAGCCACCAATTATAGATACGAGGGAAGCTGTTACGGCACGGCGGTATGTCAATCACGCCCAGTGCACGGCTCCCTTCGGGCCGCTCAGAGATAAACGGGGCCTATTTAAACGGCATGATGGACATCAAGGCCACAGCCAGCATCTGCCCCTTGAACACCTGACGAGGGGGATCCTCTTGCCAGTGTTGCGCCCCGGCTCAGCTGGCTCCGTGATCCGAAAACATCGGATCATTTAACAGCCAGCTGACTAACACCGGATGTAGAGGTCCATGCTTGTCGGCCAATAGGGAAAGCTCTTGCTTGGATCGCTCTTCCACTCGACCAGCCAACCAGACGGCTTCTGCTGTCGGGTAATGCCGAAGTAGATTATTTGCTTGGTACCGTACGTTTTCAGGAAGGCTCGTGTCCCTAGCCAGCTCCTGTAGGAAGTCCCGTGTTTGAACAACGCTACGGGTGCGCTCATGGGCCATCGTCATGGTATTGCTCCTGAAATGTCCGCGGGGAGAGGCGGCTTCTCGTCACTCAACATGAGTCGTCAGCCTCTCCGCCTCACTTTTCGATCACTGCATTGAGCGCGCCAGAGCCATCCCATATGGGGTAAGGGAGCCCTTTCACCTTCTTATCCTCGACGAGGAAGGCCAGGCTATAGCGCGCGCGGGTAATCGCGACGTATAGCTTGTTTCGCGACTCCTCCGTCTTATCCTTGTCGAACACTTTGGCATTTCCGCCAATGAACTTCAGATGTTTATCTGACGGGATCACAAGCACTCGATCAAAGCCTAAGCCTTTGCAGGAACCGAACGTATAACAGATAAGGTTACCCGGTAGGTATCCAGTGCCGGTGGTGGACGACCAGCGCAGTACTTGAGGCTGAAACGCTGCCAAGTAATCGCTCACCTGAGATTGTTTCACTATGAAGGTGCCATGGTGATGCGATATTTCGTCTGGCACTTTCTCGACACCTGTTACCGTCTTGTCATACAGCCCCAGGTGGATCGTGTCGGAGAGGTCGCAGATTTCTTGTATGCACCTGCGATTCTTCGGCATCGAATGCTTTTCGAACTTCATTTTCCCGACGAAGTAATCGACCTTCTGTTGAGGCGTCTGCGGAGCCTTATGGCCGAACGTCGTTGTGTAGATTGTCTGTCGAAAGTCGCCCACACAACAGATCGAGTCGACCATGACCTTGTTGAGTGATTTGATCACGTCGTAGTCCCAACCGACCAAATCCTGCACTTCATCAAAATAGACCCTTTGATAAATCTCCTTCAACCGCTTGGCAGGGGCATTTTTGGATAGTTTCGCAATGAGGGTCGCAAGCTTTGCCAAAAACCCGGAGTACGCCTTTGTTTTGCAGGGCGTCAGGTAATGCAGTGGATTGATCGTGCCATCTTCCGATTTTTCAGCTCTGCCTTCAATGTAGTAGGTTGTACCCGATATTAAGTGAGGGTTGTTCTCAGTGAACGAGATAGTCGTGATCCGATCTGGAAATACCTCGCTCTGATAGGGACGCACCATATCTTCCAGGTAAAAAGAGAACAGCCCCTTGACGACGAAGTGCTCACTGCTAGCACCGTACAACTCAACAAAACGAGAGCGCAACTCTGCCTGATTATTGGTTGTATAGGTGACTACAAGCACACGTCCACCAGCCTTGATGGTCTCAATGGCTTCAGTAATGATCTTGTGCGTTTTCCCTGATCCGGCGCCTGCGACCCAGAGTTCGTTAGGCAAAATCGAGCACCTCGTCTAGAAAGGCTGGGTACTTGAAGTCCAGTGCGCCATCGAACAGTTTGACCGCAGAGTCGACCTTGCGAGCGCCTTTACCGTTGCCCTTTACGCTCTTGAACCAACGGATCAAATTTTCCCTTCGATCCTCCAGAGAGACCTCTGCGTTGTAGATATTGAAGGTTTCCGTCGACAAGACTTCCTTTGCGAAAGCGTCAAGGGTTTTAATGTCAACTGCGTTGGCATAAATCATCGCTGGCTCAAGCGAAAATTCGGCGTCGTTCATCGACGAGTACAGCTTGATGTTAGGAAACGCAGCGTATTCCAGACGTCCTTGTACAACGTTACCGTTATAGTCGCCGTCATTATCCCTGAGCACATGGATCTTGGTGCCGATCTCTTTACCGACTTCGATGAACGTCTTGAAACCTACACCGCGTACCACGATGATATCTATCCCGTCCTGCTCAGGCAGTCGGTTGTGTTTTCGTTGGTAGATTTTCTTGAGCACCAGTTCGTCCGACGGCCCCTCGACCAGGATGACCTTGCCCGACAGTGCCACCCGCAAGGTGTCGTAGCCAGGAAGACGCTTGAGGGTCTTCACCACTTTAGCGTCTAGCGTGTGCAGCCTTTTGTACCCTGACTGCACAAGGCAAATTTTGTCGATACTCAGCTTGTTCAACACATACGAGCTGTGGGTGGTCAGGAACAGCTGCTTGTCTCCTCGCTGGGTTTCGATGTAGTGCACAAGCTTGTTCAGATTGGTGTGAGATAGATGATTTTCGGGCTCTTCCATCATCACCAGATCGATGTCGTGGGATTTGTTCTGAATGGCCAGTTTAATCTGCACATTGCTCTGTTCACCCTTGCCGATGAGGTGAAAAGGCACATCATCGACCTCAAGCTGTAGGCCGGTCTGGATGGAGCCCGCAGGTAACGTACTTGCTGCAATGGTGAGCTTGCTATCGGTGATAAGGTGACCCGCATCAAGGCTGGCATTGACCGTCCTGACCTCCCCGGAGTTGTTAAACACCTGCAGGTTTTCACGATAATTGAGGGTCAGCTTGACGAGCTCTTCCTTCGCCAATGCGGTGTTGAGAATGCTCGAAATGTACTGGTTCTTCCCCATGGTTGGGTGGATACGTGTGGGGTCGATGTACAGCGCCTTAAACTTCTTAGCGATCGGTTTTATCGGATTCCAACCGAAATCGAGCCATTCCACCTTATAGAATTCGATCGGAATGCTGGTGATGTTCGGCTTGGTCAGCAGGTGGCTCTCGTATACGGCCTCCAGCGACGGGTCGAAACAGGCTTGTACCAAGACGCCCTGGGCGTCAGCCTTGAGGCTGTTGTTCGAGCCTCGGTACTCAGGCACACCGTCAATGTAGGCTTCGATGATAAGGCTGGGCAGGTGCTTGGAGCTCAAGTCAGAGGCGAGAAACCGCGTGACGGCATCCTGATTGAAAAGATCAGGGGAGAACTCGCCGTTGAAGGGCCGTCCACGATGATTGTAATTGAGCACAATTTCTAACGCTTCCAAGATTGTGCTTTTACCAGCATTGTTGTCGCCGACGAAAATATTGACGTCGTCGTTGAATTCTAGAAGTTCGTCGCGAAATTTTTTGAAGTTGATCAGCTTGATGGCTTTAACGTGCACTCTAAATCCCTCTAGGCATCGCTTGATAATGGCGTATTACCATGGCAAATGAACCGTACCTTGGGTGGTGTGTGCTGTCCATATGGCTATCAGCTGAAGACGAACGTCTAGAGCAGTTTTGAATCACCTCGAGTGCCGTGGTCACATCTAATGCCTGCTTTTGGCCCAGAGTGTGTAAAAACGCTTCGTCAAAATTGAAGTGCGCGCGTCTACGTGAAATCTGAAATTTTTCGGCACCTCAGCAGATGTGGATTTCGCCCAGATGCGCGATTTCCAGTCCGGTTTTGAGTACCTGTCGCGCTCGAAAACGTTTTTACACAGCCTCGGCCGATTGCAGCCGGTGACGACAGGCACCTGTCGGCCAAAAGCTGCCTGTCGTTGAGTGCAATTTTTGACTCATGGCTGCCAGCAACGGCAGCAGTTAAAATGCTCAGAGACGATCACTCAACGAGCAATAGACCTAGTTTGTTCGACCGAGCTAGATTAGTAAAAGCTCTTTCACTTTTTGCTTGATTTCAGCAGGGCTTTCTTCAAATCCGTATTTACCGGCATTATCTTTAGAAGAGTTATATCCCAAGAAATAACCATTGTATTGAAAGTAGTTAGTGTCAATTTTTCGCCTGCTTGGCTTGCCTTTTTCCAGCATATCCAGAAGCGTTTTTAAGTGTGAGCGTGTTAGCCAGAATTTTAGAAGTAATCCGCTCCCTAGCACTTCAGTGCCGATCATTGGAGCTGCTTGAAAGCCCAAGGCCTAGCTCAGGGCTAGTCGTCTACACCAGTTCCGCTATGTATGCTGAAGGGGGCCCAACCACTCTACCTGACCAGCAACCTCAAGCGCTTCGGCGAATTCAACCTCAAGCTAAACCGGCCACCGGAGCCCTGGATCAAGGACTCGGTGTTCCAACAAGCTGCCGGCTCGCTGCGGGTGATCAGACCTAGCCAGCTAGATACCGAGAAAACGCCATGATCAACATTCCTCCCGCATCCTTCCGCCTTACACCGTACGGCGAAGTGGACGCCGTGGCGTTGGAAAACCTGCGCGACAGCTTCGACACCTCTCAACTGCTCCGGCTGGTTGATCGCTTGGACGTCTGCTTGGTGGAACTGGGTGGAATCACCTCCATTCGCGACGAGCTACTGAGATTGCATGCGATGGCTCTGACGATAGTTGAGGGCATCGCTCTTACGGTGCCTGCCGAGAGTGCTTGTATCTGGACAGAAGCCCAATCTCTACAGATGGATCTTGAGGCACTGGTTTCTTGGGCGCGCTCCGCTCAGCTCATCATTGCGCCGCTGATCAATCTTGCTCCACAGCACGAGGCATGAGCGCTCTCGCCGATTTCGACGAGGCTCAACTGTTTCTGACCATGGCTGGAATCGCCCGTAAGTAGATCAATTCACCAATCAGTTCTACGAGTGTCTGAGTAATCACAGCCGCCGCGGCCAGCGCGCGAATGGACTCCGGGAGCGCTAGGGCCAGGGGAAGCACTACAAGCGAGTTGCGAGTGCCTGAGCTAAAGGCCACTGCCCGTGCGGCAGAAGCCTCCAAGCCAAATAGCCGGGAGCTGAGTACGCCGAGGGCCGGAGCGAGTAGTAGAAACGCTCCGTATACCGGAAGCAACGGCGCCAGGATGTCGAGTTGGTACACGACAGCCGCGATCTGCGAACCCACCACCACGATTAGAACCAGGGCCATTGCAGGCACTGGCAGCCAGGCCCAACCTGCGCTCCATGCGCGAAGCAGCAGAGATCGGCGTCCGCCAAATTCGGTGAGCACAGCCGCTACCAAGGGTAGGACGATCAGTAACAGGAAGGCTTCTGCGAAGGGCCACAGCTCGATCACTGTGCCGGCTTCGGGGCCAAGGATTAGCCGCAAGTAGAGGGGCAGCAGCAGAAGCTGGAGCAACAGCAGCAATGGCGTCGCCGCGAGCACCAGACGAGAGTCCCCTTTGCCCAGGTGGGTGAAGACCACCACGTAATCGATACAAGGCGTCAGCAGGACAAGCAGCGCGCCGACCAACAAGGCCTTGTTCGATGAGAGCGGCCACGTCACCAGCCACACCATCAATGGCACCAATAGGAAGTTGGCCAGCAACAAGGCACCGACGAAGCGGCGGTTGGCAAAAGCTTCTCGCAGCTCCAAAAAAGGAATCTGCAGAAACATGGCATACATCAGCACGGCAATCGCCGGTGTGATGGCCATGGCCGTCAGTCCGGTGAATTGCGCAGAGCTCAGGCCTGCAATGGCAGCGGCCACCACCGCCGCGAAATAAAATGCTATCTGGTGTTCTTCCAGCCAGTCCCGCGACATCTGATATCTTCCCTTGTTGCGCAAGGGCGACATTCTCCCACTGGCATCGGATTTAACCCAGCGTTGAGGCTGGTTGCTTTTCGCTTTGCCGTTGGGCGAAGTCCGCAACGGTCCTAACAAGTCCTGCCGATAAGAGGATGCATGATGTTTCGAAATAACTGGATGGCGGGTCTGAGGCAAGTGCTCGCCATCGCCAGGAGTTAACCGCAATGAATCCTCAACCTTCAGGCATGCCCTGGAACCTGCTGCTGCTAACCTGGCTGGTCGCACTGGTATCGACCCTGTCCGCGCTGTTCATTGGTGAGGTGATGGGCCAGGCACCCTGCGTGTTGTGCTGGTTCCAGCGTGCCTTCATGTTTCCGCTGGCGGTGATCCTGGCCATCGCCTGCTACCGCTCGGATTTCACCGTCTGGCACTATGCCCTGCCGCTGACCGCTATCGGTGCGGCACTGGCATTTGTTCACACGCTGCTCTATGCAGGGCTGATTCCACAGCCGATCCAGCCCTGCACGGCCACTGGTCCATCCTGCTCAGGCGCCGGAATGACCCTCTTCGGCGTGGTGCCCCTGCCGGCACTCGCCTTGTTCGCTTTTATCCTTATCGCCATCCTGCTCATAATCATCCGTCGGAGAACCACCCCATGAATCGCCGTTCCGTGGTCCTGATCGTCAGTGTCGTGATCCTAGCCGTCTTTGCTGCCGCCGCATTCTTCTATTCCCCCTCGCAATCGCCTCAACAGGCCCAGGCTCCCGGTTCGACAGCCCAAGAGACCGCGACACAACCCAAACAGAACGGCGGCCAGTTGGTTCGCTTCCACTCACCAGTGTTCGGCCCGGCGCAAGCGCCAGTGACCATCGTCGAATTCTTTGACCCTTCCTGCGAGGCATGCCGCGCCTTCCACCCCTATGTGAAGCAGATCCTCGCCGAGAACCCGGAAGACGTGCGTTTGGTGCTGCGCTATGTACTGTTCCATCAAGGCTCCGAAGAGGTGGCGCGAATGCTGGAGGCGGCGCGTAAGCAAAATCTCCATGAACAAGTGTTGGGGGCTGTGCTGGAAGCCCAACCCGGTTGGCACGACGACCCCAAGGTAACGCAGGCATGGGCTGCTGCAGAGCGCGTCGGTTTGAACTTGGAACAGGCCCGCCAGGACATGCATACGCCTGGCGTCAACGCCGTGCTGGAAACGGACATGCAGGACGTTAAAGCCGTTGGGGTTCGTGGCACGCCGACTTTTTTTGTCAATGGTCGTGCGCTCAGCGAGTTTGGCCCGGAGCCGCTGCGCCAGTTGGTGAACAGCGAAGTGGCCAAGGCACGAGAATGACACTATGAGCGCGCTGGAAAACCGCGTGCCACCGCTGCTCGTGGCCGGCCTGATCGCTGTGCTGATGGGTTTGTCGGGAACCAAATTGCCGGGTTTCGAACTGGCATGGACCGCGCGCCTGACCTTCGCTTTGCCAATACTGCTCCTGGGGCTCGGCGTGTGCCTCGCCGGCGTCCTGTCGTTTCGCCGCGCGCGTACTACGGTTAATCCATTGCAGCCGCAGCAGGCTTCTGCATTAGTGGAGGCTGGCATCTACCGGTACAGCCGCAACCCCATGTACTTAGGCTTTGCCATTATCCTGGCGGCTTGGGCGCTGGTCTTGGCCTCGCCTCTAACCCTGCTTGGCGTAGTTGCTTTCGTGCTGTACATGAACCGTTTCCAGATCCCAGCCGAAGAGTGGGCGCTGGAAACATTGTTCGGCGAATCATTTGCCCGCTACCGTGCACGAGTCCGCCGCTGGCTCTGAGCGTCCGCGGCGGTAGCGACTGGCGGGGCTTGCTCGTCGCGGCAGCCTGCCGAAGGTGCCACGACCTAGCCTGATCTCCTCGTGACGAGCTGCTTTGGCCACATGCCGCTAGCATGTCTCTGGTCGAAGACATAGCGCCAACGAGTGATGTCGCAAGTTCACTCCGTTGATATCGAGATAACTGTCTAGCAACAGCGTTGAGCGCAAAGCAGGCTTATGCTTCGCTGCGATGACTGTCGGCCTGCCTGGTGTCGATACAAACACTGCCGTCTAGCTCCATTTCAAGTGTCGAGTGGCTGACTTTGAATTGCTCATGAAGTACTCGTTTTAAATCAGTCTTTACTCGTTCAATATCGGGCAGGCTAGCCTTCTTGATGACAACATGTGCTTCCAGTGCGATTGTATGCTCAGCGATTTCCCATACGTGTACGTGGTGAACACTCACAACGTCGTTTACATGTTCCATGATATTGATTATGTCGGCGATGGAAACTCCTTCTGGCGCGCCCTCCATCAACAAGTGAATGGTTTTAGGTAGCATGCTAAAGCCCTGCCATAGCACGTAACCAGCAATCATCAGCGTCAGGACAGTATCTGTCCAATACCAGCCATACAGGAGGATCAATGTTCCGGCAATAATAACGCCGACGGAGGCCAACGCATCCGACACGTTGTGCAAGAATGCCGCCTTTATATTCATGCTATTCTTAGACATTGTGTAGGTGAGCAAGGCCGTAGCGATATCTACAATCAAGGCTATTCCCGCCACCACGACCACTGTCCATCCTTCAATGGGCTGTGGGGAAAAAAACCGACCTATAGCTTCGTAGATGAGGTAGAGACCAACGATAATCAGCGTGACCAAGTTAATCAAAGCCGCTATGGTTTCACTGCGTCGGTAGCCAAAGGTTTTAAAAGCATCTGGCGGTTTGCGGCCGATCTTACGTGCGATGAGCGCAATAACCAGTGATGCAGCATCGCTCAAGTTGTGTAGTGCATCCGCTATGAGCGATAAGCTCCCAGAAAGTATCCCGCCAACAACTTGTGCCAGAGTTAGTGCAGTATTAACGCCAATAGCTGCGATTAAACGCTTATCACCCATGGCTTCGGTGTTATGGTTATGTTCGTGAGCCATATTTTTACCGCTCCTTAAAAATTAGCGTAAGAAAAATAGGGGAGCCAAACGACCGCCCATAAGAGATAATAAAAATACTAGCGCCTATACCATCTGGCCCTCCAAGCCACACTGACAGAAAATGCGACCACCCTCGAGCGAGTTCGTGCGTTATCGTCTTTAACTCGCCGACAACAGGTCGATCTCTCTCAAACGATAAACGACGTTGCTCGCTAATGATATGGATTATGCGGTGCCATGATCTGAAGATGACAAAAATGTAATCTTCCAATCAATTTTGTCGTAGGCTCAAGCCCCTTGCAGATTGGTGCGCCTTGTTGCTGCAATGACGAAGCAAGGCGCTCATGTAACTCCACAATGGAAGCATTACATTTCAATAATGTAATGCTTGGCTCATGCTGCTGTTAGCTTCAGTCAGGCAAAATTCATTCGAACCTGTAGAGCTCACCGAGAAAGCTCAGCAAGCCACCTTTGAATTTAGCGAGGACTGCCCTATGAATCTGTTGAAAGCTATTGTTGTTGGTTTGGTAATTTTCGGCTCCGCATCGTCTTATGCAGGAGATGGATACGACCGTTCAATGAAATTTAATGAAAAATTCCGAGCAGATCAAAAGCGAATTCACGGAACCGAATCCGCCGAAAAAAAAGCAAACGAGTTGAAGGTTAATGATATTCGCCAAGATCAGAACAACACGGAAATTAAGAAAGAAACCAAAGCTGACTAACCGCTTAATATCTGAACGATATCCGCCGCCGGCAGCTTCCAAGCACCGTTGGAAGCAGTTGTACTCTAAGCGCCCTTCGGGGCGCTTTTTTGTGTCCATCACTTGCCCGCAACATCGCTACCAGCGAATCGCCCCGGCCTTTATAGGCCGTTTCGTTAAGTCAGGCCGCTATCGCCTGATCTGTCTGTTATTAGCGTTCGCAAGAGCATATCCGATTGAGCTGAACAGACGCTGGTGGCGTACAACGCATCCACGTCAGGGTCGCCATCTCAACGGCCTCGCGGTTCGTCCATGATTGAAGGTGTCAGCTCGGCCTTGTAAAGCCCGCTGATCGTTCCAGCCAGGGCGTTTTCGTAGCTATCGCCCGTGCTGCCGCCCGGGGCAGGTCAGCCGCTGCTTGCATAATCTTTCGTCAGCTCACCGTGGGTGAAAGCCATCAGCCGAGGAGGCGTATGTAGCGCGGAGTCATACGCACTAAGCGCTGAGCACCCTTTCTATTCACCGTTTAGATGCATTAGACCTACGCTATAAAGGCTTTGCTGCCCGCTGCGCCGCCGCTGAATCTTAGCACTCCGAAACCAACACGCCCCGTTCTCGCGAGCTAGCAAGAACGGGGCGTTGTGTGCCGCCATCCAATCTCTAGCTTGTTCTGTCAGCGGCCAACGCGATTTCTTGCTCCTCCAATTCGTCTTCGCGCCGATGAGCCAGCTGGTAGAGCAACGGCAGTACCAATAGCGTTAGCACCGTTGAGGAGAGAATCCCCCCGATCACCACCGTCGCAAGGGGGCGCTGTACCTCTGCACCGGTACCCACATTCAAGGCCATCGGAACGAACCCGAGTGAAGCCACCAAGGCTGTCATCAATACCGGCCGTAGCCGGGTCAGAGCGCCCTCGCGGATCGCGGTGCCCAGAGGTAAACCTTGCTCCCGTAGGCTACGGATGAAGGAGATCATTACCAGGCCATTTAGAACGGCGACGCCCGACAGAGCAATAAAGCCAACTCCTGCTGAAATGGACAATGGGATATCTCTCAGCCACAGCGCAACAATGCCTCCGGTGAGCGCAAATGGAATCCCTGTAAACACCAACAAGCCGTCTTTGACATTGTTGAACATCATGAAAAGCAGAATGAACACCAGGAGCAGCGCCACAGGGACGACAATCTGCAGCCGCTTCGTTGCAGATTCAAGCTGCTCAAAGGTACCGCCCCAGTCGATCCAATAACCTGACGGGATATCTACCTGGGCCTGGATTTTCTGTTCTGCCTCAGATACGAATGATCCAATGTCCCGACCACGGACGTTTGCACTAACGACAATTCGCCGTTTCCCTTCCTCTCTACTGATCTGATTCGGACCGGGGGCCAAATCCAGAGTGGCCACCTCGCCGAGGGGGATATAACTTATGGCGCTGTTTAATTCCCTTGGAAGGGCAATTGGGAGCCTCTCAATTGCGGCGAGATCGCTTCGTATCTCGTCCGGTAAACGAACTACGATATCGAAACGCCGGTCTCCTTGAAACAAGGTGCCTACCTCTCGGCCCCCGATGGCTACTGCAACCGCTTGCTGTACAGTATCTAAACTCAGGCCGTATCGTGCGATTTGATCGCGATCGATATCAATCGTGAGCATAGGAAGGCCAGTCGTTTGCTCGACCGTAACCTCGGAGGCGCCTGGTACTTGTCCTAGCACCTCGGACACTTCCGCCGCCGTGCTGTTAAGAACCTCCATGTCATCACCATAGATTTTCACGGCTACAGCGGCACGAACACCGGAAATCAACTCGTTGAAACGCAGCTGAATAGGCTGGGAAAACTCGTAGTTATTGCCCGGTAACTCAGCGGCGGATGCTTGGACCTCGCTTAAGAGTTCGTCGCGCGACTTGCCTGGATCCGGCCACTGCTCTTGTGGCTTCAGCATGACGTACCCGTCAGAGATGTTTGGAGGCATGGCATCGGATGCCACCTCCGCAGTGCCTGTGCGCGCAAAAATCCGCTCGATCTCCGGAAACTCATCCATGAGCTTTCGCTCCAGCTGCTGCTGCATCTCGACAGACTGACTAAGGCTGGTAGCCGGTACACGAAGGGCTTGGATAGCGAAGTCCCCCTCGTTGAGGCTAGGCACGAATTCACTGCCCATACGTGCCCCTACGAGGCCGGAAAGTACAACTGCAACAACGGCAAAGGTGAGCACTACTGGCTTGTTGGACATCACCGCATCGAATGCAGGTGCGTAGGCCCGTTTAGCATTGCGGATTAGAAAGTTTTCCTTCTCTGTAACACGCTTGCCGATAAAGAGCGCAACGGCTGCCGGGACGAACGTCACCGAGAGAATCATCGCCCCGAATAGCGCTGTCACTACGGTAAACGCCATGGGCGTGAACATCTTACCTTCTACCCCTGTAAGGGCGAATATCGGCAGATATACGATCATAATGATCAGCTGCCCATAGAGTAGAGGCCGACGCACTTCCTTTGCCGCAGCGAACACTTCATGAAGCCGTTCGGACAGCGTTAATGCCCGCCCGTGATGGGACTGAGCGTGAGCAAGTCGACGCACGCAGTTCTCAACAATCACCACGGCACCATCGATAATGATGCCGAAATCCAATGCGCCTAAGCTCATCAGGTTGGCGCTGACCTCGTTGGCTACCATGCCGGTGAACGTAAAGAGCATCGCCAGCGGTATAACAAGTGCGGTTAGGATCGCCGCACGGATATTGCCCAAGAAGAGAAAAAGTATAACCACAACAAGAATGGCACCCTCAGTGAGGTTCTTCTTAACGGTGGATATAGCTTTGTCTACGAGTACAGTTCGATCGTAGACAGTAATCGCCTTTACGCCCTCTGGAAGCGAAAGGTTTATCTCTTTCATCTTGTCATCGACAGCCCTAGAAACTACCCGGCTATTTTCACCGATAAGCATGAAAGCCGTACCTAGAACCACTTCGCGGCCATTCTCGGTGGCTGCGCCAGTACGGAGCTCCTTTCCAACCTCTACCGTCGCAACGTCGCGGATACGTACTGGGGTACCGTCAACGTTGCTAATAAGGGTATTGCGGATGTCCTCTACTGATTGCATTTGTCCTGGAGCACGAACAAGATACTGCTCGCCGCGTTTTTCAATATATCCGGCACCTAGATTGTTATTGTTTTGCTCAACCGCCTCGATCAAATCTTGTAGTGTTAGTCCAAACGACCGCAAAGTGTCTGGGTTGGGGGCGATCTGATATTCCTTTGCATATCCTCCGATCGTATTGATCTCAGTTACGCCTGGTACATTGCGGACTTGCGGTTTGATGATCCAATCTTGAATCTCACGCAAGTCAGCAGAGGTATAAGGCGTACCGTCCGATTTGGTGGCACCGTCCTCAGCTTCAACCGTCCAAAAATAGATTTCGCCAAGCCCAGTGGAAATAGGGCCAAGTGTTGGAGTGACGCCTTCCGGAAGCTGATCTTTGGCCCCTCCCAAGCGCTCATTCACAAGTTGGCGGGCAAAATAGATGTCAGTGCCTTCCTCAAAAATAACTGTGATCTGAGAAAGTCCATATCGAGACAAGGAACGGGTCTGCTCGAGCTTGGGCAACCCGGCCATTACCGTCTCGAGCGGGTAGGTAATGCGCTGCTCCACTTCCAGCGGGGAATAACCTGGGGCCGCAGTGTTGATTTGCACCTGTACGTTGGTGATATCAGGGACAGCATCGATAGGCAGCTTTTGGTAGCTGTAAGCTCCTAACGCTGCCATGCCAAGCACGGCTAGCAAAACCAGCCAGCGATGCTCTATAGAAAAGCGAATGATACGTTCGAACACAGTCTATAACTCCGTATCAGTGAGCATGCGAGGCGCTGGCTTTGCCAAGCTCGGACTTAATGATGAAACTGTTGGCCAAGGCATAGCGCACTCCGGCCTGAAGACCTTCCTTGATTTCAACCGCTTCACTATCGCCGCGACCAGTCACGATTGGCTGAGCAGCAAAGCCATGGTCGGTCCGTACAAACACCACCGGATTATCTTCCAACGTGTGGATCGCATCGGGCTTGACTGCAACCGGCACGGACACTCCGCCAGAGCCTACCCGCACTTTGACGAACAGGCCGGGACGCCAAACACCTTCCGGGTTCGGAAGCGTGACCCGGGCGGTAGCGGCGCGGCTTTGCTGACCAACAAGTGAGCCGACATAAGAAACGGTGCCATTGGCACTGGACTCGAATGCTGTGGCTTCGATAACCGCGTTGCTGCCGACTCGTACCGCGCTGAGTGCATTGGCAGGAACGCTGATATCTGCCCAAACGGTAGAGAGATCGGAAATGATGAATATCTGGTCGTCGGTATTGACTGACTCACCGAGCGTGATGTCCTTCTCAACGATCATCCCATCGAACGGCGCCCTGAGTTCGTAGCGGCTCAATGCGTCTGGCTTGCCAGCATCACTACCAAGCGCTTGTAGCTGTGCTTTTGCATTCGCAACCGTCAGCTCTGCTTCCCGTAGAGCCTGTTGTGCCTGTAAATAATCCTGTTCTGCAGAAATACGCTCTTCCCACAGCTCCTTTTCGCGTCGATAGGTTTTCTGAGCCAATGCAAGACGTTTTTGTGCCGCGTAGAACTCGCTTCTACGTTCCGACAGGTCGGTACTCGCGATCACAGCAAGCACTTGCCCCTGTTTCACCTGTTCGCCCAAATCGACTTTGACCGCTTCAACGACACCTGAGAGACGAGGCACAACTTGCGCTGTACGATCCTGGTTAAACGTAATTTCACCTGGCAGCTCGATTGCGCTTTGTATCTTTGCGGGCTCAGCAGTTGCCAGTGAAATGCCGGCGGCTAGGATTTGTGTCTCTGAGAGTTCTACCTCTGCTGTTTCAGTGTGCTCCGCTCCCTCGGGCTCATCTTCATGCTCATCTTTCTCTGCCGCACCGACCTCGTGATCGCTATCGGCGCCTCCTTCATCATGTCCATGATCTCCTTCGGCTTCAGCATCCTCATCCGAATGCCCTTCATCCTCCTGCTCCGATGCGTCACCATGCTCGCTATGTGCGTCGCCCGCTTCGGGCACAGCTGGACTACTGCGAAGAAGCAATCCGCCAAGCACAAGTGCCACGCTTAATATGACGACGATCCAAAAAATCTGCTTCTTGTGACCAGCCAAGGAAGATGTATTCGATTTACTTTTCATATGGATTCCTTATGGCTGAGTGGCCGAGGTGATAACGGCCGACCCATCGCCGACGATTCGGGCGATTTCCGCCGCCGCCTGGTTAGCTTGCGAGAGCGCAGACAGATACTGAGAGCGGGCTTGGAAAAGCGTGCGTTGAGCATCCAGTACGTCAAGGAAGGTGAACTTTCCTAGTTCGAACCCCTTGCTGGCAGCTTCATAAGCGCTTTGGGCACTGGGGAGCATGTCGTTGCGCAACAGTTCGAACTGCTGGCGAGCAGTGCGCAGCCGCATGTGCGCTTGGGAAAGTTCGCTTTTCAGGCGTATATGGACGGCGTTAAGCTCGTCCTGCGCCTGGTAGGCCCGTTCCTGTGCTGCTCCGATGTTGCCTTGGTTTCGATCAAACAACGGCAGGGGCATCGAGATACTCACCAGTCCCAGCGTGCCGTTATATTCATCTGAGCGTTGGGCACCTACGCTAACCGTCACGTTAGAAAAGCGATTCGTCCTTTCCAGCTCCAACGCAGCCCGACGTCTTTCAGCCTCCCGACGCGCGCGGGTTAGTTGGGCGGAATCGTTCAAACGGCTATAAAGCTCAGCTAGCTCGGGAAGAGGAGGCACTGCCTCTACCGGCTCTTTTACTCGCTCAAAGCGTGGCTGTGGATTTCCCCAGTTGGCCGCCAGCCGAGTGCGCGCAGCTTCGAGTTCAGCTGTGGCCTGGGCAAGCTCTACTTGCACTCCAGTAGCCGCAACCCGCGCCCGGGTTTCCTCTACGGGAGAGACCATGCCGGCCCTCACACGTCGATTGGCAACGTTCACAGCTTGCTTCGCAAGCTTTGAAGCAGCCTGAGCGAGGTCCAGCCGTTCTTGAGCAGTAAGCACATCGTAGTATGCACCCATCACTGCCCCCCTCAGTCGAGCTTGGGCGTCCTGTAGGTCGGCGGCCGCTACGTCCATGGCGCGTTGCGCTGCCTCAATACGAGCCGAACGTTTACCACCCAGCTCTATTTCTTGGCTCAGTTCAAGCGTGGTCTCCGGGGCATCGCCCCGGATTCCCTCCTGGCTAGCGGACAATATTGGATTCGGACGTGCTCCTGCTTGGCTAATCAATGCGCGAGAAGCAGCCAGCTCACGTCTTGCAGCAGCCAGTTCAGGGCTTGCAGAGCTAGCGAGTTCCAAGGCGCGTACAAAGCTTATGGAGTCGACAGACTCAACGGGGAAGGTATTTGACACACTGACAGGTAAGGTCTGTGTGAAGGTCGGCAACTCTAAGGGTTGCGCAAAGGCGAGATTGCACGACAACGTCGTCAACCCCAGCGAGAAAAGAGCTTTTCGCACCGAAATCTCCTAAAAAAAGGGAAGGTTCGGTGAGACGTCAGATACAGATAAATGGCGCTTACTGGTTACTTTGGCGTCCCACCGGTTTTGCACCGATGCGCCAATTAGGTTTCTCAGGACGCCCCGCTTCAGCCGATGCGTAGCTAGCAGAAGGAAACGGTTTCAAGCTCATTGATAATACCGAACCAGGACAGATCCCTTTCGTTATAAGCGGCTTGATATGGTCGCCATGAAAGACACAGTCTCCATCCAGACTGATTTTTTTTGCGGCTTTTGACGATCCTTCCTCGTCAGTACCCAGAGACTCGTGCGGATGTTCGTGATGTCCAAGATGATTTGCTGCCGAACCATCCTCATGACTGCAGCTCGTGCTAACAACTGCCCATGATGATTGCAATGGGAACAAGGCTAGCAACATCAGCAAAACTATTTTTCTCATCCAAGGCAAAACGATGACTTCCTGGTTTAGATGTCGAATCCAATCATAAGAACTACCCCCGCCAAGACGCGAAACACATGCGCCTCTACTGCGATAGTGATTCGCCCTGAATTTAGTAGACAAATACACGAAAGCGTTTTTATCAGCCTTGCCAAGCCGGCGAGATAGCTGATGGCTATGGGGTGGTGACTTTAAATAAGTGTGGATAACGACCTGGTGACCGCAACATTACAAATCTGTAATCGAAGGAGTGCGCGATTGGGCTTCCTCAGATTACAAAATAGTCATTTGCCGCTAATCCTGCCGTCATCTCTAGGGGAAGAACATGGCCAAGCGCTAAAAACAAAAAGGCGAAAGGCGTCATTCGAGCACTGACCTGCCGTACATAAGGAGCATCATCATGAGCAAAAAGGCCGTTTTTTCGCTGACAGCCCTTTCACTGGCATTGGGCAGCGCCCCGGTCTTTGCCCAATCGGAAACAGCCGAGGGCTTCATCGAAGGCAGCACGCTATCGCTGATAAATCGCAACTTCTATTTCAATCGGGATTTTCGCGACGGTGAGAGTGCCGCCGGCAATGGCTACTCCGAGGAATGGGCCCACGGATTGATGGCCTTCTTCGAGTCCGGATATACCCAAGGCTCGGTAGAGATTGGCTTCGACGCTTTCGCCATGCTCGGCCTCAAGCTCGACTCCGGTTCGGGGCGCTCCGGTGTGGGCGGCAGCATCGACCTGCTTCCCCACGACAGCGCTGGCGATCCTGAGGATGACTTCACACGGGTGGGGGGCGCGGTGAAAGCACGCTTGCTGGACACCGAGATCAAGGCCGGCGATGTATTTCCCACTACACCTGTCGTGCACTTCGGCGACTCTCGGCTGCTGCCGGAGTCTTTCAAGGGTGTCACCGTTGTGAACAACTCGCTGGACGACCTCACCCTTCAGGGAGGCCGCTTGCACGCGATGAGCCAGCCCAACACCAGTAACATGAACGAAGACTTCGTCACCTTCTACGGCGGGGGCGTAGACGCGCCTTGGCTCGGCTACGCAGGCGGTGACTACAGCGTGAATGAAAATATCAGTCTTAGCCTGTACACCAGCCGCCTCAAAGATGCCTGGAACCAGCATTACTTCGGTGCGTCGGCCACCTATCCGCTCTCCGATATCGTCGCGCTGCTGGCCAGCTTCAACTATTACAAGGCAACCGACGAAGGCCGTGAGTTGCTGGGCGAGTTCAACAACAACATCTGGAGCTCCAGCCTGGGTGTCGCCTTCGGCGCGCACACCGTCACGGCGTCGTATCAGCGAAACAACGGTAACAACGACTTTGACTACTTGCGCCAGGCGGACTCGATCTACCTGAACAACTCCATTCAGTACAGTGATTTCAACTCACCTAAAGAGCAGTCCTGGATGCTGCGCTACGACCTGAACATGGCGGAGTACGGCATACCCGGGCTTACTTTCATGACCCGCTACGCCCGCGGTTGGGGCGCCGATTACAGCAACGCGAACGAGGTGTACATGCGCCAAGACGATAACGGTGCGCCGCTGACGGGACAGAACCGCTGGGAACGCGACGTCGAAGCCCGCTACGTTGTACAGACTGGCTCTCTCAAGGATTTGTCTCTGCGGGTGCGCCAGGCTACCACGCGGGCGACTGCTTTCGAGTCCGACCTCGATGAGGTCCGATTCATCGCCGAGTACCCTCTCTCGATCTTGTGAAACACCATGAGCAACACCACATCTTCTTTAGTTTTGCTCCCTTGGTTTGAAGATGTGTTTCAGGCGCCCATCAGGGCGCCTTTTTTCGTTTGGTGCACCCGCTCGCGCTGCGGGTCAACCAAATGACCGGTAGATTACAAATTCGCAAGATAGCCCTCACAGGGCTTTTACCGCGTTAAAGTGCTTCCCGCTTCCCTGGGCAGATCTTTTCGCCTCTGCCTTTCACGCTAGAGCCAAGCCGCTTTCGTCTTGACCTAGTTACTACATGGATTTTTTTGGTTCCGCTTACCGCGCACCTCCTTGCCGAGTTACCTCAAAACATGCGCATCCTGGTTGTCGAAGACGAGATCAACGCTGCGGAATACTTGCAGCAGGGTCTTATCGAATGTGGTTACTTGGTCGATTGCGTAAGTGATGGCCTCGATGGGTTTCACCTGGCACTGCAGAACGACTATGACATCGTGCTGCTAGATGTGAATCTGCCAACCATGGATGGGTGGGAGGTTCTCGAACTCATCAGGCGGCGTAAGCAGACACGCGTCATCATGCTGACTGCCAATGGCCGCTTAGAGCAAAAAGTCCGCGGCTTGGAATCGGGCGCCGACGACTATCTGGTCAAGCCGTTCCAGTTCCCCGAGCTGCTTGCCCGTATCCGGACACTGTTGCGGCGAGGCGAGGCAGTCACACTTCCGAGCAACCTGCGTGTAGCCGACCTCGAACTGGACCCGGCCCGGCATAGGGCTTACCGGAGCGGTCAGCGTATCGACCTCACCAGCAAAGAATTTGCGTTATTGCATCTGCTCATGCGCCGGACTGGCGAAGTCCTCACGCGTACGGAAATAACTGCCATGGTGTGGGACATCAATTTCGACTGCGATACCAATGTGGTGGATGTTGCGATTCGTCGCCTGCGGATGAAAGTGGACGAACCCTTCGGCGATCGCCTGATACACACCATCCGGGGTGTGGGCTACGTGCTGGAGGCGCGGCCTTGAAGCCACTCAGCCTCGCATCGCGTCTCGCGCTTCAAATCACACTGACCGGCGCCGCTTTGGTCGCGCTGCTGATTGCACTGAGCTACTGGGTACTGGTGCGCCAACTGGAACTGCGCGCCCAGGAGGAAGTGACGGCCAAGCTCTCTCAGATCGATCATGGACTCCTCGAAGACACCAAAGCCCGTATGGGCCGCTCCTGGCAACACGCATTGAGCGATACCGTACTCGGCCATGACAACCTTTCGATTACGGTCATCGGCGATACAGCGAAATCACCCATTTTCAGTATCGGCCGATTCGCCAATGCGCCGCAGCAGCTGGATCTCGTGAGCAGGGACGGCGACTATCTTGGCTGGACAACGAAAGATGGCGTGCAGATGCTAACCGGGCGCAAGCAAATCCAAGTCCCGGGACTGGCTCCAATGACGCTTTTACTTTCGCAAGATCGCAGTGCCGATCAACGGCTGGTGGCTGCATTCCTGCGCTCGGCCTTAGTGACCGTGCCGATGCTACTGATATTGATCGGATTGGCTGGATGGCTAATCGCCCAAAATGGCTTGCGGCCGCTTCGCAAGTTCCGGGCCTTGGCGACTAAGGTATCTACACAGGATCTATCACCTCGAATCCGCACCGATCGGCTTCCGCAAGAGCTCCAGGCATTGGCGCACAGCCTCAACGTAATGCTTCATCGACTCGATGACGGCGTTCAGCAACTGTCACAATTCTCGGACGATGTGGCTCATGAGTTAAAAACTCCGCTGAACAACCTGATAGGCAAGGCGCAGGTGACTTTGGTGCGTGAGCGAAGCAAGGAGCATTATCGGGAGGTGATCGAGTCGTCGGTTGAAGAACTCGAACGCATGGATCGAATCGTGTCAGACATGCTGTTTCTCGCCCAGGCCAGCCACGCCAGCCCAGCACTGAAGCTCGAACAATTATCTTTAGGAAGCGAGGCGAGGCGCGTATGTGAATACTTCGAAGTCCTTGCCGAAGAAGCGGGAGTCGCTACGACAGTAACGGGCGATGCCATGATTTTGGGAAATCGACTTATGGTCCAGCGGGCCATTTCCAACCTGCTATCCAACGCGCTGCGGCATTCAAATACTGGCAGTACGGTCGAACTTAAGATCCTTGAGGAGGACGTAGACATCGTCTCGCTGGCTGTCACCAATCATGGCGCGACTATCGAATCGGATCATCTCCCACATCTGTTCGACCGCTTTTACCGCGTTAACGGCATACAACCTCGCGGGGCAGGATTGGGGCTAGCGATTGTCCGCTCAGTGATGAACCTCCACAAAGGCCACGTGGCCGTCGCCAGCAAAGACGGTCGGACCACGTTTGAACTCACGTTTCCTCGGCAGGCCTGACTCAAAGTGATACCGCACGGAGACAGCCATCACTACGAAGGGGCAAAAACCACAGGGACAAACAACCATTTCGAGGGCATGCGCGTTGGCCGGGTAACCAGGCCCGCAAGCCCCAACGCCGTTCATTTAATGCATGCGTCCTCGCTAATTCCGGCGAGAATGCCGCAAGCCTCAACTTCCCGCCCATCGTTGCAATTAGCCCGCAGTGAAACGAGTTGTCGTTCGAGTGATTGCAGAGCGGTTATCTGGGATCTGACTTGAGAAATGTGATCATCGAGTAAGGCATTGACGGCCGTACAAGGCTGGCGAGGGTCATCCTGGTAGCTTTGGAGTGCGTGAATCTCTGGAAGTGACAGATTCAAGATTCGGCAGCGCCGGATGAAAGCTAGCCGCTCGCCATGCTTCTCGGTGTAGACACGATAGCCGTTCGCCTGGCGATCAGGCGGTGGCAACAAGCCCTGCTGCTCATAGAAGCGGATCGTCTGTGTATCAATCCCTATTAGCCTTGCTAACTGACCAATGCGCATCGTGTGAATCCTCATCGGCTCTGCGTTATTGACCTTATAGTAGCTATAAGGCTTTTAATGATCCCATCTTCGATTTCAAGTGGAGCCGTATCATGAGCAAGTCCGATGGTCCCTGCGGCTGCGATGCGACACCAGCCGCTGATGCCGATATGCAAAACCCTTCCGATACGACGGGGCAATGGGTCAGTGTTTACGCCGTGCCCAAGATGGATTGTCCATCAGAAGAGCGAATGATCCGCTTGGCGCTGAATGGTTTGGACGGAGTTCGGAAGCTGACTTTTGATCTGTCGGACCGTCGGTTAGATGTCATGCATGACAGTGCCGTTGAGCCCATAACCAAAAAGCTGGCGACGTTAGGGCTAGGCGCCACTCTTCAGAAAACTGTCGCGGCAGACCCTGAGATGATCAAAGCCGCCGAGAATCCGGCGAACTCTACACAGGAATCCCGCTCCCTACGTTTACTGTTAGGCATCAACGCCTTCATGTTCGTGGTAGAGATGACTGCTGGCCTGATTGCCAGGTCCGCGGGTCTGATTGCCGATTCGCTCGACATGTTCGCTGACGCGGCAGTGTACGGCCTGGCCCTTTATGCGGTTGGGCGCAGCGTCAATCTGCAGGTGCGTGCTGCACACCTTGCTGGTGTGCTCCAGCTGATTTTGGCCCTCGGCGTGCTCGTAGAGGTGATCAGACGCTTTATATTCGGCAGCGAGCCCGAGTCGCTGATAATGATGGCCGTCGCGTTCCTGGCATTGCTCGCCAACACGGGTTGTTTGCTGCTGATTTCCAAACACCGGGAAGGTGGTGCTCACATGAAAGCGAGCTGGATATTCTCCGCCAATGATGTGGTCATCAACATGGGCGTCATAGTCGCCGGAGCGCTCGTCGCTTGGACTGGGTCCAACTACCCAGACCTGATTATCGGTACCGTCGTGGGATTCATCGTTCTCAACGGCGCTCGGCGTATTCTGGCGCTCAAGGGTTGAAGGAGCTCCCGTTACAGAAAAAGGGTGTCTTCATGCCTGTAAGCCATCCGGGTCTAGCGGCGTCAGCTAAAACTGGCGACGCCGCTTTAGCCGTTGGCGGATGGTGGGTATTGCAGAACGTGGGCTGCAAAGTCCATCAGCGAGACGAAGCCGCACTGATCGGCTTTTCCTTCACGCTGTAGGTGGTAGCCCCGCATGCCTTGCCCAATTGGACCAAGCATATCGGCTTGCAACGTGTCACCGATCATTGCGATAGCGGAGGCTTCGCAGCCAAGCTGTTCGATCATCTGACGATAGATTGCGGGCTCAGGCTTTATTGTCCCAACCTCAAAGCTCCATCCGTAAACATCGAACGACGGCAGTAACAGTTTGGCCGGAATCGCATATGGGGCTGCGAGATTGGAGCACAACGCGAGATTCAGGCCGGCGTCCTTTAGCTGATTTAGCGACTCCAACGCATCATCGAAAAGGCGAACGCTGGCCAGCTCGGTGAAAAGGTCGCTTTCAAGGCTAGCTAACTCAGAGTTGCTCAACTGCGCACCGAAATAATCGGCAGCTCCAGCCAAGCCCAGATTTCGAGTCATCAGAGTCCGTGCGTCATCCGGCCTTGGTGTTTTGCCCTGAAGCCGCAGGTTCTGCATCAGTTGGCGGAAAGGATGGCGGCGCTCACCTATCTGGAGAAGCGTGCCAAACACATCGAAAACTACTGCTTGTATCATGCCGGTACCTCTACCGTTGGAGGCGAACCGCCCACCCGAAGAGCGATGCCGCCCCTCTCAGTTTTCTGAACTGGATTTCTTCAGAGGTGGCACGAAGAAGATGGGTCTTTGCGGGGGCGCTATCAGGATATCTGTCGACTTGATGCTTGTGCCTTTTCGACGCCTTGTTTTGCCGTTCTTGTCGACCGCCAGCAGATCACCGGTCGCGACAGCAATGTCGAGTGCCTGCTTTACGCGAAGCTCGTCAGCCATGGTGTAGTTGGTCAATCCGCTCATCAGGCCCAAAAAAGGTTGCCGTTCTACCTCGTAGACCTGTTTGGGCAAGAGCTCCGAAAGTTCTCCTCGGATGCGGTCATTGGTAGCATCGTCGAAATAATGCTCATCCAACAGCAAATCGTGCTGACCTGTCACGGCGATATCCCGATTGGCGTCGTAGCTGAAAAAGCTGGAAGGCGACAGCATATGGGAAAAGTTGTTGCCGTATTTCCAGTGGATCTTCTTCATCACATCGTTAGCGCGGTAGTTGTTCGCCAGATGGATAAACCAATAGGCCATCGGGTTGCTGCCGGCCGGACGAATGAAGAAGACGGTCATGTACTGGGCACCGCTTTCCTGCTTGATCCCCTCGGACAGATAGCGCTGGATCAGGTATTGCCAGCTCCGTGGCTGATGCGCCTTCAGCTGTTTAAGCATGTCCCATGGCACATGCTGATCCAAGCCGATATTTGCAATGGCTTTCCGGTTCGCTTGGCGGTCGGCTAGATACGTAACCAAAAAATCGACATTGAAGGTCAGCAGGACCTCGGCTTTGTTGAGATTCTGGAAAATCCATTTGATCTTAGGGAACGGCACATCGCCATACATCATGCCCAGCCCCGCAGCGAGGATTGCCTTTTTCCGAGCCGGCTGCATATCTCAGACCATCTATCCACTCGTCAATACGCTCGTATCGTCAAAGGTTGGGTGAAAGCCATTGGCCCTGATCCAGCCCTGTATGGCATTCACACAATAAGACGTACGAAGGCATCGCTGATCTATCGCAGGACGAAGAACCTGCGGGCAGTTCAACTGTTGCTCGGCCATACGAAGCTGGAGAGCACCGTTCGATATCTGGGGATTGAGGTCGATGATGCCCTAGAGATGGCGGAACAGACCGAGGTTTGACCATGCATAGCGACGGTCGAAGCCAGGCCGTCGCTAACCGGCCAATAGCCGCCCTAGTCTGCCCACCAGTTCGGTATGACAGATGCTAGGCCGGTCAGGGCGCCGACTACCCCAATCATGATGCTACTCCAGAAGGTTACCGGCTCGCGGCGCTGCCTACGCTCCTCGCGGATGTCTGCCCTGACAATGCGAATGCCAGCATCTGTGAGATACCTGGGCTCCCGCGGGTCGCTATCAAATTCGACTCGCCCCCAGAAAGTCCTGTCATCGCGATCAGGCAGTGGGACACCGAGGCGGTCTGCCTCTATCATCCAGTACTCGGTCAAGATCAGCAGCCGCCATTCGTACAGACTGTCCGACTTCTGAATATAGTCCTGAAGCTGTCCATCCTGTTCCGGTTGGACGGTGTGGGGCGGGTGCATCTTCTCCAGTTCGGACCTGGCTTTTTCGCACTTGGCCAACTCAGATCGCATCACTCGGTAATGCTTTGTCCACATCGCTCGCCCCTCCCTTGGAAGAGCGCGACGCTACCTGACTGCAAATCTGAATACCACCTTGCCCGGCCGAATCCTTGCCCGATGCGCGGCCGGCGGGCGTGCCGTGGAGTATAGGGCTAGCCCAAAATAATAGGGGATGGAAGAATCGATTGAGCATTCGGCTGAACGTATCGTCGGGATAATAGGCATTTAGTAAAATTCAATGCCAATGCTTCGGAATCAGTGGTAACTCCCGGCTGTAACATGCTACCGCGCCCTTCGACAAGAATGGCTGCAAACGACAATAAGCTAATTAAATTAAAAAGCCGCAAGAAATTACTCGGTGTTGCGTAGCCTTTAAAGAATCCATGCGCAATCCCATGCCGATTTAAAACAAAGTGCGATGGTAACGACTCTGTATGACCGTAAAAACACCCACGGAAGTACATTTCCATGCTCTCCAGCATCTGCACTCGCTCATGATATCGACTTAAATAGTTTATCGTTAATTCCTTGTCTGGATACCAATCATAACCTGCGACCAGTCGTTTCAACTCACCTTGCTTTATTCGATGAAAAACCTTTAGAAGCGTCTCTATATTCACGGCATCCTTAACTGGAAGAGAGACGTGCTTTCCAAGCTCTCTTAGGAACCCTTCTATGCAAGGCAGAATTCCAACAATTGCCACGCCGTACAGACCCAGACAGTATGCCTTTACAGCCTCAATCAGCTGTTCTTGATACTGAGCAAAAGTGATGCGCTGAGACCATGCCCCACAAATCAGGTCGGCCATTCGTGGGGGCGTGTACATTTCCAACAGCATATTATTCGCGTGAGCGTACCTTTCCTCTTCACTGTTGCTTTTCGAGATTTTTCCGCCGTATTCAGATAGAAATCCAAAGCTATGATATGGGGGGAGTACTATCTCAGTAGTCGCAAACGTATCTCTGTACCAAGCTAGCCCAGAGCCCACTTTGATTTCCGAAAGATCTCTTGGAAAAAATGCACACTCACCAGATGAAACAATTTTATATCCGCGAATATCCCGAAAACAGCTCAGCTTCGCTTCCTGCAAACTATCAAACTCATGCTTCCCTCGATGTAAGCAAGCTTCTACTGCTTTTATTCCTCGCCCCAGCGCCATCGATTTTCTGCACTGCTTGTAAGCCTTAGCGAAGTCCATAGCTGCCCTTGTTATTCGACCCACTGATTCGATCGAACCTACCTGACAACACCTAGCCACGCAAACCATCTGCCGGCGCAGCCCGGCGGTAATGACTGACACGCAATTATTAGACGAATTTGAACGTCAGCTTCTGGCCGGTTAGCGACCATTGCTCTGGCTAGCCATCCTTGTCCTCCCACACGTGGAGGACTTGCCATGAACATCATCGCTACCTGGAGCCGTCAGCCCTGGAACAAAGGGAAATTGGTCGGGCAGAAAATCCCGCTCCGACTGAGAGATATCTGGGCGATCCGAGTAAGGGGTCATGCCGAGATATAAGTAAAATTCACTCACTTCGCACGTAACGTGTTGATGCCAAGAGAATTTACCAAATCGACCGCACAGCCTCTGATCGTGGACTATCTTTTCTGACTCCTCAGAAAAGGAGTTCCTATGGCTTCATTAGAGCGTACGGCGTATCCCACTCTGCCAAAGGCGTATTCAAAAGCAGAGTACCTGCGCTTAGGCTTTTGCACGGTTCGGTATTCATCAAAATGAAGCGGCCGAGCATCGAACAATGGAGGCATAGGCTAGGCCAGCAGGCGGTATCTGCGCGAGCTACTTTTCCAGCAGCTCGCTTCAACATACATACGACCTGACATACCAGAGAACCTGACAGAAATGTAATGGTTACTTCAGCCTTTGGTCAGGACGCTTTGCATATATTGGCTGTCAGACGCTGCAAGCATTGAAAAACCGCAAATGTCCCTGCAATAGGCCAAGTTCGTCGCTAACCAATCCATAAGGTGCCCCGTATGTCCTCTCAGCAGTGCCATCACCAGCCCGACCAAACGAAAGGTACTGCAGCACTCACAGACCCCGTCTGCGGGATGAAGGTGGAAGAGGATAGCGAGCATCAAGAGCATTATCAGGGAAGCACTTACCGCTTCTGCAGCCAGGGTTGCCAGACCAAGTTTCGTTCCGACCCTGCTCGATATCTCGCTGCACCGCAGGCTCATGGAACCTCCTCTCGGGCATCTACCCCACCCGCACAGAAACCACCCGCCGGTGATGCAACGACAGAGTACACCTGCCCGATGCACCCTGAGATCCGCCAAATGGGTCCAGGTGATTGCCCTATCTGTGGGATGTCATTGGAACCTCTGATCCCTGAACTCGACGAGGAGGAGAATCCCGAACTCAAGGACTTCTCGAAGCGATTCTGGTGGTCTCTGCCCCTGACCGTAGCAGTAACCCTGTTGGCAATGGCGGGACATGCGATACCGCTGTTTCACGGGGCTAGCCAGAACTGGGTTGAACTGGCCCTCACGACCCCGGTTGTCTTGTGGGCAGGCTGGCCATTTTTCGCGCGCGGTCTCGCCTCGGTCAAACATCGCAGCCCAAACATGTGGACCTTGATCGGGCTTGGCACGGGGGCTGCCTATATTTACAGCGTCGTAGCAACCCTCTTACCGAGCATGTTTCCAGAGTCATTCACAGTAGGCGGCCGGATAGGCGTTTATTACGAAGCCGCCGCGGTGATCATTTCATTGACTCTGCTGGGCCAGTTGCTGGAATTGAAGGCCCGCTCGCAGACGTCCTCGGCAATTAAGTCCCTGCTTGGCTTATCACCTAAAACCGCTCGCCGTATCGCCAAAGATGGTTCAGAGGAGGACATCCCGCTCACACATGTTCATGAGGGCGACCATCTGCGCGTTCGTCCTGGTGAAAAGGTACCCGTTGATGGAGAGGTATTGGAGGGCGAGAGCGCCGTCGATGAATCCATGCTAACGGGCGAGCCGGTTCCGGTGACGAAGCGGACAGGCGATTCGCTTATCGGCGCGACGATGAACACGAGCGGCTCGCTTGTCATGCGAGCCACCAGGGTTGGCTCCGGGACTATGCTTTCACAAATCGTCCAGATGGTTGCGAATGCACAACGCTCCAAAGCACCCATGCAGCGAATGGCAGACACGGTTGCAGGTTATTTCGTGCTGACGGTCATCGGTATCGCCTTGCTGACATTCTTTGCATGGGGCCTGTTCGGGCCTGACCAGGGCTGGGTATTCGGCCTGATCAATGCAGTTGCGGTTTTGATCATTGCTTGCCCTTGCGCACTTGGCCTGGCAACGCCTATGTCGATCATGGTTGCCACAGGCAAAGCGGCTGGAAGTGGAGTGCTTTTCAGAGACGCAGGCGCCATCGAAAATGTCCGTAAGGTAGACACGCTGATTGTCGATAAAACAGGAACCTTGACCGAGGGCCGACCTGTCTTCGATCGGGCCATAGGCGTCACGCCGTTTGACTCGCAGGAAGTCATCCGTTTGTCTGCCAGCTTGGATCAAGGTAGTGAGCATCCCCTAGCCCACGCGATCGTAGACCATGCCAGAAGCGAAGGTCTCCAGCTGGCGAAGCCAGAGACCTTCGAGTCAGGGTCAGGGATCGGAGTCCGTGGTCTGGTGGAAGGCAAGCAGCTACAGCTAGGCAACACCGCGCTTATGGAAGATGCGGGTGTGAGCGTCGAGCCGTTGAAATATCAGGCAGAAAAAATGCGCGAGAGCGGTACCAGCATTGTTTACCTGGCTGTTGATGGGGCACTTGCCGGCTTGCTGGCCGTATCGGACCCAATCAAACCGACGTCCAAGGAAGCTGTAGCGCGGCTCCAAGCGGAGGGCGTGCAAGTCATCATGGCCACCGGCGACGGGCTTACCACTGCCCGCGCGGTGGCTCGTGAGCTATCGCTCGATGAGGTGCATGGCGAAGTGAAGCCGCAGGACAAGGAGGCGCTGGTGGTTAAGCTACAAGCCCTAGGTAAAGTAGTCGCCATGGCAGGCGACGGAATAAATGATGCGCCGGCGCTCGCCAGGGCTGATGTCGGCATAGCGATGGGCACGGGCACTGACGTCGCCATGAACAGCGCCCAAGTTACGCTCGTTAAAGGTGACCTGATGGGGATACTGCGCGCGCGCACGCTTTCGGTGGCGACGGTTCGCAATATGCGTCAGAACCTTCTGTTTGCCTTTATGTACAACGGGTTGAGCATCCCGATTGCCGCAGGTCTGCTCTATCCGTTCTTCGGACTGTTGCTGTCTCCGATGATTGCTGCCCTGGCCATGAGCCTCAGCTCAGCATCGGTTGTGTTCAACGCACTCCGGCTCCGTCAAACGCGTGTAGTTTGAAGCCTGTCGGCTTAGGCTTAGGCTTCGGTTGCGAAGCGACCGATTGCCTCATTGATTGCTCATGAATTGCCCCGTAAGCTGGAAATATGACGTCCTACATGCGCTCCTTCCTTATCCTGCTGCTAGTGCTTGCGCTTCCGATCAATGGGATAGCGGAAATGCTCATGACGGTTGGATCGTCCGGGCATCACATGATGTCCGATATGGAAGGTGTGGGCGCCATGACGACCGACCACGCTTCGATGGTTGGCGCCGATGACGGTGCTGAACACGAGTGCTGTGAAGCGAATGAGCATGGAACGGCGACCGTCTGCAAGACGGGCCAAGAATGCAAAACTGCAAGTATGCTTCAGCTTGTCTCAATAAAAGCCCAGCTGATGCCTGCTGCTAAACCCGTGACCACTCGCTATAACGGCCTGATCCCCTCTAGCCTTTTAGACGCCGTCTGGCGTCCACCCCGCGTCTAATTCCGATCAAATTATAGGAACCGCCCGAGTGAGCATTCGGGCCGGCTACTGCGCGCCTTTGGCTCGCATGAAAGATCAGGAATCCTTCGCAAATGAAACCCCGTATTTATTGGGCGCCGCCGTACGTGGCCGCCTTGATCATGGGCGCGCTCTCGTTTCCAGGGTTAGCGTCCGCTTTGACCTTAGAACAAGCTCTGAGCGTGGCCGAGCAAGACGCGCCTTCGCTGCATGCGCAAGCCGCCAACCTGGTGGCCGCACGCAGCGCTGCAATCCCTGCCGGCGAGCTTCCTGACCCTAAACTTAAGCTTGGACTGCAAAGCGTGCCCATCGAAGGTGACGCTCGCTGGCAGTTGGAGCAAGAGGCCATGACCATGCAAATGGTTGGGGTCATGCAAGATGTGCCAAACCGAGCGAAAAGGCGCGCTCGTGTCGAGGCCGCGCAGGCTAGTGTTGCGCTCGCAAACGCCCAGCAAACGGTTGAACGTCTCGGTGTGCGCCAAGCAACCGCCGAGGCATGGATCGCTAGCTTCGCGGTCGAGCAGAAGCTAAGCCTTTTCAAGCAGCTTTACAGCGAGAATCAGCTCCTTTCGCGGGCTGTTCAGGCCCGCATTGCTGGCGGCAGCGGACAAACCGCAGACAGCGTACTTCCGAGGCAAGAGGCAGCATTGCTGGCTGAACAAGAGGATGAGCTGCTGCGTAACCAGGCTGTTGCGCGGGCCGGCCTCCGGCGCTGGATAGGCGAGCTAGCAGGCCAGCCGCTTACAGGTGACTGGCCGCAATGGCTTGCCGCCGTTGATAACTATCAGCACAACCTGAACCGGCACCCGGCGTTACTCGCCTTCGACCCGATGACTCGTGAAGCGGAGGCAAAGGTTCACCAGGCCATCGCAGAGAAAACACCGGATTGGAGTTGGGGGATCGACTACCTGCGACGTGGCCGTGAGTACGGCGACATGGTGAACCTCAGCGTCAGCTTCGACCTGCCGCTGTTTACCAGCTCTCGGCAGGATCCGAAGATCGCGGCCGAACGAGCTCGCCTTGCCCAGATCGAGGCTCAGCGCCAAGCGACCTTGCGCCTGTACAACCAAGAGCTGAGTACTGACCTCGCTGAGTATCAGCGTCTGGACCGCGCACTCATCCGCCTCGACAAAACCTTACTACCCCTCGCTGAAGAGAAGGTCCGCCTTGCCATGGCCGATTACCGCTCCGGAAGCGGTGAGCTGACCGCTGTGATCGAAGCGCGACGACAGCTTGTGGAGACCCGGCTACGGCGTATTGACGTCGCCCGCGATCGATCGTTGAGCAATGCCCGCCTGCATTTCGCCTTTGGAGATACCCGACCATGACATTCCAACACAAGCGGCTGGTACTCGCCTTCAGTCTGCCTCTGATGATTAGCGCTGCAGCGCTAATCGGTCTGCCTACCGCAGCCTTCGGACAATCGCCTGCAGAAGAAGACAAGGAAGTGCTCTATTGGTATGACCCTATGGTCCCCCAGCAAAAGTTCGATAAGCCGGGCAAGTCGCCATTCATGGATATGGAATTGATTCCACGCTATGCAGATGAGGGAAGCGACGGGGCATCGATCAGTATCGACCCGAGCGTGACGCAGAATCTCGGCGTGCGCTTTGCAACCGTAACGCGTGAATCGATCAGCCAGTCGCTCGAAGCGACAGGCGCATTGATGTTCGACGAGCGAGACGTGGCGGTTGTGCAGGCGCGTGCCGGTGGCTTTGTCGAGCGCGTTTACGACCGAGCACCGGAGGATGTCATCGAAAAAGGCGCGCCGTTAGCCGATCTGCTGGTTCCCGAATGGGTTGCCGCACAGGAAGAGTACCTGGCGCTCAAAGGGATTGGCGAACCCCAGCTGCTCGCAGCGGCTCGCCAGCGGTTGCGCCTTGCTGGCATGCCGCCAGAAGTCATAGTGCAGCTAGAACGAACTGGTAAAGCGCGCCCTGTTTGGACAGTGAGGAGTCCAATAGGCGGCGTGCTGAACAGCCTCGACGTTCGCGAGGGCATGACCGTATCCACTGGTGCGTCTCTGGCACGTGTTAATGGGCTGGAAAAGGTATGGTTAGAGGTTGCGGTGCCTGAGGCGCAGGTTGCAAATGTGGCGCCTGGGCAGCTGGTCAACGCGCGCCTCCCGGCCTTTGCAGGTGAAGTTCTGGAAGGGACGATCCAGGCCGTACTACCACAAGCCAACTTGGATAGCCGTACTGTGCGCGTCCGGGTTGAACTGCCTAATCCGCAACAACGGCTTCGTCCCGGCATGACGGCCGAGGTGACGTTGAGTCGCAACGTCGAAGATGTCTTGGTCATCCCGTCCGAGGCGGTCATTCGCACCGGTCGGCGCGCATTGGTGATGCTGGCCGAGGATCAAGGCCGTTACCGCCCGATTGAGGTTCGCACAGGCCGGGAATTCGATGACCAGACAGAGGTGCTTGAAGGGCTGGAAGCCGGTCAGAAGGTCGTGGCGTCCGGTCAGTTTCTCCTGGATTCAGAGGCGAGCCTACGCGGGCTGACCGCTCAGGGTTTGGAGGAGCCTGCAACTTCTACAGAACCTGCGCTGCACGAGGCTGAAGGTACGATCGTCAGCCTGGAAGATGGCATGGTTGGCCTGTCGCATGGGCCGTTCAAGACGCTGAACATGCCTGGGATGACAATGTCCTTTCCGGTTGCAGATCAATCGCTCCTAACAAAGTTGCAGACCGGCGATCACGTCCGTGTCGGCGCGCGTGAAAGCGAAGAGGGCCTGGTCATTGAGCACATCGAGAAGCTGGGGGGCCAGCGATGATCGCAGCCATAATTCGCTGGTCAGTGGCCAACCGCTTTCTGATCCTGCTGGCTACTGTGTTCGCGGTGGCTTGGGGTGTCTGGTCGGTCAAAAACACCGCTGTTGATGCATTGCCAGACCTTTCCGACGTTCAGGTCATCATCCGCACGCCATACCCCGGGCAGGCGCCCCGGATCGTTGAGAATCAGGTCACCTACCCACTGACGACGACCATGCTGTCTGTCCCCGGCGCAAAGACGGTCCGCGGCTACTCCTTCTTCGGGGATAGCTACGTGTACGTCCTGTTTGAGGACGGCACCGACCTCTATTGGGCCCGTTCTCGGGTGCTGGAGTACCTGAGTCAGGTGCAGAGTCGGCTTCCCGCCGCCGCCAAACCCGCTTTGGGCCCTGACGCCACAGGTGTCGGCTGGATCTACCAATATGCTTTGGTAGACCGAACGGGCAAACATGACCTCTCGCAGCTGCGCTCTTTGCAAGATTGGTTCCTGCGCTATGAGCTCAAGACACTGCCCAACGTGGCGGAAGTCGCGCCCATAGGCGGGATGGTCAAGCAGTATCAGGTCGTACTGGATCCCGTGCGCATGGCAAGCAGGGGCGTGACGCAGCAGCAGATTGCAAAGGCGATCGATGAAGCCAACCGTGAAACCGGCGGGAGTGTTCTGGAACTCGCAGAAACCGAGTTCATGGTCCGTGCGACCGGGTATCTCAAGACACTCAAAGACTTTCGAGCCATTCCTTTGCGTCTCGACGGCGGCGTGCCTGTGACGCTAGGGGACGTTGCGCATATCCAGCTCGGCCCGGAAATGCGCCGGGGCATCAGCGAGCTTGACGGTGAAGGTGAGGTAGTCGGCGGCGTGGTGATCCTGCGGAGCGGCAAGAACGCTCGGGAAACCATCGCTGCCGTTCAGACCAAACTGGATGAGCTGAAAGCGAGCCTGCCCCAAGGCGTCGAAATCGTCACGACGTACGACCGTAGCAAGCTGATCGACAGTGCCGTTGAAAACCTCACGCACAAGCTCATCGAGGAGTTCATTGTCGTTGCGTTGGTTTGCGCGATTTTTCTGTGGCATCTGCGCTCGTCGTTGGTCGCCATCGTGTCGTTGCCGATCGGCATCCTGATTGCTTTTGTGATCATGCAGCGGCAAGGCATCAACGCCAACATCATGTCGTTGGGTGGCATCGCGATCGCCATCGGAGCGATGGTCGATGCAGCAATCGTCATGATCGAAAACGCCCACAAGCACATTGAGGCCTGGCACAAGCGGCATCCTGACTCCACCTTGAAGGGCCAGGAGCACTGGAAGGTCATTACTGACGCGGCTGTTGAAGTGGGGCCGGCACTGTTCTTCAGCCTGCTGATCATCACGCTGTCGTTCATACCAGTGTTCACCCTGGAGGCGCAGGAAGGCCGGCTGTTCGGTCCACTGGCGTTCACCAAAACCTATGCAATGGCAGCCGCCGCGGGCCTGTCTGTCACGCTGGTTCCGGTGCTCATGGGGTATTGGATCAGGGGCAAAATCCCTGACGAACACCGTAATCCACTCAACCGTGGCCTCATCTGGATCTACAAGCCGGCCCTGGACGCGGTACTGCGCTGGCCCAAGATGACTCTGCTGGTGGCTGTTCTGGTCTTCCTGACAGGCTTGTGGCCGGCCTCTCGCCTTGGTGGGGAATTCTTGCCCCCGCTGGATGAAGGTGACCTCCTTTATATGCCCACTGCGCTTCCAGGCCTCTCCGCTCAGAAGGCTTCTGAGCTACTGCAGCAGACGGACCGGCTCATAAAAACGGTTCCAGAAGTTGCACACGTGTTCGGTAAGGCTGGTCGAGCCGACACCGCTACAGATCCCGCCCCGCTGGAAATGTTCGAGACGACCATTCAGTTCAAGCCGAAGGATCAATGGCGCCCTGGGATGACGCCTGACAAGCTGGTTGAGGAGTTGGATCGCACCGTACAGGTACCTGGATTAGCCAATCTGTGGATCCCGCCGATTCGAAACCGTATCGATATGCTGGCGACGGGTATCAAGAGCCCGATCGGGGTGAAAGTGTATGGCACTGACTTGGCACAGATCGACAAAGCCACCCAGGCAGTGGAAAAAATCGCCAAAACGGTGCCTGGGGTCAGTTCGGCACTTGCTGAGAGACTGACCGGCGGCAGGTATATCGATGTGGATATCGATCGTGTCGCCGCCGCACGCTACGGCCTGAATATCGCGGACGTGCAATCGATCGTGGCCGGTGCCATCGGTGGTCAAACCATTGGTGAAACCGTGGAAGGGCTCGCCAGGTATCCGATCAACCTCCGCTATGGCCGCGAGTGGCGCGACTCGATATCCGATCTGCGCAACCTACCGATCTACACGCCGCAAGGCAGCCAGATCACGTTGGGGACCGTGGCCAAAGTACAGGTGACAGACGGACCGCCCATGCTTAAAAGCGAAAACGCAAGGCTGTCGGGCTGGGTTTACGTCGATGTTCGTGGCCGCGACATGGCGGCTGTGGTGGGCGATCTGAGGGAAAAGATCAGCAAAGGGGTCCAGCTCGAATCCGGCATGAGCATCAGCTATTCCGGCCAATTCGAATTCATGGAGCGAGCTAACGCGAAGCTGAAGCTCGTCGTGCCGGCTACCTTGCTCATCATTTTTGTCTTGCTCTACCTCACGTTTGGGCGCTTTGGGGAGGCGTTGCTGATCATGGCCACGCTGCCATTCGCCCTAACCGGTGGCGTCTGGTTCCTCTATTTGCTCGGGTACAACCTATCCGTAGCGACAGGAATCGGTTTCATCGCACTGGCAGGCGTTTCTGCTGAGTTCGGCGTCATTATGCTGCTGTATTTGAAGAACGCATGGACAGATCGGGTTAACGCTGGAGCCCATGGCGAAGGCGTACTGCTCGACGCAATCCGCGAAGGCGCTGTGCAGCGGGTGCGCCCCAAGGCCATGACCGTAGCAGTGATTATCGCCGGTCTGCTGCCCATCCTCTGGGGTAGCGGAACCGGCAGCGAAATCATGAGCCGCATCGCCGCGCCCATGGTGGGCGGGATGATCACCGCCCCTTTGCTCTCCCTGTTCGTTCTGCCGGCAGCTTACCTGCTGATGCGCCGCCGGCAATTGCGAGTTACCACCCAGCAAGCAACCAACCCCACTGGAGAACATCCATGAACATTAAGCACATCACCCTTGCCTCACTCTTCCTGGTGCCAGTCGCCTATGCCGCCGACAAGGAGCCAATGGACGGCATGCCGATGGATCACAAAGGCATGAACATGCCAATGGACCAGAAGTCGGCGGGACAGACCGCTACAGCCACAGGTACGGTCAAGAAAGTAAACACCGAGAGCGGAACCGTCACCATTGCCCACGGCCCGGTCGAAGCGTTGGGCTGGCCGTCGATGACGATGGGCTTCAAAGCAAAGCCTGATCAGCTCCAAACGCTGAAAGAAGGGGACCAGGTCGAATTCGAGTTCTCCTCGAAAGGTATGGATTCCACCATTACGCGCATCGAAAAGCAGTAAAGAGCAGAAAGCGACCGCCGCAGGCGCGGCGGTCGTACCAACACGAGAATGAAGCGATTACCGCTTTGTAACCTTGGCAACAGCTTCTTGTAAGTAGCAAGCCTTTAATCTACAGGCATCAACTAACCAAGAGGTGCAAACCATGAACCGCATAACCAAAGTAATCGTTCCTTTTATTCTGACCGTTGCTTCCTCGCTTGCAATGGCCGAAGGCGGAAGCGAACGTACGCTGAATCGCTTAAATGACTCGGCAGGAGCAAAGCCCACCCTTAAGGAGCTTGTCAAAGAGGGTCAAGTGCTGAGCATCGCACCTGCAGGGGCGACCGGCACGACTCGAATGATTCAAAACTATAGAACTAGTGCCCAAGTCCAGACGTATGAGATGAAGGTCAAGACCCCCGACGGGAAGATCCATACGGTAGAGTTCCTGAGCACCCCAGTTGGCGTGAACAATGGCTAATCTGCCAAGCTTAATATCCGAGGGATAGTTAGATGAGCAGCATAATATCCAAGATTAAAAGCGTACTGCAGCGCAATCCGGTCGTAACGGGGTTAACCGCAGCTGTGGTTGGCTACATGCTACTGAACCAAAGCACTGCGGCGTTGGCAACAACGCTGCCAAGCCTGCTCTTTCTCTTGCCCTGCTTGTTGATGATGGTCGTATGCATGAAGCATATGTCTAGCGGTAAGTGCGACAAGCCCAAGGAGCCCAACGTTGGCGAAAACACCTTGTTAAGCAAAAGCGAATAACCCACTGAACTTAGAGATTTAACATGCGAAAGGCCATCACCGTTACAGCAATCGCAATCACCTTGGCGAGCGGACTGAGTTTCGCAGCGGCAGATAAAGCGGACCAAAGCCATTCAGAAACCGGCATGATGAGCGGCGACAAGCATATGGAAATGATGGGTGACATGCGTGGAATGATGAAAGAGTGTCGTGAGATGATGGGGGCCGCCAAAGCCGACCACTCGCAAAATGGCGAAAATCCAGACGCAGCATAGGATATGAGGGTGTGAGTAACAATGATCGAAGCAGGTGGGGGGTGCCCCACCTGCTTTTTTGTGCTTGATGGCCTAACCAGGACCGTACTGATGGGAAAAGTGTCACTGACGAGCAGAATGGCGATAGCTTTCATGCTCGTGGTTACGGTTGTGCTGCTGGCGGCCGCAATCAGCTTTAATTATTTTTGTCAGCTCCATTTCGAACGCAAAGATGCACAAGTGCTTAATGAAAAGGCCGCTGCAGTAGAGCGTACGCTACTCAACAGCTCAGCATTCGGGCCTGAGACCGCTTCAAGGATCGATGCCGTTATTGAGCACTCCTTTGGCTTCGCGACTGCGGTTGTAGTAGACGGTAAGACGGTTTACTCCCATCACAATCTGTCTGAGAGCTTGCTACCTCTTGTCACAGACATCCAAGAGGAACGCTGGACGGTAAGTTTCGGTGGCCACCAGTACAGCGGAATTACCAGAAAAGTAAATCGGTGGGTAGAAGGGCAGGACACTGTTATCTATTTGGCTTTGGATGTAACGCACCGAATCCACTTCTTCGATATGATTCAGCAGTGGTTTGCTTATACGCTTGTCGTTAGTGCACTTCTGAGTGGCGCGTTAGGTGTTGTTCTGATCAGGAAAGGCTTAAAACCAATAGACGAACTGTCCAAGACTTCTTCTACAGTAACCGCCCACTGCTTAGATACCAGAATTCCAACCGAGTCGGTGCCAGGCGAGCTGCATGAACTCGTAGACAACTTCAACGAAATGCTTTCGCGCTTGGACGACTCTTTTCTCAGATTGTCAGGTTTCTCAGCGGATATCGCGCATGAGCTAAGAACGCCGCTGAACAGCATGCTTACCCAAATGGAGGTCGCGCTCTTGCGCGACCGCGAGAATACCGACTACAAAGACATTTTGTATTCCGCCCTCGAAGAACTTAGGCGCATGTCAAAGATGGTCGATGACATGCTATTCCTCGCCAAGGCGGACAACGGGAAGATTACGCCCAATGCCGAAGATGCCAGCATGGCTGAGATTACCGCGAGCGTTATCGAATATTACGAGCTTGCAGCCGAGGACAAAAAGGTAGAAATCGCGCTTTCAGGCGATGGATCGGTACATGGCGATAAATCGATGCTGAGACGGGCCGTCTCAAACATAGTCTCTAACGCAGTTCGATATGCAGAGGAAGGCAGCACCATCAGCGTTGAAATAAGCGAGAGCGGTGGCTCGGTTTGCACAGCCATATCCAACCGAGGCACAACGATTCCAGCCGAGCTTCAGGCCCGAGTGTTTGATCGATTCTATAGGGTCGACACCGCAAGGCGCGAAGGAACCACCATGAATGCGGGCCTCGGCATGGCTATCACTCGTTCGATAGTCGAAGCGCACAAAGGGCGCATCGCTTGCGAATCAGCTGAGGGGCATACGACTTTCACAATGACGCTTCCAAAGCTTATGTCTAGTTAATGGCAGAGTGCCAGCAACGACCCTGACCTACGCTCATAGAAACGCCAGGCTGAACCGAAAGAGGCCGAGACTTTCGAAGCTGTATGTTTGGTTCTGGAGGTTCCCGTGCAAGCGTCCTCATCGAGAAAATGCGGTACGACAGCCGCAGCGCTCAACGAAGCGTGCTTCTGCGTAAGCCTAGATCAAGCTGCGCTCGTAAACTCATTGACCGAACAGCTTGGGAATTCAGAGCTGTCGGAGCTATTGAAGTCACGTTGCCCTCATGTGTTTGCAGCACGACCGGTCTTTGTTTCATCCTTGCGGCTGCGCCAGGTTAATGAGGTTATTCAGGCCATCGAGCAGACCGTGAGCTCGCCCGGTTGGCGTGAGCATGCTCTGGATTCTGCACCTCCTATTGCCCGACACGATCCTCGGGGCGCGCGCGGCGTCTTCTTTGGCTACGACTTCCATCTGGATGATGACAAGCTTGGGCTCATCGAAATAAACACAAATGCGGGCGGAGCGATGCTAAACGTATTGCTCGCCCGCGCGCAGCGTAGTTGTTGCAGCGGCGTAGTCGGGCTTTCGCCAGGTCAGGAAGGACCCGGCGGCTTCGAGCGTTCGATTCTGGATATGTTCGCCCAGGAATGGTCTACGAGCGGCGAGCCACGTCCGCTCACGCGCGTGGTGATCTTGGATGAAAGCCCACAAGCCCAATACCTGTATCCGGAGTTCCTTCTTTTTCAGCGGTTATTCGAGTCAGCAGGAATCGACTGCCTAATCGCAGACCCAGCCGATCTGGCCTTTCACAACGAGTCCCTCTTGGTCGACGGAAAGCCTGTGGATCTCGTCTACAACCGACTCACCGATTTCTATCTGGAAGGCGACAATTGCAGCGCGCTGCGCAGCGCTTATTTGGCTGATGTCGTGACGGTAACGCCACACCCTCAGGCCTATGCCCTTTACGCCGACAAACGCAGGTTGGTTGACCTAACCAACGCACGTTTTTTGGAAGAGATTGGCGTTGATCAGCAAATCCGAACCGTATTGGCCCAATACGTCCCGCTTACCGTTCCTGTCGGGCATGGTAATGCAGAGCACCTGTGGCAAAACCGCCGTAGCCTCTTTTTCAAGCCTGTCAGCGGGTATGGTAGTCGCGGTGCATACCGAGGAGACAAGCTCACCAAGCGCGTTTGGGAAGAAATCGTTGGCGGAAACTACGTGGCCCAGTCCCTTGTAGCTCCTGGCGAGCGTAGAATCGTCGCCGACCCTCAGGTACGATCGATGAAGTTTGATCTGCGCGCTTACGCTTATGCTGGCGAGGTGCAGTGGAACGCTGCCAGGGTCTACCAAGGCCAGACGACCAACTTCAGAACAGAGGGGGGCGGTTTTGCTCCCGTTTTTACCTTAGGCGAGGAAGAGGAGCGAGCCGGTTCTACAGAGCAACGGTCGCACGCCTCGTTCATGTTCTTGCTCGACGAAACCGGCGCCGTAGAGGAACTGCCGCACCCGCTATATCTGGCGCTGGTTCGAGCCGAAATGGCTACTTCTAAGCTTGCCGGTAAGCGTTTCCGATTGGCGGACTGGTATGTGGCAATGGAAGATGGCCATCCTTCCGAAGTCATCCGAGAATTGTACGGCTGGGTTGCTTTCGACGCAGATGGCGCCTACCACCCTGAAGTTGGCCCACCAGAAAATGGTCAGCCAAATAGTATTGGCAATGTTGACTCATCTGCCCTGCCAACACCGGAAGAACATGATCGAATCGAAGGTCTGTTGTTTCAAAGTGAGTGAGGTCCCGCGCGCCACGAAAGGCGCGGCTTGGGACAGAATAACCTCGCCGCTCAGTTTTGGAGCCAGCTACACCCAGCCGTCTTAGCCGCCACACATCTAATGTGCGAATACTAACCCTGCGGTCACACTCGACAAGAACGTGGCATATGCTGGGTGCTGAATTGTTCTCTCCGAGTGTTCTATTGCTCACGATAACTCTTTGGGCTTGCTAAGCCGAGTAGTCGGGTCTCAAGGCTTGAAGGCCATCTTAGTGGGCCCGCTCTTTCGCGCAGTGGTCCATAGCGCGACGTTGGTATTGTCTGCTTATAAGCTATTAGCGATTGATTAGTTCAGGGGAACATTACGCGTAGTACAGCGCTGGCAGCGCTTTAAGCCGGTCTTAAAGCGGTCGATGATTACATTTTTGTAAGCTTCTCAAAAAATCGAAACCTCATCATCTTCGGCTTGTCCGTTTTTAGGAGAGCATTCGAAAGCCACTTCTAAGCAGGGCTGCGCGAACACGTTGAGTCGCCGATCCAGCAGCAATCATTAAAGAGGTCTAACTATGCAAATGTCTTACTGGCGCTTTGCAGCGATGGTAGCCACGTCTACGATCATTATGTATGGCGTGATGTACTTAAATACTTACTCGTTCGAGCATGTTTTTTGGAGCGAGACTCGCGCTTGGATGGCATTAGTGATGGGCGCGGTAATGGCAGTAGTCATGCTCGCATTCATGCTCAACATGTATAAGCGTAAGTCAGTAAACCTAGCGATATTGGCAGGAAGTGCAGTAGCTTTTACCATTGCACTATGGCTTGTACGTGGGCAAGCGACGGTAGACGACACGGACTACATGAAGGCCATGATCCCCCACCATTCCATAGCAATCCTAACAAGTGAACGAGCTCAGATTTCAGATCCTCGCGTCCGCAAGTTAGCTGACGAAATCATCGACGCTCAGCGCCGAGAAATCGCAGAAATGAAGTCCCTGATCAATGAACTAGAAAGGGCAAATTGATTCCCAGAAACGGTGTGTCCACAGCCCAGGGCATGACGGTGGCGACATTGATGGTCTCGCTACCGCTCAGGCGAATCTCCTCAGCGATTGCCGCGCCGAGATTTATGACGCCACCTTTGGTCGCTGCGGAGGAGGCATGATAAGCCAGCGGTATCTCGCTCTCGACTGAGCCCACGTTGACAAGCGTGCCGAAGCCTTGAGCTCTGAACTGGCGCATGGCTGCGTGGCTGCCATAGATCATGCCCTTAAGATTGACATCCACGATCCGCGCATGGTCCTCGACGGGAACGTCCTCGAAACGACCCAGCGCTCCGACCGCAGCGTTGTTAATCCAAACGTCGATCCTGCCGAAACGCTCGATGGCGGCTCGTGCCAAGTCCTGCATCTCGTTCGGGTTGCTCACGTCGGTGGTCACCACCAGTGCCGATCCTCCAGCCATGCGTATCTGCGCGGCCAGTTCTTCGAGCACGTCGGTCCGGCGGGCCGCTAGCACCACGTCGCCTTGCAGAGCGGCAAGCTTGAGCGCCACGCCGCGGCCGAAGCCACTGGAGGCACCAGTGATGACAAAGGTTTTGCGAGCAACGCTTGGCTGGTCGCTTGGTTTCAGGCGCGGGGAAACGGCGCAGCCACTGAGTTGCAGAACGGCGAGCAGTACTAGCAGCAAAGCCAATCGCTGCGATGGGAATATTCGCAAAACCATTTTCGTTTTCTCCCAGCAAAATAAGGTCGCATGGCCCGCTTGGTTGTTGTTGGACCGCCTTTTTGCCAGGAGCTTTCATGCTAATTCACTCAATTAGTTTTCAGCGCTCAATCGGGAGACAGTGGCAAGAGAATAGACCGTTACGGTGGCGATCATCGGTGGCTAAGTAAGAGTTGCTAGCGCGTAACTATCGTATTTCGCTTTGGAATGAAATGCTGCTGGACAGGGATTGATTCGCTCTTGGCAGTTGCGGGTATCGTACGCACTTTTTCGATATGTCATGGAGGCGCGAACATTAAGCGCACCATGGCTTTTCTTATTCTTCGAGGGGCTCTGACACTCCCAATTTAGTAGTGCCAGAGCAGTGAGTTACGGATGTTATCCTGCCATACGCTCACATTCCTCAGCGCAGTTCATGCACGCCTTCGCACACTCTTGGCAATGATCCATTTCATGCTTCGCGCATTCCTCTCCGCATGCACGGCAGATCTTGGCGCAAAGGGCGCAGAACTTCTTAGCATATTCACTTTCGCGGCTCATCAGTGTGGCAGCCAACCTGCAAATGTCCGCGCAGTCGCGGTCAAGCTCGATGCAGCGAGCCATCATTTTTACATCATCCTCGCGTAGGCAAGCAGAGGCGCACATTTCGCACACTAGGGCACAGTTCGAACAAGCTTGGATACAGGATGCGAACATTGAGTTTGTCATTTACGTTCTCCAGGGTTCGATAGTTGTATTTCGTCGTTTGGTTACTGGCCGATATGGCTCATCAGCCTGTTAGCAGACACTGAATTACGACACGCTCCTACCGAGCCCGTTTCGAAAAACCTCATTACAATGTTGTAAGGTAAGTCCAACCGCACCGGGGATCTGCGGGCGCAGTTGGTGGCGATGTGGCCGTCAGATTGCCTGTACGGCTTCGCTAGTCTGTTCGAGATGATTGAGTTGAAAATGAGGGAGCTCCCTGTCGCCACGACTGGAAGCATTCGTTGGGGAACGGCCGGAGCGCAAGCCGCTTAACTAGGTAAGTTACTGGCCTTGCGGCCTAACTTTTAGGAAGGAAGCAATTGCAAAGCCCTCCGGTACCGTTGCGTCGACTAGGATGGCCTAGGGCCGATCCTCTGCTTGCTGAACCGCCTTTCTTAGAGCCTCGATCAGAACCGCATAGGCACACATATACCGGATGTTAGTGCTCGTGTTGCTTCCCGTCTGCGTGCACATGGTTTTTTGAAGGGGATTTGCCTTCCGCATCGGCACTGTCACTGCCATTGCTGTGCTCAACCGCCTGGGGCTCCTCGGACGCATGATGGTCATCGCTTTCGTTATTACCATGATGACCGGAGCCTGATTGGCCGGATGCTCCACCTGTGCTGCTGGAGCCATGGTGATCCGAGCCGCCACTGTCGCCCTGATGGTGGTCGCCCGAGGCCATCTCGCCGTGTTGCTCACTATGCCCAGCTGGGGTCTCCCCACCACCATGCTGGTGACCACCGCTAGACGCAACGAGTGCTCGATACGCTCCTTCATCTAACTCAGGAAGCTTCTGCAGAAAAGCCACCATTCCCCAGATGTACGGGTCAGCCATGCTTTTACCCCACGCGGGCATCCCAGTGGCCTTAATGCCATGCTTGATGACCCAAAATGTTTTTGCTGGGTCATCGTATGGCCCCGCTTCAGCCAGGCTGGGTGGAGCGGGATAAAGGCCATTGCTTAGCTCGGTCTCAGCCATGCCTGGCGCCAAATGACAACCCACACACATCGAGTCGTAGTTCCCCGCCCCGGCGCGGATTTGGTCTTCATCGTCGAGAGATGGCACGACTATGTCTTCGGAGCGAACCTCAATCGAGCGATTGCGAGCAGTTTCCAGGAATGCGTGCACGACTCCCGTATGAGGATCATCCGCGGCAACGTTTATTAGTCCCGAGAAAACAACACCGGCCACCACCAACAGGCCTAGTGCGCAGAAGGCAGCGAAGCTAATAATTATTCTTTTCATCTAGGGTCCTTAAAACCAAAGCCTGATGCCAGCAACGAACCGCGCCTCATCTACGTCTTCGCCTTCATCTCTCGCCATATCGGCGGTATTACCGTATGCCCGGCTCCACGTGACGCCGATGTACGGTGCGAACTCACGAACGATTTCGTATCGGAGGCGGAGCCCCACCTCTGTGTTTGCGAGACCAGCGCCTACTCCGCGCGCAGGATCGTCCTTGCCATAGAAATTGAGCTCGGCAGTCGGTTGGAGGATCAGCCGGTTAGTGAGGAGAATGTCGTACTCGCCTTCAAAACGTGCTGCTGTCTGCCCACCTTCACCGACGAAGGCGGTGGCTTCCGCCTCAAAGTTATACAGAGCCATCCCCTGGACGCCTAAAGCCGCCCACGTCTGCGGCGACTCGGGCTTAAAGTCCTGGCGAACACCTGCTACCACATCCCACCAGGGGCTGATGGCACGCCCGTAGAGCGCCTGAATTTCCGCATCTTCAGTAACGCCATTCGTTCGCTCACCTTCCGAGCGAAACCAGAACCGATTGATATCGCCACCAACCCAGGCAGTAGCTTCCCAACTGAGGGTGCTACCTTCATTTGCGTTCTGGTACTCAAGTTGATCTAGCAGAAGGAACCAGGCCAGATACTTGTCATGGACTGTATGACCTTGAAGACCAGGGAAAGCCGCTTCTCTATCCGCATCGGTCAATACTGGAATGAACGAGGGATGAACCATGCCGGGCATTTCGAGCGTATCGTCATGCTTCATTTGGCCATGGTTCATCGTGCTATGGTCCATCGCACCATGACCCATCGCAGAATGGTCCGTTTGCCCACCGGAGCCATGATTCTTAGCTGCGGGCTTCGCTGAAGATGCAGGGGCTTGAGCTGCCTCAGCAGGAGGGGTTTGATGCATCGAATGATCCATCATCTCGGCAGCGTTGGCTGTCCCTCCAGCCGCTGCGCTCAACGAAACTCCGAGCGCAATCAGAGCAAAGCGAGAAGGTCTAGTGGTCATGGTGCGAATCCACCTCAGTATCAGTGGCCTTGGGGTCATGATCCATCTTGCCGTGCTCCATTTCTCCATGGTCCATCGAGCCATGATCCATGTCGTCGTGGTTCATTTTTGAGTTAGAGGTGCCTTGTGTCTGAGATGCCGGCTTGTTGCCTGGATTCTGCGATGAAGCCGATGATTGCTTGTGCTGATCATGCTTTTGCTCTGCAAACGCAGCTGACATATTCATTACGCCCAGCAGACTGAACATTAACGCGCTGCCGATAAGAGTTTTACGCTTCGTAAAATTTCCCATATAAAGTTCCTCTTACTCGTCCACTCGGACTTCACGAAACATGCCCATTTCCATGTGAAGCAGTAGGTGACAGTGATAAGCCCAACGCCCGAGCGCATCGGCTGTCACGCGGTAGCTGCGCTTCGAACCTGGAGGCATGTCGATCGTGTGCTTGCGAACCATGAACTTTCCATTCTCATCTTCAAGATCGCTCCACATACCATGCAGATGAATCGGATGGGTCATCATGGTGTCGTTGACCAAAGTGATGCGTACCCGCTCGCCATATTTGAGCCGCAGGGGCTCCGAATCAGAGAACTCTATACCGTCAAATGACCAGGAGAACTTCTCCATGTGGCCGGTGAGATGGAGTTCGATCGTCCGACTGGGCTCACGGCCGTCCGGATCGGGGAAAGTGCTTCTCAAGTCGCTATAGGTCAGGACTCGGCGGCCGTTGTCTCGTAAGCCAATACCGGGATCGTTCAGCCTATGAGTTGGGCTCATGGTCTGCATGTCCACCAGTGGGTTATTGGACTCTGAGGGCGGGTGCGATTGCATACCTGCGCTCATCCCAGCCATTCCAGAGTGGTCCATCCCGGACATCCCACCCATTTTGCTGTGATCCATGCCGGCCATTGCGCCCATGTCGCCCATCCCTTGCATGTCACCGTGGTTCATGCCGGACATGTTGCTATGGTCCATCGCGCCCATGTCGCCGCCATGGTCCATGCCCGCCATACCGCCCATGCTGCCGTGATCCATCCCCATGTCGTCCATGGTGATTAGTGGTCGAGGATCGGTTTCTGGAACAGGAGCGCTCAGCCCTTCGGCAACCGCTAGCGTGCCACGGGCGTATCCTGTGCGATCCATCGATTGGGCGAAGATCGTGTAAGCCTCCTCGGTCGCAGGCTCGACAATCACATCGTAGGTTTCTGCCACGGCAATGCGGAATTCGTCGACGCTAACTGGGTTGACGTATTGGCCATCGGCTGCGACTACAGTCATCTTCAGCCCTGGAATGCGGACATCGAAATAGCTCATGGCCGAGCCGTTGATGAACCGCAGACGAAGCTTCTCGCCGGGCTTAAAGATGCCGGTCCAGTTCCCGTCGGGTGCTTGGCCGTTCATTAGATAGGTATAGGTGTAGCCGCTTACGTCGGCGAGGTCGGTGGGACTCATTTTCATCTGAGCCCACATTTTCCGATTCGCAATCGTAGCGGCCCAGCCGTCTTCGCTCACATCGTTAATGAAGTCTCCGACAGTGCGCTTGTGGAAGTTGTAATAATCGGACTGCTTCTTGAGCTTAGAAAGGATTCGAGCGGGATCCTCATCGGACCAATCAGTCAACATCACCACATAGTCGCGGTCATAGCTGAACGGTTCGGGATCCTTCGCATCGATGACCAAGGGACCATAGACACCAAGCTGCTCTTGTAGGCCTGAATGACTGTGGTACCAATAGGTACCGTTCTGTTTAACCTGAAACTTGTAGACATACATGCCATCGGGAGCGATGCCGTGGAAGCTCAATCCAGGCACGCCATCCATGTTGGCCGGCAGGATCATGCCGTGCCAGTGAATCGATGTATCTTCGCTCAACTTATTTCTGACTCGCAGCGTGACGGTATCCCCTTCACGCCAACGTAGAAGCGGCCCTGGGATGGTCCCATTGATAGTCATCGCTGTCCGGGCCGCGCCGGTGATATTGACCGGCGTCTCCCCAATCAGCAGATCGAACTCCGTGCCACTTAGTACGCTGGGCTGGCCTGGGCTAGTCACTGCCCAGACCGGAGCTCGCCACAAGCCAAGACCGCCAAGGATGCCTGCGGCAGTCAAGCCTTTAACAAAGGTTCGCCTAGAGGTTTTACGTTGCATGTGTAGGTTCCAATCAAACTAAGGAGCCAAGCCGAAACCAGCCGTAAGGTTGGTGTTGCCAGCGTTAATTGATCTTAGAAACTCGCGCACGGTCTGTCTTATCAAGCGACTCGCCTTTAATCGTAAATATGGCATGCCTAAGAAAGACGCGGGATTACATTTTTGTAAGCTTAAAGCGCTTCAGAAATCGCCCAAAAAATCGCCTGTGAGCATGTCAATCTCCAGGTGGAAGCTGCGCAATGGCTTTTGATTTCCGTGCAAGGATCCGGTTGCAACGATACTCATTGAAGTCAAAGATTGCTCAATGTACGGCTAATACCATCAGCCTCTAACCGCTGCCTTCACATTATTATATTCCGATCATCTTAATAGTTTAATTTAGGCTGCAGCTTTGATAATAATCGCTTAAAATAATGTGCGCTGTTAATGCTGATATCGCCGGTTCTTCCAACGAATGTTACAACTACCAACACCGTGGCAACTACAACATCCGAGAAAGCTGCCACAGTTCCGAGAGGTGCATGGTCACAGTTGCGTAAGGTTTCGCTTCAGCAATTAGCGTGGGCGTGCTTCGCTGAAGTTGCTTTTGAGGCTACCTCCTGGGCTTGGTCCTTCTGGTCAGCCTGATAACTAGCGATCGCTATTTGGCGAGCCTGCTCCATACGAGCAAAGGTACGATCACCACCACCTTCTGCCATTGCATAGGAAGAGCTTGCTGCGATGGCGAGCAGTACAGAAACGGATCTGAAGAATTTCATTACTTGTTACCTCGTTCGAAGACATGGGAGACCCAGCGCAGCTCCATAAATAGAGGCTTTGGCTTGGTCTTGTGTCTAAGCTAACCGAGCGTTCCTGTCAGAACCCTGATTTAGACATTGCGGTTTCGTCAGTAATGCATAAAAGCAGTGAGCCCAAGCGAAAGCGCAGGTAGCGTGCATGGTGCCTTTTCGTTCAGGCAAATAGGTCTTGTTTCCAGCGGGCAAAAAAAGGGCGCCATCTAGGCGCCGATAGGCCAAAGGAGCATGGAAAAGGCCAAAAAGCAGAGTGTGGAAGCAACTGCTGATGTAGACGTTAACGCTACAAGCTGTCAGACAGATGATGCGAGCATTACGTTTCTGTAAGGTACTGGCTGCACGCCCTGACAATCGGCACACTGCTCCAAATGCCGGAGGGAATACTTTCATGAAGCTTCTTGTTGCTGAAGACGAGCCGAAAACAGGCACCTACCTACAGCAGGGGCTTTCAGAGGCAGGCTTCACAGTCGATAGAGTTGAAAACGGGACCGATGCTGCTCAGCACGCGCTTCATACCACATACGACTTGCTCATCTTAGACGTGATGATGCCTGGCCTGGATGGGTGGCAGGTTTTACAGAAAGTCCGCGCTGCTGGTAATGAGGTTCCCGTGCTCTTTCTCACCGCCCGAGACGGGGTTCAGGATCGAGTAAAGGGATTGGAGTTGGGCGCTGATGATTATCTCATCAAGCCGTTCGCCTTCTCCGAATTGCTAGCCAGGATCCGTACGTTGCTTCGCCGCGGCAATAATGTCCCCAACCAAACAATACTCAAACTCCTCGACCTTGAGGTCGATCTGCTCAGGCGTCGAGTTACGCGATCGGGGAAACGAATAGACCTAACTGCAAAGGAATTCGCACTTCTTGAGCTATTACTTCGGCGTCGCGGGGAAGTGCTCTCAAAGTCCCTTATCGCCTCCCAAGTATGGGACATGAATTTCGACAGCGATACCAATGTGATTGAGGTGGCGGTACGACGGCTGAGAGCAAAAATCGATGATGAGTTCGAACCTAAGCTCATACAAACCGCGCGTGGGATGGGCTATTTGATCGACGCGCCAGACCCCTAGAGCGAAATGCTCGGCATTTCACGCGATGGGCCAAGCTACCGGTACCGATGCGGTTAAGGCGAGCCACCGAGCAAGGAGCGGTGCCGAACCTCAGTTCTCCGAGCTGGATTTCTTCAGCTGTGGCACGAAGAAGATGGGTCTCTGCGGGGGAGCTATCAGAATATCACTGGATTTGATGCTAGTGCCCTTGCGACGCCTGGTCTTGCCATCCTTACCGACCGCCAGCAAATCACCGGTCGCAACAGCGATATCGAGCGCCTGCTTTACGCGAAACTCGTCAGCCATGGTGTAGTTGGTCAATCCGCTCATCAGGCCCAAAAAAGGTTGCCGTTCTACCTC
>DGLA01000005.1:0-131 GCA_002387205.1 Stutzerimonas stutzeri | reverse complement strand
GCCGTTCTACCTCGTAGACCTGGTTGGGCAAGAGCTCTGAAAGTTCTCCTCGGACGCGGTCATCGGTGGCATCGTCGAAGTGATGCTCATCCAACAGCAAATCGTGTTTGCATGATGGCGAGCGTTATGAG
>DGLA01000010.1:703820-724453 GCA_002387205.1 Stutzerimonas stutzeri | reverse complement strand
AGAACTGAGCCTGAACCGAGGCAGGCTGCTCCGATGCTGCCGTTGGCTGTAAAGGCGCTACGGCGGTTGAGGTAAAAGTACGGCTGCTGCACTGGCACAGCATTGTCGGTGATAGCTTGGCTCGCTAAGCGGACGCTGCTGGATGAAAGCAGGCAAGCTCATATGGCCAAGCATATTGATGATGTTGGAGCCACGTCGTTGGGGGGCCTGGCTGCCGCACCGGAAAGCCTGGAAGGCAGCTGGTGACGGAGAGTGGGCAGGGTAGGGCTTACGGTGGTGCGATAAGGTCACCCTATTTAACGCGGCCTAGCAAACTGCGGTTCCACATTAACCGTCTAAGTCCAAAGACCGACGAGAGGCAAGGTACTCGTTCTTCCTCGTTCCGATCCTACCCAGCCGCCTAGTCAACAATCATGCCTAAATGACGATTGCTGTTCGTGCCTCTGGCATATTCTCTGGCTGGCGGAGCGGGGAGATGCCTTGCATCCCGGTCAGCTCGAATGAATGAACGGCTGCGTCCGATGCGCGGCATTCGTCATGCAACAAATCGAAGGGCTGCCGTTTGAGTGGATGTTTCGCGCAGCGTGAGGTGCTCGAGTCGTCGACTTCCGGTAGGTGGACCGCAGTGTGCCTATGCCCGGTCGGTCCTCTACAGCAAGCGTCACGGCTGAGCAGAGCCTACTTCGGAAGGTTTGAAGCTGTTCGTACGTTAGCCAGACCTTGCGCTGTAGGAACGGGACCCGCCGCGATAGGCGGCTCTCACTATCGCTTCTGGTGAAAGTCCACCACAACAGCGCCCTTGCCTGAAGGCCCTATCGATTGCTGAATGGCGTCCAGAAGGGTCTGTTGGGTGAACGGCTTGGCCAGGACTTGAAGCTGACGTGGGCTGTCGGCGAGATCGGCGTAGCCGCTGACCACAAGGACAGGCAGCTCTGGCCGCTCGTTTCGCAGCCGGTCCGCCAGTTGAGCGCCGGTCATGCCAGGCATCATGTGGTCCGTTATCAGAATGTCATAAGCAACACGTTGGGTAAGTAGACCCAATGCCGTTTCCGCACTGTTGACCGCGGTTACCTGGCAGCCGAGATCCTCGAGCATCGAAGCCGTATTGTCCAACACCAGGGGATCGTCATCCACGACCAGGACCGACAACGATAGCTCGGCAGAGGCAGTTAGTTGAGGGCCGGGGCCAGATTCGACACGGTCCGGCGTTTGCTCGGCCTGTCGCTCTGTGGCGATGGGTAGCCAGATTTCCACTGTGGTGCCCTTGCCGGGGCGGCTGTGGATCTGCAGACGACCCCCGGATTGTTCGGCCAGGCCATGGGCCATCGACAAACCCAGCCCCGTGCCATTGCCGGGGCCCTTGGTTGTAAAAAATGGATCGGTAGCGCGGGCAAGAACTTCCGGCTCCATACCGATACCGTCGTCTCGAACGATAAGAATGACGTAGCCGGGCGCATCGATTCTTCCTGCTTCGGCGGCTGTTCGGGACTGTCCCTCGATGCAGATCGATCCGCCGTCCGGCATGGCGTCCCGGGCGTTGACGACCAGGTTGATCAGGACCATCTCCAGCTGGTTCGCATCGACGTACGCCTGTGGCAGATCTAGCGGAAAACGCAGATCGATGCTGATGTTGGTTTCCACCGAGCGCTTCAAGAGCTCTCGCATCCCGATCACCAGATCTGGCAGTGCGACGGCGCTTGGTCGCAGCTCCTGTTTACGCGCGAAGCTCAACAGACGTTGCACAAGCCCCGCACCTCGGCGAGTCGCCTGCAAGCCATTTTCGATCAGTGATTCGGTACGGGGATCTGACGGCGGCAGCCGTTTGCGCAACAGTTCGAAGCTGCCACCGATGACGGCCAAGAGATTGTTGAAGTCATGGGCGATGCCGCCGGTCAGCTTGCCCATCGCCTCCATCTTTTGCGCCTGCCGCAAGGCCGCTTCAGCCTGCCGGCGTTCCGTCACGTTGATGAGCCCGCCGAGGATAAGCGGCCCGGTAGATGTACGTTCCACCCGGCTCGAGGCCAGCACATCGACGAACGTTCCGGCTCGGGCGACCAAGCGGTACTCCGCGTCTCGGCATTCGCTAGTTTCGAGCAGCGACGGCCAGTCATGCTCGAGGAACTGACGAGACGATGCCTCGGTCATGAAGCATACGAGGGGCCTGCCGATCACGTCCTCACGGCGGTAGCCCACCAGTGATAGCCACGCATCGCTTACCGATTCGAGACGCCCATCCTGATCCAGGGAGTGCAATGGCAGAGGCGTCTTGCTGTACAACTCGCGCAATCGCTCTTCGCTCAGGCGCAGGGCCGAAGCCTCCTGCCAGCTACGACGCGCCTGACGCCTGTCGTACATCGAGGCCACCAGCCCAAAAAACAGAACGATGAAGGTCGCCGCGGATATCGCAACAGCCAGCGATAACATATCCAGGTCACCGTCATGCGTGGCGCTCATGGCGTCATCCAATGGCGTGAAATGCGCGCCGATCATGGCCACGTAGTGCATGCCGGAGATCGCGACTCCCATTGCCGCAGCCGACAGCGCCTGCCCTGACAGGCTGGTACCTCGGCCTGATAGCCACAACGCTACCGTCGCGGCGCTGATTGCGATGATGAACGACAGTACCACCCAACCGGTGGCGTAACTGAGCTCGGCATCTACGACCATTGCCGCCATGCCGATGTAGTGCATTGCACCGATGCCCAGTCCCATGAAAAGGCCACCCAAGCCAAGCGTTTGGGGCGTAATGCCGCGCTTGCTTACGGCAAAGAAGCTGATGGCGGTAACTGCGATAGGCACCGCAAAGGATGCGAGCGTCAACGCCAGGTCATAACGGACCTGCATGCCCGGCATGCCGAATGCCAGCATGCCTACGAAGTGCATGGCCCAGATGCTGCCGCCCATGCAGAGGGCAGCGGCGCCGACGAAGGCCTGTCGAGGCCAGCCTTCGGTCTCTCGTGTGCGGCTGGAGAGGTCCAGGGCGGTGTAGGAGCCGGCTATCGCGATGATGACCGACAGTACGACCAGAGAGACGTTGTAAGTGGTATGCATCATGCGGATCAGCTCCCGGTAGCGTAGCGAGAGAAACGTGCACGACGTCGTCTAAGAACTTTGACTCATATAGCGACGATACGTCCCGTCACCGGGCGCCCGATTATCGGTCAAGTACGTGGAGCTTGGAAATCTGCGCGGATCTGTAGCTGCGGCTCAACGGCTTTTGAACGATCGGCAAGTCTACGCACCTTGAGGATCGTGCCTCCAACACGGTGGGACAACACAGTCGCGGGACGTCGAGCTGACGCGAGCGGGATTGCGAAGTTCGAAGTAAAGCGGTCATCGGCCCAAGCCGTTCCGGCCATATTGCTTATCTGCTGGAACGCCGGCGCGCCTCGAAGCTCCAACAGGACGTTAATGGAGAACACCATCCCGATGCTTTTCGCTTTCTTTAATCCCGCAGACGGCCTTGCCCGCGTCCCTTACCGTTCCGTTTCACGGTTTATTAAGGCCGTGCACGGATGAAAGCCAGCCGATGGATCATCGTGGCCCTGCTGATTGTCGCAGTGGTCTGTTTCTTCGCTTTCGACCTCGGCGAGTACCTCACCCTCGAATCCATCAAGGCCCACAGCGGCGCCCTGAAGGCCAAAGTCCAGGATCATCCATGGTGGGCTGCTGGGGTGTTCTTCGTTGTTTACGCGGCGCTTACGGCGCTGTCGTTCCCCGGTACGGTGGTGCTGACCTTGCTTGCCGGGGCGCTGTTCGGTCTGATAGAGGGGACGTTGCTCGTATCCTTCGCCTCGAATGCGGGGGCACTGGTGGCCATGCTCATCAGTCGATTCATGCTGCGAGACTGGGTGCAGAAGCGATTCGGCAAGCAGATCGCCGGGATCAACAAGGGGCTGACGCGCGATGGCACCTTCTACCTCGTCTCGTTGCGACTGATCCCCATCGTACCGTTCGTGCTGCTGAACCCAGCGTTGGGTCTGACGCGAATCAAGGTCTGGACCTTCTGGTGGACAACCCAACTCGGCATGCTGCCCGGTAATGCCATCTATGTTAACGCGGGCGAGAAGCTGGTCGCCGTGCGCGCGCTGTCCGACATCCTGTCGCCGAGCATCATCAGCACGCTCGTATTGCTGGCGGTGTTCCCCGTCATCGCCACGCGGCTCCTCACCTATTACAAGGCTCGCAAGGTGTACCGCGGCTGGCGAAAGCCGAAGCGCTTCGATTACAACCTTGTGGTAATCGGTGGCGGGGCGGGCGGGCTGGCGACGGCGCGCATAGCGGCGACCTACAAGGCGCGGGTGTGTCTGGTTGAGCGCGAGCGCCTCGGTGGCGTTGCCATGCATGAGGGCGGTGTGCCAACCAAGGCATTTCGACGCCTGGCAAACGAACTTCATACAAGGCACGGCGGCCAGCGCCCCGTCGAAGCGTTTGGCGAATTGATGATGCAGGTCCGCCAGTTGACCGAGTCCGCCCGGCATCACGCATCGGTCGACGATTGCACGCGGCATGGCGTCGAGGTGGTTGAAGGCGAAGCACGGCTGAGCTCGCCCTGGACGGTCGAGGTGGAAGGCCGCACGCTGACCACCCGGGCGGTCGTCATTGCCACTGGAAGCCGGCCGTGGCTACCGCCGATCCCCGGTCTGGACGCAGTCGAGCCCCTGACCTGCGACACGCTGCTGCAATTGCACGAGCGGCCCGACCGCCTGCTCATTCTCGGCGGCGGGGCAGGCGCCTGCGAGTTCGCCCAGCTCTTTCAGCGCATGGGTTCCAGGGTCACCGTAGCCAGCCCCGACGAGCGCCTGCTTGACCAGGAAGATGCTGAAGCTGCCCAGGCGCTGACCGCTGCACTGATTGCCGCCGGCATCGACCTGCGCCTTGGACTGACGGCGCAGCGGGTCGAGTCGACCGGCAGTGAGCACCGGCTGATTTGCCGGGCAGGCGAGGGCGAAGAGCAATCGCTGCCCTTTGATCGGTTGTTGCTGATGCTCGGGCAATACGCCGATGTCGAAGGATTGGGGCTGGACGAGTTGAAGCTGCATTGTGGCGATGATGGTACGCTGGAAGCGGACGAGTATCTGGCCACGCGTTACCCGAATATCTACGCGGTGGGTAGCGTCGCCGGACCGTACGGGGCTCCGCATGTGGCGGAGCACCAAGCCTGGTACGCAGCGGTCAACGCGCTGTTCGGCGGGCTCAAGCGGTTCGTGGTAAGCGATCGAGTCCTGCCTCGGGCCGTGTATACCTCGCCGGAGATGGCTACGGTGGGCCTGACCGAACACGAAGCCGGGGCGTTGAAGCTCGAGTTCCAGACTACCCGACTGGACCTGGCGACCCTTCCCGGTGCAGTTGCCGAACGCGCCGAGCAGGGGTTCGTCAAGGTGCTCACCGAGCACGACCACGACCGCATTCTGGGAGTCACCATCGTTGGCGAGCAGGCGAGTGAAACACTGGCCGGGTTCGTTGTGGCGATGAAATACAAGGTGGGCTTGCACAAGCTGGGCGACGCAGTCCAGCTGAGTCCGACCCAGGGTGAAGCACTGCGACGTGTCGCCGAAGCCTGGCGGCAACAGCACCGCTCGCCGAGGATGCTCACCTGGGCCGAGCGGCTGAACCGCTGGCGGGTCGAAAGGTAGACATCAACCTGGCTGTAGTTGCTGTCACTGGTGTTTGCGCCGCATTCACCTAGGTCGAGCGATCATCGATTCGACGGCTGCGGCTGGAATCCGACGACACTGGCGAGCACCGGCACGGGGGTGGTCCGCGCCTGCCGTGCTCGCCGAACCAGGAAGGATCGCTCAAATGACCGGCGTCCAAATCATCAGCAGCGTCCGTTACTCCCGCTGTCCCGACTCGAGCATCGTTTCCGGCCGCACCCACTGATCGAACTCTTCACTGGTCAGGTAGCCAAGCTCCAGCGCTGCCTCTCGCAAGGTGGTGCCTTGCGCATAGGCCTTCTTGGCGATTTCGGCCGCTCGGTCGTAGCCGATATGCGGATTCAGCGCAGTGACCAGCATAAGGCCGCGCTCGAGATGTTCTGCCATGCGTGCCGGGTCGGGCTCGAGGCCGGCGATGCAGTGGGTATTGAAGTTGCGACAGCCGTCGGACAGAAGCCGAATCGACTGGAGCAGGTTGTGGATGATCACCGGCTTGAACACGTTGAGCTGCAGATGACCCTGGCTCGCTGCGAAGCTGATGGTCATGTCGTTGCCCATCACCTGGCAGGCGAGCATGGACAGCGCTTCGCACTGGGTCGGGTTGACCTTGCCAGGCATGATCGAGCTGCCAGGTTCGTTGGCTGGCAATCGCACTTCGGCGAAGCCTCCGCGAGGTCCTGAGCCGAGCAGACGAAGGTCATTGGCGAGTTTCATCAAGGCGACCGCCAGCGTCTTCAGCGCGCCAGAGAGCGCGACCAGTGGCTCGTGGCCGGCTAAGGCGGCGAACTTGTTCGGCGCCGAGACGAACGGCAGGCCGGAAAGGGCGGCCAGCTCGGCTGCGATCGCTTCGGCGAAGCCATGTGGCGAGTTCAAACCGGTACCTACTGCGGTGCCGCCTTGCGCCAGTTCATAAACAGCCGGAAGGCACTGGCGAATCGTCCGCTCGGCGATGTCGAGCTGAGCGACGAATGCCGACATTTCCTGGCCGAAGGTGATCGGCGTGGCGTCCATCATATGGGTGCGCCCGGTCTTGATCAGCTTGTTGTGCCGCGCGGCCAGTTCGGCCAGCCCGCCGGACAGCTCGGCCAAAGCCGGAAGCAGCTCACCGTGGACCGCCTTGGCGGCGGCGATGTGCATCGCTGTGGGGAAGCAGTCGTTGGAGCTTTGCGCGCGATTGACGTGGTCGTTGGGATGCACGGGAGACTTGCCGCCACGCTTGCCACCGGCCAGCTCGTTGGCGCGACCGGCGATGACCTCGTTGACGTTCATGTTGCTCTGCGTGCCGCTACCGGTCTGCCAGACCACCAGCGGAAACTGGTCGTCGTGCTGGGCATGCAGGATCTCGTCGGCGGCCTGTTCGATCAGTCGCGCGACGTCGGGCGGCAGGTCACCGATGCGGTTGTTGACCCTGGCTGCCGCCTTCTTGATCAGCGCCAGCGCATGCAGCACCTCGATCGGCATGCGCTCGGTACCGATTGCGAAATTGCTCAGCGAACGTTGCGTCTGGGCACCCCAGTAAGCCTGCTCCGGTACTTCGACCTGCCCCAGGCTGTCGGTTTCTATACGCGTCATGCCATGCTCCTGCTCGATATTGCTGGTTTAGGCCGCCTTGCGGTGCCGGCGGTTCCATAGCCCGCCGGTCGTTGCTTGAGGCATTGGAACTCTCGGCGCAGAATGTGTCCATTGAGGGCTACCTATCGCCTTCCCAAGGGACTTCCAATGCCAACCTTACGTACCCAGGCGTTGCGCTGTGCAATGCTGTTTTTCTGCATCAGTTCTTCGGCATTGGCCGACACCGCCAGCCACGCCAGCAGCGCGGAACGTTTCCTCAAGCTGGCGAACGCCGATCGGCTTGCAGTGCCTGTCTATGCACAAGTACAGCAGATGTTCGCGCAGCGTTTCGCCGAGGCTCAGGCGCCCGAGAGCAAGAAGGCGATGCTCGAGCGCTATCAGGCCCAGGCCAACACCGCGCTGGACAAGGCCATAGGCTGGGACAAGCTGAAGCCCGATCTGGTGTCCCTCTATACCAGTCAGTTTTCCGAAACCGAGTTGAATCAGCTGATCGATTTCTATCAGTCGCCACTGGGCAAGAAGATGCTCGCCAAGTTGCCGGAGCTCAATGCACGGTCTGCCCAGCTAACCCAGGTCAAACTCGAAAGCGCGGTGCCGGAAGTGAACAAGCTGTTGGCCGACATGACGGCCGAACTCGAAAAACAGAAGCCTTGAGAGAGCAGGCAATGCGCAAACTCGATCTGATCCAAAACGCCCTGCAGGTTCTGCAGCCCGAGCACCTGGAAGTGCTCGATGAAAGCCACACCCACAGCCGCGGCCTGGAGACGCACTACAAGGCGGTCATCGTCAGCGAGCAGTTCGCGGGTCTGAACTCGGTCAAGCGTCACCAGAAAGCCTACGCCGCCATGGGCCCGCTGATGCAGCAGATCCATGCACTCGCCCTGCACACCTACACGCCGGAAGAATGGGCTCAGCAGCGTGTGGCTCCGGCATCACCGGTTTGCGCCGGTGGGCATAAATAGAGGCGACAACGGACGGGAAACATCCCGGATGTTCTTTGCTAGAATCGCGCTCGCGCCGGCCCACGCCGGCGCTTTCGTTTGTATCCGGTCCACCCTTTACGCGGGTGACCACTGGTGGAAAACCCCATGACACGAAAAATCGTTGTGGCAGCGCTTTACAAGTTCGTATCGCTGCCGGACTACGTCGCCTTGCGTGACCCTCTCTTCGCGACGCTTACCGAAAACAGCATCAAGGGCACCCTGTTGCTGGCGGAGGAGGGCATCAACGGTACGGTATCCGGCACCCGCGAGGCGATCGATGCGCTGCTCGACTGGTTTCGCCGTGACCCTCGCCTGGCTGACATCGACCACAAGGAATCCTACTGCGACGAACAGCCGTTCTATCGCACCAAGGTGAAGCTGAAGAAGGAGATCGTCACGCTGGGCGTACCCGGTGTCGATCCCAATCACCGGGTCGGTACCTACGTCGAGCCGCGGGACTGGAACGCGCTGATCGACGATCCCGAGGTTCTGCTGATCGACACCCGCAACGACTACGAAGTGGCGATCGGTACCTTCGAGGGCGCGATCGACCCGCAGACCAAGTCGTTCCGCGAATTCCCCGATTACATCAAGGCGCATTACGACCCGGCGAAGCACAAGAAGGTCGCGATGTTCTGCACCGGTGGCATTCGCTGCGAAAAGGCCTCGAGCTACATGCTCGGCGAAGGGTTCGAACAGGTCTATCACCTCAAGGGCGGCATTCTCAAATACCTCGAAGAGGTACCCGAGGCCCAGTCGCGCTGGAAGGGTGACTGCTTCGTGTTCGACAACCGGGTCACCGTTCGCCACGACCTCAGTGCCGGTGAGTTCGACTTGTGCCATGCCTGCCGCGCCCCGCTGTCCGTGGAAGACCGGCAATCGGAGCACTACGCTGCGGGTATCAGCTGCCCGCATTGCTGGGACACTCTGAGCGAGAAGACGCGAGCCGGTGCGCGCGAACGGCAGAAGCAGATCGAACTGGCCCGCCAGCGCAACCAGCCTCACCCCATCGGCCGTGATCCGCGGGAGCAGTGACGCTGATTCACGCCGGCCCGCGAGCACGCCAAGCAGTTAAGGGGAGTAACGAAGTGGCCCGACTGATCTATGTGATGGATCCCATGTGCTCGTGGTGCTGGGGCTTCGCTCCCGTGCTGCAGGGGCTTGCCGAGCAGGCCGCGGAGCACGGTGTGCCGCTCGTGCTGAAGGTTGGCGGCCTGCGCCGAGAACAGGTCGCGATGGATGAGGCCGGGCGCTCGCGCACGCTGTCCTACTGGCAAGCTGTGCATAACGCCACTGGACAGCCATTCGATTTCGAGGGCGGTTTGCCGGCGGGATTGATCTACGACACCGAACCCGCCTGCCGAGCCCTGGTCGCCGCGCGCGGGCTCGATGAGAGCCGGGTCTGGCCGCTGTCGCTGCTGATCCAGCAGGCCTTCTACCAACAGGGGCGTGATGTCACGCAAGCCGCGCTGCTGGTGGAGCTGGCCGAGGCGGCCGGGCTCTCCCGCGAGCGCTTCGCCGAAAGCTATGACGACCCGGCCACCAAGGCCGAAACGTCAGCGGATTTCAGCTGGGTCGAGAATCTTGGTATCGCCGGGTTCCCGACCCTGCTCGCCGAGCACCAGGGCCAGCTGGCCCTGCTCACCAATGGCTACCAGCCTCTGACGGTGCTGGCTCCATTCCTGGGCCGCTGGCTGGAGCACAATGCGCATGCCTGACCAGCTCAGTTGGGCGGAGATTCGCCGCCTTGCGTTGCGCCACCGCAAGGCGTTGATTCTGGCCAACCTGGTCGCGGTTCTGGCCACGCTCTGCAGCGTGCCGATCCCCTTGCTGTTGCCGCTGCTGGTAGACGAAGTGCTGCTCGGCACCGGCGATGCGGCACTGCGCGTGATGGATCGCTTTCTGCCCGCCAGCTGGGAAAGTGCGGCCGGCTACATCGGCCTGATGCTTGGCATAACCCTGCTGCTGCGGGCCTCGGCGCTCGTGTTCAACGTCCTGCAGGCACGGCTGTTCGCCCGGCTTTCGAAGGACATCGTCTACCGCATTCGCGTGCGGTTGATCGAGCGCCTCAAGCGCATTGCCCTTGGCGAGTACGAGAGCCTTGGCGGCGGTACGGTCGCGACCCATCTGGTCACCGATCTGGAGACCATCGACAAATTCATCGGTGACACCCTCAGCCGTCTGCTGGTGGCGGTGCTATCGATCATCGGCACAGCGGCGATCCTGGTCTGGATGCACTGGCAGCTGGCGCTGCTGATCCTGCTCTTCAACCCGCTGGTGATCTACGCCACCGTGCAGCTGGGCAAGCGGGTGAAGCACCTGAAGAAGCTGGAGAACGACAGCACCTCGCGCTTCACCCAGGCGCTTACCGAAACCCTCGATGCGATACAGGAAGTGCGTGCCGGCAACCGCCAGGGATTCTTCCTCGGTCGACTGGGGCTACGCGCGCGGGAGGTCCGCGATTACGCCGTCGCTTCGCAATGGAAGACCGACGCCTCCAACCGCGCCAGCGGTCTGCTGTTCCAGTTCGGCATCGACGTGTTCCGTGCCGCGGCGATGCTGACCGTGCTGTTTTCCGACCTGTCGATCGGCCAGATGCTCGCGGTATTCAGCTACCTGTGGTTCATGATCGGCCCGGTGGAGCAACTGCTGAGCCTGCAGTACGCGTTCTACGCGGCCGGCGGGGCGCTGGGGCGGATCAATCAGCTGCTGGCGCGCGCCGACGAGCCGCAATATGTCGGCGGTCGCAACCCATTCGCCGATCAGGCGACGGTGGCGATCGATGTGCGCGACCTTCACTTCGCCTACCAGGACGAAGCGGTTCTGGAGGGGTTGAACCTGAGCATCGCGCCGGGGGAAAAGGTCGCGATCGTCGGCGCCAGCGGCGGTGGCAAGAGCACCTTGGTGCAGCTGCTGCTGGGGCTTTACCAGCCGCAATCGGGGCAGATTCGGTTCGGCGGCATTCCGCTCGAGGAAATCGGCTTGGCCACGGTGCGCGACAATGTGGCGGTCGTGCTGCAGCATCCGGCGCTGTTCAATGACAGCGTGCGTGCCAACCTCACCATGGGGCGCGAGCGGGACGATGAGGCGTGCTGGCGGGCGCTGGAGATCGCCCAACTGGCCGATACCATTCGCCAGCTGCCGAACGGGCTCGACAGCATCGTCGGGCGCTCCGGTGTGCGACTGTCCGGCGGTCAGCGGCAGCGGCTGGCCGTGGCGCGCATGGTGCTCGCCGAACCCAAGGTGGTGATCCTGGATGAAGCGACCTCGGCCCTCGATGCCGCGACCGAGTACGCCTTGCATCAGGGATTGAACCGGTTCCTCCGCGACCGCACCACCTTGATCATCGCCCATCGCCTCTCGGCGGTGAAACAGGCCGATCGAGTGCTGGTGTTCGACGGTGGGCGCATCGCCGAGGATGGCGATCATCAGCAACTGATCGCTGAGGGCGGGCTTTATGCGCGCCTGTATGGGCATCTGCAGCACTGATCGTCTCACGCAGTACCGGGCCATCGCCGTTTCGCCTGCCGATGATCATTTCGCCGCCCCGAGCCAGGCGGCGACCGCCAGTCTTAAGGCGCCAAAAATATCCTGACGCCACACTCAACTATTAGTAATCTCTGCCGACTTCCCGAGCGTGCCCCTTTTTGTGGAACCTTTCTGATGGAACCAGTGCAGAACCTATTCACCAATCTTTCGGTTGCCAAAAAGCTTATCTGCGGCTTCGGTCTGGTACTGCTGCTCACGCTTGGCGTCGCGGCGACCGGCTTCGTTGCGGTCGACGAGATTCTGGGTCGGGCGCAACAGATCGAGCAGCTGTCCAGCGTCAATGCGTCGATTCTTGCGGCGCGCGGCGCAGAGCGTGACTACGCGCTGACACGTCAGCAGTCCTCGGCCGACGCGCTGCACACATCGCTGCAGCGACTCGGTTCCGAACTGACCGGCCTGGCCGCCACTTCGAGCACGCAGGAGCGTGCCTACCTGACGCGAATCCAGCAGGCCGCCGACGAGTACGGCCGACAGTTCGACCGCTACATGCAGCTGATCGAACGCGGCGTGGCGCTGCGCACGCGCATGCAGGATGCCGCGCAGGTCAGCCGCGAAGAGTTCGAGTTCATCGAGCTGGACATGTATGACGCCGTGCGCGTGCTGCGCCTGGAGGGGGATCGCCTCAAGGGCAGCGACCCGCTGACGGTGGCCGAGGCGACTTCGGGCCTGACCAAGCAGATTCTCGACATGCGGACCCAGGAAAATCTGTTCGTGGCCAACAGTTCCGATGCGGCCGCCAAGAGCTGGAGCGAGCTGCACGCCAACGTGGTTGCCATCGGCAGCAATCTGAAGATCTGGCTGAACGACGATCAGCAGGCCTCCATGGACAAGGCGCTGGTGGAGCTGGAGCGCTATCGCAGCGCATTCGACGAATTCCGCCAGAATCGCGCCGAGCGAATCGCCCTGGAAGGCTCGATGGCGCAACAGTCGGAGGTGGTGATCGCCGCTGCGAACGAGGCGTTGGACAACGCGAGCAATGCCATGCAGCAACAGCGCCGCAGCAGCTACCTGCTGCTCGGCGTGATCGGTACGCTGGCGATCTTCGTCGGCCTGCTGGCTGCCACGATGATCTCGCGGATGATCGTCGGCCCCCTGCGCACCACCGTTCAGCAAGCGCAGCGCGTCGCCAGCGGCGACCTCACGCACTCCCAGCCCAGCTCGCGCCGTGACGAAGTGGGGCAGTTGCAGGACGCCATGCATGGCATGACGCAAAGCCTGCGCAACCTGATCGGTCGCATCGGCGGTGGCGTCAGCCAGATCGCCGCCGCAGCCGACCAGCTTTCCGCCGTGACCGCGCAGACCAGTGCCGGCGTTCAGACCCAGCGGGTGGAAACCGAGCAGGTCGCCACTGCCATGCATGAAATGGCGGCCACGGTGCAGGAAGTCGCACGCAACGCCGAGCAGGCCTCCATCGCCGCGCGTCAGGCGGATCAGCAGGCGCGCCAGGGTGATCGGGTGGTGCAGGACGCCGTGGGGCAGATCGGCAATCTGGCCGGTGAAGTAGATCAGTCCGCTCATGCGATCGAGGCGCTGCACGCCGAAAGCGGGCGGATCGGCAGCGTGCTCGAAGTCATTCGCGCGGTTGCCGAGCAGACCAACCTGCTGGCGCTCAACGCGGCCATCGAGGCGGCCCGTGCCGGCGAGCAGGGCCGCGGTTTCGCCGTGGTGGCCGACGAGGTGCGGGCTCTGGCGCGCCGTACCCATGATTCCACCGAGGAAATCGAAGGGCTGATCGCCAATCTGCAGCGGGTTGCACAGCAGGCCGTCGAGCAGATGCAGAGCAGCCGCAGCCTCACTCAGCGCACCGTCGACCTGGCCAACGAGGCTGGCGTCGCGCTGGGTCGGATCACTGAATCGGTGTCCACCATCGAGCAGATGAACCAGCAGATCGCCGCGGCAGCCGAGCAGCAGAGCGCGGTAGCCGAAAACATTTCCGAAAGCGTGACGCGCGTGCGTGATATCGGCGATCAGAGCGCCAGTGCCACAGAGCAGACCGCCGGTGCCAGCGCCGAGCTGGCTCGCCTGGGCGTGGAGCTGCAGGAGCTGGTCCGCCAGTTCCGTACCTGACGGCGCGTGGCAGACGCGGCTCGCGCACGAGCCGCGTTATCTGATCGCCTTGCCGTTCAGCTCGGCCGCCCAGGCGGCCAGGGGCAGCGCGGGTTCCTGCTGCCAGATGCGCTGCCAGATGCTCTCCAGGCGGCGCATATCGCCCCGATTGGCCGGCAGGCGTTCGGGGCGTTCCACCAGCTGCCAGCCTTCGGCGCTGCGTTCGGCCAGAGGAAAGCGAAACGGGTGGAAGCCGGTCATGCCCAGCCGCAGATCGGTCACCAGCAATTGGTCGCCGTCCACGTCGTAGCGCAGCACATCGCCGCTGAACCAGCGCAGCCGTTCATGCTGAGGTGAGCCGTCCAGCGCATCGGCCAGGTGGGCATTGCGTGGCAGGCGCACCAGCACCGGTGGCGCGTCGTCCCACCAGCTCACCAGCGTCTCGTAGTAGTGCTCGCCATCTACCAGAATCACCCGCCAGAGCAGGCTGTTGAACGGCGTCGGTGTGCTGAACATCCGCTCGACCTCGATGCCCTGGCGGGTGATGCTGGCCTGCACGCGCTGTTCGGCCATCTGCTTGCCGGCAAGAGTGAAACCCAAGTAGCAAGTGGTCAGCACCAGCGCGTAAGCGGGCCATCGGGCCGTGCGGCCATGCAAGCCGAACAGCGCGCCGGCCAGCACCGCGATCAGCAGCGGCACGCTGTAGAGCGGGTCGATGATGAAGATGCTGGACCAGGCGATCGGTGGGGTGGTCAGCGGCCATAGCAGCTGGGTGCCATAGCTGGTGAAGGCGTCCAGCAACACATGGGTGACCAGCACCAGCCAGATGGTGAGGAACAGTCGGGTGCCGGAGTATCGCTCATCGGGGCGGAAGCGCCTGATCAGCCAGGTCAGCAACACGGCCACGATGCTGAGGACGAACAGCGAATGGCTGAAGCCGCGGTGATAGGTCATGTTGGCGACTGCATCGCCGTAGTCGATGACCACGTCGAGGTCGGGCAGGGTGCCGAGCACGGCGCCGTAGGCGAGCGCCTTGCGGCCTTGCCAGCGTCCGAGCATCGCGCCCTGTACGCTGGCGCCGAGTAAGGCCTGGGTGATCGAGTCCATGTGCAGATCCCTGGGGGCGGGGAAATTACCTTAGCCGAAGCGCCGGCGGCACCTGATCGGCAAATTTCGAAAAAGTATGTCGTGGTTCGGCACGGCGTAGGACAATCGCCGGCTCAATCGTCCATGGCGCACTCCATGCTGGAAATTTCCAATACCGTGCAGCTGCCGGATGCCGAGATCGAATTGACCGCGATACGCGCCCAGGGTGCCGGCGGGCAGAACGTCAACAAGGTGTCCAGCGCGTTGCACCTGCGTTTCGACATCCGGGGCTCGTCACTGCCGGCGTTCTACAAAGAACGTTTGCTGGCGCTGCGCGACAGCCGCATCACCGCGGAGGGTGTGGTCGTCATCAAGGCGCAGCGCTATCGCACTCAGGAACAGAACCGCCTCGATGCGCTCGAGCGGCTGGCGGAGCTGATTCGCAGCGTCGGCAAGGTGGAGAAAGCCCGCCGCCCGACCAAACCGACCCTCGGCTCGAAGACGCGCCGGCTCGAAGGCAAGAGCCGGCGAGGTGCGATCAAGGCGGGGCGAGGTCGGATCGACTACTGAGGTCAGGTGCCGGTGCGTACGTCGGGCGTTGCCTCGGGGGGCGGCACGTCATCCAGCTCGACTTCGTTGGCCGGCTCGTGCTTGGCGGCGTCTTCCGGCGTGTCGGGCATCAGCTCCATGACGGTGGGGCTGGTGCGCAGGATCGGCGTGAAGTGGCCGTGCGGCTCGGTCACCAGATCGAACACCTTGCGCGGCCGGTAGAAGGCATAGAACGCCAGTACGCCCAGGCCCACCGCGAAGAACAGCGGCAGGGCGATGGGCCCGACCAGATGCATCAGGCCGCCGGCTGCCACCGGGCCCAGCGCGGCGCCGAAGCCGTTGGCCAATAGCAGACCGCTGGAGCCGGAAAGGATCTCGTCGGGATTGAGCTGATCGACCATCTGCGCAACGGCGATGGAATAGATGGAAAACGCCAGGCCACCCCAGACGAACATCAGCCCCAGCAGCAGCGGGCTGGCCATCAGAGGTGCCACGGCAAGCGCGAGAACGGCCGCCAGCGCCACTACCCAGAGCAGCACGGTGCGCCGCTCGTGCTTGTCGGAAAACAGCCCGATCGGCCACTGCAGCACGGCCCCGCCGAGGATGGTGACACTCATCAGCAGCCCCACGCCTGCCGCATCGAAGCCGATCTCGCTGGCATACACCGGTGCCAGACCCCAGAAGCCCCCCAGCACGAAACCCGAGATGCCGGCCGCCATCAGCGGCAGTGGGGCGATGCGCGCCAGCTGCAGCAGGTCGGTCGGCGGTATGTCGGGCAAGGTCGGCTGCGGCTGGCGGGTCAGGGTGATGGGCATCATCGCGCCGCCGATGAGAATGGTCGCCAGGGCAAACAGGGTGAATTCCATCGGGCTGTCGAGCCCCAGCAGTTGCTGAGCCGCCGCCAGCGCACCCAGGTTGACTGCCATGTACACGGCGAATACCTGGCCGCGCTTCTCGCCGCTCACCTGGGCGTTGAGCCAGCTCTCGATCACCATGTAGAGCGTGACCAGGGCGATACCGTAGACCAGGCGAAGGACCAGCCATACCCACGGATTGACGATCATCACGTGCAGTAGCACGGCGGTGGCGGCCACCGAGGCGTAGAAGGAGAACGTACGAATATGGCCGATGCGGCGAATCAGCGATGGTGCCAGCCAGGTGCCGATCAGAAACCCGGCGAAGTAGCCGGACATCAGCAGGCCGACCATCCCCGTCGAGTAGCCTTCGGCCACGCCGCGCAGGGTCAGGAGTGTGTTGAGTAGCCCGTGGCCGAGCAGCAGCAGAGCCACGCCGGCGAGCAGTGAACTGATGGGAGCGATCAAGGACGTCATGCGGTAACCCTAGGCAGCGAAGCCGGCGAAGGCAAGTCCAGGTACGTCGGGCGCTGGCCGATGGCGCCACCTAACTTGCTGATTTCAGAATAAATTCGCAATGGATGGCGAAATGGTGCGAGTCGGCGGCACCCCTGCGTTGTGCATTTGGCAGCGGACGGCATTCAGGATTCCCGCAACGTGGCGCACTGCAGGGGCTCGGCATGACGCACGGCCTGATTCAACGACCGCACGGCCTCGACCATCGCCTGGCGGTCGAGCGCGCCGCTCAGACTGATCGCGGCCTGGTCGAGCACCGCCTGGGCGTGGCGCAGCAGCACTCGTTCGGTGTCAGCGTCCTTGGCGGCGTAGAGCAGGTTCTTGCAGGCCTGCAGCAGTGCTTGCAAAACCTGCAAATCGTCCGCGCCATAGCGGCGTTGAGGGCCGAAGGTCATCTGCAGCAGCTGGTGCAGGTTCAGTTCGCGGATGAATATCCGCGGTCGATCCTGGGCGTGAGCGACCTCATGGTCGGGCATCTCCATGCGCTCGGCCAGCAGTACGCTCAGCATGTCGATCGCCTTGATCGCGGTTCCCGGGTCGTTGATACCCGGGCTCAGCGCGCGCACGGCGATCTCGACGATCTGCTTGAAGCCGAAGAAGAAGTGTCGGTGCGCATACTCCTCGACGTAGAAGTCGAAACAGTCGAGAAGACGGTTCGTGCAGTCATCGTCGAGTTCACGGTCGATGCGCATCAGCGGGTGCCCGGGCATGACGAAGAAGCCGTAATGCACTTGCACCGTCATGCGCGCGTCGTGCTCGTCGAGAACGTCGTGGGCGGCTGTGACATTCAGCGCCTTGAAGTACCCCGAGCGCCGCGCCCGCACGACGAACCACCGCGCGTCGTCCGGCCAAGCCGGGCCAAGGCTGTCTTGCAGCTGACGACGGCGTGCGCGCAGCTGACCGAGAGTCTGTTTGTAGACGCGGTTGAGGATGAAATCGACCTGGATGGAGAGCGAAATGGAACGGATGAAGTAGACGAACAGGCACAGGCAGATGACCGCGAGCCCTAGCGCCAGGAAGATGCCCAGGCTCGGTACGTTGATGTCGTCGCCTTCCTGGATGGTCGAGATCAGCATCAGCGAATTGATGATGGTGCCGAGGTAAACGCCCAGCACGACCTGATGGCTGCGACTGCTGATCAGCCCCGGGATCACCCGCGGTGACAGCGACGACGCGGCCGAGTTAAGCACCACCATGACCATCGAGAAGCTGAACACCATCAGCGAGATGATGCCCGCCACCAGCGTGCCGAGGATCAGACGGGCGTTGTCGGCGTTCTTCACCAGCCCCAGATCGAGGTCTTCCTTGTAAGGCTGTAGCCAGGTCATCTCCAGGACGATGGTGACGACGCACAGGCTGGCGAGGCCGACCGCGATCAGAGTCGGGTAGAAGGCGATGCTACCGGTGACGCGGTGATACAGGCGAAACAGCCTGTTGGTGACTGCGGACATTGGGGCTCCCTGCGATGGTCCGCCGAAGCGGGGCTACCCGCCTTTCGGCAGCATCGGGGGCGTAACGTTCGCTCAGGCCTTGTCACCGGGAACCAGGGTCGCGATCAGCGCGCGCACGCTGCCGGGCAGGGCGTCCAGCTCACGGACCAGAATGCTGCGTTCGCGCACTGCCCAGGGTTCGTCCAGTGTCACCAGCGCGAGCTGCATGGTGCGGCTGTGTCGGCGCGCTGCCGACTCGGGGATGATGCCGATGCCCACACCGGCCTCGATCATCCGGCAGACCGCCTCGAAGCTGGAGACCTGGATGCGCAGGGAGAGCTGGCCGCCGAGTTTTTCCACCTGATCGCGCAGGAATGTCAGCAGGGTGCTGCCCTCGTGCAGGCCGATGTGCTGATAGGCCAGGGTCTGGCGCAGCGTGACCTGTGCTTCCCCGGCCAGCGGATGGCCGACCGGTACCGCCAGCAGCAGGCGGTCGGTGCTGAAGTGCAATACCTGCAGCCCTTCGGCCTGCACCGGGCCCGCGATGATGCCCATGTCGGTGCTGCCGTCCAGCACACCACGCACGATGTCGCGGCTCAGGCGCTCCTGCAGGTCCACCGTGACGCCGGGGCGCTCGGCGAGAAATCCGGCCAGCACCTCCGGGAGGAATTCGGTTACGGCCGTGGTATTGGCGAAGATGCGGATGTGACCGGCCGAGTCGGTGCCGTATTCGGCGAACTCGCTTTTTAGATAGTCCACCTGGCGCATGATCAGCCGCGCATGCTGCAGCAGCTTGTGGCCGGCCGGCGTCAGCTCCACCCCGCGGCTGTCGCGGTAGAGCAGGCGGCTGTCGAACTGGGCTTCCAGCGCCTTGATGCGTGCACTGGCGGCTGCCGGTGAGAGGTGCGCGCGGCGCGCGCCCTGGGTCAGGCTGGGGGACTGGGCGATATGGATGAACAGGCGCAGATCGGCCAGATCGAAATGCATGAGGTGCCTCGGCTTGGGTCGGGCGTTCAGCTTAGCCGAACGCCGGTGTCGGTAAATACAAATTCTCGGAACGCCGGCTTCGTAGCATCCTGCGGCAAAACAAGACAACAGCGGAACCCGACGATGACCGATACCTCTGCCTGGATTGGCCGCAGCGAAGAAGTCCACGACCAGCTCAGCCGCAACCTGCTGATGCGCATTGCCGCGACCTTCGGTGAAAGCACTCCCGCCCATGGCGAAGCGCTGCCGCCTTTGTGGCAATGGTGCTTCTTCCAGGACCCGATTGCCGAAAGCGGGCTGGGCGAGGACGGCCACCCGGCGCGCGGTGGCTTCCTCCCGCCGGCGGACAACCGCAACCGCATGTGGGCCGGTGGCCGCGTCGAATTCTTCCGCCCGCTGGAAGCGGGTGGTGAGGCCCGGCGGGTATCGACCATCAAGCACATCGAGGAGAAGCATGGCCGCACCGGTGCGTTGCTGTTCGTTACCGTGCAGCACGACTACCTGCAGGACGGCCGCCTGGCCATCCGCGAGGAGCAGGACATCGTGTACCGCGAGCCGAGCCCGCCGAAGACCAGCAGTGGAGAACCCATGGTCGCCGGTGGCTGGCGCGAGGCGGTCACACCGACGCCGACGTTGCTGTTCCGTTATTCGGCGGTCACCTTCAACGGCCATCGCATCCATTACGACTGGCCCTACGTCACCGAGACCGAAGGCTATGCCGGCCTGGTCGTTCACGGCCCGCTGATCGCAACCTTGAACCTGCGCGCCTTCTGCCGCGCCAATCCCGACGCCCGCCTGCGCCGCTTCGCCTACCGCGGCCTGCGCCCGCTGATCGCGCCGCAGCCGTTCGAGGTCGGCGGCCGCATCGTCGCGTCGGGCAAGGCCGAACTCTGGGCCGGCGACCACAACGGCCTGGCGCATAAAGCCGAAGTGGAATTCGACTGAATCGTAGGGTGGATAACGGCGCAGCCTTATCCACCGTTGAGGCCGCGTGCCGCACAAGCGAGAAACCGAGATGACCCCGAACAAGACCGAAGAACTGAGCTTCATCCGCGAAGGCGTGCGCGCCCTCTGTGCCGAATTTCCCGCCGAATACTGGCGCAGGATCGATGAGGAAAAAGGCTTCCCGGAAGCCTTCGTCACCGCCATGACCGAGGCCGGCTGGCTCTCGGCGATGATCCCGGAAGAATACGGCGGCTCCGGCCTGGGTCTGGCCGAGGCTTCGGTGATCCTCGAGGAGGTCAACCGTTGCGGCGGCAACTCCGGGACCATCCACGGGCAGATGTACAACATGTTCACCCTGCTCAGAAACGGCAGCGAGGAGCAGAAACGCTACTACCTGCCGAAGCTGGCGAGCGGCGAGCTGCGCCTGCAGTCCATGGGCGTCACCGAGCCGACCACCGG
>DGLA01000010.1:702835-703644 GCA_002387205.1 Stutzerimonas stutzeri | reverse complement strand
GTCGACCTGCGCGAGGCCATCGGCAACGGCCTGACCGTGCAGCCGATCGCCAACATGGTCAACCACGAGACCAACGAGCTGTTCTTCGACAACCTGGAAATTCCCGCCAGCAGCCTGATTGGCGAGGAGGGCAAGGGCTTTCGCTACATCCTCGATGGGCTGAATGCCGAGCGCACGCTGATCGCCGCCGAGTGCATCGGCGATGGCCGCTGGTTCGTCGAGAAGTCCGCTGGGTACGCCCGCGACCGTGTGGTATTCGGCCGGCCCATCGGGCAGAACCAGGGCGTGCAGTTCCCCATCGCCGAAGCGCATATCGAGATCGAGGCAGCGGACCTGATGCGCTGGCGCGCCTGCGAGGAATATGACGCCGGGCGCAACGCCGGAGCGGCGGCCAACATGGCCAAGTACCTGGCAGCGAAGGCCAGCTGGGAGGCAGCCAACGCCTGCCTGCAGACCCACGGCGGCTTCGGCTTCGCCAACGAATACGACGTCGAGCGCAAGTTCCGCGAGACGCGGCTGTACCAGGTGGCGCCGATCTCCACCAACCTGATCCTGTCGTACGTGGCCGAGCACTTGCTCGAGCTGCCGCGCTCGTTCTAACGGAGCCAGACGTAGGGTGGAAAACGGCGAAGCCTTTTCCACGCGTATCGAACTGGCGACACGGGTGGTGGAAATGCTCGCGATTTCCACCCCTACGAAAAAGGGAAGTGCGTCATGAATATCAGCTATCTCGACCACCTGGTGCTGACCGTCGCTGACCTCGAGGCAACGATCGACTTCTACACCCGCGTGCTCGGCATGCAGGCGGT
>DGLA01000010.1:634506-702594 GCA_002387205.1 Stutzerimonas stutzeri | reverse complement strand
CAATCCGTTAGAGAATCCGCTGGAGCCCAACGCATGAGCCAGCACACCCGTGCCCTGACCGAATTCCTCGCCGGGCTTGCCTACGAGCAGATCCCCGAACCGGTGCTCGCCCGCACCGAAGACCTCTTTCTCGACTGGCTCGGCTCGGCCCTGGCCAGCGCCGGCTCGCATCCGATTCCGCTGTTCGAGCGTTACGCGCAGAAGATGGGCCCGGCCGACGGGCCGGCGCGCATTCTGGTCAACGGCCAGAGCAGCTCGGCCTATTTCGCCGCGCTGGTGAATGCCGCCAGCTCGCACCTGGTGGAGCAGGACGACCTGCACAACAGTTCCGTGCTGCACCCGGCCACGGTGGTGTTTCCCGCTGTGCTGGCGGCGGCGCAGGATCTCGGCAAGTCCGGCCGCGAGCTGCTGGTGGCCTCGGTGGCCGGCTACGAGGCGGGCATCCGCATCGGCGAGTTCCTCGGCCGCTCGCATTACCGCATCTTCCACACCACCGCGACGGTCGGCACCCTGGCCGCGGCGGTGGCCGTTGGCAAGCTGATGGATTTCGACCAGCAGCAGTTCACCCATCTGCTCGGCAGCGCCGGTACGCAAGCGGCGGGGCTGTGGGAGTTTCTCCGTGACGCGGCGGACTCCAAGCAGCTGCACACCGCCAAGGCGGCTGCCGATGGCCTGCTCGCCGCCTACCTGACCGCCGATGGCCTGACCGGCGCGCAGAACATCCTCGAAGGCGAGCAGGGCATGGCGGCGGGCATGTCCCGCGATGCCGAGCCGAGCAAGCTGTCCGACCGGCTCGGCAGCCGCTGGGCGCTGGCGGAAACCTCGTTCAAGTTCCACGCCTCCTGCCGGCATACCCACCCGGCGGCCGATGCGCTGCTGGCGCTGATGCAGCGCGAGGGGCTCGGGGCCGATGACATCGCCTCGGTCACCACCCGCGTGCACCAGGGCGCGATCGACGTGCTCGGCCGCGTGACGGTGCCGCAGACGGTGCATCAAGCCAAGTTCTCAATGGGCACCGTGCTGGGGCTGATCGCCCTGTACGGCAAGGCCGGCCTGACCGAATTCCACAGTCTTGCGCTCAGCGACCCGCGCGTCGGCGAGTTCCGCGAGAAGGTCTCGATGACGCTCGATCCCGAGGTGGACGGCGCCTACCCGGCACGCTGGCTCGGTCGCGTCGAAGTGACCACCGCCGATGGCCGCACGCTGCACGGCGCCATCGACGAGCCGAAGGGCGACCCGGGCAACACGCTGAGCCGCGCCGAGCTGGAGGACAAGTTCCGCCGCCTGGTGCAGTTCTCCGCGGCGCGCAGCGATGACGAGGCGGGCGCGCTGATCGATACGGTCTGGCGCCTGCGCGAGCTGCAGCGGCTGGACGCGCTGGCCTGACTCGTAGGGTGGATGACGGCGAAGCCTCATCCACCAAAGTGGCGAGTCCCAGGGGCTGGAACAAACGCGTGGAAATGGCTTCGCCGATTTCCACCCTACGCCGAATTTGCAGGAACCGAACATGAACGACACCCAAGTCAAACCCCGCCCACTCGACGGCATCACCGTGGTCAGCCTCGAGCACGCCATCGCCGCGCCGTTCTGCACGCGCCAGCTGGCCGACCTCGGCGCACGGGTGATCAAGATCGAGCGGCCCGGTGCCGGGGATTTTGCCCGCGGCTACGACGAGCGGGTCGACGGCCTGGCCTCGCATTTCGTCTGGACCAACCGCTCCAAGGAAAGCCTGAGCCTGGACGTGAAACAGGACGCCGCTGCCCAGGTGCTCGACCAGCTCTTGGCCAAGGCCGACGTGCTGGTGCAGAACCTGGCTCCGGGCGCCGCCGCGCGCATGGGGCTCTCCTTCGAGGCGCTGCACGAGCGCTTTCCGCGGCTGATCGTCTGCGACATCTCCGGCTACGGTGAGGGCGGACCTTACGAGCAGAAGAAGGCCTACGACCTGCTGATCCAGAGCGAGGGCGGCTTTCTCTCCGTCACCGGTGGGCCGGGTGAAACCGAGATGGCCAAGGCCGGCTGCTCCATCGCCGATATCGCCGCCGGCATGTACGCCTACACCGGAGTGCTCTCGGCGCTGATGCTGCGCGACAAGACGGGCGAGGGCAGCCGCGTCGACGTTTCCATGCTCGAAAGCCTGGTGGAGTGGATGGGCTACCCGTTGTATTACGCCTACAAGGGCGCGACGCCGCCGCCGCGTGCCGGCGCCGCCCACGCCACCATCTACCCCTACGGCCCGTTCCCCACCGGCGACGGCGGCACGGTGATACTCGGCTTGCAGAACGAGCGCGAGTGGTTGGCGTTCTGCGACAAGGTGCTGCTGCAGCCGGAACTGGCGCAGGACGAGCGCTTCTCGAGCAACGCCCGGCGTTCGGAGCATCGCACCGAATTGCGTGCACTTATCGTCGAGGCGTTCAGCCACCTGAGCGCCGAAGAGGTGATCGCCCGGCTGGATGCTGCGCCCATCGCCAATGCGCATGTCAACGACATGGCCGGTGTCTGGGCTCACCCGCAGCTCGAGGCCCGACAGCGCTGGAGCGAGGTCGGCAGTCCCGCCGGTCCGTTACCCGCGCTGCTGCCGCCAGGGCGCAACAGCGCCTTCGCCCCGCGCATGGATCCGATCCCCGCGCTGGGCCAGCACACCGACAGCCTGCTGGCCGAGCTGGGTTACGCCCCCGGCGACATTCAGCGCTTGCACGAACAGGGGGCTGTATGACGCCAGCTGCCAGACCGAACCGTGCGCGCCTCGACACGCCGAGAGTCACCCACACCAAGGGAAACCTGCCATGACCGAATCGATCATCCGCTCCGCACTGTTCGTCCCGGCAACCCGTCCCGAGCGGATTCCCAAAGCGCTGGCGAGCGGGGCCGACGTGGTAATCGTCGACCTTGAGGACGCCGTTGCTGAATCTCTCAAGGTCGAAGCCCGTGGTGATCTCGACCGTTTTCTCAGTGCCAATCCGCAAGCCTCTGTCCTGGTACGGATCAATGCGGCGGGGCACGTCCAGCAGGCCGAAGACCTGAAGCTCTGCGCGGCGCGCGCCGGCGTCATCGGCGTATTGCTGCCCAAGGCCGAAAGTGCCGCTCAGGTAGCGGTGGCGACGGCGTGCGGCAAACCCGTCTGGCCGATCATCGAAAGTGCACGCGGGCTGGCGGCGCTGGCGGAAATTGCCGCGGCCAATGGCGTCGAGCGGCTGTCCTTCGGTGCGCTGGACCTGGGCCTGGATCTGGGGCTGGCCAGCGGTACCGCCGCGGCGGAGCGGATACTCGACCAGGCCCGTTACGGCCTCTTGCTGCAGTCGCGCCTGGCCGGTCTCGCGGCACCGCTCGATAGCGTCTTTCCCGATATCAAGAATCTGCCGGGGCTTGCCCGGTTCGCCGCCGATGCTCGCGACATGGGCTTCGGGGGGGTGCTCTGTATCCACCCCAGCCAGGTGGCTGTGGTGCACGAAACGCTGATGCCCAGCGCCGACGAACTGGCCTGGGCGCAACGCGTCCTCAGCGCCGGCGCGTCCGGCGAGGGGGTCTTCGTGGTGGACGGAGAAATGGTCGATGCGCCCGTCATCGGCCGTGCCCGTCGCCTGCTGCAACGTGCCGGGCAAGCGGTCCCCTGACCGCCCACACCGCCCGCAAACGTACCAACCGACAACAACAAAAGGGGTACTTCCATGCTGAGCAACAAACTCAAGGCGCTTGCCTGCGCGCTATCCTTGTCCATAGCCGGTTTCGCTCACGCCGAGCCGATCACCATCAAGTTCTCTCACGTCGTAGCGGACAACACGCCAAAAGGGCAGGGTGCCCTGCTGTTCAAGAAACTCGCCGAGGAACGGCTGCCAGGCAAGGTAACGGTCGAGGTCTACCCGAACTCCTCGCTATTTGGCGACGGCAAGGAAATGGAAGCGCTGCTGATCGGTGACGTACACATGCTGGCGCCGTCGCTGGCCAAGTTCGAGCATTACGCCAAGCCCATCCAGATCTACGATCTGCCCTTTCTGTTCGACGATCTGGCCGCGGCCGATCGCTTTCAGAGCAGTCCGCAGGGCAAGGCGCTTTTGACTGCCATGGAAGACAAGAACATCACCGGCCTGGCGTATTGGCACAACGGCACCAAACAGATGTCGGCGAATAAACCACTGCGCGAGCCAACGGATGCACGCGGCCTCAAGTTCCGCGTACAGGCCTCGCAGGTGCTGGAGGAGCAGTTCAAGGCCGTACGTGCCAACCCGCGCAAGATGAGCTTTGCAGAGGTCTACCAGGGCCTGCAGACCGGCGTGGTCAATGGCACCGAAAACACCTGGTCCAACTATGAGAGCCAGAAGGTACATGAGGTGCAGAAGTACATCACCGAGTCCGACCACGGCCTGATCGACTATATGGTGATCACCAACACGAAGTTCTGGCGCGACCTGCCCGATGACGTACGCAGCGAACTGGAACAGGTCATCGACGAGGTCACCGTGGAGGTCAATCGCCAGGCCGACGAGCTCAACCAGAAGGCCAAGCGTGCTATCGCCGAGTCTGGCAAGACCGAAATCATCCAGCTGACCCCGGAGCAGCGCGGCGAGTGGCGCGAGGCGATGCGGCCGGTATGGAAGAAGTTCGAGAACGAAATCGGCGCCGACCTGATCAGGGCTGCCGAAGCGGCAAACCAGAACTGAGCATAGGTCGAAGGTTGGCAAGGGCAGCGCCCGCTGAGGCGCTGCAGCGATTCGGCCCATAACGCCGATCTATGGCGCAGGCCGTCCAAACAATGAACCAGCTGCTTTGCAATACTGCCGGTTCGTTGAGGCGGGTCAGACGATGCCACGCTCGCGCAGGCCCTGGATCTGCTCTTCCGTCAGCCCCAGGCCGGCCAGCACGTCGTCGGTGTGCTCGCCAAGCTGCGGGCCGCCCCCGCCGATGCGCCCGGGCGTGCGGCTGAGCTTGGGTAGCACGCCGGGCACCTTCAGCGGGCCGGCGGAGGTCTGGACCTGGCTGATCATCTGCCGGGCCAGGTAGTGCGGGTCTTGACGATGTCGGCGGCGGTATAGGGATAGCCCGCCGGTACGCGTGCGGCCTTCAGCGCCTCGATCACTTCGTCGCGACTGTGCCTGGCAGTCCATTCCCCGATGGCGGCATCGATCAGCTCGGCGTGGCCGGCGCGCCCGTCGTTGTGGGCCAGGCGCGGGTCGTCGGCGAGATCCTGACGGTCCATCAGCATCATCAGGCGCTTGTAGATGCTGTCGCCATTGCCGGCGATAAGCACATAGTTGCCATCGCGGCACAGGTAGGAGTTCGACGGGGTGATGCCGGGTAGGGCACTGCCCGCCGGTTCACGAACGTAACCGAAGGCGTCGTATTCCGGCACCAGGCTCTCCATCATGGCGAACACCGACTCGTACAGCGCCACATCGATCTCCTGGCCCCGGCCGCTGCGGTTGCGCTCCTGCAATGCCAGCAAAACGCCTATGACGCCATACAGCGAAGACAACGAATCGCCGATGCTGACCCCGACCCGCACCGGCGGCTGGCCCGGGTAGCCCGACAGGTGCCGCAGCCCGCCCATGGCCTCGCCGATCACGCCGAAACCCGGCAAGTCGCGGTAGGGCCCGGTCTGGCCGTAGCCGGAGATGCGCAGCATGATCAGCCGCGGGTTCAACCTGGACAGCTCCTCCCAGCCCAGGCCCCATTCCTCCAGCGTGCCGGGGCGGAAGTTTTCCACCAGAACGTCGGCCTCGGCGATGAGATTGAGGGCGATGTCCTGACCCTCGGCGGCTTTCAAGTCCAGCGTGATGGACTGCTTGTTGCGCGACTGCACGTGCCACCAGAGCGAGGTGCCGTCCTTCAGCTTGCGCCATTTGCGCAGCGGGTCGCCAATGCCCGGCGGCTCGATCTTGACCACCTGCGCGCCAAACACACCGAGCAGCTTGCTGGCGAAGGGACCGGCGATCAGCTGGCCCATCTCGATGACCTTGATGCCGTCCAACGGCATGCTGTTTTCGTCCTGTTGATTCATCACAACACCTGAGCTCGGGTTGATATACAGGCGGAGGATGACCGAGCGCGGTGCGATGGACAATGCTCGACCGGCCGCTATGGCTGCGAATCGATTGCAACGCAGCGGATAGCTTTTCGTTCGATACAGGTCCTGACCGTGCTCTATCTTGCTGAAGCCCGCTGGATACCCGGGCCCCCGCGCATCCAGCAACGCGAACCGCAATCGCAGGTCCGTTGGCGTTCGCCTCCTCGAACGCCAGATTCAGGCCGTCGTTCGCAGCCTGGGAACAAGCCAGATGCCACCCGGACGTTCGGGCTGTTCAAAGTCTGAACAACATGCTACAAACGAACGCAACCCAAATGATCTAGCCGCTTGAAAACGAAGGGAAAACCATGACCAAGTCGGAGTTGATCGAACGTATCGTCACCCAGCAAGGCCTGCTTTCTTCCAAGGACGTCGAGCTGGCGATCAAGACCATGCTCGAACAGATGGCCCAGGCGCTGGCCACCGGCGACCGCATCGAAATCCGCGGCTTCGGCAGCTTCTCCCTCCACTACCGCGCCCCCCGCGTCGGCCGCAACCCCAAAACCGGCCAATCCGTCCCCCTCGACGGCAAGTTCGTCCCGCACTTCAAGCCGGGGAAGGAGCTGAGGGATCGGGTGAATGAAGAAGACTCGCTTTAAGCCGGTAGGTGGGCCTCTGCAGATTGTTAGCAAGCCGATGGGCTAGCTGCCCCGCCTGGATATGCCTCATATCATTGGCATGAGGCGCAGGGCCCGATATCAGGCGTCGAGCTCCCTCAGTGCCGCGCACCTTCGTCGGGCATCGTCAGTAGCTGCTTTTCCATGTTCCAGTCGAAGGGTTCCTCGTTCTGCTCAGCTTCGTAGCGGCGTTCTTCCAGGCGCTGGAATAGCTCGATTTCCTCGTCCGGCATGTAGTGCAGGCAGTCGCCGCCAAAGAACCACAGCAGGTCGCGTGGGACGAGGTGGGCGATCTGTGGGTAGCGGTGGAAGACCTGGCAGATCATGTCCTGGCCCAGGTGCCGTTCGGCCGGTACCTCTCTGAGGTTCATGATCAGTTCATCGAAGCGTTCGAGGAACAGGGCGTGGCTTTCTTCGGAAACCTGTTCGGTCTCCCCCATGGCGAGCAGGATGCCGCGCAGATGGGCCAGTAGTGCCAGGTTGTGATCGTGGTATGCGTTGGCCATGGTTCACCTGTGTCGGATTGGGCGCGCGATTATAGGCGCGTCGTGTCGGGTTGGCGTGTTTAGTTGACCCATGAGCCGGAGCTGGGTTCGGTACGGGCGATGGGGGGCGCCCACGTCGGAGCCTGGGCGCCATCAGATCCGCTGCCGAACGAGCGGATGCCATCTAAGATGGCGCCGCGGATGTGCGGCGCCTGCCTGCTAGCGGATCTTGCCGGGTGTCAGCATCAGTTCCTCCTTGGAGAAATCATCGACGCTGATGACCTTGCGTCGGGCCGCCTCTGCCGCGGTCAGCTGGGTGGCTTCGCTGGCATCCAAGACACCGGCGGCCAGTGCGGCTTCGATGGGGTTCTCACCGGCGCCCAGGGAGAACGCTCCACTTTTGAGCGCCTTGTGCAGTTTTTTCTGCAGCGGCTGAACCGCGGCGAGGGTGTCGAACGCCTCGCGTAGATCGCCGAATGCCTCTTCGTTGCCTGCAGGTCGGTAAACGCCTTCGAGGATCTGCTCCAGCGCCGGGTCGCCTTCGGGGCGTCCCAGAATGGCGGCCACTTCGGCGTCGAGTTCATCGGACGGCCCCTTGTGCCGCGCGCCGAACGGAAACACCACCAGCTGCAGCACAGCGCCAAGCAATCGGTTCGGGAAATTGACCAGGGTGTCCGCCAATGCCTGCTCGGCCTTGGCCAGGCAGTCTTCCAGCGCCCAGCGCAACAGCGGCGCCTGTTCCACCGGATGGCCGAGGTCGTGATAGCGCTTGAGCGCGGCGGAGGCCAGATAGAGATGGCTCAGCACATCGCCGAGCCGTGCCGACAGCCGCTCGCGGCGCTTGAGTTCACCGCCAAGCAGCATCATCGACAGGTCGGCCAGCATGGCGAACGCCGCGGCAATGCGATCCAGGGCGCGGAAGTAGGGACGGGTCAGGTCGTTGCCCGGCGCCTTGCCGACCAGGCCGAGCGTCAGGCCCAGCACCAGGGTGCTGGCCGTGTTGCTGACGGCGAAGCCGATGTGCTGCATGAGCAGCTTGTCGAACCTGGCCACCGCCGCGTCGCGGTCGGGCTCGTGCACCAGTTCCATTTCACGAAGTACGAATGGATGGCAGCGGATGGCGCCCTGGCCGAAGATCATCAGGTTGCGTGAAAGAATGTTGGCGCCTTCCACCGTGATGGAGATGGGCGCGGACAACCACAGGCGGCCGAGGTAATTGTTCGGGCCCATGATGACGCCCTTGCCCGCATGGATATCCATGGCATCGGTGATACAGGCACGGCCGCGTTCGGTCAGGTGGTATTTGAGGATGGCCGAGAGCACCGAGGGTTTCTCGCCGAGGTCGACTGCGTTGGCGGTCAGGATGCGTGCGCTGTCCATCAGCCAGGCGTTGCCACCGATACGGGCAAGGGGTTCCTGGATACCTTCGAAGGCCGCCAGCGGCACATTGAATTGCTCACGGATACCGGCATAGCGCCCGGTCACGTAGCTGCAGGTCTTCGCCGCGCTGACGCCGGTCGCAGGCAGGGATATCGAGCGGCCCACGGACAGGCAGTTCATCAACATCATCCAGCCCTTGCCGATCATGTCGCGGCCACCAATGATCGCCTCCAGCGGCACGAACACATCCTTGCCCCAGTTCGGCCCGTTCATGAAGGCAGCGCCGAGGGGCTGGTGGCGGCGGCCGATCTCGACGCCGGCTGTGTCGGTGGGAATCAGCGCCAGGCTGATGCCCAGCTCGTCTTCGTCGCCCAGCAGATGGTCCGGGTCGTAGGTCTTGAATGCCACGCCGAGCAGCGTCGCCACCGGCCCTAGGGTGATGTAGCGTTTTTCCCAGTTCAGGCGCAGGCCGAGGACTTCTTCACCCTGCCACTGGCCCTTGCAGATCACGCCGCTGTCGTTCATGGCGCCGGCATCGGACCCGGCATAAGGGCCGGTCAAGGCAAAGCAGGGGATGTCCGTGCCGTTGGCCAGGCGTGGCAGGTAATGGTTGCGCTGCTCTTCGGTGCCGTATTGCAGCAGCAATTCGGCCGGCCCAAGGGAATTTGGGACCATGACGGTGCTGGCCAGGTCACCGCTGCGGGTCGCCAGCTTCATCACGATCTGCGAATGCGCATAGGCCGAGAAGCCCTTGCCGCCAAATTCCTTGGGGATGATCAGGGCAAAGAAGCCCTCGGCCTTTATGTAGTCCCAGGCTTGCTCGGGCAGATCCAGCTGCTGCCCGACGTTCCAGTCATTGACCATGGCGCAGAGGGTTTCGGTGGGGCCATCGATGAAGGCCTGTTCTTCCTCGGTCAGCACCGCCCTGGGATAGCCGAGCAGGGTGTCCCAGTTGGGACGACCACTGAACAGCTCGCCGTCCCACCATACGGTGCCGGCGTCGATGGCGTCGCGTTCAGTGTCGGAAATCGGCGGCAGGACCTTCTTGAACCAGTCGAACATCGGGCCGCTGAAGTGCTTGATGCGCAAGTCGGTAACCAGCAGGGGCACCGCGACCGCTATGAGCAGGAGCCAGAGGATGACCATCAGCCAATCCGGGCTGTGATCAGCGGCCCGCATCAGTACCAGATAGGCGGCAACGATAGCGAGCGCCGGCACGGGGGAAACCCGCAGATGGGCGATCACGGCGATTCCGAGCAGTAATACGAGCAGCCAGAGCAGGGTCATAGGTATTCCTTGTTTTAGCAGGTGGCGTCCTGCTTGAGCATAGGCACCCGGCCGTGACGGGTGAAGGGACGGGTTGCCGCGTTGGGTATCTGCTAGTGACCGGAGCGGCGGTGGCGAGTTCGAATCATGACGCGGCGGGCTGGCGTGTCTTGCAGTTGTCCGTACGCTCGCGACTGGTTAACGCTGTATCGCGATGGCCAGGCGGCTTTGCCATCGTTGGGCATCGGTAACCAGACACGAATGAGCGCATGTCGAGTTCAGCTGACTATTCGTGCGGGCGGCGCCGGCTCCGGGCGGTTCTTCGAGCTCGCCCAGCCGGCGCGCTTGAGCCTTACGAACTTAACACGCAAGACAAAATGCACGCACAGCGTCACAGAAATCCGGTATAGTACGCGCCGGCTGAAACCCAGCCTGCGTTCAGGTACTGCAACACACGAAGCGCTGCTTCGGCTGCTTTCCGCTTCTCGCGGCTGTCCTAGACGATTCATCATTCATACGTTTTCGCAAACCCCGCCGACCAGGCTGCCAGGGTGACCTTCGGGTTTTGCATGGCATGCGCAGCTTCGGAACATGGGTCTTTGCGGAGCATCAGGAAAAGACCCATGACCCAAGAAATCGGCGGCTTTGCCGCACTCGGCATTCATCCCTCCGTACTCGCTGCTGTCATCGCAGTCGGCTACGAAGAGCCTTCGGCCATTCAGAGCCAGGCGATCCCGGTAATCCTCGGCGGCCACGACATGATCGGCCAGGCCCAGACCGGTACCGGCAAGACCGCAGCCTTCGCGCTGCCTATCCTGTCCAAGATCGACCCGGCCAAGCGTGAACCGCAGGCGCTGATCCTCGCGCCGACGCGTGAGCTGGCCCTGCAGGTCGCCACCGCCTTCGAAACCTATTCCAAGCAGATGCCAGGCGTGGGCGTCGTCGCCGTCTACGGTGGTGCCCCGATGGGTCCGCAGCTCAAGGCCATTCGCCAGGGCGCGCAGATCATCGTCGCGACACCAGGCCGCCTGGTCGACCACCTGAGCCGCAACGGCACGCTGCTGTCGACCATCCAGTACCTGGTGCTCGACGAAGCGGACGAAATGCTCAAGCTGGGCTTCATGGACGACCTCGAAGTGATCTTCGAAGCCATGCCGGAAAGCCGCCAGAGCGTGCTGTTCTCCGCGACGCTGCCGCATTCGATTCGCGCAATCGCCGAAAAGCACCTGCGCGAGCCGCAGCACATCAAGGTCGCTACCAAGACCCAGACCGTTGCCCGCATCGAGCAGGCGCACCTGATGGTGCATGCCGACCAGAAGATTGCTGCGGTGCTGCGCCTGCTGGAAGTCGAAGACTTCGACGCCCTGATCGCATTCGTGCGGACCAAGCAGGCCACCCTGGACCTGGCCGCCGCGCTGGAAGCCAAGGGCTACAAGGCTGCTGCGCTGAACGGCGACATCGCCCAGAACCAGCGTGAGCGCGTCATCGAATCGCTCAAGGATGGTCGCCTGGATATCGTGGTCGCCACCGACGTTGCCGCTCGCGGCCTCGACGTGTCGCGTATCACTCACGTATTCAACGTCGATATGCCCTACGACCCGGAGTCCTACGTACACCGTATCGGCCGTACCGGTCGTGCCGGTCGTGAAGGGCGCGCGCTGCTGCTGGTCACGCCGCGCGAGCGTCGCATGCTGCAGGTCATCGAGCGCGTCACCAACCAGAAGGTTGCCGAAGCCCGTCTGCCGAATGCCCAGCAGGTTCTGGACGCGCGCATCAAGAAGCTCACCAACAGCCTGGCGCCGCTGGTGGCCGATGCTGAAGCCAGCCATGGCGAACTGCTCGACAAGCTGGTAGCCGATATCGGTTGCAGCCCGCGTGCCCTGGCCGCTGCGCTGCTGCGCAAGGCCACCAATGGTCAGGCGCTGACCTTGGCTGAGGTGGAAAAAGAGCAACCGTTGGTTCCGACCAGCAGCCCACGCGAGCGCTCCGATCGTCCGGAGCGTAGCGGTGACCGCGAACGTCGCGCTCCGATCCCGCTGGCTGAAGGCCGTGCCCGCTGCCGTAGCCCGCTGGGTGCCCGTGACGGCATCGCCGCGCGCAACCTGCTTGGCGCTATCCTCAACGAAGGCGGCCTGGCCCGCGAAGCCATCGGCCGCATCCAGGTGCGCGACAGCTTCAGCCTGGTCGAGTTGCCGGAAGAGGGGCTCGAGCGTCTGCTGGGCAAGCTCAAGGACACCCGTGTCGGCGGCAAGCAGCTCAAGCTGCGTCGCTATCGCGAGGATTGATCGTCCTGGTGTGATCGAAAAGGGTGAGCCTGGTGCTCACCCTTTTTTGTATCTGTCGCACAGCCGTGACGCGGCTTGACAGGCTATCGCTGGGTCCGGTCCAGGACCAGCAATTCCACGCCCGGGTGCTTGCGCCCCTGCAACTTGTTCATGCGCTCGAGCTGGTCATTGACTGCGTATCGGTCGCGCCGGTTTTCGACCTTGGCGTCTGCCTCATCGCGCAGGGCATGGATCTCGCCATGCAATGCCTCGACCTGTTCGTCGCTTGGGCTGTCGTGCAAGGCGTTCTTCATGCACTGCAGCAGGGCAATGAGTACGTGGGGATCGTGGCTGCCGTAGATGCGGATCGGCGCAGCCACCACTTCCAGCAGGCTCTCCATGTCCAGCTGCGGATAGAAAAGGCGTGGGCGGCCATCGTCCATGCAGCCAACGTCGTAGGGCGGGACCCCGCCGAGGCGTTTCAACAACAGGCCGATGAGGTTGACGGCGCGTATCGCGGTGCCTGGGTCGTTGATGGCCGGGCTGATGGCCTTGACGGCGATTTCGGAAATCTGGCGCATGCCGTACGAGATGTTGGCGCCGGCGAACTCGTTGTTGTGGAAGTCGAAGCAGTCCAGTACCTCGCCTGCTTCCTTGTCGGACAAGGCCCCATCGAGCCTCAGCAGGGGGTGACCTTCGATAAGAAAAAAGCCTGGTTCCACCTGGACGACTGCCGTGAGGTCGCGCTTGCGCAGCAGCTTGCACAGGCGCCGCTCGTTGACCTCCCGCAAGTAGCCCGGGCGTGTCGCGGCCAGGCACCACCAGTCGCTTGGGTCCGGAATCTGCGTGATCCCGGCCATCCGTTCCTTGCGCTTTTCCAGGTTGCGGGACGAATCCCCGAAGAGCTGGTTGATGACCCAGTCGACCTGAATCGATTGCGAAACCGAGCGGATAAACACCACAAACAGCGCCATGCAGGTCATGCCCAGCAGCAGCGTCAACAGCAGCCCAAGCGTCGGCACACTGGCGGGATCGTTCTTGTCCAGGGTGCCGATCATCAGCAGGAAATAAAGAATGCTGCCCAGATAGAAGCCCAGGATCATCTGGTTGCGCCGATCGCTGACCAGGCCGGGCAACACTCGGGGCGAGAGGCGTGCAGCCGCACCGTTGAGCACAACCATTACCATGGAAAAGCTGAACACCGTCAGCGAAATGATGGCGGTGATCAGGGTGCCGAGGATTTCGCGCGCGTTGTCTGCTTCGACGAGGCCCGGGGGCAGGTCGCGACGCAGGGTTTCGGCCAGCGGGGTCGATTCGAACGCAAGGACGAGGCCGGCGACTATCAGGAAGCCGGTGGCGATCACTACGGGATAGAAGGCGATGCTCTCGCTGATGCGCTTGGCAATACGAAACAGGGCGTTGGTGGGTGAGGACATGCCGGGGGGTTCCAGTGTGCGGGCGATCCGCCCCGTCTTCCTGTGACAGCGCACAGGCGCAAAGTACACCCCTGGCGAGACCGTCTATGCTCATTGGGGGAAGGCTGTCGGGCCATGCTGGATCTCAGGCGGCACCGACGGCCTGCTAGCCCGTGAAAAGACGTCTATCAGGCGCATGGTTTGGATTCGTATGGTTCGCCTGTAGGACAGGGTTATTCGACAGATAACTGGACCAACGAGTGAGGTACTGCCCATGAGCGCTGCTTACCTGTATCCCGTGCAGCCGGAAGTTGCGGCTCGGTCGTTGACCGACGAAGCGGCCTACAAGGCCATGTATCAGCAGTCGGTGATCAATCCCGACGGTTTCTGGCGCGAGCAGGCGCAACGGCTGGACTGGATCAAGCCGTTCACGCGGGTCAAGCAGACCTCCTTCGATGATCATCATGTGGACATCAAGTGGTTTGCTGACGGCACCCTGAACGTATCGGCGAATTGTCTCGATCGACACCTGGAAGACCGTGGTGATGAGTTGTCGATCATCTGGGAAGGGGACGATCCGTCCGAACACCGCGAGATCACCTATCGCGAACTGCACCACGAAGTCAGCAAATTCGCCAACGCCCTGCGCGGGCAGGATGTCCATCGGGGCGACGTGGTGACTCTCTACATGCCGATGATTCCGGAGGTCGCCGTGGCGATGCTGGCCTGTGCCCGCATCGGTGCGATTCACTCGGTGGTCTTTGGTGGCTTTTCGCCCGAGGCGCTGGCCGGGCGGATCATCGATGGCCGATCCAGGGTGGTCATCACCGCCGATGAAGGACTGCGCGGCGGCAAGACGGTACCGCTGAAGGCGAACGTCGACGAAGCGCTGACCAACCCGCAAACCGCCGGGGTGCAGAAGATCATCGTGGTGCGGCGCACCGGCGGGGACATCAAGTGGAACCCGCACCGTGACATCTGGTACGAAGATTTGATGCGCGTGGCCGGGGACGTATGTGCACCCAAGGAAATGGGCGCCGAGGAGCCGCTGTTCATCCTCTACACCTCGGGTTCGACGGGCAAACCCAAGGGCGTGGTGCACACCTCGGGCGGCTATCTGCTTTATGCGGCGCTGACCCACGAGCGCGTCTTCGACTATCGCCCCGGAGACATCTACTGGTGTACCGCTGACGTCGGCTGGATCACCGGTCACAGCTATCTCATCTACGGCCCGCTCGCCAACGGTGCGACCACGCTGATGTACGAAGGCGTGCCGAACCACCCCGATGTGACGCGGATCGCCAGAATCATCGACAAGCACAGGGTCAACATCCTCTATACCGCGCCCACCGCGATTCGCTCGATGATGGCCGAGGGTGCCGCAGCGATGGTGGGTGCCGATGGCTCGAGCCTGCGGCTGCTGGGCACCGTGGGCGAACCGATCAACCCCGAGGCCTGGCACTGGTACTACGAGACGGTGGGCAAGTCGCGCTGCCCCATTGTCGACACCTGGTGGCAGACCGAGACCGGGGGCGTGCTGATCACACCCCTGCCAGGCGCGACGGCGCTGAAGCCGGGCTCGGCGACGCGACCGTTCTTTGGTGTGGTGCCAGGACTGGTAGACAACCTTGGCAATCTGCTCGAAGGCGCCACCGAAGGCAATCTGGTGATCCTCGACTCGTGGCCGGGGCAGATGCGCACCCTCTACCGCGATCACGATCGTTTCGTTGACACCTACTTCAAGACCTTTCGCGGCATGTACTTCACCGGTGACGGCGCGCGCCGTGACGAAGACGGTTACTACTGGATCACCGGCCGGGTCGATGACGTGCTGAATGTGTCCGGCCACCGCATGGGTACTGCCGAGATCGAAAGTGCCATGGTGGCGCACCGCAAGGTGGCCGAGGCGGCGGTCGTCGGTGTGCCGCACCCGTTGAAGGGGCAGGGTATCTACGTGTACGTGACGCTGGTGGCCGGCGAGGAGCCGTCCGATCAATTGCGCCAGGAATTGCAGCAATGGGTGCGCAAGGAGATCGGCCCGATTGCCGTGCCGGATGTGATCCAGTGGGCGCCCGGGCTGCCAAAGACCCGGTCGGGCAAGATCATGCGACGCATCCTGCGCAAGATTGCGACCGACGAGTACGACGCCCTGGGCGACATCTCAACGCTGGCCGATCCGGCGGTAGTTCCGCAGCTGATCGAGATGCACAAGCAGATGCAGCCCCATTGATCGCCTGGTGCAGTGCCGGTGGGTCCGGCACTGCACGGCTGATCAGGCGAATGGCTGGCTGCGTGAGGCGTCTGCCTCCTGGTTGGCCGCCGGTTGCTCCTTTGGCACGCCGGCAACGCTGATTTCGGGGAAACTGCCGCCGATGAACTCCACGCTGCGTGTGGGGAAGGCGAACTGCAGGCCCATGCCACGAATGCCATCGAGCAGCTTCAGGTTGATCTCCTGTTGCGCGTCCATGTACTTGTTGTAGTCCGGCACCTGCATGATGTAGACGACTTCAAAGGTCAGCTGGCTGTCATCGAAAGCCAGGAAGTGGGCACGGTCGAAGTTGGCGTTTTCTACCTCGTCGATGATCCGCTTCACCAGCGCCGAGACTTCACGCACTTTGTCCGACGGCGTGTTGTAGGTGATGCCGAACTTGAACACGATGCGTCGCGTGTTCATGCGCTTGTAGTTGTGCAGGGTCTGCTTGAGCAGGTCGGCGTTGGAGCACACCACCTGTTCGCCGCTCAGGCTGCGGATGCGGGTCGTCTTCAGGCCGATGTGTTCGATGTTGCCGGCGACATCGCCAAACACCACGAAGTCGCCAATCTCGAACGGCTTGTCGATGCCGATGGACAGCGAGGCAAAGATATCGCTGAGCAGTGTCTGGACGGCCAGGGCGATGGCGATACCGCCGACCCCGAGGCTGGCTACCATGGCCGTGATGTCCACGCCGAGGTTGGCGAGGATCGACAGCAGCATCATCGTCCAGACAACGATGCGCACCATGATGCCTATGATCGTGGTGGTTACCGGATTACGCGTCTTGCCATCGTGGGTCAGGCTTTCCATCCACAGGCGGACCCCGGCGTCCAGCCAGAGGGCAATCTGGAACGCCAGCGCAATGAACCAGCCGTGCGACATCGCCGCCTCCCAGCGCTCCGGCAGCTCAACAACCTTCAGGGCAACCAGCAGGGAAAGCGCAATAAGCAATATGTGACTGGTGCGGCTGAGCATCTCCGCGGCGATGCCGACAAAGCCGCTTCTGGAGCCTTTGGCCAGCTTGCGCAGGCGGTTGGTGATAATCCGCAGGATTGCCTGCAGCACCAGATAACTGACGAGGGTGACGCCAACGATAATGCCGGTGTTGATCCATAACCTCTCGTTCAACATCACGTCCCAATTCATCGATTCGAATCCTCCGGTGGGCGGGCGCGGCCAGGCGCCAGAGCAGTGGGCTACTTTTTCAGTAGCCCCTGCTCGGCATTAGTTCCGCGATCTCGGGAAGTAAACGAAACGGTGACGGTGGAATGGCTTCAGCGAGGCATGACGACAGATTTGAGCTCGTCGTAGCCGCCGGCGTTGATGACGTTGGAATAGCCCATGCCTTGCAGTAGATCCTGCGCGGCTGAAGATCGCCGGCCCGTGCGGCAATAGAGGATGACCGGGGTCTGCTTGTCGGGGGCCACGCTGGCGATACGTTCAGCTAGGTGCTGCGTCTCGATGCGCGTGGCGTCGGGCAGTGCCCCCTCGGCGTATTCCGGTGCGGTCCGCACGTCGATCAGAACGCTGTCCGGTTGCTGCAGGGCGGCCAGGGCGGCGGGCTGGTCTATGGTTCCAGCCGTGGCAGTCACGGTCAGCAGCATCAATATCGGAAGCAGTCGGTACATGGAATCCTCTCGCGCAATCTCGTGGGCCCTTCAGCCAATGAGCCGGGTCAGGTTAGGGAGGATCAGGATTATAGCTGTTGCGATCAGGATCAATGTTGCCTGCCGGAATTTCTTGTGCTTGAGCATGGGGCGGCCTTTGTTGTTGTTTGAGGCGGGGCTCCAGTGAGCCGGTCAATAATCGCGTCATGCCGCTTCGGTCACGCGATCTGCTGATCGGTCTGCACGCTGACGGCCGATTTGCTTCGTCGATCTCTGGCCGTCGATTGCCGCTGTCTTGGTCGAAGGCAAAGCAATTAGCAGACCAGGCCCGGGCGAGAACGGTTTGGGCCGACACATGGCTGCATGCATGAGGGGTGGCCGCCACCCATCCGGGTCCCCTGATGATCCGCGAGCTTCGCGCGCGGTCCCGCGCCAATCGGTACCGGCGCCGTCCAGCCGGGCCGATGGCCGCATTGATGCCAATGGAAACGCCACGCCGTGAAGCGGAGCGACAACGGGTGAAATCGGAACATTTGCGGGTAACGGTGCTGTCGTTGGTTCAGCGACGACATTGGCAATGGCTTGCGCTGGATATCGAAGCCGGGCTCGGCTTTTGTGCGGCGCAGTCTGCTTGCAAGGCAATAGAGGAGGGCGCGCAGGGCGCGTTTACTCGCGGATACAAAAAAGCCCCGATATCGGGGCTTTCTCGTCAGGTCTGGCGGTGAGGGTGGGATTCGAACCCACGATACGATTTCTCGTATACACACTTTCCAGGCGTGCTCCTTCAACCGCTCGGACACCTCACCGGATCTCGACGGAGCTGATGTCCGTCGAGGCGCGCTAATGTAGCCGAACAGGTTGCCGATGGCAAAAAGTTTTTTAGTTTTTTCATGTGGTTAAGGTACTGGTTGGATACTGGCCAGATGATATTTGGCAATGAACCTTTGAATGTTCTAGCGTTCAGAACACGAGATGGCATCGGTTTCCTGCCGCCGGGATCGAGCGAAGAGAGTATGAAGAGCCAGGAAAGGCTTCCATGAAGTTATTCAGACACAGGAAAAAGCGCCCTGACACGGTACAGGTTGCGACCAAACGCCGCCTGCATGTCAGCTATCTCGAACTCGGGATGTACATCTGCGAGCTGGATCGGCCCTGGCGTCAGACCGATTTCCTTTTCCAGGGCTTTCCGCTCCTGAAACCTGAACACATCCAGGCGGTGCGTGAGCGCTGCGACTATGTATTTGTCGACGACACGCGAAGGGTTGTGCTCGGCGAAGGCCAGATGGTCGTCCCTACGGCGACACCGCTGCGTGTCAAGCGCACCATGAATCGCATCCCCTTATCGCTCGAAGTGCAGGAAGCGCGCGAAGCGTATCGGCACAGCACAGAGGTGCTGGATCAGGTATTGACGGACGTTCAGCAAGGGCGGCCCATCGACACCCGTGCCTGCCAGGCACTGGTCAAGCGCAACCTGGAAAGCATGTTGCGCAACGAAAGCGCGATGCTCTGGCTGACTCGGCTCAAATCCCAGGATCTCTATACCAGCCTGCATTGCCTCTCGGTCTCGATCCTGGCGATGGGGTTCGGTACCCATCTCGGCCTGTCCGATGAAAAGGTAGAAGTCTTGGGGATTGCCGGGCTGCTGCACGACGTTGGCAAGATGAAGGTCGACCCCCTGATCCTCAACAAGCCGGGCAAACTCACCGAAGAAGAGTTCGGGCAGGTCAAGCTGCACCCCACTTACGGCTACCAGGCGCTGTGTACGCAGGCCGATATTCCTGCAGCTGCAGCCCAGGCCGCCTATGGTCATCATGAGCGGCTTGATGGAAAAGGCTACCCGCTGGGGCTCGATCGCTACCAGATACCCTTCACCACCCGGGTGATCACTATCGTCGATGCCTTCGATGCGATCACCAGCCACCGCTCCTACGACGATGCCCGACCGATCCAGACCGCTTATGACGTGCTGCGCAGCGGCGCGGACCAGCAGTTCGACGAAACCCTGGTGCAGGAATTCATCCGCTGGCTGGGCGTGTTTCCCGTTGGCACGCTGGTCGAACTCCACACCGGTGAAGTAGGGCTGGTGCTGGAAAAACATCCGCAGCTGCATCTGCGACCCAAGGTCGTGGTGTTGCGCAATGCAGCCAAGCAGCCCTGTGATCCACGGTATCTGGATCTGTCCCAGCTGACAGTCGATGCCGATGGCATTCCCTATCGAATCAGCAGCGGTATCCCGGACGGCGCCCATGGCCTGTTCGTCTCGGATCCGAAATTGCAGTCCATTCTGCATCCGGAGCTGCTGGCGGTACTGGAGCTGGAGCCGGAAACTGCCGAGGGCTGAGTGTGCCGCCAGGCGTGCCTGCCAGCCGCTGATTTGCCCTTGATGCCTGACTTGTCGGTCAGTCACGGCGCTTTACCTGGCCGGTCGCGCTGGGTAACGTCTGCCAACTACCAACAAGAGATATTCGTCATGAGTGAACTGGTTTCCTACGAACTCGAAGACGGCATCGCCACGCTGACGCTGCACAACGGCAAGGTCAACGCGTTGTCCCCGGCGGTGTTCGAGGCGCTGAACGCAGCCTTTGATCGTGCCGAGCAGGATCGCGCGGTCGTGATCATTACCGGGCAGCCGGGCATTCTGTCCGGTGGCTACGATCTGAAGGTGATGACTGCCAGTGCCGAAAGCGCAATCAGCCTGGTGGCCACCGGCTCCAGCTTTACTCGGCGAATGCTGGCCCATCCTTTCCCGGTGATTACTGCCTGCCCAGGGCATGCCATCGCCAAGGGTGCGTTCCTGTTGCTGGCCTCGGACTACCGGATCGGTGCGGAAGGTGCATTCAATATCGGGCTGAACGAGGTGCAGATCGGCATGACCATGCACCACGCCGGCATCGAACTGGCGCGTGATCGGTTGCGCAAGTCGGCGTTCCAGCGTTCGGTGATCTGCGGCGAGCTTTTCGGCCCTGCAGCGGCGGTCGATGCGGGCTTCCTGGACAGGGTCGTTCCGGCTGGAGAGTTGCTGGCGGTTGCCCGGGCAACGGCCCAGCAGCTCAAGAAGATCAACATGACCGCCCACAAGAACACCAAGCTGAAGGTGCGCAAGGCTCTGCTCGAAACCCTCGATCAAGCCATCGAACTCGATCGGCAGCATTCGATCGGCCAGTGAAGAGAATTTTTCGCCGGACCGCCCATTCCTGGCGGACCAGCGTTTAAACTGCGCCAGCAACGCCCCGCCACGGTGGGGCGTTTTTCATTCCATGTGTATCGCCTCGCAGGAGAACCTTGATGTCCGCCCCGCACACTCCGGTAGAACGTGCTGATTTCGACCAGGTCATTGTTCCTACTTTCGCTCCGGCCGCCTTCATTCCCGTGCGAGGCCAGGGTTCGCGAGTATGGGACCAGAGCGGACGAGAGCTGATCGACTTCACCGGTGGTATCGCCGTGAACGTGCTCGGCCATGCCCATCCGGCGCTGGTGGCTGCGCTGACCGAACAGGCCGGCAAGCTCTGGCACATCTCCAACATCTTCACCAACGAGCCGGCGTTGCGTCTGGCCAAGAAGCTCACTGCCGCGACCTTTGCCGACCGGGCCTTCTTCTGCAACTCCGGCGCTGAAGCCAACGAGGCGGCGTTCAAGCTGGCGCGCCGCTACGCCCACGATAATCACGGGCCGGAGAAGTGCGAGATCATCTCAGCCGTGAACAGCTTTCATGGCCGCACCCTGTTCACCGTCACCGTGGGTGGCCAGCCGAAGTACTCGGATGGTTTCGGGCCGAAGATCCAGGGCATCAGTCATGTGCCGTACAACGATCTGGATGCGCTCGCCGCGGCAATCTCCAACAAGACCTGTGCGGTGGTACTGGAGCCGATTCAGGGCGAAAGCGGCGTGTTGCCCGCTGACCAGGCCTATCTGGAAGGCGCCCGCAAGCTTTGCGATAGGCACGGGGCCTTGCTCATTTTCGACGAAGTCCAGACCGGCATGGGCCGCACCGGCGAACTGTATGCCTACATGAATTACGGCGTCACACCGGACATCCTCACCAATGCCAAGAGTCTCGGCGGCGGCTTCCCGATCGGGTTGATGCTGGCGACGGAAAAGGTGGCGGCGCACTTTAGTGTCGGCACCCATGGCACGACATACGGCGGAAATCCGCTGGCCTGTGCAGTGGCCGAAGCGGTGGTCGATATCGTCAACACGCCTGAGGTTTTGAATGGTGTGAAGGCTCGCCATGAACGCTTCAAAACGGGCTTGCTGGAAATCGGCCAGCGCCATGGTCTGTTCAGTCAGGTTCGCGGCATGGGCATGCTGATCGGCTGCGTGCTGAACGATGATTGGAAAGGTCGCGCCCGCGAGATCTTCGATGCGGCCGAAAAGGAAGCCTTGATGATCCTGCAGGCTGGGCCCGATGTGATCCGCCTGGCCCCGAGCCTGATCATCGAAGAGGCGGATATTGCCGAAGGTCTTGCGCGATTCGAACGAGCCGCAGCCATGCTCACCAGGGCTTGAGCCCAACCGGGGCGGTTTGCCGCCCTGTCCAGTTTATTAGGGAGATCCGACCATGAGCGACAGCCTGCAACTGATTCTGGAAGACGTAGACGGTACCCAGCTTGAAACCTCCTGCACCCGCTTTGCGGTGATGTGGCAGGGCCGCGAGGTATGGATTCAGCAGGTTGGCAACAACCAGTTGATGATCGGCGTGGACGTCGAAGACGGTGATACCGAGTACGCCAACCTGCTGCTACGCCCGCTGGCGACCAACCTGGTGAGCCTGGAGCTGGAGATGGAACCGATGGAATCAGGCGACGGCGAACACGTCCACGGCCCTGACTGCAATCACGACAGCTGATCGCATCGAGATGCTTTCGCTGGGCGGCCTGCTGCAGATGACGATGGCCGGGCAGGTGCCTGGTGAAAGGGTTCAATACACCTCGGCACGGGCACGGTTGCAATGGCTTGCTGAAGGGGTGCTTGAGGTGACGCCAGCAGCGGGTCGGGACGGTGGGCTGGATCTGTTGCTCAGCGCCGGCGTGCACGGCTGTGAAGTCATCCCGATCCAGGTGCTTGATCGCCTTATCCAGGCCATCGTTCAGGGCGAGGTGCATCCTCGGGCACGGCTATTGCTGATGTTCTGCAACCCGCCTGCAATGCGGCAGGGTGTGCGCCGGGTGGGGCAGGATCTGAATCGCCTGTTCTGCGGCTCCCACGCGCAGGGCCCCAGCTACGAGCAGCGACGCGCTGCCGAGCTGGAGTCACTGGTGGCACGGTTCTTCGCCGATCCGCAGCGGCGGCGCTGGCACTACGATCTTCATTCGGCGATGCGTGCGTCCAGGCTGCCGCAGTTCGCAGTCTGCCCGTGGGTGGCGGGGCGGGCAGTTTCCGAGATGAGCCTGCAGCGTTTGCGGCAGGCGGCCGTGGATGCGGTCCTGATTCAGGAGAAGCCATCTTCCACGTTCTCCGCGCATACAGCGACACGCCATGCGGCTGAGGCCTTTACGGTGGAGATGGCTGAAGCGCCGGGCGGCGTCTGGCCTGAATGTCTTGCGATCTTTCTGCGTGCCGCCTGCGCGTGGAGCGAAGACAGCGAACCGCCGCCGCTGGATGATCCATCGAAACCGCTGCAGAAGTTCCGCCTCGCGCGAGAAATCATCAAGCAGAGCGACGACTTCGTGCTGCGCCTTCCGCTGGATATCGAGAATTTTTCCCGGCTGCCAAGGGGAATGTTGTTGGCAGAAGACAGGGATGGCGTTCGCTGGATTGCTGAGGAGCCGGACGGCTGCATTCTGTTCCCTCAGGCTGGTGTCGCCATCGGCGAGCGTGCGGGACTGATCGTCGTCCCGCGCGCCTAGGCCGGACGCTGTCAGACGCCGGCAGGCGGATTACGCAGCGAGTCGTTGCCTGTCACCGTTGCGGTATTTGTCGCTGCAACAGCGCTGGCCTGCAACTGGCGATCTTCCGCTTCGCTGCGCTCAAGGGGCATGCTGCGGGAGTTGCCTTCAGCCAGCTTGGCCTGCTCGGTAATGTCGGTGATTACCCGCTTGGCCTCGCAGTGGCCGGTGAATCCCCGCGCCAATGCCATTCCGCCCATGGCGAGCTGCAGCAGGCCGCTCAGGCCCCCACGCCGCAGGCCCTTGCCAAGAAAGTACAGGCCGCCTGCCACAGAGGCTGCACGCTCCCAGCCCTCTACGTTCTGTTCGCCACGCTTCAGGGATGTCCGGTTCATGATTCGTCACTCCGCAGTTGGGTGAACAAGTGACCCCAACGGCAGCAACCTGTTCCACATCGCCGGCGATCCCCACGCATGGAGGCTTCGGGTTGGCTATTCGCGCTGGGTCAGGCCGAGCACCTTGAGTACGAAGGCATATTCGAGGGCTACGTCCTTCAGCCCCTGGTATCTGCCGCTCATGCCGCCATGGCCTGCGCCCAGCTCGGTCTTGAGCAGGAGCAGGTTGTCATCCGTTTTGGTGGCGCGCAGCTTGGCGACCCACTTCGCAGCCTCCCAGTACTGAACGCGACTGTCGTTGTAGCCCGCCACGGCGAGAATCGGTGGATAGGCCTGTGCTTTCACATTCTCGTAGGGCGCGTAGGCTTTGATCCGGGCATGCACCTCGGGTTGGTTCGGATCTCCCCATTCATCGTACTCGGTGACGGTCAACGGCAGGTCGGCGTTGAGCATGGTGTTGAGCACATCGACAAAGGGCACCTCGGCAATTGCGGCGCCGAACAGCTCAGGTCGCAGGTTGAGCACGGCACCTATCAGCAGACCGCCGGCGCTGCCACCGCTGATGGCCAACTGCGGTGCGCTGGTGAAGCCGTCTGCTACGAGTTTCTCCGCGCAGGCGATGAAGTCGGAGAAGGTGTTCGGCTTGTGCTCCAGCTTGCCGGCGCGATACCAGGCTTCGCCCAGATCGCCGCCGCCCCGGACATGAGCGATGGCAAACACGAAGCCCCGATCGAGCAACGACAGCCGTGCGTGAGAAAACCAGGGGTCCAGGCTGTGGCCATAGGCACCGTAGCCATACAGGTAAAGCGGTGCAGGTCGGCCGAATGCCTCGCGTCGGCCTACCAGGCTGATGGGTATCTGGGTGCCATCCGCGGCCTTGGCCCAGATGCGTTGGCTGACATAGGCATCGGCATCGAAGTCGCCCTCGACCGGCGTTTCCTTGAGTACCCGTTGTGTGCCGTCTGCCAGACCCAATTCCCGGATCTGTGCCGGGCGGTTGAGCGCCTCATAACGCAAGCGGATCACCGGGCTGTCGAACTCCAGGCTGTTATGCACATGCAGGCTGTAGGCGGCGTCCGGCAACTGCACCCTGAAGGCTCCGCCTTGCCGAGGCCTGACCTCGATCACGGGCAGCCCCGCTTCGCGCAAGCTGAGCGTAACGGCATCGGCGTTGAGGCTGACGTCTTCGAGCATCACCTCGTCGCGGTGGGCGACCAGCTCCTTCCAGTGTTCGCGTTGCGGGGTGCTCTCCGGCGCGCTGTAGAGGGCGAAGTTCATGCCGGTCTGATTGCTGCGGATCAACCAGCTCCACTGGCCTTCGAACAGACCATGGTCCGGAAAATATTCGTGCTCATCCTCACGGGGCGCCAGGCAGAGCCAGTCTCCTTCCGGGTCGTCGGCCGAAAGGACCCAGGCTTCGCTGGTGGTCTTGCTGTTGGACAGGATCACCAATTGCCGCTCGGAGCTGGCGCGGTAGCAATGGACGAAATAGCGGCCGTCCGGGTCGTGGTAGACCTCGGTACGCTCGCTGTCACCCAGCCGATGGCGGTAGATCTTGTGCGGCCGGTGAGTGTCGTCGAGCTCGCCGAAAAACAGGGTCTGGTTGTCGTTGGCCCAGGTCATGCTCCCGTCACAATCCTCGAAGGGCAGGGCGGTCACCTCGCCGGTTGCCAGGTCCTTGACGAACAACTGATAGATTTCATCGCCCTGCGTGTCGAGGCTGTAGGCCAGTTTGCCGTGATCCTGGCTGACGCTGAATGCACCCAGCGAGAGGAAGCCACCGGCCGCCAGTTCGTTGGGGTCGAGCAGCAGTTGCTCCTGGTTTTCATCGACTGTGAACGAGCCATCTGCCGGCCGAGGGCATCGGTAATGGCGTGGATACTCGTCGCCGGCGGTGGTGCGTTGGTAGTAAAGCCAGGGGCCCCAGGGCGAAGGCAGGGACAGGTCTGTTTCGCGGATACGGTTCTTGATTTCCTGGAACAGCGTCTCACGCAGTGCCGCCTGATCTGCCAGCTGTTCTTCGAGATAGGCGTTTTCTTCCTTCAAGTAATCGAGCACTGCCGGGCTGTCACGCTCTTCCAACCACTTGTAGGGATCTTGACCGTGATCGGCTCGGGCGATAGGGGCAGGCATGCAAAACTCCAGAATCGGGCCGCTCAATGTCGCGGCTGAAGGGGGCAATAGGCGCGCAGTGTACAAGGCGCCCCGTCATTTTGTGACGGTGTCGGGGGGATGAGGGTTCATCGAGTTCAATCATCGGTGTGAATGCTGACTGATGCTGGCAAGGCCCGACTCTATCTCGTGCGGCACCGCCGCAGGGTTTGGCTAGTCTTATCGGTCTGGCGGGCGAGCACGAGCCGCGAGCGGCTTGATGGCCGATTGACAATGGGTCGCTTTTCCATGAAGGTGTGCTCACCCAAATCAAACGGGCGTATGAATCGAGCGTTTGCCACGCAAATGCCGTCAGCCCGGATTATCGTGTCGGTGGGTGTCGTTTTACCTGGATCGGTGACGGTCCTGGATCGATGACGTGCGACACGTAACGTTCAGCTTCCATACCGTGGAGATCAGTTGATGATTTACGAAGGTAAAGCCATCACGGTTAAGGCTCTTGAGAGCGGCATCGTCGAATTGAATTTCGACCTCAAGGGTGAGTCCGTCAACAAGTTCAACCGCCTCACCCTCAGCGACCTTCGCCAGGCAGTGGACGCCATCAAGTCCGACGCTTCGGTCAAGGGTGTCATCGTCAGCAGTGGCAAGGACGTGTTCATCGTCGGCGCCGACATCACCGAGTTCGTCGACAACTTCAAGCTGCCGGACGAAGAACTGGTCGCCGGTAATCTCGAAGCGAACAAGATATTCAGCGATTTCGAAGACCTGGGTGTCCCGACTGTCGCCGCCATCAACGGCATCGCCCTGGGTGGCGGTTTCGAAATGTGCCTGGCGGCTGACTACCGCGTCATGTCCTCGGCCGCCAAGGTCGGCCTGCCGGAAGTGAAGCTGGGCATCTATCCAGGCTTCGGTGGCACCGTCCGCCTGCCGCGTCTAATCGGCGTCGATAATGCCGTCGAGTGGATTGCCTCGGGTAAGGAAAACCGTGCTGAAGATGCGCTCAAGGTTCGCGCCGTAGACGCTGTGGTTGCTCCCGAGCAGCTGCAGGCCGCTGCGTTGGATCTGATCAAGCGCGCCATCTCCGGCGAGCTGGACTACAAGGCCAAGCGCCAGCCGAAGCTGGACAAGCTCAAGCTCAACGCCATCGAGCAGATGATGGCCTTCGAAACGGCCAAGGGTTTCGTCGCCGGTCAGGCGGGTCCGAACTACCCGGCGCCGGTCGAAGCGATCAAGACCATCCAGAAAGCCGCCAACTTCGGCCGCGACAGGGCCATCGAAGTGGAGGCCGCTGGCTTCGTCAAGCTCGCCAAGACCTCGGTCGCGCAGAGCCTGGTTGGTCTGTTCCTGAGCGATCAGGAGCTAAAGAAGAAGGCCAAGGCCTACGACAAGCAAGCTCGTGATGTGAAACTGGCAGCCGTTCTCGGTGCCGGCATCATGGGTGGCGGTATCGCCTATCAGTCGGCTGTCAAAGGCACGCCGATCCTGATGAAGGATATCCGCGAAGAAGGCATCCAGATGGGCCTGAACGAGGCCTCCAAGCTCCTCGGCAAGCGCGTCGAGAAGGGCCGCCTGACGCCGGCGAAGATGGCTGAAGCACTCAATGCCATCCGCCCGACCATGTCCTACGGTGACTTCGGTCACGTCGACATCGTGGTTGAAGCTGTGGTCGAGAATCCCAAGATCAAGCAGTCGGTGCTCGCCGAAGTCGAGGGCCTGGTGCGTGAGGATGCGATCATTGCTTCCAATACCTCGACCATCTCCATCAGCCTGCTGGCTCAGGCGCTCAAGCGTCCTGAGAATTTCTGCGGTATGCACTTCTTCAACCCGGTACACATGATGCCGCTGGTGGAAGTGATCCGCGGCGAGAAGACCAGCGAAACCGCCATCGCCACCACCGTTGCCTATGCCAAGAAAATGGGCAAGAGCCCGGTCGTGGTCAACGACTGCCCGGGCTTCCTGGTCAACCGCGTGTTGTTCCCCTACTTCGGCGGCTTCGCCCGTCTGGTCAGCGCTGGCGTGGACTTCGTGCGCGTCGACAAGGTCATGGAAAAATTCGGCTGGCCCATGGGGCCTGCGTACCTGATGGACGTGGTTGGCATGGACACCGGCCATCACGGTCGTGACGTCATGGCTGAAGGCTTTCCGGATCGCATGAAGGACGATCGCCGCACAGCGGTAGACGCCCTGTATGACGCCAATCGCCTGGGCCAGAAGAACGGCAAGGGTTTCTACAGCTACGAGATGGACAAGAAGGGCAAGCCTGCCAAGGTGGTTGACCCGAGCGTCCAGGAAATACTGGCGCCTGTCGTCTATGAGCAGCGCGAAGTCACTGATGAGGACATCATCAACTTCATGATGATTCCGCTGTGCCTGGAAACCGTCCGCTGCCTGGAAGACAAGATCGTTGAAACCGCTGCCGAGGCCGATATGGGCCTGATCTACGGCATCGGCTTCCCGCCCTTCCGTGGTGGTGCACTGCGTTACATCGATTCGATCGGTGTTGCCGAGTTCGTGGCCCTGGCCGACAAGTACGCCGACCTGGGCCCGCTGTACCACCCGACTGCGAAGCTGCGTGAGATGGCTGCCAACGGCCAGCGCTTCTACGGCTAAAAGGGCTTTGAAAGCGTAGCGAGCGAAGGCAAGGCGAGGCGAAGTCGGTCGAAAAAGCGGAGTTTACGAGTAGTAAATGAGCATTTTGAGGCTGACTTCAACGACGCCCTGCCTAGCGCAGTAGCTTTCAAGGCGCTTTTCTAATGAGGAATAGAGAGAATGAGCCTTAATCCGAGAGACGTCGTCATTGTCGACTTCGGCCGTACCCCGATGGGTCGTTCCAAGGGCGGCATGCACCGCAACACCCGCGCCGAGACCATGTCCGCGCACCTGATCGATGGCTTGTTGGCACGCAACCCCAAGATCGACCCGGCCGAAGTCGAGGACGTGATCTGGGGCTGCGTCAACCAGACCCTGGAACAGGGCTGGAACATCGCCCGTATGGCTTCGTTGCTGACCCGTATCCCGCACACCAGCGCCGCACAGACGGTTAGCCGCTTGTGTGGTTCGTCCATGAGCGCTTTGCACACCGCCGCTCAGGCAATCATGACCGGCAACGGTGATGTCTTCGTCGTCGGTGGCGTCGAGCACATGGGCCACGTCGGCATGATGCATGGCGTCGACCCGAACCCGCAGTTGTCGCTGTACGCCGCCAAGGCCTCCGGCATGATGGGCCTGACCGCCGAAATGCTGGGCAAGATGCATGGCATCACCCGTGAGCAGCAGGATGCCTTCGGTGAGCGTTCGCATCGGCTGGCCCACAAGGCTACGGTCGACGGGATGTTCAAGGATGAGATCATCCCGATGGAGGGTTACGACGAGAACGGCTTCCTCAAGGTCTTCGACTACGATGAAACCATTCGTCCGGAAACCACCCAGGAAAGCCTGGCGGCGCTGAAGCCGGCATTCAACCCGAAGGGTGGCACAGTGACAGCTGGTACTTCTTCGCAGATCACCGATGGCGCTTCGTGCATGATCGTCATGTCGGCGCAGCGGGCTCAGGATCTGGGTATTCAGCCGATGGCTGTGATCCGCTCCATGGCGCTTGCCGGTGTCGATCCGGCAATCATGGGTTATGGTCCGGTGCCGGCCACTCAGAAGGCGCTCAAACGCGCAGGTCTGACGATGGACGACATCGACTTTGTCGAGCTCAACGAAGCTTTCGCCGCTCAGGCTCTGCCGGTGCTGAAGGACCTGAAGCTGCTCGACAAGATGGAGCAGAAGGTCAACCTGCACGGTGGCGCCATTGCCCTGGGCCATCCGTTCGGTTGCTCGGGGGCACGCATTTCCGGCACTCTGTTGAACGTGATGAAGCAGAACGGCGGTACGCTTGGCGTGGCTACGATGTGTATCGGCCTGGGTCAGGGTATCACCACGGTGTTCGAACGCGTCTAAGCTGTTCGAGGACAGGGAACCGGGGCCATGTGCCCCGGTTTTCATTTTTATGCCGGGTGGGCTTATCGGAGGTTGGAATGCAGGTTGTGCCAGGGCGGTATCGTCACTACAAGGGGCCTGAGTACCGGGTATATGCGGTTGCCCTACATTCCGAAACGGAAGAGCCGATGGTCTTCTATCAGGCGTTATACGGAGATTTTGGTCTCTGGGTGCGACCGCTTTCGATGTTCACCGAAACGGTCGAAGTCGACGGCGAAACGCTTTGCCGTTTTGCCTTGATCGAGGCCGAAACCAGCCGTTTTTAAGGGTGTCCTGCGCTAGGTGGCTTAACCCTCGCGCTTGACCTCGGCTCCATCGCCACTATATATAGCGGTGCTTTTCGGACAGAGTGAAAGCGACTCCACTCGGTTTCGGACGAAAAACGACCCACCGGGCAGCCAGCTGCCAACGGATTTAGCAGTGGGCATGAAGGTTTTCGGAGTGTTGATTCATTCCCGTAGCAGCTCTGGAATACGCTGCTTCGCTTCCCTGGCAGCCGGACATCGCCTATGGCAACCGGACATGCCGATCAGTTTATTCTCAGTTCACCTCTCGATTCAGGAACTCTCCTCTCCATGGGTAAATCGCTGGTCATCGTGGAATCACCGGCCAAGGCCAAGACAATCAACAAGTATTTGGGCAACCAGTACGTGGTGAAGTCGAGTATCGGCCACATCCGCGACCTTCCCACCAGCGGCTCTGCCAACAAGGAGCCGGTCAAGCGCGGCAAGGCCGCAGCGGCCGAAGCCCCGGCGCTTTCGCCGAAGGAGAAAGCCAAGCGTCAGCTGTTCACGCGGATGGGTATCGATCCCGAGCACGGCTGGAAAGCGAAGTACGAGATCCTGCCTGGTAAGGAAAAGGTGATCGATGAGCTTCGTCGCCTGGCTAAGGAAGCCGACACCATCTATCTCGCGACCGACTTGGATAGAGAAGGGGAGGCCATCGCCTGGCACCTGCGCGAGTCCATCGGGGGCGACGACAGTCGTTACAAGCGCGTTGTGTTTAACGAGATCACCAAGAAGGCGATCCAGGAGGCATTCTCCAAGCCCGGCGACCTAGACATCAATCGCGTCAACGCACAGCAGGCGCGGCGCTTCCTCGATCGCGTGGTGGGCTACATGGTTTCGCCCTTGCTTTGGTCGAAAATCGCTCGCGGCCTTTCTGCCGGCCGGGTGCAGTCGGTTGCGGTAAAGCTGGTGGTCGAGCGCGAGCGGGAGATTCGCGCGTTTGTCCCGGAAGAGTATTGGGAGGTGCATGCCGACCTCGCCACAGCGGAAAGCGCAAAGGTGCGATTCGAGGTTTCACGGGAGAACGGCGAGGCCTTCAAGCCGCTGAATGAAGCTCACGCCATGGCTGCGCTGGAGCAACTCAAGGGCGCCAGCTATAGCGTCACCAAACGCGAGGACAAGCCAACCTCGAGCAAGCCGTCGGCTCCGTTCATTACCTCGACCCTGCAGCAGGCAGCCAGCAACCGGCTCGGTTTTGGCGTCAAGAAGACCATGATGATGGCCCAGCGGCTCTACGAGGCGGGTTACATCACCTACATGCGTACCGACTCGACCAATCTGTCGGCCGATGCCCTGAGCATGGTGCGCGGATTCATCGAAGGCGAATTCGGCAACAGGTATCTGCCGGAGAAGCCGAATTCTTACTCGAGCAAAGAAGGTGCTCAGGAAGCGCACGAGGCGATTCGCCCGTCGGATGTGAACCTGCGCCCGACCCAGCTCTCCGGCATGGAGCGCGATGCGGAGCGCCTTTATGACCTGATCTGGCGCCAGTTCGTGGCCTGTCAGATGCCGCCGGCCCAGTATCTATCCACCAGCGTGACGGTCACCGCTGGCAACTTCGAGCTGCGGGCAAAGGGCCGCATCCTCAAGTTCGACGGTTATACCAAGGTCATGCCGCAACAGAGCAAGAGCGGCGAAGACGACGTGTTGCCTGAGATGAACAAGGGCGACGGGATGAAGCTGATCAAGCTCGACCCCAGCCAGCACTTCACCAAGCCGCCGGCACGCTATTCCGAAGCGAGCCTGGTCAAGGAAATGGAAAAGCGCGGTATCGGTCGTCCGTCTACCTATGCAGCGATCATCTCGACCATTCAGGACCGTGGCTACGTGTCGTTGCACAACCGTCGGTTCTATTCCGAGAAGATGGGCGACATCGTTACCGAGCGCCTCTCGGAGAGCTTCAACAACCTGATGGACTACGGCTTTACCGCCGGAATGGAAGAAAACCTCGACGATGTCGCCCAGGGCGAGCGTGAGTGGAAGCACGTGCTCGACGAGTTCTACGGTGACTTCCGCAAGAAACTCGAGATTGCCGAGTCCAGCGAGGCCGGCATGCGCGCCAATCAGCCGACCCTCACGGACATTCCGTGCAAGGTCTGTGGCCGCCCGATGATGATCCGTACCGCATCGACGGGTGTGTTTCTCGGATGCTCTGGTTACAGCCTGCCGCCCAAGGAGCGCTGCAAGTCGACGGTCAATCTCGTTCCTGGAGACGAGATCGCCGCCGATGACGAGGGTGAGTCCGAATCCCGCGTGCTGCTTGGCAAGCATCGCTGCCCCATTTGCAGCACGGCCATGGATGCTTATCTGCTCGACGAAACGCACAAGCTGCATATCTGCGGCAACAATCCCGACTGCACCGGCTACGAAATCGAAGAAGGGCAGTACCGCATCAAGGGCTACGAGGGTCCGAGCCTGGAATGTGACAAGTGCGGTAGCGAGATGCAGCTCAAGACCGGTCGCTTCGGCAAGTTCTTTGGTTGCACCAACGCCGAATGCAAGAACACTCGCAAGCTGCTCCGTAGTGGCGAGGCGGCGCCGCCTAAGATGGATGCTGTCAAGATGCCGGAGCTCAAGTGTGAAAAGGTGGACGATACCTACGTCCTGCGCGACGGCGCTTCTGGCCTTTTCCTGGCGGCCAGCCAGTTTCCGAAAAATCGCGAGACGCGTGCACCACTGGTCTCGGAGCTGATTCCGCACAAGGACGAAATCGACCCGAAGTACCATTTCCTGCTTGATGCGCCCAAAAAGGATCCGGAGGGCCGTCCGGCCGTGATCCGCTTCAGTCGCAAGACCAAGGAGCAATACGTGCAGACCGAGGTGAACGGTAAGCCAACCGGCTGGAAGGCGTTCTTCGATGGCGCCAAGTGGAAGGTGGAAGACAAGAGCACAAAATAGAGCCAAGCCGAAAGAAACGCTGGGGGCAGGAGAGTGTTCGCATTGAGTTCTTGCCCTGGCTGGCGTCGACAGGCGGGTTGCGTTTCCCGGGCCCGCCGCCATACTTTTCCAGCTTCCAGCTTCCAGCTTCCAGCTTCCAGCTTCCAGCTTCCAGCTTCCAGCTTCCAGCTTCCAGCTTCCAGCTTACGAGACAGACGCCATGGCCAAAGAGCTCTACACCCGCACCAATCAGAAGATCTATTTCGCCGGGCTCTCGCTGGAGAACTGGCGCAAGGCTGAGGAAAAGGGATCGGTGAATGCGCCGGGAATGATTCAGGCCGAGCGCGAGGCGAGTCTTTTTCATTTGTACGGCGCACTGCTCGGGCTTTGCCACGAAATTGCCGGCTACTATCGCCTGGCCAACGCAAACGCACCGCGGGTGGAGCTGTTGCTGTTCCGCTCGCCCGGAGAGCCTACGCCAAGCCCGGAACTAAGCGAGCTGATCGAGCTGGCTGGCCATTCCGAGACCTGGGTTGCGCAGCTGATCTCCGCCTATGACGCCTTGTTCCAGCCGCCCCGCGCACCGGCCAAACCGAAAACCGATCCCACCATGCCGTTGATCGAAGCGATTTCCGTTGCGGAGGAGGTGCTACCGTTGGGTCGCGCCGATATCGAGTCCTGGCGGCAACAGCTCAAGGAGCTTGCGCTACGTTTCCGCGAATCCCTGTCCGAGTGGTAGGCGTCGGCTACGGCTTTGTTGTCCATCTAGTCTGCTAACGGGCAGTTCGAGGGGCGCGCTTGAAGCATAGGACCAGCGCAATGCCGCCCAAAATAGCGAGCCCGGCGAGCAGTAGGCGAGGAGTCAGGGCTTCACCCAGCAGCAGGCTTCCAGCCAGTGCTGTCAGCAAGGGAACGCTCAGCTGGACGCTGGCCGCCTGCACAGCGGCAAGGCCAGGCAATGCTGCGTACCAGATCGCATATCCGACGCCTGACGTCAGTGCCCCGGACAACAACGCGAAGGTAACACCGGCTGCATCCCATTGAAGCCAGGAAAATGCCAGCACTGCCAGCAGCGCTGCCAAGGGGACGGCGCGCATGAAGTTGCCAGCCGTTGCGGCCAGCGAGTCCGGCGCACCGCGGCCCAGTAGCGAATAAGCCCCCCACGCAACGCCTGATATCACCATTAGCAGTGACGCCGAAACCGCCGGAGTGCTGGCGCCCGGAAGAAGCAGTGCGAGCAGGCCAGCGGCCGCCAGGCCCAGGCCGGCGATCTGAAACCAGTGGAACCGCTCGCCGTGCCAGAGACCCCAGGCGATCATGCTCAATTGCACGGCCCCGAACAGCAACAAGGCGCCGGCGCCGGCATCGATGTGCAGGTAGGCATACGAAAAGGCGGTGGCGTAGACAAACAAGGCAATGGCACCAGCCCAGGATCCGCCTGTTGCCGATGACACGTTACGCAGCTTGATCAGGAACCAAAGCACCGTTGCGCCCGAAAGGATACGAAGGGCGGTAAAGCTGGCGGGATCAATCTCGCTGTCGCGCAACGCTGCGCGGCAAAGGAGCGAATTCCCCGCAAAGGCGAGCATCGCCAGTACGGTCAGTGCAACGGTTTTGATGCTCATCCTGCAAACCCCAACGGCGAACCCCTGTTGCAGGCCCCAGGTTGGGGGCTGCCCGGGCCCATCCTACGTTCAGCCGGGCCACAGCGCACCCGCCTCACGGTGGGTGCCATCGAACCACCGTTGGCCCGGGTGCCTTCCGCGGCCCTTGAGGTGCCCACTGGCCAGCGCGCTGTTACAATGCGCCCCTTTCAAGGGGAGCAGACCATGCCAACATCTTTTCTGGAAATCGTCGAGCTACCCGACGGCAGCATCGTGCTGCGTCGTGCCGAAGACGAAGAGGTTCTTGCAACGCTGGATTTTTCCGACGATGCCAAAGTCTTCTTGCAAGGGCAGCATGTAGAGATTGCTAAAGCGATGTTCAGTGTCGGCGTGCAAATGGCAGGCCGGGTATCAGAAGGGGAATTCGAGCAGGAAGAGAGACCGCACGTGTTGCATTGAGCAATGCTTGCCGGTCGTTGCGACTGGCACAGTCTAGGCACGTCCATGTGCCGTTAGCTGCAGCGTATTACTTTCTCATTCGAATATTCAGACTCTGCGTGTTGCCTTGGCTAGCCGCTTTACGCAGCTTCAGCTGGGCAGGTCGATCCAGTCGATCGAACCAGGTGATCACCGTATGGCTGCAGCCCGACATCAGCGCCTTGCAGGCCAGGTCCAGCGTGTCGTGAATACCGCGGCCCTGTAGCAGCAGGATGCGATCACGGTTGAGCCCCGACTCCCGAAGCCAGTTGAGCGACAACGCCGCAGGCGGGGCAATCAGCGTAAGCCAGCGGATGTCGGCAGCCTCGCTGAGGTCGCGCAATACCGGCGCTAGCAGCTGCCTGCATTGAACCTTATCGCCAGTTAACGACATTTCGCTCAGGCCGCCTTCATTCGGCACTGGGTCAGCGCACCTGGCAGGGCCGAACGGCGCCGGTTGGTGCGCGACCAACCCTTCGAATAAAGACAATTGCGGTGGTTTGCCTGCAAGGGGTTGGAGTTGATACTGCATATTCTCTCCTAGCGGCGAATGACGCCGACACTCAAGCCTTCAATAACCAGCTCCTGATGCTCCAGATCCACTTCGATGGGCGCGAATTCTGAGTTTTCCGCAAGCAACCAGACCTTGTCGCCTTCGCGCTTGAAGCGTTTTACCGTCACCTCGTCGTCGATCCTGGCTACAACAATCTGCCCGTTGCGTGCTTCACGTGTCGTGTGAACGGCAAGCAGGTCACCATCCAAAATGCCGATATCCTTCATGCTCATACCACGCACGCGCAGGAGGTAATCGGCCTTTGGTTGAAAGAAGGAAGGGTTGATCTGGCAGGACTCTTCCACATGCTGCTGTGCCAGAATCGGCGCGCCTGCCGCTACGCGGCCGATCACGGGCAAACCGTTATCCTCGGTAGCTGGCTCGAAGCCCGGAATGCGGATCCCGCGCGAAGCGCCAGGAGTCATTTCAATGGCACCTTTGCGAGCCAGTGCCTTGAGGTGCTCCTCGGCGGCGTTGGGAGATTTGAAACCCAGCTCCTGAGCGATTTCCGCGCGGGTAGGCGGGTACCCGTTGTCTTCCAGGCAGCGCTTGATAAAGGCCAGGATTTCCGACTGGCGAGGGGTCAGCTTGGTCATGGAAGGTCTCTGTTCTTATATACAGTGACTGGGATTATATACAGTGCCGGTTCCTTGGCAATCTTTGATTTGTTGAGCCGGGCGCCCGCTTGATGCAAGCTTCGCCTGCTAGCGAGCAGGCAGCGACGATGTATTCGCTGTTGACTTGGGTAAGAGTGAAACGTAAGTTTCAAACGGGTGTTTGGCAGGGGAGAAGGCATGGCGCAGTCTGAGACGGTAGAGCGGATCCTGGATGCGGCTGAACAGCTGTTCGCCGAGAAGGGTTTCGCCGAGACTTCGCTTCGCCTGATCACCAGCAAGGCCGGGGTCAACCTGGCGGCGGTGAACTATCATTTCGGCTCGAAGAAGGCCCTAATCCAGGCGGTGTTTTCCCGGTTCCTGGGGCCGTTCTGCGTCAGCCTGGAACGTGAACTGGACAGGCGCGAGGCGCTGTCGGACAAAAAGGACACGCTGGAAGAGCTACTGGAAATCCTTGTCGAGCAGGCGCTGGCAGTGAAACCGCGCAGCGGTGATGACCTGTCGATCTTCATGCGGCTGCTGGGGCTCTCATTCAGCCAGAGCCAGGGCCACCTGCGACGCTATCTCGAAGACATGTACGGCAAGGTGTTCCGCCGCTACATGATGCGTGTCCATGAGGCCGCCCCATCGATTCCTCCCATTGAGCTGTTCTGGCGCGTGCACTTCATGCTCGGCGCAGCGGCATTCAGCATGTCCGGCATCAAGGCGCTGCGTGCCATTGCCGAGAACGACTTCGGTGCCAAGACCTCCATCGAGCAGGTCATGCGGATGATGGTTCCGTTCCTTGCGGCGGGCATGCGCGCCGATTCAGGCGTTGCCGACAGCCACCTGGCCCAGGCGCATCCCATCGCTCGCCGCAATGCGTTGGCAATGCCTGCCAAGGGTTGAGCTACACGCCTGCAGAGCGATCGGCTAAGCTAGCTGCCCATGTCTGATCTTGATCTGCTGCATATTTCCATTGCCGACCAGTTGCTCTTTGGCTTTTCCAAGGGTGCGCTGTGTATCAGGCTGCCCGTATCGACCGCTCGCAACGGAGCAGGTGAACAAAATGGGTCCGGCTGCACCCCACGTGGCCGGCATCTGGTGCGCGCGCGTATCGGTGACGGCCTGCCCTTGGGGGCCGTGCTTCGCGGTCGTCGCTGGACGGGCGAGGTGTGGAACACTGCCCTGCAGGAGGAGTTTCCCGACCGCGACTGGATTCTGACCCGCATTCTCTGGCTGAGCGGCTGCGAGCCAGGCCGCAACCGCATGGGTGCGGTAGACACCTTTCGACGATACATCTATCTGCATGGCACTCCCGATACCGAACCCATGGGCGTGCCCCTTTCCCATGGTTGCATCAGGCTGCGCAATGCCGACCTTCTGGATCTTTTTCCGCGAGTGCCGGTCGGCTGCGCGGTGCAGATCGACGAAGCCGGCTGCCCCGGCTGGGCGGGCATGGCGCTTAACTAAAGGAACATCTTATTAGCATGCAAGGCTCGTTGATGCTGGACATAGCCGGTACCTGGCTGACCGCCGAAGACCGGCAACTGTTGCGCCAGCCGGAGGTGGGCGGACTGATTCTGTTCGCTCGCAACATCGAAAATCCGCGTCAGGTGTCGGACCTTTGCGGAGCGATACGCGCGCTGAGGCCTGATCTTCTTCTGGCGGTGGATCAGGAGGGCGGTCGCGTTCAACGATTGCGTCGTGACTTCGTTCGCTTGCCGGCGATGCGGGAGTTTGCCTCGCGCGCCGATGCCGAGGGCCTTGCCGAAACCTGTGGCTGGGTGATGGCGACCGAGGTGTTGGCGGTGGGCCTTGATTTCAGCTTTGCGCCAGTACTGGATCTGGATCATCAGCGGAGCGCGGTGGTTGGCACCCGCGCATTCGAGGGCGACCCGCAGCGTGCCACCATGTTGGCAAGCGCCTTTATCAAGGGCATGCACCGTGCTGGAATGGCCGCGACGGGCAAGCACTTCCCGGGTCACGGCTGGGCCGAGGCAGACTCGCATGTGGCAATCCCGGTGGATGAACGCAGCCTGGAGATGCTCCGGGTGCAGGATCTGGTGCCTTTCCAGCGCCTGGCAGGACAACTGGACGCGGTGATGCCAGCCCATGTGATCTATCCGCAGGTAGACGAACAGCCTGCCGGGTTTTCAAAACGCTGGCTCCAGGGTGTTCTGCGTGAGGAGCTGGGCTTCGGCGGCGTGATCTTCAGTGACGATCTGTCGATGGCTGGTGCGCACGTCGCCGGCGATGCCGCAAGCCGGATCGAGGCGGCGTTGGCTGCTGGTTGCGACATGGGGCTTGTCTGTAACGATCGGGCGGCTGCAGAGCTGGCGCTTTCGGCCTTGCAGCGTCTTGGAGCAAGGCCCGCTCCAGCCCTGTCGAAGATGCGCCGGAGGGTGATCGGTTCACTCGAATACAAGCAGGACCCCCGCTGGCTGGCATCGATCGCCAGCCTTAAAGCTGCCGAACTGATTGTTTGACCGAGGAATACAGATGACTGTCCACGCTATCGTCGGCGGTACCGGTCTTACCGAGCTGCCGGGCCTCCTGTTGCGCGAAGCCGTTGCGATCGATACGCCGTACGGTCCGCCATCGGCCGACATCCTGCGTGGTGACTATGCCGGTCGAGAGGTGTTGTTCCTCGCGCGGCATGGCCACCCGCACCGTATTCCACCGCACCAGGTGAATTACCGGGCCAATCTCTGGGCGCTGAGAGAAGCTGGAGCGCAGGCGGTCATTGCAGTCAATGCTGTTGGTGGCATTCATCCGGCGATGGGTGCAGGTCATCTGTGCGTGCCGCATCAGCTTATTGATTACACCTACGGGCGCGAACACACCTTTTTCGAAGGCGATATCGAGCATGTGACCCATATCGACTTCAGTTTTCCCTACGACGAGGCGCTTCGTCAGCGCCTGATCGATGGGCTTGCCGCTGAAGGCTATCTTTTCAGCAGCCACGGTGTGTACGGATGTACGCAAGGGCCGAGATTGGAAACCGCTGCCGAGATAGCAAGAATGGAGCGTGACGGCTGCGATATCGTCGGTATGACCGGCATGCCGGAGGCGGTCCTTGCCCGTGAGCTGGCGCTACCTTATGCCTGCCTCGCGCTGGTGGTGAACCCGGCTGCAGGCAAGGCGCAAGGAGTCATCACCATGGCCGAAATCGAACTGGCATTGGCGGAGGGTATCTCCAAGACTCGCGCTGTGCTGGCTCGGGCGCTGGCATAGCGGAAAGGAATGCCATTGTTTTCGGCCGGGCATGCCATCCCATGCCATGCCGGCGGATGCTTGCTGACATGGCTTCGGCCGGTAGCAAAGACGTAGCAAGGTTGCGCTAATTTCCTCGATCCAACCCATTGCAGCCGATTCGCCGCTTGCTACACTTGGCCGTCCTCTGGAGTACCGCAATGCTTTGCCACGCACCCATAAGAAGAATATCGAGAGCAGTGGTTTTGCTGGGGCTGTTGTCAGGCCTGGCGGGTTGTTCGACCTGGTTCAGTGCCGATTTTCAGGACCCGCGTGTTCAGCTCACCAAGGTCGAGATCATCAAGGCCCGTCTGCTCGAACAGCAATTTCTGCTGCGGTTTCGCGTCGACAATCCCAATCAGCAGAGCCTGCCGGTGCGCGGGTTGATCTACACCGTGCATCTCAACGATATCGAGCTGGCCAGTGGCGAGTCCAGCGGATGGCTGACTGTCCCGGGCGGAAGTTTCGAGTATTACGAGGTGCCGGTGCATACCAACCTCTGGCGGCACATGAAGTACATCGTGCGCCTGCTTGAGAAGCCTGACCGCCCAATTGCCTATCGGCTGGATGGTCAGTTGAAAACGGGCCTGATGGCGGGGCGAAGCGTGCACATCTCCACCAATGGCGAGATAATCCCCGGCAACTTTATTCCGGAGTAGCGACACCGATGAATCAGGAAACTCACGTACACGGTCCCGATTGCAATCATGACCATGATCATGGCCACGAACATCATGTCCATGGGCCGCATTGCAACCACGGCCACGACCCAATCCGCAACCCGTTGAAGGATGTCGGTCGTAACGATCCCTGCCCTTGCGGCAGCCAGAAGAAATTCAAGAAGTGCCACGGAGCCTGATGCGCTCATGACCACTGCCTCTCTCGTGTTGCTAGTCGTCGGGCTGCTATTGGTTGCCGCGCTGGCCGCTTATGCCTTGCATCTGTGGCGCAAGGTCTGGCGCAGGGAGCGGCAGGTTGCCGAGTTGCAGGCGCAGCAACACGCCGCGCTCGCCGGAGATATCAGGGTGCTGGCCGGCAGTTTGCTGACCGAACAGGTGCCGCTCATCGAGGGCGCCATCCGCATCAAGGTGCTGCTCGACAACTATGACTCGAATCTCGGGCAGGACCCACGCTGCCAGGTTTTCCAGGTGCTCTACGAAGCGACTGAGCAGGTGCCGACCCATGCCGCCTGGAAGGCGCTGGACAAGAACGAGCGGCGCCGCCACGAAGCGAATTTCAGCGCACTCGAATTGCAGCACAAGGCCGAAGCCCGCCGGTCTGCCCGCTGGTTGCTCGATGAAGCACTGCCGAGCGATCACAAAGCCGCCTGAGCGCCGCACCCTTTTAACCTCACTGTCTGACCATGAATTTCCGTGTCGCCATCCCGGCGAAGGAGCCGTTGATGCCTTTGCGCCTGTCCTCAATGCTGCTACGACTTACCCTGGGCGCCGCGCTGGTTGCTGGCGGTCTCAGCGGTTGCGAGGCCTATCTGGACAACCGCTACAGCGATAGCCTTCCGCCTGCGCACGGCGTGCAACCTATCACCGGGCTCGACAAAAGCGTGAGCATCCGGCGCAACTCCCTGGGCATGCCCTTGATCGAGACGGCGACGTTCCATGATGCGCTGTTTGGGCTGGGTTATGTCCACGCCACGGATCGCCTGAGCCAGATGGTCAGCTTGCGTCTGATGGCGCAAGGGCGCCTGGCGGAGATGGCCGGGCCTGGCGTATTGGAGATCGATCGTTTCATGCGTGCGGTGAATCTGCGCAAAAGCGCGGAGGTGCTCTACCGCGAGAGTTCGCCGCGCATGCAACGGTTCTTCGATGTCTATGCGCGGGGGGTCAACGCCTATCTGTTCCGGCATCGCGACAAGCTGCCCATGGACCTCGCTGCGGCGGGTTACGTGCCTGAGTACTGGAAGCCCGAGGATTCGGTGCTGGTGTTCTGCCTATTGAACTTTGGCCTGGCGGTCAACCTGCAGGAAGAGATCGCTTCGCTGGCCATGGCGCAAAAGGTCGGCAGCGACAGGCTGGCCTGGTTGCTGCCAACCTATCCCGATGAGTCTCTGCCGTTCGACGAGGCGGAGAAGCTCAAGGGGCTCGAGCTGACCGGCGACATCGCCGGACTGGACGCGCTGGGAAATGTGGCCGGGCAGATCGCTGCATTGAACATGCTTGGCGTGGCCGCTTCGAATAACTGGGCCATCGCAGGCAGCCATACGCGAAGCGGCAAGCCGCTGATGGCCAACGACACCCATCTGCCCCTGGCGATGCCGTCGTACTGGAATTTCGTCCACATCCGCGCGCCTAGATTCGAGGCGGCGGGCGTCAGCATTGCGGGTGTCCCTGCCGTCGTGGCGGGCTTCAACGGCAAGCTGGGGTGGGGCATGACCATGGTCATGGGCGACACCCAGGATCTCTTTATCGAGCAGGTACGTCGCGAAGGCGAGCGCTTGCTGTATCTCGCCGAGGGCAAATGGGTCGAGGCCGTCGAGCGCCATGAGACTTTTTTCATCAAGGGGGAACGGCCGATCCGTGAAACCCTGTATGAAACCCGCAACGGGCCCCTGCTCAACAGCGTACTTGGCGAGCGCAAGCACCCGCTGCAGCCATTGCAGCTGAGCAGCGGTTATGGGTTGGCGCTGAAGACCACGCAGCTGGAAGCGGATCGGACCCTGGACGCGTTTTTCGATCTGTCGCGCGCAAAGTCGGTCGATGAGGGCTTCGAAGCGACGCGCGAAATCCGGGCGGCGGCGCTCAATATCGTGTTTGCCGATGCGCAGGGGATTGGCTGGCAGGTTACCGGCCGGTATCCCAATCGGCGCGAAGGGCTTGGCCTGGTACCTTCGCCCGGCTGGGACGGGCGCTATGCCTGGGACGGTTATGCTGATCCCATGCTGCATCCCTATGACCAAGACCCGGCCCAGGGCTGGCTGGCAACCGCCAACCATCGCACCGTACCCAAAGGGTATGGCATGCAGCTATCCAACTCCTGGCATTACCCGGAACGGGCAGAGCGGATCGCCCAGCTTCTGGGACAAGGCAGCCACGACACCCAGAGCGCGAAGGCGATGCAGTACGACCAGACCACCGGGTTTGCCGCCAAGCTAGGGGCGATGCTGCAGGCGCCTGGGATGGACCAGGCGCTCGACGCCGCCATAGAGGCGCTTGCCGAGCCCGCACGAGGCAAGGCGCGCTGGACCCTGTCTCGTCTGATCGGCTTCGATGGCAAATTGTCTGCGGACTCGGCGGATGCTGCGTTGTACGAGGCTTTTCTGTCGGAGTCGGCGCGACAGATCTTTCTCGATGAGTTGGGTCCCGACACCAGCACTGCCTGGAAGGCGCTGGTGGAAACCGCCAATATCTCGTATTCGGCGCAGGCCGATCATTTGCTGGGCCGGGACGACAGCCCCTACTGGAACGACATCAGCACAGCGCAGGCCGAAGACAAGCCCGCGATCCTGGCCCGCACGCTGGTGGCAGCGGTTGATCGCCTGGAGGCGGAGCAAGGTCCGGATCGCAGTGCGTGGCGTTGGGGCAAGGCTCATACCTACAGCTGGCGCAGTGGCGCGACGCAGCTCGCCCCCTATATGCCCGCCGGCCAGCGCAGCAAGATCAACGCAGTCAGCGGCTACCTCGATCGCGGCCCTGTCGCAGCGGGAGGCGACCACAGCACCCTTAACGTCTCGGCTTACCCATGGGGGGATGGCTTCGATACCTGGCTCGTTCCCGCCATGAGGATCATTGTGGATTTCGGTCTTGATGAACCAATGATCGGGCTCAACAGCTCCGGGCAATCGGGTAACCCGGCAAGCCCGCACTATGCCGACGGCATCGAGGCCTGGTTGAGCGGAAAGTACATGAGCTTTCCGTTCAAGGCAGAAAACCTGGACAAGGTCTATGGCACCCAGCGGCTGCTGCTGACTCCGGCGAGCCACTAGCAATACCGGCAGCAGCAGTACGGCAAAGTATCTTTCGGCGTCAGGAGTTCTGGCGCCAGTCGAAATCCAGCTGCCTGGCCGTGGCCGCGGCGAGCTCAAGTCCTGCGATTCGCTGAACCAGGTGCAGGCTCATATCGATTCCCGCCGAAATCCCGGCTGAGGTCACGTAGCGGCCGGCGTCTACCCAGCGGCAGCCCTCAACTACCTTCAGCAGCGGAAACATTGCCTTGAGTTCGGTAATGTCTTCCCAGTGCGTGGTCGCTTTATGCGCATAAAGCACGTTGGCCTTTGCCAGGAGAAAGGCGCCGGTACAAACCGCAGCGGTAAGCCCGGCCTGGGCTGACGTTTTCTCGATCCAGCGTATGACCTCCGGGTTTTCCAGTTCCGCGTTTACCACGCCGCCGGGAACGATCAGCAGGTCGATGGCGGGATGATTGGCAAAATTGTAGTTGGGTTGCACCACCAAGCCGCCTCTGGCCCGGACCAGCCCCTTGCGCGCCGCGATGGTGAAAGTGGAGAAGGGCGGCGGCATATCTCCGCCCACGGCCAGTCGCGTTGCGGTGCTGAACACCTGGTAGGGGCCGGTGAAGTCGAGTATCTCGACCTCTGGGTAAAGATAGATGCCGACTGAGGTAGGCATGGAATCACCGTGCTTTATCGTGGGCGTCGGCACAGCCCGCCGGAGGGGCAGCGCTGTAACGCTTGCCATCGCCAAGGCTAGTCCGCTGCGCGCAACACTTCCAGGACACAAATGATCTGCGGGTTTGGGTAGTGCCAGCGTACCTCGACATCCCAGAAGCGAGTGCCATAACGACGTTCCGCTGTCGGGTTCTGGTAGGCCGGTCGCGGATCCTGCGCCAGGCATTGCTCGATCAGCTCCACCAGCGGCTCGCCCAGTCGCAGGCCCTGCGCGCGCGCCTGGCTCAGGCTGGCCTCAGTCCAGCGGACCCGGATCAGCGGAGGGGAATCACTGGCCAGGTCGTTTCGGGCCTCAATAACGGCGTCGGCGTAGGGAACGTAGGGTTTGATATCCAGCACCGGGGTGCCGTCCAGCAAGTCGATGCCGCTCAGATGAAGTCGTCCGGGCTCTATCCCGTCGAGCCTGACGACTGACTGACCTATCCCGTTTGGACGGTGCGTTGCGCGCGTAGCGAATACGCCTACCATCCGGTTGCCGCCCAGACGCGGCGGCCGTACCCGCAAGCGCGGCTCGGCTTCGAGCGCCTGATGAAACAGGAACAGCAGCCAGACATGGCTGACCTGCTCAAGGCCTTCCAGAGCTTGAGGCTGGTCGAAGGGTGGGATCAGCTCAAGCACACCGCGCGCCGCGGAGGCCAGTTGCGGCTGGCGCGGGATGGCGAACTTTTCCTTGAAACAGGAGCGGACGAAGCCGATGGGCGAGACTGAATAAGACATGTGCTAGCTGTCAGGAGTTAAGGCCGCCATCTTACTGTGACTTCACCAGGATAAAGGCGCCCCGCTCATGCGGGGCGTTTTATCGATCGACCTGCATCAGAGCGTTTCTGCCCAGAGGTCATATTCATCGGCATTGGTGACCCGGACCCGTACCTTGTCGCCCGGCTGCAGCGGGCGATCACTGTCGACATACACCATGCCGTCAATCTCCGGGGCATCAGCATAGGAGCGGCCGATCGCGCCATCCTCGTCCACTTCATCGATCAGCACTTCGATTTCCTGACCGATCTTGCGCTCCAGGCGGGCGGCGCTGATGGCCTGCTGGTGGGCCATGAAGCGATCCCAGCGATCCTGCTTGACCTCGTCAGGCACGGGCTCCAGGTCCATTGCTTCGGCTGGGGCACCCTCGACGGGCGAGTATTGGAAGCAGCCCACGCGGTCCAGTTGGGCTTCGGTGAGCCAATCGAGCAGGTACTGGAAGTCCTCCTCGGTCTCGCCCGGGAAGCCGACGATGAAGGTCGAGCGGATGGTCAGCTGCGGGCAGATTTCGCGCCACTTCTTGATGCGGGCCAGCGTCTTGTCTTCGAAAGCCGGGCGCTTCATGGCCTTGAGGACTTTCGGGCTGGCGTGCTGGAAGGGGATGTCCAGGTAAGGAAGCAGCTTGCCCTCGGCCATCAGCGGAATGACGTCATCCACATTCGGGTAGGGATAGACGTAGTGCAGGCGCACCCACACCCCCATGCTCGACAGCGCCTGGCAGAGCTCCAGCATGCGCGTCTTGACTGGCTGACCGTTCCAGAAATCGGTCTTGTACTTCATGTCGACGCCGTAGGCGCTGGTGTCCTGGGAAATCACCAGGATCTCCTTTACGCCCGCCTTGACCAGGCGCTCGGCCTCGCTGAGCACGTCGCCCACCGGCCGGCTGACCAACTTGCCACGCATGGACGGGATGATGCAGAAGCTGCAGGTGTGGTTGCAGCCCTCGGATATCTTCAGATAGGCGTAGTGACGGGGAGTCAGCTTGATGCCCTGCGGTGGCACCAAATCGACGAAGGGGTCGTGGTCGATATTTGGCGGCACGACTTCATGCACAGCGTTGACCACCTGCTCGTACTGTTGAGGGCCGGTGACCGCCAATACGCTGGGATGCACGTTGCGGATGCTGTCCTCGGCGACGCCCATGCATCCGGTAACAATGACCTTGCCGTTTTCGGCGATTGCTTCACCGATGGCATCCAGCGATTCGGCCTTGGCGCTGTCGATGAACCCGCAGGTATTGACCACCACCACGTCGGCGTCCTGATAGGTCGGCACTATCTGGTAGCCCTCCATGCGCAGCTGGGTCAGGATGCGTTCGGAGTCCACCGTCGCCTTGGGGCAGCCCAGTGATACGAATCCGACTGTCGGCGCTTTGCTCATCGAGTTAAACCTCAGGACACCATGCGTAAAAGGCGCCGGAGTATACAGCTATTTGCTGCTGTTCGGGCCTGTCTCAGGGGGCGGAGTGCTCGACGGCACGGCAAGGTCTTGGGTCAGCTCGGCTGGGGCGGAGGCTCGGGTAGGTGGGGGTCCATTCTGGCCACTTCAGCGCGATTGCGGCCGTTGTGCTTGGCCTGGTAGAGCGCGGTATCGGCAAGCTTGAGCACCCGATCGACATCCGCCGAGTGCATCGGCCAGAGGGCAATGCCGAGCGAGATGGTAAGAAAGCCGACCTCTGGCATCTCCGCCTGCTCCACGCAGCATCGCAAGCGCTCGGCGACCAGAAGGGCCGAATCCAGGCTGGCCGATGGCAGCAGCATCAGAAACTCCTCGCCACCGCTTCGGCAAAGAATGTCGGCATCACGCGAAGAGGCGCGCATCAGCTGGGCAACATGCCGGATGACCTGATCGCCGGTGTCATGCCCATGGCTGTCGTTGATGCGCTTGAAATGATCGATGTCCAGGGCAACGACCGCAAAAGAGCTGCGCTCGGAGCGCAGGGCGTCCAGCGCAAGCGCAAGTCCGCGTCGATTGTGCAGTCCGGTCAGTGGGTCGGTCTGGGCATCGAGATTGAGCTTGCCGATACGCTGGTGCAGCAGATTGATGCCCAGCTGCATGGCCCGCTTGAGTTGCGCCGCCTCGAAGTACCAGGAGCGTATCCGCTGGATGCGATCGGCGCTGCCGGGCGCATCCATCTCGCTGGCGCTCCTGGCCAGCTGCCAGAGCGGCAGCGAGATCAGGCGAGCCAGGCCCCAGACGCAGAGCAGGGTCAGGAGTGCCAGTGGTGCTGTCTGCTTGAGGACCCTGAGCATCAGCCCATCGAGCGGGTGAGGGGCGCTGCCGTAGGTCGTTGCGCCACGATACCCCATCCGGCGACGGGCACTGGTGCGTAGCCGGCCAGCATATCCACACCTTTGCTGTTGATGACCCGCTGGCTGCCTCTTTCACCCGCGGTGACGGCGTCGATGACGCGGTTTTCAACGACCACAGTGCCAACGCGCTTCGGGTCCGGATGGTAGAGCAGGCGACGGAATGGATCGACGGCGTACAGGTAGGAGCCGTCCTGGTAATAATGCTCACCGAGCAGGCTGTTGAGGATGCTCTTTTCCTTGAGGCTGATGACGCCCCCCACATACCCCAGGTAAGTGCCTTCACTGCTGAACAGCGGATGGGACACCAGCACCACGAGCGTCTCGATCGCTGACATATAGGGGCTGCTTATCAGCGGGCGCTGTTCCTGAAGCGCCTGGCGGGCTCCGGGCGAGTCGAGGCGCTTGCCGACCAGACGGCCCGTATCGGGTGAAGTCGCCAGCACGATGCCCTGGGCACTGGTGATGACCACTGCATTGAAACTGTCGGTTTGCAGATCCAGGCGTACCGCTTCATCGAGCACCGCCTGCTTGTCATCGACGTCCCTTGAGATGACCGTCGCGCTGTATGCAAGCTGTTGCTGTGCTGCCTGGAAGAACCGCTCGGTGCTGTCGGCAAGTTTCGCCGCATAGGCGCGATTGGCCTCGAGGGTATTGTCGATCAGTGATTGGCGCTGCACCTGATAGCTTGCGTAGAAGCTGATGCCCAGGGCAATGACGCCGCTGAGAATCGCCAGCAGCATGATCAGCCGGCGCAGGTCCACGCGAAACAATGGGGCGAGAGGCATAAGTTCGATGTGTTGGCGTCGGGCTCGAGTCGCCGCGCATGGTAGGGGGTTTGTGCAGCAGGCTCCAGCACAACTCATTGCAGGCGCTGTACGGCAAGGGGCTGCCTGCACCGCTGCGCGCCCCCAGGTGGGATCGCAGGGGTGAGGCTGGCTGACGACTTGCCTGTGAATGGCCACCTCGAATGTGAACGAGCCTTTACGGGCGTTGACCAAGCTGTACGCGATGCACCGAATGGTGCGGCCCCTTGTTAACATGCGGACATTGACTTGAACGGGTAGCCGCTGTGATCGATACGAATATTCCGGAAAAGGGCCCGTCGCATGTGCCGACCGGTGTGCCCGGGCTGGACGCTGTGCTCAAGGGAGGGCTGTTGCCGCGCGCCGTCTATATCGTTCAAGGGGGGCCAGGCGAGGGTAAGACGATCCTGGCCAATCAGATCTGCTACGGCTGGGCCGCGAATGGGCTGCGCTCTCTGTACGTAACGCTGCTGGCTGAAACTCACCACCGACTGTTACGCCATCTGCGGAACATGTCCTTCATGGACAACCGCTACGCGGGCACTTCGGTCGTGTACGAGAGCGCATTCGATATCCTGCGCAGCGATGGCCTCGAGGGCGTCCTTCGATACCTCTCCCGCAACGGCAAGCGACAGGACGCCTCGCTGATTGTCATCGACGGCCTGTTCGCACTGGAGGAAAACGCAGCGTCGGAACGCGCATTTCGGGAATTCATCAACGACCTGTCGATCTATGCCGACGTGGTCGGGTGCACCATCCTGTTGTTGACCAACAGCAAGCGTAATTCCGGCAGCCCCGAGTTCACCATGGTGGACGGCTGGCTGCATCTTGGCAGCGACCAGGACCAGTTTCGAACCTTCCGTTACATGCAAGTGCGAAAGACCCGAGGCAGCGATTTCATCTCGGGTCGACACATGACCTCAATCACGGGGGAAGGCTTCCGGGTATTCCCTCGCCTCGAAGCGGTCACGGGTGAGCTGGAGTCGGCCCCCATGCGCGACGAGCGCCTGAGTACAGGTGTCCATGGCCTTGACCGGATCATCCAGGGCGGCATTCCTTATTCTTCAACCACGTTGCTGGTTGGGCCGACCGGTGTCGGCAAGACTACCCTTGGGCTGAGCTTCATCTGCGACAGCAGTGAAGCCGAGCCTGGACTGATCTTCGGCTTCTACGAGGACGCGCACCGCCTGCGGCGTCGAGCCAGTGCGCTGGGTCTAGGGCTGTCGGAAATGGTCGAGAGCGGCGTGGTGGAAGTCCTTCATCGCTCGCCCACGGAATTGCTGCAGGACCAGCTGGCAGAGGAAATCCTCGACGCGGTCCGCCGCCGCGGTGTCAAACGGCTATTCATCGATGGCGTCGATGCGTTCAAGCAAGCCGCGGTTGACCAGCAGCGGCTGGGCCGGTTTCTCAGCACCTTGACCGCAATCCTTCGCTGTGAAGGCGTAACCACCGTGTTTACCGCCGAACTGGCGGAGATTGTCGGCGGCGAACATGGTTTGCAGTTCGCAGCGGTTTCCGCCATTGCCGAAAACATCATCCTGCTCCGGTACGCTGAACTCGAGTCGAGGCTCTACCGCACGCTTGCCATCCTGAAGATGCGCGAGAGCGGCTTCGATCCTTATGTGTACGAGTTCTACCTTGGGGCAGAAGGTTTCAAGCTAGGTGAACGGATGAAGCGTACCGAGGGTGTCGTGACCGGACAGCCTCATCGCCAGCCTCCGTCCGGGGGCCAGGATGCGTGACAAGCACGCGGAAGAACGGGCGCCACTCGTGCTGCTGGTCGAGGATGAGCTCGGCCTCAGCAAACTGATGGTCATGATTCTCGAAGACGAGGGTTATAGGGTGGTCGAGGCAGCCAACGGCGCGCAGGGGCTCGTCAAGCTCGAGCAGGAGAAGCCTGCCCTGATCATCACCGATTACATGATGCCGGAGCTCAACGGATGCGAAATGGTCCGCACGATCCGCCGCAACCGGGCCTATGACGACGTGCCTATCCTCATGATGAGTGCCGCGCTGCCTCAACAGATACCGGGCCGGGAGCTGGTCGATCAGTTTCTGCCCAAGGGTACCGGGCTCGCCTTGCTGGTGGCTACGGTACACCGGCTGATCGAGGGCGGTGCCGAGCCGCCTGAGCCGTCGCCTTAGTCGACACCTGGTTCATGGCGCCGGGGTCAGATCCGAGCTTGCGCTGGGCGCAGGACGACTGTGCAGGTAGCGTTTGAGCCGCAGGGCGGGCGATTCGATCAGATGCCAGGACAGCGCGGCGACGGCTATGCTGGCGGTCAGGCTGATAGCCATGAACGCCGGCAACGGGAGCTCGGGCCCCAGCCAGTACATCAACAGTTGCTGCAGCGGAAAGCTGTATATGTAGAGGCCATAGGAATAGTCGCCATACTTGCCGAAGCGGGAAAGCGCTGGCAGCTTCAGATGTGCCAGGTAAATGGTGAGATAGGGCAACGTCAGTACGTGAACGTACAGCCACAGCTCGGTCCCTGCGCTGAGCAGCGAAAGCGCCAGCAGTGCCAGCGCGACCTTCCAGTTCCAGGGCAGGCTCGAGCGAAACAGGTAGAGTGCCGTACCCGCAAAAAAGAACATTCCCAGCCGGGTAGACTTGCGCAGGACGTCGCTGTCGATGCCCAGACCCGGCATCACATGGAAGTGAGCAACGACCAGCGCTATGGGCAGGACCACAAGTGCGATCCTGCCGAAGAGTTTGAGTAGCCCCATCAGCAACAGCGCGGTGTACATCATAACTTCGTAGGGTAGCGTCCACACCGATCCGTTGACCGTTTCGGGAAATGGATTGTCCACGAACACGCCGGGCAGATGGAATTGCGTCATCAGCGCGATATTCGACAGGTAGCGCAGGGTCTGGCTGTCGAGCAGATAGTCCTTCAGTGACAGCTGGGTCGCTACGGGGCCGACGATAAATACCGTCAACAGCACCGACGCGCTTAGTGCAGGGAAAATGCGTAATGCACGCTTGAGCGCAAAATCCGCGGCGCTGCGGCTGTTTTGCCAGGAGGCGGCGATGAGAAAACCGCTCATGACGAAGAACAGGTTCACAGCGATGTCCGCGCTGTCCATGCTCCCGGTAAACAACCGTACCGGCTCGGCATGGCCGATCCCCGACAGCCAGTAGCAGTGACCGACCACCACGGCCGAGGCAGCAAGAAAACGCAGAAAGTCGAAATTGTTCTGTTCGCGGTCAGTCAGTGCGATGCCCATCCAGAGATTTCCTAAGAGTGCTTGCGGCCGGGTTGCGAGGCGGATCAGCGCAGCGGGAAGGTCTTGTTCATACCCAGTGCTCCTTTCTCACCGTCCTGAATGGCTTGTTCAATCAGCTTCAGACGATCACCGGTATTGCGCAGCCGCGCGACCAGTCTCAGCAGGACGAGGAAAATGGCGCGGTTCAGGCGGTGCAGCCAGGGTCTGTCTGCCCAGATGTTTTTGTCGAACCAGGCCTGGTTGCGTGCGGCGTAATAGGCGCGGAAATCGGAACCGCCAAGCAGGAAGCTTTCGTAGATATTCCGCGTATGCGCCTTGATGTTCCAGGATTGCTCGAGCTCGTCGATTACCGCATCGGTGAACAGGTAAAGGCGGCCGCCATCGGCGGTGATCCGGCGGGTGTATTCGGTGTCGTCGACATACAGCACCAGGTCTTTTCGGGGCATGCCGATGCGCTCATACAGGCTGCGGTGCGCAAGCATGCCGCCGTAGGGCGCAAAGGGCAGGCTGATGCTGGCTGGAACCTGCCTCTGATGCTTGCCCCAGGGCAGTCGACGCCAGACCTTGAAGGGAAGCTGGGCGACATGAAAGCCAAAATAGCTGGAGCGCGGCTGGCGGACATAGGGCGCCGCCACGCCCTGAGCGACATCCGCCTGCTGCGTGGCCCGATAACCCAGCACGGCGACACGCTCCGGACCGAGTAAACGGCCGAGACGCTGAGCTTCACGATGCAGGATCTCCACTGCCTCTGCTGTCGGCGCGTTATCGTCATCCATCATCCAGATGTAGTCTGTGCCACTTTCCAAAGCTGCTTCGAGGGCAACCGCATACCCACTGGCCGAGCCGGAGTTATGCCCAATCCGAATGATTCTGACCCTGCCAGGCCAGCGCTCCACCAAGCTCTCGAGCGGCGCGAGCGCGGCATTATCTACCACGATCACTTCGCTGATCTCGTCAAAGGCGAGCGCGCGGTCCACCAGTTGCTGCAGGTAAGCCAGGCGATCACCGTAGGTCACGGTAACCACAGTCGTTCTCGTGTTCATCTGGTTGTTCTCAGCAGTTGCCGGGCACAAACCCGCACCGGAAGGCATCCAGTCCGTCCGGTGGGGCTATCGAAGGTTGTTGCGGGGCGATTCGGGTGATGCGGTAGTTACTACTGTCGGGTTCAGCCTCTGGCCGTTGTCTCCAGCGCTGCTGCAACGGGCTCGGTGGCTGGTGGCGTTACTTCAATCACGTCACTTTCGCGGTCGCTCGTGAACAAGGCGTGGAACACGGCGATCAGCCGGTGGCTGCTCGGCATTCCCGGTGTTTCCGGGGCCTCGAAGATTTCCGTATAGGAATAGCCATCGGCATAAACCAGCGATTGCGGGTTTGAATTGATATTGTCCATGACGCCTCCGAAGGGTCATCGTATTCAGAATGAATAGCGGATGCTGCCGTTCAACTGGTTATAGCCACTGCCTGGCAGCGGGCGGGCAAGGCGTATAGCCGGAGGCGTAACAGGCTGAGCGCCTTTGCTACATGTGGGCGCAGCTTGACTGGTGCCGTGCTCGAAAATGGTGACCCGTGGACGTTGGGTGGCCAGGCAGCCGGTCGCGTCATTCGAGTAGATTTCGTAACCCTGGCGGTTTGCCTGGCCATCGAACAGCTCGGCGCGATGGCTGGCATTGGTGGTCCCGCTGATCAGCAGAGCGAAGCCGAGTGCGCAGGTTGTCTGGATACGTTGAGTGGCGGCTGTTGCATTCATCCTTGAAACCTCACGTTTGAATAGGGGTCATACTCAGGCGTGTTTCATCGGCACCGCCGTCGGGTAAACCGGGGTGACACTTACCGGTGCCACGATCGGCCGAGCCAATGCCACATCCTGTCCTTGGAGCAAAGAGACTTCGCGAACCCTAGTATCGACGAACGCCTTGATCTCATGCCTGAACCGTTCGGTTGAAAAGCGCTCCGCACTTGCCCTGCAAGTTTCAGGCAGGATGCGATGTGCTTCCGTTTCGAACTGGTCGATGGCGGCGATAAGCGATTCGGGAGTCTGTTCGGCATAGAACACGCCGGTGGGCTCCGGGTGATCAAGCCCGCGCACGGTTTCCAGTACACCACCGCGTCCATAGGCGATGACCGGGGTGCCGCAGGCCTGAGCCTCGATAGGGGCGATGCCGAAGTCTTCTTCTGCTGCAAACACGAACGCTTTGGCGCGTTGCATGTGGTGCAATAGTACGGCAAAGCTCTGGTAACCCATCAAGGTGATGTTGGCAGTTGCGAGCTCCTTCGCTTTTTCCATTTCCGGCCCGGTGCCGATCACGATCAGCTGCTTGTCGGGCATCCTCGAAAAGGCCTCGACGATCATCGGGATGCGCTTGTAGGGCACCATGCGCGACGCGGTCAGGTAGAACTCCTGCTTGTTCGTGTACAGGGTGAAGTCCTGGGTATCGACAGGCGGGTAGATTACCGTCGACTGGCGTCGATAGCTCTTGTTGATCCGGCGGCCAATGAAATGGGAGTTGGCGACGAACTCGTCCACGCCGCTGGCGGTGCGCTGATCCCACATGCGCATGTAGTGCAGCAGCATGCGCGCCAGCTTGGCCTTGAAGCCCCGGTCCAGGCTCGCCTCGTGCAGATACTGGTGCTGCAGATCCCAGGCATAGCGAATCGGCGAATGCACGTAGCTGATGTGGAGCTGGTTCGGCCCGGTGAGTACCCCCTTGGCCACGGCATGGCTGCTGGAAATCACCAGGTCATAGCCCGACATGTCGAGCTGCTCTATGGCCAGCGGCATCAAGGGCAGGTATTTCTGATAATGCGTCTTCGCCTTCGGCAACTGCTGAACGAAGGTGGTTATGGCACGCTTGCCGCCAAGGTTGGCCCGGTCTTCGTCGGAGAGAAAGTCGATCACGGAAAACAGGTCGGCGTCCGGCCAGACATCCAGCAGGCCGGAAAGAACCCTTTCGGCGCCGGCGTAGGTCACGAGCCAGTCATGAACAATGGCGATTTTCATACGATGGCCTTCCTTATATGTGTGGGAGCAGCAGCTGACCGTGGGAACGGCAGTAGAGAATCGAACTTGGGAATCTGCGCCGACAGCGCTAGGGTTGGCCCGGATAGGCCTGAACCCGTCTGGCTAGTGCTTGGGTTGGTGCAGCGGTAATGACGTTGCGTCAGTTGGGTCGATCTCTCGCTCACCGGTGAATATCTGGTCGATCAATCGCGACAGCTGGCGCGCCGACGTATGCCAGGAGTAGCGGGCCACGTTGGCCTTGCCTCGTTGGCGAAGATCGAGGCGCAACGCCCGATCGCTGAGGATCCGCTCCATTGCTCTGGTGATATCCGCGACGTCCAGGGGATCGAAGTACAGCGCACTTTCGCCCAGAACCTCGGGAATGGAGGCGGCTCGCGCCGCGATGACCGGGCAACCGCAGGCCTGTGCTTCGAGCGGTGGAATGCCGAAGCCCTCATAGACCGACGGGAACACGAAGGCGGCAGCGCCCTGGTAAGCCTCCACCAGCGCCTCATCGGGAAGTCTGCCCAGGTTGCGTATCCGGCGACTGCCTTCTACGTCGTGCAGGGTGCCGGAAAAGACCCGGTTGGAATCGCCGATGATGCGCAGCTCGACATCATCGTGGCCTTCAATGCGCAGAAATGCTGCGACCATCCGGGCAAAGTTCTTGTGCGTGCTGGGGGATGAAACCGCAAGCAGGTATGGCGCAGTGCCCCGCGAATCTGCATCTACGCAGAAGGGCTGGAAACGTTCGTCCACGGCACTGGGCAGGATGTGGATATTGCTTGCCGGATGGCCGTAGTGGGCCGAGATCTCCGAACGCGAAAATTCGCTTCCGGTGATCACTGCCTTGACCCGTCCAAGCATCAGCGGCGTCAGGGTACGGTACATGGTTCTGAATGCTCTGGAATAGCTTTCGGGATGCCGGAGGTAGGTGATGTCATGATGCATGGCGATCTGGTTGGCGTAGGCCAGCGGCGCGGTGTTGCACAGTGAGACCAGCGGCGGGTTGCCGTTGCGTGCCAGCCATAGGGGGAGGTCCAGCTGCTCCCACAGGTGACCCCGAAGGCGTCCGATGCGGCGCACCCCCAGACGCTCGGCACTGTCGTGCAGGCAGATGTCGTCTGGCGCGACGAATACCAGGTCGTCGCGCAGGGTTTTCAGCTGCAGGCAGATCTGTTCAGCGAAACGTTGTACGCCACGCATCTCCTGGGTCAGGAAACGAGCATTGATCACGATCATCGGTAAGTCCCTCTGTCCTTGGAGTTTGCTGGTTCGGATGCCTGGCTCGTTTGTTCATAGGCAAGTGCTGCCGGAGTGGGCGCGCCAAGGCTGATGATCTTGGGGAATGTGCTGAGCTCGATACGGGTCGAGCAGTTGTTGCCGTCTGCAAGGCATTGCCAGCGCGACTTCCCTGCGGTTCTTCCCTGATCAGGCATAGCGGTGTCGATCAGCTCCACCTTGCCAGCCGCCGGGCCGGGTGAGGTGACACTGACCGTGCGTGTTCCGTCGGTGCTCCAGGCGACCAGAAGCTCGTCCTCCCCGTTGCCGAACCGCAACTGCACGGTATTTGCCTCCTGTTCGTCGATCCGCTCGAGAAACTGGTAGTGCTGGATGATCGGGCTGATGGCTTTCAGCACCCGGTACGCCAGCTTGGGTGAGTAATCCTGGCGAAGCAGGCCAAAGTTGTGCTCCCGCTCATGTGGGTCGGTGCCATCGTTCCTGAAGTCGTACCACCAGTAACCACGGACGCTGGGTAGCGTCTTGGCAAGGAAATAGCTGCGGGCCAGGTAGGCCGCCTGCAGGCTCTCGTCGAAGCCACACGCGCCTTTGTGCGACGGCCAGGCCATCTCCGTGAGGTAGAGAGGCACCGGTTGGTTGGCGGCGTTGGCCAACTCCAGCGAGACCTCTTCCAGCCACCTGATCCAGTCTTCGGGTGTGTCCCGCCCCCGGCCGAAGCAATGGACGTAGGGGTGCAGGGAAATCCCGTCCACGGACTGCATCACCCCGGCCTCGACCAGGCGCAAGGCGAAACCGGATTCGATGCCCATGCTGGTCACCGCCCCGGCGAGCACCTTGGCGTCGGGATCGCGCTGGCGAATGATGCCGGCGGCGTCTGCAACCAGGCGCGCGTAGTCCTGGGTGAGCCCGGGGTCTTCGGGATCCTCGAGGTCCCATTCATTCCACACCTCGTAGTGCCGCACCTGGCCGCGCAGCTGTTGCGCAATGAACCCCACATAACGGTTGTAGGCGGCACGCACGGGTTCGCTACGCGGCTTTTCACCGTTGCCGTGGTGGCTGTTGCCGTATCCAAGGATCAAAAGATTGTCGATTCCCTGGGCCTTGACCTTGGCCAGGTAGTCGTCCCAATGCGGCTCAAGCGCGAGCTGGCCACGTTGGCGCTCGACAAAGGCCCAGTGGGCGTCGGTCCTGACCGACTCGATCCCGGCCTGACGCAGCAATTCGAAGCCCTGATCGCGGCTGTTGCGCAGGTGCAGCTCATGCGAGCCGACCCCAATGATGAATGGATCCTCAGCCTCCGTTGCTCTCGAGTCCATGACGATGCCGCATATAGCAATGGTCAGCAGCAGAGGGTGAAACCGACGATGAAGGCTCATGGCTGATCGCCCCTTGATCTAGACATGTGCAGGTCAACTCCAGGAAATGGCTGTGGCAGAGAGGTCGTGGCGTGTTGCCCACCCGGCATCGTCCGGGGTGACAGCACATGGGCGATGGCCATGCCGAGAAACAGCGTGGCCGTCGTGACTTCAAAGACATCGGTGGCCCAGCCGATCAGGCAGGTGCAGAACACGATCCCCAGCAGGGCGTCACGGATGCGCGGGCCCCGGTCATGCAGACGCAGGAGCAGTACGAACAGCAGCAGGTAGAGCAGTACGCCAAAGACGCCAAGCATGCCCCACAGATACAGGGCCGAATTGTCCGCAATGCTCAGCAGTTCCAGCCAGGTCAGCGGAAAGGCCGCCGCGCTGCTTCCTACGGCGCCGAAGCCGGCACCGCTCCAGCCCCAGCCTTCACCTACAACGACATCGATGAAATTGGGCCAGCTATTGATCAGCCGATCGTTGAACGACGAGAAAAGCCCCTGGCTGTAGGCCTCCTTTTGCGGGATGTTCAGCATCAGGCTCGCGGCCGGCAGCGCCAGGCCCATGACCACCGCAACGAAGAAGGCCGCGGCGCTGGGTACGCGGTACGCTGCAAGAAAAAGCATCATCAGCGTCAGCAGGTAAGCCGCAGCGGTGGACTTGTTGGTGGTCAGGATGATCGCGCCGAACGCCACCGGATAGAGCATCAGGCGCAGCAGCCGGGACCTGAGGAACGCAGCGAGAAACAGACTGTACAGGGCGATCATCACCGCCAGGTTGGTGGACATCCTGGCAAAGCCGGCAAGGCGGTCGGTGCTGCCGAAGGCCCAGGACTTGTTTGCCGTCACCTCCACGTCGCCCATCATGTAGGTGTAGCCCTTCCAGGGCACGCTGGTGAACATGTCCAGCGCAATGCCGATCAGCGATGCCACCAGGCAAAGACCGATCACCCAGCCCAGCAGGCCCAAGCGGTGCTCCAGATAACGACCGCAGAACAGTCCGAACAGCAGCGGAGTGTAGATGAACAGGCTGAAACCCACGTTGCCCAGCGTGGCACCGTGCAGCAGCGCCAGCATGCTCGACACCAGGGCGGCAAACAGTACCAGCCATACCCCCGGCTGGATTCGCGCCCGTGGCATTTCCAGCCCCACCGCCACGACACAGGCCAGCTTCGGCAGGTAGAGCAGGGCGGAAATCCCAGCCATGTCGAGGTAGTAGCGCAGAGCTCCGGCAAAGGTCTCACTGATCAGTAGCGAGGCGGCGATTAGCGTGAGCACTGTGGGTTTGTCAATCGCCAGCGTGCTCGACCTGTGTGGCGAAATGATCAGCGTATTGGGCGTCATCATGGGCTCTCCGGCCGTGTAGCGTGGCATGCAGGATCGACTGGTACTGATCGAGCATCCGTTCCATGTCCAAAAAAGGTGCAACGCTTTCGCGGGCCTGCCTCGACAGCCGTTGGCGCAGCCCGCTGTCGAGGTAGAGGCGAAGCATGGCCCTGCCAAGCGAATCGGGGTCATCGAGTGAGCAGAGCAGGCCGTTGTGGTTGTCCTGGATGATTTCCGGCAGACCGCCTATCCGAGTCGCTATGACGGGCAGCTGCTGAGCGCAGGCTTCGATGGCCACCAGGCCGAATGGCTCGGCCCACATCGAGGGCACCACCAGTACGTCGATGTTGCGCATGAAGCGTTCAGCGGCTTGATAGCCGACGAAGCGGACCTTGCTCGGATCGGCCATGGCCTTGATCTGTGCTTCATAGTCGTGCTTGCCGGTGCCGGCGATCTCCAGCGTGGCGTTGAGCGATAGCGCCTGGAACTGCTCGATCAGCCAGCCCACCCCCTTGTTTTCCGACAGCGTGCCGATATAGCCGAAGCGCAGCAGTCCGCTATGGCTCGGGCGGGGCGCAGGGGGCGTATCCATGCCCGGCGGTGTGCTGTTGTGTACCACATGCAGGGTGGCCTGGCTGAAATAGCCCCGGCTGCAAAAGCGTTCCAGCACGAAGCGACTTACGCCGATCACAGCCGCAACCTGGCGGGACGCTGCGCTGTGCTGCTGGCGGAAGGCCGCGCACATGCCGCACTGTTGTACGCAGTTGCGGCCCTTGTTGAACATGGTGTCCTTGGGGCACAGCAGATAGAAGTCATGCAGCACCTGGATGATGGGTAGCCCAGCTGCGGTGATCTCATCCCAGACCGATATGGACCAGCCGGGGAGGTTATTGCAGAGCACCAGGTCAGGCTGTTCAAGCTCGATCACCTCGCGCAGCTGCTGGCCCATGCTGCGGTTGTAGCGATCGCGGTAATGCCAGCCAAAGCGCAGCAGCGGATTTGGTCGGTTCTGGCTGAAATGCCAGTAGAAGTTGTGCAAGCCCGCACGGTGGACCCGTACCCCACCCACGCTTTCGGTGTGCAGGCCGGGTTTCGGGCCGGTCGCCAGCACTGCCACCTCGCAGCCCCTGGCCTGAAGCCCTTCTGCCAGCTGGCGCACCACGATCTCCGCGCCCCCGCCGATGTGAGGGGCATAGAGGCTGTGCAATATCAGTATCTTCATCGCGAGCGTCCCTTAGACGATCATGGGTCGATCAGTCAGATGCCGTCAGGTCCACCAGGGACCGCTACGGCACTACATTCCAGATAGCGCGTCGGGACGCGGACTTTCTGTTCCCTCTGCAGCAGATTCAACAGGATCACCGAGCGCTTTTCCCCGTCTGTGCTGACGAAAATCGCCTCGAGATCCTGAAAGCTCCCGCCCACCAGCTGTACTCGATCGCCGGGCTTGAAAGGCGGCGATTCGGCCGGCTCGGTCCCGGTGGCGATGCGCTGGCGCAACTGTTCGATGATTTCGTCGCGGACCGGTGTGGGCTCGCCGCCAAAGGAAACCACGCGGGCTACCCCGCGGGTCGAGCGGATTGGATACCAGTTGTCCTCCAGCCGATCGAGACGAATGAACAGGTAGCCGGGGAATAGGGGCTCGGTGGGTTTTCGGCTTTCCGAACCGGACTTGTGCGGGCGGTAGCATTCGAAATGTTGCCGCCGCAGGTGCTCCTCGGCGCGCTGTTCCTGCCGCGGTTTGGTCTGAATCAGGTACCAGCGTGGGCTGCTGCTTTGCGCTGCCATGAAGAACCATCCTTAGAGAGTGAAACGGTGTCCGTTTACAGGTCGCTATGCCCGTTGCAGCGAGGCTTGCTGTTCGACGCCCTCGATCAGCGAGTAGCGCTTTAGCAAGGCCTGGACCTCGCTCCGGCTGTTGAACATCAACACGTCGATGATCGACAGCGAGGGCACGAAGGGTTGGTTTAGCTGGGTATAGCTCAGCTCATCCATCCGGAGGAAGCGCAGCAATAGGCCATGTGCCCTGAAATAGGCGGGGCAGTAGAGGTCCAGACCGCCGATAGGGTTGATGTACAGCTCGGCACCCAGCTTGTGGGCAATGCTGACGACCCGCTCCTGCTTGTCCATGCGCGCAGGAAGCCCGAGTTCTGAGCCGATGCGAATCGGCGTGACGATGTTCAGGTAAGCGCAGATACGGCGGATCGAGTGCTCGGTGAAGCGCGCCAGATTGCGCTCCGGATGAATCAGGATCTCTCGCACCAGTTCAAACACCTCGGCCTTGTACGGCGCGCGGGCGTAGGCGTACTCGATCGTCTTGAGCAGCTTTTCGGCTTCCTGCGCAAAGTCGTCGCACAGCCAGCGCTGGTTGATCCGGTCGTACTGGTTGCCCTTGCGCAACGGGAAGGTCACCAGCTTCGGTTGTCCGTTGACCAGGATCCGGTTGCGGTTCATCCATGAACCCTTGACGTACTGCAGATCGTCACCCAGGACGAATACATCACTGCGCGCGATCAGTTGGAAATATCCGAGGTAGGGGAACAGGTAGGGTTGCATCATGGCGACGGTTCTGGTCATGGCGTTTCCCTCGCTGACATCAGGCTTGTTGCGAATAGCTGTAGTAACCGTAGGCGCCGGTTTCGTAGGCGCCGCTTGAAGCCTTGCGTTTGACGCCGTTGAGAATCGCGCCCTTGAGCAGTACCCCGTTCTGCGCCAGGCGGCGCTTGGACGCCTCGATCTGGCTTGCGGTGCTCAGCCCGAAGCGGGCGACCAGCAGGCAGGTTCCGGCCAGCTGGGCGACCAGGACGGCATCGGTCACGGCGAGCACCGGCGGGGTGTCGACGATGACGAAGTCATATTCGCGCTCGGCGTCCCTGAGCAGCTTGGCGAAGTTGTCATGCATCAACAGCTCGGACGGGTTTGGCGCGTGGTGGCCACGGGCGATGAAATGCAGGTTGGCCTGGTCGGTCTTGTTGACCACCGCAGCGAGGGGCAGCCCGCTGGCCAGCGCATCGGACAGGCCTGTGCGCGGTGCCATGCCAAACATGCCCGCCAGGTAACCGCGCCGCATGTCGGCGTCGATCAGCAGCACCCGCTGGCCCGCCTGGGCGATGACCGAAGCCAGGTTGCTCGCGACGAAGGATTTACCCACCGAAGGCGTCGGGCTGGTGATCACCAGCACCTGATTGCGCGCCTCGAGCATGGCGAACTTCAGGCTGGTGCGCAGGCTGCGCAGGGACTCGATGGCCAGGTCGGCGGGGTCGGCTCGGCCGAGCAGCTTGCTGCGACCGTCCTGAATCTTGCGCAGCCTGTGCAGCTGCTCCTGCTTGCCCGAGAAGGGCAGGGCTGCATAGACCGGTATTCCGAGATGCTCGATGGTTTCCGGGCTTTCCACACCGCGGTAGAACACCTGACGCAAGAGGATCACCATGGCCGACACCAGCAGCCCGACAAAGATGGCTACCAGCACGACCAGTGGTTTGATTGGCTTGGCCGGTTCCTCCACCACCGAATAGGCGTTGTCGATGATCCGCACGTTACCGATGGTCCCGGCCCGCAGGATGTCCTGTTCCTGCGCCTTGTCCAGCAGCAGCGTATAAGTACGGGTGGTGACCTGCATGTCGCGATTCAGGCGCAACAGCTCCTGCTGTGTCATCGGCAGGGTGTCGATCTTCTCCATCAGCGCCGCCTTTTGCGCCTGCAACTGGCCGATCTTTTTCATCAGCGTCTGGTAGGTGGGGTGCTCCGGGGTGTACAGCTGGTTGTATTCCGTGCGCTTGAGATTATGCTCGGAGATCTGCGCTTCCAGCGCGACGATCTGATCCAGTACGCCTTTCGTTTCGATGCTGATGTCCACCGATTGTGCGCTGGTCTGGTAGTCGTTGAGGGCCGCTTCGGCCTTTTCCAGTTCCTTGCGAACCAGCGGTACCTGCGAGCGCAGAAACTCGAGCCGTTGTGCTGCCTCGGCTGAGCTGCGCTCGATGTTCTGGCGGACATACAGGCGACTGATCTGGTCGAGCACGCGGTTGGCCTTGTCCGCGTCCGGGTCTTCCAGGGTGAGGTAGATGATCCCGGAATCCTTGCCCGCCTCGCCGACCTTCAGTCGCTTCTGATAGCCCAGCGCAGTGGTCTGCGGGCGACTGCGCACCACCGAAAATTCGGTGCCCGGGCGCGCCTTCAGTTCGGCGATCTGCACACGGAAGCCTTCATGCTTGACGGCTTCGTTGACGGCGCCGCGCAGCAGCAGCTTCTCGTCGGCATCGTACAGGCTGTAGCTGCCCTGCGCGCCGGCACGCAGGACGAGCTTCTCGCCGAGGTAGGCTTCCGGCACATCCAGCTGGAACACATCCAGATTCTCGCCACCCCAGGCGTAGCTATCCAGACCGAACAGGGGGGCGGCCAGCTCGCCGTCCTTGACCGGATCGTGCAGGCGGGCAATGTAGCCACCCAGCAACGGTACGTACTTGGGCCTGGTTTCGATGTACAGCTTGAGATCGGTGACGGTGCGGCCCAGTACCGAGCGCGACTTGATCAGTTCGATTTCGGTAACCGCCTGGGACACCGAGTCCGGCTTGGTCACCGCCTCGGGGATGCCGGTGATGCCGGTTTTCTTCGGCTCGATCTGGATCATCGCACTGGCGCGATACACCGGCGTGGCGACGATCGCGTAGGCAACGCCAAGCAGGGCGAAGATGGCCGTGATGGTGAAAATCAGGGCCTTGTGATCGAAGGCCACGCGCAGGATGCGCGCCAGGTCGATGCGATTGTCCGCGTCGTACTCCAACGAAGAGCGGGTCATGACTGTCATTGGGGATCCTTCCTTGAATGGTTCGCCATCGTTACGGTAAAGGGTGCCGGTGCGTGGATTCATGTGCCTGGGTTCAGGCGGCGCAACAGGTTGATGCTGATGTTCTGGAATACCTTGCCCAGCGCCTCTAGCTTGCGCGGCGGTGAAATCAGCGACAGCGCGTGGGTGAACACCTGAACGAGGAAATATTCATAGAGGTCCTGCTTGCCGATCCGGTGGTAGTAACGGGCGAGGCTGTAGTAGGCGTGCATGGTCATCTGGATGCGCTGCTTGCTGCTGCGCATCGAGAAAATGCCACCATCATGGACGCGGTAGGCCGCCGGCTTGATCGACTCGATGAACTTGCCCTTGCCATAGGCGCCCAGCAGCGACCACCAGCAGATGTCCAGCACTTCGACACCGTGCAACTCCGGTGGAAGCTCATGAATAAGGTTGCGAAAACACACCGTGAGGGTCGAAACGTAGCGTGCCTGCATTAATTCCCGGGCACTGGCGTCCTGCCGGAAACGGCCCTGCAGGTGCGGGCTGCGCACGACCCCCTGGCTGTTGAACATGAAGGCATCGTGATAGGTCATGACGTAGTCGCGATGCTGCTGGAGAAAATCGACCTGGATCTGCAACTTGCGCGGGTCGGTCCAGTAGTCATCCCCTTCGCAGTAGGCGATGTACTGGCCGCGAGCGAGCGCAAACAGCCGCGTACTGAAGGGAACGCCCAGGCGGTACTGGTTTTCCTGCTGGTAGATAGGCTTGATGATCTCCGGATAGCACGCTGCGTACTCCTGGATGATCGCTGCGGTTGCATCCGTCGACGCGTCGTCATGGATGATGATCTCGAAGGGGAAATCCGTTTCCTGCCGAAGAAAGCCGTCCAGCGTTTCCCTGATAAAGGCTGCGTGGTTATAGGCCAGGCAGACGATGGTCAGCAGGGGTTCATGGCAGGCTCCCCAGCCTGCCATCAGCTCGCGTTCGTTCTTGAGTGGCGTGTTCATCTATAGGCTCGACTTTGTCATCAGTACATAAATCCGCAGTACTACCGGCTTGGAGGTGAAGGTGACCAGCGTCAGGCAGATCAGCCCGCTGATGGCCAAGGCCAGCAAGGTGTCGAAGCGGTTGTCGCTGGCGATGGCATTGAAAATCGGCTCGCCGATCAGCAGCCCCAGGCCGGTCATGGCGGTGATGCGCAGCAGGTCCTGCAACCACTGCTTGTGCAGGCCAGGTGCAAAGCGTTTATGCACGATCGAAGGCCAGATCAGGAACGTCAGCATGCGTAATCCGAACCAGGAGAGCGCCGCGCCATAGGCGCCGTGCTGCATGGTCGCGTAGATGACCAGCGGAATGCTCAGGGCCGCGGAGATCAGGCTGAACCAGACATGCAGCCGCAGCTGGCCGTGGGCGTACTGCAGGTAGAACTGAAAAGCGTTGATGGCCATGATTGCGCTTCCCAGCACATACCAGGGGAGGATGTTGCGACTCCAGTTCGCAGCCTCGGCATCGCCGGTCCAGGCGAGGATCAATTCAGCCGAATGGAAAGCGATCACCCCGGCCAGTGGAAACAGCAGGCTGCAGACGAAACGGGTGGCGTTCAGGTAAAGCGCCTGCATGTCCGCGATGCGCTCTTCGGCAACAAGCATGGTCAGCCGCGGCAATAACGTCTGTACCAAGGGGTTGGTCAATGTCATCAGCCCTGTTGCGATCAGCGCCACCAGGGAGAAGTAGCCGTACTGTTCGAGCAGCAGGACGTTGGAAAGCAGTACCTTGTCCAGCTGTGTCAGGACGATCCATAGCAGCGAGGTGACAAACATTCCCGCGGCGAAGGGAAGCACCGGTTTCACCACGGCCCAGTCGAAGCCTGTCAGCCAGCTCCTGTTGGGCATCAGCGCGTAGGCCTTGGCTGCGAATATGGAGGTCTCGATAAACGCGATCACCGCCTGGAACAGGAAGAAGTCCAGCGGGTCCTGGCTCACGTAGGCGACCAGGAAAAGACCACCGAAATAGCGCAACGTGGCGATCACGATATTTGCACCGTTCAACCAGGCGTGCAGTTCCAGCCCTTGCAGGCCGCTTTTGTAAAGCGTCGCGTAGAGTTTCAGGCCGATCATCAGGCCCATCAGGCTGATGCAACGGATGATGGTCTCGGTGCTCAGTTCCTGTGCTTGCAGCCATTGCTGGGCAATCCAGCCGCTCGACAGACCGATGCCCAGCACGGTTAACGACGCCACAGGCAGGAACAGGATCTCGAACGAGCGCAGCAGCCGACCCGGTTGATAGCGCATCGTCGCGGTCTGGGACCGGCCCCGTAAATGTGCGATCTGACGGACCAGGGACGGGGACAGGCCGGCATCCAGCAACTGCAACCAGGCCTGCAGGACGGTGAAGAATCCGATCAAACCATAGGCTTCAGCCCCCAGGTGCTCCAGGTAGAAGGGCAGGATGAGGATGCCGACCAGCAACGCATAGGCCTGACCGACATAGCTGAGTCCGGTGTTGCGAAGCATCGATAATCTTGGGGAATCAGGCATGACGTCAGCCAGGGTCGGTCAATCAGGAAATGTGCGTGTACTGGATATCGCTGAAACAATGGTCGGGCGCGCTTGTTGCCGGCCAGAAGTGTTCAGGCTGGGCTGGTGCGTGCCGTGACGGCTGCTGCAGTAGGGTCTGGATAATGGTGTTTTGCGTATGACGGGATAGCCCAGGGTAGATGGGCAGGCAAAGCACCCGCCGGCTCAGCGTTCGCGATTGGATCTGTGGTACTTGCGGCTGCAGGTAGCCGAGCGTGTCGAGCGACGGGTAGAAATAGCGCCTCGGATTGACGCCCTGGGCGTTCAGGGCGCTTCGGCAACGCAGTAGATGATCTTCGTCTGCAGCGGCGATGGGAAAATAGGCATGGTTGCGCATAGACCCTGCTTGCTGGACCTGCAGGTCGAAGTAGTCGCCCAGCTCGCGTTCGTAGCGGTCGGCGATCTCTGCTCGTGCTTCCAGGATGAGCGCCATGTCATCAAGGATGCAAAGACCCATGGCCGCAGCAAACTCGTTGAGCTTGGCGTTGATACCAATGCCGTCGATGATGTCGGTATCGACGATTCCGAAGTTGCACAGCAGCCGTATTCTCGCAGCCAGTGCGTCATCGTTGGTAACGATGGCACCGCCTTCGATGGTGTGGAACAGCTTGGTGGCGTGAAAGCTGAGCGTGCCGACATCACCCCAGTTGAAAACCGACTCGCCCTTGTAGCGCACGCTGAACGCATGGGCGCCGTCATAGACGACCTTCAGACGATGCCGATCAGCTATGCGCGCGATGCCTTCCACGTCACAGGCGTTGCCGAACACGTGCGTCGCCACGATCGCACTGGTGTCGCTGTCGATTCGCGCCTCGATGGCATTGGGGTCCAGGTTCCAGGTAGCCCTGTCTATATCGGCAAATACCGGGCGGATACCCTCCCACTGCAGCGAACTGGCCGTGGCGACGAAACTGAACGGTGTGGTAATGGCGTTGCCGGTCAAACCCAGTGCCCGGTAGGCAATCTGCAGTGCCAGCGTACCGTTGTTGGTCAGGATGATATTCCTGACCCCAAGGTAGTCGCTCAGGCGCGCTTCGAGCTCCGTCACGAGAGGGCCGTGATTGGTCAGCCAACCCGATGAATAGATAGCGTCTATGTAATTCAGGAACTTGGACTTGTTGCCCAGATACGACTTGGTGACATTGATCATCTCGATGTCCTTATCGGTGGTTTTGCCGAGGATGACGTAACGAGCGAAGCGAATATCGTCAGGTGGTCGGTTGTGCACCTGCAGCGATAGCGCGGCGGGCCCGGCGCTGGTTCAGCTTGAGGATCAGCCGGGTGGTAAGGCTGCCGGCGTGCGGATCGCCGTAGTGGAAGATGGCGGTCGCTCGGCGGCTGCTGGGGTCGCACGGCTCGTTCGCATGCAGGGTTCGGTAGCCCCAGAACATGTACAGGTTGCCGGGAACCAGTTGCAGCTTCGTTGGTTTCACCCATCCCCGTTTGATGGCGGTCGTGATGAGCGCTCTGCTCCATTTGTTCTGGATCAACAGTTTTTCGAGTACGTTCATGAAGACACTTGAGCGAACCCGTCTCATGTTTGGAAAAACGATCAGGTCGCCTCGATCCTTGCCTTGTTGAGGAATCTCGATCGGCAGCAGAACGGTGAGAAGACTTGCGTCGTAATGGAAACAGTTGGATTCCCGTCGTCCCGTACCGCCCTGTACGCAACGCAGAACCGGGTAAATGGTGTCGCTGAATGCTGGTTTACCCACGCCTTCCATATAGATGCTGGCCAGCATTTCGCGAAACTCCGGCGAAGCGCCTAGAACGCCTAACAGAGACCGCTCGATTGCTGCGCCGCCATGGTGCGCAAAATATTCTCCGTGATGTTTCTTGGCATCTATCTCAACTTCATGTTGCAACTTGGCGAGCTGTTCAGCGGTGAGGAAGTTGGCGATGCACGAATATCCAGTGCTGTCCATTTCCCTAACTATCAACTGGTGGGTTGCAATATCAACGCTGCGAAAAGTCGTGCTCACGGCTTACTCCTGATTGGTAATAAAGCGATCACAATTAAAGTTACAGGTCGGCACGCAGCATGGCCCTTGATTACGGCGAGTTAATCAAGGAGAAGTGCTTGTTATTGATCATGCTTTTAATCAGGCAGCCCTGGCTGCCTTATGCAGTCGTAATCTTTGCTTTAGGCAAAGCTACCGCCACCGGCCCGGTTGGCCGCTTCGCTACAGACTTTGTTTTCTCCGTCCGGAAGCCCGACTGGCCTGGCCTTGAAGCGGGCAAAGCTACCGCACTCGGCTAGGGTTCGAGATAAGCATTCGGAGAAAGGTACTCTTGCCGGTATTGAGAAAATCAACACCAAAGGGAAGGCAATCCCTGCAAACTGTTCACGGCGGCAATGTCCGACTAACTGAGTAGGTTTCGATTGCGGCTCTGAAACATCCTGTCTCGTTTTTTTCTGTGACGTAGTTATCAGTCAAAAATTGAGGGCGGTCAAGATCAAAAAACAAAAAAATTATCGGGCCCGGAATAAGCGAAACGGCGACGGCAGGCCGACTAAGTAAGTCTTGTGGAAGTTTTTGTCGTTGTTGTTAGCAGGTAGAGCCTTGTATCTGGCGGGCGATCAACTGTTTGATCTAAGCCGTTCGGTCTATCAACTTAGTTGCAGGTAGCCTTTAGTCGAGTAACGAATAAAAAACGAGACGAGACCAGAAGCAAAGAAGATAAGGGCAGGGGCCAGCTAAAGGCGAAACGAAAAAAGGCCACTCGTATGAGTGGCCTTTTCGTATTTGG